>CAZYDI010000001.1:0-167967 GCA_964646255.1 uncultured Bacteroidales bacterium
TCATCAAACCTGCTCATATCAAAAACCACCTGGATATTGTGGATAACCGATCCGTCATTCAATGCAACAAAAGCAATGTTTTTATTACCCCGTTTTGTCCGCACCCAGCCTTTAACAAGTGCTGTATTGCCAAAATCACGGGAGGCCAGTAATTCTTTAATTCTCATGAAAAAGCAAATATTTATTTCGTGCAAAATTAGCAATTTAAGGCAGTTTTAGTCCAAATAGTTTCTAAGTTTTGCTTTTTAACCCTGAATGCCAGTTGAAGGAAATAAGGATTGCCTTATATTTGGAGGATAATCAAAATAATGGCCATGTCTATAGCGGTTGAGCACCTTGGTAAAGTTTACGGCGCACAGGTCGCACTGAATGATGTATCCTTTACGGTTGGCTCCGGTGAGATTGTCGGGCTTATCGGGCCTAACGGGGCAGGTAAGTCCACCCTGATGAAAATAATATGTTCCCTGGTAAAGCCAACTTCCGGCGATGTAAAGGTTTTTGGAAAATCTGTCATTCAATATCCTGATGAGATTAAGCAACACCTGGGCTACCTTCCTGAGCACAATCCGCTTTATGCGGATATGTATGTAAGGGAATACCTGCATCATATTGCAGGCTTATACCGGCCGGCTAAAAATAACCACAATCGTGTATCGGAGGTAATCAGGCTCACCGGTCTGCAACCCGAAGTGCATAAAAAAATAGGACTGCTTTCAAAAGGGTATCGCCAAAGGGTAGGCCTGGCACAGGCTATTATACATAACCCTGAAATCTTAATACTCGATGAGCCCACAACCGGACTCGATCCGAATCAGATAGCCGAAATCAGGACACTGATATCTGAGCTGGGCAAGGAAAAAACAGTAATCCTGTCAACCCATATTATGCAGGAAGTAGAGGCCATATGCAAAAGGGTTATACTGCTGAACAAAGGAATTGTTGTAGCCAATGACCTTACGGGGAATCTCGCCACAGAGTCTGTTTCTCATACACTCATCATTGAATTCAGTTCTGATGCCGGTGAAGAAATATTCGCTTCATGCCCCGGTATAAAAAGGATCAAAAAAATAAATCCCGGCAACTGGCTTATTGAGACCGGTAGTGAAGATATAAGGGCAGAATTATTCAGACTGGCCGTTGAACACAACCTCATAATACTCTCTTTGCACCGTAAAGACAAAAAATTGGAGGATGTATTTCGTGAACTTACCGCATAAATTTATATTTTCATCAACTTAAAATTTACATTGCGAATGGTTTCACTTCTCTTTTTTTATCTTTGTCACCATTATTTACTCTATTAAAAATCTTAAATGGCATATTTATTCACTTCAGAATCTGTATCGGAAGGTCATCCCGACAAAGTTGCGGATCAAATATCAGATGCTTTATTGGACGAGTTCCTCAGGCGTGATCCCGAATCAAAAGTGGCATGTGAAACCCTCGTTACAACAGGCCTTGTTGTACTAAGCGGAGAAGTTAAAACCAATGCATATGTTGATGTTCAGCAAGTAGCAAGGGAGGTTATAAAAAAAATCGGTTATACCCATTCTGATTATAAATTCGAAGCAGATTCCTGTGGTGTTATTTCCTCGATTCATGAGCAATCCCAGGATATCAACAGGGGTGTTGAAAGAGCAAATGAGGAAGACCAGGGAGCCGGAGACCAGGGTATGATGTTTGGTTATGCCTGCCGTGAAACCGATAATTATATGCCCCTCTCACTCGAACTTTCTCATTTATTGCTTAAAGAACTCTCCGAAATAAGACGCGAAGGCAAGAAAATGAAATACCTGCGTCCGGATGCGAAATCCCAGGTCACCATCGAATATGACGACAAGGGCAAACCCAGCCGTGTACATACCATTGTAATATCCACACAGCATGATGAATTTGACAAGGATGCTGCAATGATTAAAGCCATCGAAAAAGATGTAAGGGAAATTTTACTGCCCAGGGCATTGAAAAAATTACCGAAGCGTGTTAAGGACCTTTTTGACACCAGGTTTCTTCTTTATGTTAACCCTACCGGTAAATTCGTTATCGGCGGACCCCATGGTGATACCGGTTTGACAGGGCGCAAAATCATAGTGGATACATATGGCGGAAAAGGTGCTCACGGAGGTGGTGCATTTTCCGGAAAGGATAGTTCAAAAGTAGACCGCTCTGCTGCCTATGCCATGAGGCATATTGCCAAAAATATGGTGGCCGCGGGAGTTGCAGAGGAAGTGCTTGTGCAGGTTGCTTATGCCATTGGCGTTGCCAAACCTGTTGGTTTATATGTAAATACCTTTGGTACATCTGCTGTTAAGATGGATGACGGTGACATTGCAGGTAAAATAGCCGGATTGTTCGACCTCAGACCGGCAATGATCATCAAGCGTTTTGGACTGAAAAATCCGATTTTCCTGCCTACGGCTGCATACGGACATATGGGCCGCGAATCCTATAAAGCAAAAGTAGCCCTGATGAAAAACGGTTCATCATCAACCAAAGAAGTTGAGTTCTTTTCGTGGGAAAAACTGGATTATGTAGAACGCATTAAAAAAGAATTTAAACTTTAGTTTTCTAATTCAACTACTTAGTCAACCAAAACAATTAAACATGGGTATTTATGACAGCCTTCTTAATAAAGAAGCAAAACTTTCCCTGGTAGGACTGGGCTATGTTGGTTTACCTATTGCCCTGGCCTTTGCACGCAAAATTTCTGTCATTGGTTTTGATATAAATAAGGGACGGATTGATCTGATGAAAAAAGGTATCGATCCGAGTGATGAACTTGATGCAGATGCTTTCAAAAATACCGACATCGTTTTTACCGATGATCCGCAGGTGCTTAAACAGGCCTCATTTCATATAGTAGCAGTTCCTACACCCATTGATAAACACAACCTTCCCGACCTCACCCCTTTATTATCCGCTACCCGAACCGTAGGTAAGATCCTCAAAAAAGGGGATTACGTTGTATATGAATCTACTGTTTATCCCGGTGCCACTGAGGAAGACTGCCAGACAATACTTGAGGAGTTATCCGGACTGAAATGCGGAACCGATTTTAAACTGGGTTATTCCCCTGAAAGGATTAATCCGGGCGACAAGGAACACACCATTACAACCATAACAAAAATTGTTTCCGGTTGCGATGAGGAATCCCTCCGGGAAATTGCCGGCGTATATGAAATAGTTGTAAAGGCCGGCGTGTTTAAAGCATCTTCGATTAAAGTTGCAGAGGCTGCAAAGATCATTGAAAATACCCAGCGTGATGTGAACATTGCCCTCATGAATGAGCTTTCGATGATTTTTAACAAAATGAATATCAATACCTATGAAGTGCTGGAAGCAGCGGGAACCAAATGGAATTTCCTTAAATTCTATCCCGGACTTGTGGGTGGTCATTGTATCGGTGTTGATCCCTATTATTTAACCTTCAAAGCGGCTGAATTAGGACATGCCGCCCAGGTTATCAATTCAGGAAGGTCCGTTAATGATGGAATGGGCAAATTCATCGCTACCGAGGTGGTTAAAAAAATTATCAAAGCCGGCAGGAATGTTTTGCACTCAAAAGTGCTGGTATTAGGGGCTACCTTTAAGGAAAATGTCAGCGACATTCGTAATTCAAAAGTTGCAGATGTTGTGAACGAGTTGAAATCATACGGCATTGTGGTAGATATTATCGACCCATACGCCTCATCGGAAGAACTCGAAAAAGAATACGGATTCGGATTATGCACAAAACCCGGAAATGATTATGCTGCCATTGTGATTGCCGTGGCTCATAAAGAATATACGAATCTTAGCGAAGATTTTTTTGTTAACCACAGCAATCCTAAGGGAATTGTCATGGATGTTAAGGGAATTTACCGGACAAAAATTTCGAAGCTCACTTACATGAGCCTTTAAAATAACGTAGTATGACTATCCAAAAAAAGTTTGCCATTATTGGGGTTGGCGGATACATTGCGGTCAGGCATCTCAAAGCAATTAAAGATACAGGGAATGTTTTGCTGGCTACACTAGACCCTAATGACAGTGTAGGCATTATCGACAGCTACTTCCCCGATAGCCATTTTTTTGTTGAGTTTGAACGGTTTGACAGGCATGTGGATAAATTACGCCGTTCCGGCGTGCAACTCGATTATGTCAGCATTTGCTCGCCCAATTACCTGCATGACTCTCATATACGATTTGCACTACGTTCGGGAGCCAGCGCAATATGTGAAAAGCCACTTGTGCTAAACCCCTGGAATATTGATGCCCTTTCTGAAATCGAAAAAGAGTTCAATAAAAAAATATATACGATACTCCAGCTTCGGCTTCATCCGGTGCTTATCGATCTGAAGAAGAAAATCGACAGCCTGCCGTCGGGTACGAAACACAATCTCGACCTTACTTATATAACCAGCCGGGGAAACTGGTATTTCAATTCATGGAAAGGGAATATACAAAAATCAGGTGGAATTGCCACGAATATTGGCATTCACTTTTTTGATATGTTATCATGGATATTTGGCGATGTCAAGGAAAGTACTGTACATCTGCTTGCCCCCGATAAAGCTGCCGGTTATCTTGAACTGGACAAGGCTAAAGTCAGGTGGTATTTGAGCCTCGATGCCAATGATATTCCCGAACAGGTAAAACAAAATGGCAAGCGCACATTCCGGTCGATCATTATGGATAATACTGAAATAGAATTCAGCGAAGGCTTTACTGATCTCCATACCAAAAGCTACCAGGAAATTTTGGAAGGTAAGGGATTCGGCTTGAGTGATGCCAAACCGTCTGTACAAATTGTATATCAGATCAGGAATTCAACCCCTGTAGGGCTGAAAGGAGATTATCATGAATTATGCCGTAAAGCATTGTCAAAATAACATAAAATTTTAAATCGCATGAGTAAAGTCGCACTTATAACAGGTATTACCGGGCAGGATGGGGCCTACCTCGCAGAATTCCTCCTGAAAAAAGGATATATTGTTCATGGAACCAAAAGAAGGAGTTCATTGTTCAATACCGAGAGGATTGACCATCTTTATCTCGATCCTCATGTTGAGAACCGGAATTTTGTATTGCATTACAGCGATCTTACTGATTCTACTAACCTGATCAGGATTATTCAGGAAACACAACCGGATGAAATTTACAACCTGGCGGCTATGAGCCATGTTAAGGTAAGCTTCGACACTCCCGAATACACCGCCAATGCAGATGGCATTGGTACCTTAAGAATGCTTGAAGCCATCCGTATCCTGGGCCTTGTAAATAAAACAAGGTTTTACCAGGCCTCTACTAGTGAATTGTACGGGCTGGTTCAGGAAATACCCCAATCTGAAAAAACACCATTTTATCCAAGAAGCCCTTATGCAGTGGCAAAATTATATGGATACTGGATAACGGTAAACTACCGCGAAGCATATAATATGTTTGCCTGCAACGGTATTTTGTTTAACCATGAATCCCCTATTCGTGGTGAAACTTTTGTTACCCGCAAAATTACAAGGGCTGTTGCCCGAATAGCACTGGGATTACAGGAAAAGATATTCCTCGGAAACCTTTCGTCTAAACGCGACTGGGGCCATGCAAAAGACTATATCAGGGCTATGTACCTTATCCTTCAGCAGGAGCAACCCGAGGATTTTGTCATAGCAACCGGGATTACTACGGAAATACGTGAATTTGTGAAACTGGCATTTGAGGAAATCGGAATCGAAATAGAGTATAAAGGCTCCGGAGTAGATGAAAAAGGTTATATAAAATCATGTTCCAACAGCAGATTCCAGCTGCCGGCCGGTAAGGAGATTTTAAGCATTGATCCGCGGTATTTCAGGCCCACCGAAGTTGAATTGTTAATAGGCGATCCCACAAAAGCCAAAACCAAGCTTAACTGGCAGCCCGAATACGATCTTAAGGCGCTTATCAAAGATATGATGCAGAGTGACATAAAACTCATGCATAAAGAGGTATACCTTAAAAATGGAGGCTACCAGACCTTAAATTATTTTGAATAAACCTTAACCTTGATCCATGAAAAAAGACAGTAAAATCTACCTTGCAGGTCATACCGGATTGGTTGGAAGTGCCTTGATGCGAAACCTTCAGAAAAAAGGATATCGCAATATTGTAACCCGGTTATACCCTGATCTCGATTTAATGGATCAACGTTCGGTTTCAGCCTTTTTTGAGGCTGAGAAGCCGGAATACGTATTTCTGGCTGCAGCAAAAGTTGGAGGTATCGTGGCCAACAATATATACCGGGGTCAGTTCATTTATGAAAACCTGATGATCCAGAGCAATGTCATTCACAATTGCTATATACATGGCGTAAAAAAGCTATTGTTCCTGGGTAGTTCATGCATATATCCCAAACTGGCCCCTCAGCCACTGAAAGAAAAGTACCTGCTTACCGATGTTCTTGAATATACCAACGAACCTTATGCTATTGCCAAAATTGCGGGCATAAAAATGTGCGAAAGTTATAATATTCAATATGGTACTAATTTTATCTCGGTAATGCCAACAAACCTGTATGGTACCAATGATAATTATGACCTCGAAAAATCGCATGTTCTTCCCGCTATTATCCGCAAAATGCATCTTGCAAAATGCCTTATTGAAAACAACTGGGATGATATCCGGAAAGATGTTCAAAAGAGGCCAATTGAAGGAGTAGACGGAACTGCCACTGAAATTGAAATTGGTGAAAAACTCGAAAAGTACGGAATCTTCAGGCACAGTTCCACTGAGCATCCTGTAACAGTGAGGCTTTGGGGTTCGGGTGCACCCAGGCGTGAATTTCTGCATTCCGATGATATGGCAGATGCCTGTGTTTATATTATGGAAAGCGTCGACTTTAAAGACCTTGTAAAGGACAAGTATACCGACAAAATCACTTCACGCGATACCAAGGTTGAAATACGCAATACACACATCAATATCGGAACCGGAAAAGACCTTACCATTAAGGAATTGGCAATGAAGGTGAAAGATATTGTTGGTTTCGATGGATTCATAGAATGGGATACCTCAAAACCCGATGGTACTTTTCAGAAGTTGCTGAGCGTTAAAAAGCTTCATGAATTGGGGTGGCATGAGACGATCACGCTGGAGAACGGAATTAATAAGGTTTACCAGGAATATCTTGCTTAACCATGCATAAGAACTTGAAAATATTGGTAAGGTTTGCATGTATCGCTGCAATAACTGTTCTGATGCTTGCTTCCATGTCGTGTACATCACATCGTCAATTGGTGTACCTTAAAAACATTGATTCAGCTTCTGCGGAAACCTTCTATCCTAAAAATAAACCCGAATACCGGATTCAGACCAGGGATATTATGTATGTAAAGATTTATTCCCTGAATGAAGACATGAGCAGTTTGATAAACCAGACCATTGGAACTTACCAGCAAAACCTTTTTCAAAATGAAACAAGTTTGTTTATAAATGGTTATGCTGTAAGTGATTCAGGAAATATTGAGATTCCGGTACTGGGAAAAATTAAGGTTGCCGGCAGAACCATGGATGAGGCAATAGCAGCGATCAGGCAACGTGCCGATCAGTACCTGAAAGATGCAACGGTTATCGTAAAACTCATTTCTTTTAAAGTATCTGTGATTGGTGAAGTGAACAGGCCCGGTACTTATAATAACTTTAACAATCAACTTACCGTGCTCGAAGCAGTGAGTATGGCCGGTGATGTTACCGATTACGGAAACAGAAAGAAGATCCTGGTTTTGCGGCCTACCGGCAATGGCACCAAATCATTCCGGCTCGATCTGACCAACAGCAACATATTGTCTTCGGATGGATTCTTTTTGCTTCCGAATGATATCGTTTATGTTGAACCAATAAAGAACAAGACTTTCAGAATGAATATGCCAGCTGTATCACTGGTTTTTTCATCGATATCAACATTGATACTCATCCTGAACTACCTGAGATAGAGGCCGGAGTAATTATTTACTCCTGTATCGTCTGATGATGATATTATACATGGCCTTCCAGAAATACACCCAATCGGTTCTCAACGGATGCCGGTTATAGGCTTCAAGGTACTTTAATTCTGAATTTTCAATTTCCTCGAGCGTTTTGGGATAGTCTACATAAAAAGGAGGGATTAAACCAGGTTTCGACTCTATCCGTAATCGCTGCAGTTTTTTGCTATATAATTTAAAGTATTGCCTGCTCAGAGGCCTGACACCAACCAGCTTCAAATCACCCTTGATGAGATTAATCAACATGGGAAGTTCATCCATCCAAAAAGACCGCATGATTCTGCCAAGTGTGGTAACCCTGAAATCATCTTTAAACTTCCCCCCTTCCTGTAACCCTGTCTTACGATATATATAGTCCTGCAAATATTCGGCAAACGGATGCATGGTTCTCATTTTATATACCTTGATCAGTTTACCTCCCTTGCCAATTCTTTCTAATGCTATTAATGGCCCATAACTAGGATTCTTGGGGAAGAGCGGCTCTTTAACCTTTATGGCAACAAAATAGAATTCTTTATCAATAACCTTTTCATCCAGAATTTCAAAACCACAGGAGTACAGTCTTCCAAAGGCCTCTGCCTTCGACAGAACGCGGTTTTCACCGCGGGTAAGAATAAAATACAGCTTCTTGGTAAGGGTAAACTTGGGGAATACCCTTTTAACCAAAAAATCCATAGCATAATATATATAGTTTACTCCCACCGGAAACTTATTAAGTATGCGCTTTTTACGCATATTCTTGGTCTCAAAAAAATCGATGAAAATTCCACCGACTGGCAATTTGGCGTTTACCGATTCAAAGTATTTATTAATATACCTGAAATCGTTTACACGCTTTACATTCAATATACATTCAAACTGGTTCTGAACCTGGGCATCAATGTTAAATGTTGTATTGGTGGCTACGATCAAAGTATTAGCCGAATCGATGGCAGCATAATTTTTTATGAACGCATAAGCGTTATTGCCTATGGCATTAATCAGGTATAATTCCCTTTGCCTGAAATCAAATTTTGGTGCTGTGCGTTTCTCAATATGAACGATATTGGTTTGGGGCACATGCTTATGCTTAATGGTCTCCGATTTAATTGCCCCATTCTCATACCTCACCTTCGCATTGACAAACAAGAAAATCAATGATCCGGATATAACTTCAATAAGTGTGGCTATTCCAACTGTTCCCAGAACGATAAACCTTGAATAGTTAAAGCTCTGAAACAGGTACATCATACTGGTAATAATGAAAAAAATCAACAGGTTGGAAATGATTATCCGCTTAAAAAGCTTCGGCCAGGTTGAGTTAACGCCGGGGTTGTATTTTTCCATTGAAAATGAAACGATGAGCCAGATGAGCAGGAACAACAGGAATGAAATTCCATAACCGCTGTAATAATTGCTGTCAGATCCCGGCTTCAGCCAAACACACACAACATAGGATATGGCAACAATGAAAATATCGCCTGCTAAACCTGCTAAAAACTTTTTTTGCATTTCGGGTAAACAGTGAAAGATTCAAGCAAATTTAAACAAATGATCATTCGCAACTTCCAAATAAAAGACTTTCTTGCCCGGCAAAAAACCGGGATGTTTGTTATGTGAGACAGCCCTCTATGCCAGACAGGGTTTAACCTAACAACGTTTCATGCGTTTTTGGCATCAGAGGGCTGAATAATTATTACTGGCATGCGTCATTTTCAGCAGCCGGAGTGCCGGCATCACCGGTATGGAACACTGAACCCGCTATGCACCATGAAGTGCCCAAAACAGCACTTGTGCCGGTCATCAATAAAGGAGACAGTGAGATGGAAGCCCCTGCAGCCCGGGGAAAATTTTCAGATGTATAGTTAATTGCACAAATTACCGGCCCTTCCGCTCCGTTTACTCCCGGATTGTTTAACGCCAACGTTGCCGCGGTGTTGTTCAGCGTTATGGATGTACCATAAACATATGCCGTTCCGGAAAATGCTGCCTGGGTGCGCGATAAAACGATATAACCCAGGGGTGGAACAACCAGTGTTTCATTAATGGTATGTGATTCGTTTTCATTTTTACGGATGACGGCCTGGTTAAGGTCTATTGGGCTATTGGTTGTATTGTACACCTCAAACCATTCTCCCTGTGAATCATCGAGGGCAGTTGGATTGTACATGATTTCAGAAATAATGACCGCTCCTGCAGGAATGGTTCCCGGCAATGGTGCCGGCTGATCAGTGATTTGAATTATCTCCGGGGGCTCTGCGTTGTCAATTATGTTAATCATTACCATGGAGGATCCCTGTGGCGCCATAGCATCAATATGTACCTCATATTTCTTGCGCGGCTGGGGATCGGGTATGCTGCCCGTAAGTGTCTTTGTTTCCATAACGCCTTCTCCATTTCTCCACGTTAATAAAACAACGATGCTGAGTGGCAATGGCTGAAAATATCCCGGCCTCGTTTCCTGTGCGGTAAACGTTAACGATCCTGCTGAAGAGCTCACCGTAGTAGTATAATCTGTATAGGAGCTCCTTAGCATATCCGAATAAACAATGGTTACCATGGTATTGGCGAGTTCACAATTCACCGTTGCCGTTTGCTCCACGCCCGGAGTAATGGCAAAATCATCCGATTCTCCATAATAATAAGGGTTATCGAATGCAGCAGCAAGGTCATTATTGGAATGGGCAACCACATAGTATTGCCCGGCTTCCAATTCGATTTGTGAAGGCATTTCGGCATACCGCTGGAAAGTTTGCACAGCCTGTCCCGAAAGGTTGTAAATTACCACCATGAAGTCTTCAACACCCTGAACTGATTTTAATGTGTTGGGTTCTTCGTTTACACTGATGAAAAGTCCGACATTAATCGTCAGACTACCTTTTGCCTGTGAGGATTCATTGTCATCTTTCTGGCATGAAAGAAGCACTGATCCTAATGCAATAAAGCATAGAATTAATCTGGTTAACATATACGTTGATTTTGGGTTAATTGGGTTAATTAACCTTTAATACCGGAAAATGTCAGATAGTAACCCTGCTGTTGAAAAAAAAATTGTAAAAATCCACGGCGTCCCTTACCGAATGCTCAGGAGGCATAAAATCGAAACTTAACCATTTCGTTATTTTATCGTTAGAATATTGAAGCCTCGAACCGGCAATCTGAAGCGCTTTTCTGTTTATGCGGGCATCAGAAAATGTGATCAGCGAACGGATTCCTTCAAGGATAACTGCTATGCGGGCAATTAATGGTGTTACTTCGTATTTGGGATGAGGCTGACCAAAACCATCGGCCAGCAGATTCAAAATATGCCGGTGTGGAAAATTTCCTGAGCTGACAATGAACCTTTCACCGGTAATGCTATTGTCAGAAACCATCATCATGATTTTTGCCACATCACGGACATCAACATAGCCTGAAGTACCGCCGGTGTAAAACTTCTGTCCTTTACGTACATGATCAAATAAATGTGCAGCGGGCCCGAAGTTCATACCCGGACCAATAATAACGGAAGGATTCAGTATTACCGCATCCAGGCCCTCAAAAATGCCGCGCCATACTTCCATTTCGCCTTTATATTTACTTATGGAATAGGCCGAGGAAGAGGTATCGTTGTTCCACAAGTTGGATTCATTCAGGGGAATATCCGATAAAACCTGTCCAAGTGTGGCTATTGAACTGATATGAATGAGCTTAATACCGGCTGCTTCCAGACAGGCATTGACCACGTTTGAAGTTCCGTTGGTATTTACCTCCAATTGCTTCTTGTTTTTTGTGAAGGACACCTGTCCTGCTGTGTGAAATACTATATTCACTCCTTTAAGGACATCGGCCATTACGTAAGGATCATTGATATCTGCTTTTACCCATTCAACCTGGTTGAAAAGCGAGGTGTCGCAATGATAGTAGGCAAAAAGCTTTCGCGTTATATCAATTTTGTCCTTGTTCCGGTAAATCGCGCGAACAGCTTTTCCAGCCCTTGCAAGTTCCAAGACCACATGTGACCCCAAATGTCCGGTGGCTCCGGTAACCAGATTCATCTACCGCTTAAATCTAAATCCTTAATAAGGCTTGAGAAAAGTTTTATCAGGTCTGTTTCGGCTCTGCCGGCTATTGCAAGAATATCCTCAAGCGTGGCAGGAACAAGGTTATCCGGATCACATTCGTCTGTAAGCACAGATATTGCCGCACAGGGCAGACCCATATGGTTGGCAACGATTACTTCGGGCACAGTCGACATGCCTACAGCATCGGCAAAGTTTCTGAACATTCTGTATTCAGCCCTTGTCTCCAGGTTTGGACCCATAACGGCAAGGTATATTCCTTCAACCAGTGTGATGTTTTCACGGAGAGCAGCCTCCCTGAATTTGCTGTTTAAAAAAGCGGAATAGGGCCGGCTCATATCCGGAAACCTTGGTCCGTAAACATCAAGGTTTTTTCCCCGCAATGGATTGTCAGGGATGAAATTGATATGATCATCAATCAGCATCAGGCTGCCCTTTTTGTACGATGGATTCATAGCGCCTGCTGCATTTGACAACAGCAAATATTTAATGCCCAGCAATTTCATTACCCTGATGGGAAAGGTAACCTGTTGCAGGGTATACCCTTCATAATAATGAAAGCGCCCCTGCATAGCCAAAACCCTTTTGCCATAAAATGATCCATAGATCAGCTTACCCGAATGGGATTCAACCGTTGAAAGCGGAAAATTTGGAATATCACTATAATCGATGGTTTGAATGATATCGATGGCATTTATCATCTTGCCCAGGCCGGTGCCAAGTACTATACCAATTTCAGGATTTATTATGCCGGCTGATTTGAGAAAGTTAACTGTTTGAACGATTTTTTCAGGCATGAAAATGAGTTTATTAACTCCAAAAGTAATTAAACCCTTTCAATTTCCATTAACACTTCGTCTTTTGTAACAGAGTCCCCCGGTTTTACATTAATCTTCTTTATTTTTCCTGCCACAACAGCAATTATTTCATTCTGCATTTTCATGGCCTCAAGAATTACTATGGCTTCCCCTTCTTTCACTTTTGCATTTTCCTCAACCAGAATTTCAATTATTTTACCAGGCATGGGTGCACTTATAACCTCCGTTTTATTAACCTGTTTATGCTTCTCAAGGTATTTCCGACGGCGGTATGAAATGGGCGATTCAATCGTAAAATGATAGCTTATCCCGTTAATTAATACCGAATACTTGTTTTGGTTCTTTTCTACAATTTCTGCCAGGTACTTTTTATTGTTAAACTCGATTACCGTAAAGCCTTCTTCATCTTCAAATATTCTGACATCATGTTTTTTTCCGTTGATGCGGATGTCCTCGCTAAAGGGATCAACAACCACGAACTTCTTGTTTGCAGGAGTAACGGCAATGTATTCAGTCTTCTTTTTCTTGGATTTCAGTAATTTCATAATGAGGCTTAGAGAGATTTAAGACGTTTGTTTAAAACCCACGGGCTGATACTTTTGCCGCGCTCGAAATTTGGCTTGGATGTCCGGTTTGTTTCAAGCTCAGCGGCAAAGTCGAAAGTGGCTACATAGGCAGCAAGCATTTCATCCTCCTCTTCATTGAAGTAGAGCTTATCCATGTCTTTTTCAATGAATGAAGTATTGAAGTCCCCTTTCCTGAATTTTTTATGATTCAGCACTGCGAGGCAAAAGGGAATGGATGTTTTAATACCCCTTATCCACACTTTTTTCAAGGCCTGAATGGAATGGCTGATCGCTTTTTCACGGGATTCTGCATGTATGATAAGCTTAGCAAGCATGGAATCAAAATAGGGAGTAACCACCGAATAATCGGTTATCCCGGTATCTACCCTGATGTTCTTCCCTTTGGGGAATGAAACTTTCTCAATGATTCCCAGGTTTGGTGAAAACCCGGCCTGAACATCTTCTGCATTAATCCGGCATTCAATAGCCCAGCCTAAAAGTTTTATGTCGCTCTGCTTCAAAGTAAGCTCCTGGCCTTCAGCAATTCTGATTTGCCATTCAATAAGGTCGATACCCGAAACCATCTCCGTAACCGGATGCTCTACCTGGATTCTGGTATTCATTTCCATAAAAAAGAAATTTTTATCTGCATCCAGCAGAAATTCAACCGTACCGGCAGAGAAGTAATTTACAGCCTGTGCTATTTTTATGGCTGCACTCCCCATTTCTTCGCGCAGCTTTTCATCCAGTGCTGGTGAGGGAGATTCTTCGATAAGCTTCTGGTGTTTGCGCTGTACCGAACACTCTCTTTCTCCAAGGTGTATATAATTGCCGTTTCGGTCTCCGAGGATCTGAAATTCTATATGACGTGGATTCCTTACGTATTTTTCAATAAAAAGAGATGCGTCATTAAAGGCCTTCTCTGACTCACTGGCAGCCATTTTGAACATCTTCTCCATGGTGGCGGATTTTTCTACAATCCTCATGCCCCTTCCTCCGCCCCCGGCAGCTGCTTTCAGTATCACGGGATAACCAATTGTTGAGGCAATTTCCGCAGCTTCCCTGGGATTATTAACCGTCCCGTGGCTTCCCTGCAAGAGGGGGATTTGATTTTTCTGGGCAATTTGCTTGGCAATGGTCTTATTGCCCATTTTATATATGGCTGATGCCGATGGCCCGACGAATATTATCTTTTCCTCTTCACAGCGCCTGGCAAAATAAGGATTCTCAGCAAGGAAGCCATATCCCGGATGGACAGCCTGTATTTTATGTGATTTTGCGGCTTCTATGATTCTTTCAACATCAAGAAATTCAGGTATCTCATCAATGGTTTCCGAAAAGTCTATTACATCATCAACATACCTGAGGTAAAAGGCATTGGGCTCCTTGGCGGTTTTTATTCCATAAACCTTTATCCCGAGTTTTTTTGCAGATTCTGATATTCTCACTGCAATCTCACCCCGGTTTGCTATCAGCAGGCTTTTTATCTTCATCCTGAACAGTGGTTTTTGTTAATGTCAAATCATTAAAGCGGTATGTTGCCATGTTTTCGAGATGGAACGCTGACGTGTTTGCTTTCCAGTGCATCAAATGCATGAATCAGCCTTCTTCTGGTAAGTACTGGGTCAATGACTTCATCTATATACCCTTTATCATCGGCTACATAGGGGTTGGCAATTTCGTCGCGGTATTTCGCTGCAAGTTCCTTCTTCAGGCGGGCCGGCTCACCGGATTCAATCAATTCCTTACGATATAATATCGAGACCGCCCCTTCGGGCCCCATTACAGCAATTTCGGCAGTAGGCCATGCGAAATTGAAATCCCCTCCCAGGTTTTTGCTGTTCATTACACAATACGCCCCGCCGTATGACTTGCGCAAAATAACGGTTATTTTGGGAACCGTGGCATCTGCATACGCATAGAGCAGCTTGGCACCGTGCCGGATTATTCCGTTGTGTTCCTGGTCGACACCGGGTAAAAAGCCAGGAACGTCTTCCAGTGTAAGTATGGGAATATTAAACGAGTCACAAAACCTGACAAACCGGGCCCCTTTTACGGAGGAATTGATATCCAGGGTGCCTGCAAGCACCTTGGGCTGATTTGCAAGGATTCCAATGGTTTTTCCTTTTAACCTGCCAAAACCTATTACCAGGTTCTGCGCAAAATTGGAAGCGACTTCGAAAAAGGTATTTCTGTCAATGATCAGATGAATGATATCCTTTATATCATAGGGCTTATTGGGATCGTCGGGGATAATATCCCTGATTCTATCATCAACCCGGTCATCGGCGTCAAAATGATCCAGAAAAGGAGGATTTTCCAAATTATTGGAAGGAAGATAGGAGAGTAGTTTTTGCACTCCCCGCAAGGTGTTCTCTTCATCCTCATATACAAAATGGGCAACCCCGCTTTTTTTCATATGAACCATGGCACCTCCCAGATCATCAAAGGATACATCCTCATTCAAAACCTCTTTCACAACATTGGGGCCGGTAACAAACATATAACTGGTCTTGTTGGTCATAAACACATAATCGGTTATGGAAGGAGAATACACCGCTCCCCCTGCCGCAGGGCCCATTATCACTGATATTTGCGGAATTACTCCCGAGGCATCAACATTTCTTTTGAAAATTGAAGCGTAACCTGCGAGACTGGCAACACCTTCCTGGATTCTTGCACCACCTGAATCAATAAGCCCGATTATGGGTGCTCCCATTTTTAATGCCATATCCTGGATTTTAGCAATTTTAGCCGCATGTACTGATCCCAGAGAACCGCCCATTACGGTAAAATCCTGTGAATACGCAAATGCAAGCCTCCCGCTTATCCTTCCATAACCAATAATTACCCCGTCACCAAAGGCAGTTACCTTTTTTCCAAAATCGCCTCCCGACGGTGCTGGCATCGAAAAAGCATCGATTTCCTGGAAAGTATCGGGATCAAAAAGCATATCTACCCTCTCCCTTGCGGTCATCTTTCCTTTGTTATGCTGCTTTTCTGATACTTCCAATTGCTTGGCATATGCAGCCGAGCGCTGAAGATAACGGGTAAATAGCCTTCCTTTTACATCCATATGAAATGCATTAACTGTTTAAACAAAAAGAAAATAAGCATGAAAATTGTGAGGGATGGTGGGACAGAAATGTTGAATATAATGTTTGGCGCAATTTCATATCCTTTCATAAGCACAGAATAATGGACGTATTGCAGTCCTGAAGAACGTTTACAAGCGGAGCAAAGTTAATAATAAAAAAATGACAATATCAATAGCATGGGATGGATTAACCATTACTACGATGATCGTCATTGATTTATGAATGAATATTTTTTACGAGCGATCCCTTTTTTGGATCAAGTCCCTTATGCTGCTGCCTCCAAAAAAGCCCAGCAAACCCCCGGCAAGAGAACTCGTATGCCAGTTGGCTGTTAATGGACAGGAGCCTGAATTACAGCCAATAAACTTCCAGTATAAAAATCCACCGGTTAAACCGGCCAATACAAAAAGTACTATAAACAGGTACCTGAATGCAATGCCTTTCATGGCTGCACACTCAACACTTCACCAATGGCACGGACAAAGGTTTCCTTGGGCAGCGCTCCCATAGCCATTTGGGGCTGACCCTCAAGGGGAATGAACAACAAACTGGGAATGCTCTGAATGCCAAACATGGCCGACAATTCTCGCTCCTCATCCGTATTTACTTTATAAATCTCGAGTTTACCATCATATTCCGTCTTTAGTTCTTCCAGTACCGGTGCCACCATTTTGCACGGGCCACACCAATCGGCATAGAAATCAATAATTGCCGGCTTGGTTCCTTCATACTTCCATTCCTTGTTAGCCTCAAAATTGAAGACTTTCATCTTGAATGAATCTTTTGTTAAATGTTCTAACGCCATAATTGTAATATTTTAAAGGCAAATATACAAAATTTGAGCCACATATTTATATATGTTGATATGTCATTATTTCTGATAATATGTCTTCATTGGGTGAAGATCCCATCAGTTAATTTGACAATTCGGCGTACTTGTGGAATGAAAATGTAAACCTGGGAAGTATCTCCTGGTATATTTCTCCTGATTCAAGCATTTCATCATCCCCATCCTCATACATCCATTTTACAGTAACATTTTGAATGTCCTTTTTGTTATCAATGTGCTTGAATAAATCCAGCAACTGCTTGGAAACACTTGTATTGAAGTAATCCAGGTTAATCTCCAGATTAACATAAGCCAAAGAATAAGCATTGACCCATGCCAGCAGCGGAGCAAAAAACTTTGCTGCATCCTCAGGCAGAGCCCGTCCTGAAATTTTTAGCTCTCCATTGGCCATAAATGAAACAGTAGGAAGCGAATCAGTCCCCGGAATAAATAAATCCTGCATAAAAAGTCAAAATTTTTGTTCTGGTTTGGTCTTTCATCTTAGCAATATAAATATAAGAATATTTCAAAACAAATTGTGATTTTTTTAACCACGCTGATCCGCGTTGTATAGCACTTTATAAAAATTCCATATCACCTGAATGAGCGTCAGGTAGAAACCCGGAGGGCCTGGTTTCCGTATTGATAGAACAGGAATTTTACTTACATTTACTAATCAGTGATTAAACTACTGTTCTATGAAAAATCTGATCGTTCCCCTGGATTTCTCAGCAGAATCTTTAAACGGCCTTAAACTGGCTGTTTTATTCTCAAAAAAAGCCACTGTTAACATACGACTCGTGTATGTAATACAAAAGACGGACTCGGATAAAGATATAAGCGCGGAACAAAACCAGGCTGCTCAAAAATTCGAAGCCATCATATCCGAATATAAACCCCTGCTAGGGAATAATTCATCATTAGATTATTTCATTGGCAAAGGGAGAATCTATCAGGAAGTGGTTAACCTTGCCGATCAAACACCTGATGCATTGATTACTGCATCAACTCACGGGGCTTCAGGCTTTCAGGAATTTTTTATCGGAAGCAACGCATTCAGGATTATATCAGCAACCCAAAAGCCGGTAATTACCCTGCGAAAAAATTACTGTCCCAATGACATTAAGAGAATTGTTCTTCCCATCGATATGTCTGCCGATACCCGGCAAAAAGTCCCTTATACCACCGAAATGGCTAAGCTTTTCAGCGCCGAAATACACGTGGTTGGAATTCATACTAACCGCAACAATCAGGATGTCCGCAGGTTAAGGTCATATGTCAGCCAGGTATCCGGCTTTATCGAAGGAAAGGTACATTGCGAAAGCAATGAAGTGTTTGGGGATAATATCGCGGAAATGCTAATTAATTATTCCAATACCATAAAAGCCGACCTTATTTCCATTACTACAGAACAGCCATCCGGAATCAGCCTTATTATGGGAAATACCGCTCACCAGATATTGAATAAGGCGGAAATTCCGGTCTTATGCCTTACGCCCAAACAAATGACAAAATCGGGATCTTTCGCTTCAATGGGAGGATAGGAAAACCAGCATTATTTCTTCGAAAATAATCTGTTTACGTGCTTTTTAATATGGCTTATGGAGGTGCTTTCTTCATCATAATAGCCGTGTTCGTAGCCATAGCCATATCCGTAGCCATAACCGTAACCATAGCCATACCTGTAAGAATAACCGTAGTATCCTTTGGTGTGAACATCATTAACAAGCAACGACATATTCTTTAATCCCCGCTTGGTATATAAATCCTCAACCAGTTGCAACACCTGCTTGCTCGAATAACCATGGCGTATTACGAATATATGCATATCCACCAGCTCCTTCAGCAACAAGGCGTCGGTAACAATGGCTATAGGAGGTGTATCAATGACGAGGAAATCATATTCCTTTTTCATTTCATGGACAAAATCCACCATTCGCTGTGATTCGATTAGTTCTGCAGGATTTGGCGGAACCGGACCGGACACTGCAACGAAAAGGTTATCAACATTGGTGGGATGAATGAATGAATTGTCTGTAATACCTGCCAGATACGAACTTATTCCTTTATCGTTGGTGAGTCTGAAAATTTTATGAATCTTTGGCTTCCTCAGGTCAAGGCTTACCAGCAAAGTCTTGCGACCGGCCATTGCAAGAATGGCAGCCAGGTTAGCAGAGCAGAAAGTCTTTCCTTCACCACTGATGGTTGAAGAAATAGAAATAATCTTATGGTTTTCGTTCTTCAGCAAATATTGCAAATTAGCCCTGAGCGACCGGAATGACTCAGCCAGGGCCGATTTTGGATTTTCAAATACCGGAAGGTCAAACTGCTTTTCGTTATGGCCTATCGAACCAAGAATGGGGGCTGAAGTCTCCTGTTCGATGTCTTTCTTGTCAACTATTTTATTGTTGAAATATTCAATCAGGATTAATAACAACAAAGGGATAAGTCCACCAAGAACCAATGCCATCATATAATTCATGGAGGTTTTGGGTTTTATCATCGATGCATTTTCGGGGCGTGCGATGTCAAGCAACCTGTGATCGGACGTGTTCGATGCCTTGGTAATGCCGGCCTCAGCCCGCTTTTCCAACAGGAATGTATAAATCTGGTCGTTTATATTAAATTCCCTTTGAATATTGATCAGCTGTCTTTCTGTGGCAGGAAGCTTCTGAATCTGACCCTCAAGCAAGGCAATCCGCCTGTCGAGCTCAGTCATCGCAATGGCATTGGCCTCTATCAGGTTATTCACATTCTCAACAATGTCCCTGCGCAAATTTTCAAGCTGCATGTTGAGCATGGTCAATTTAGGATTGTTTTCATTCGAGCTGAACTGAAGGTTCCTTCGCTCTGTGTTGAGGGAATTGATCTGGGCTACCAGTGAGTTGAGCAGAGCATCCTGTATACCCATCACCGACGGGGCAATAATTTCTATGTTGTCTTTCTTTGAAACAATATAGTTCTTGATGTACTCAAAATACCGGGCTTTGATGTTGATATCGGCTTTCTCGGTATTAAGCACTTCCATCTGGTCGAATAAGGCATTCCCTTCCTGACTTATGTTTATGATTCTGTTTGCGGACCTGAAATTCTGAAGTCTGACTCCGGCTATCTGCAGGGAGTCTATTGTTTCGCGCAACTGCTGATCAATAAATCTTATGGTATTCGATGATGTGGCATTCTTGTCATCCAGATTTGACTGGATATAGACTTCCGCAAGCCTGTTGAGATAATCACAAATCTGTTCCTTGTTTGGCCCTGTCATTGAAATGGTCAGAATGGATCCCTTTTCATCATTTACCTCAACATCCAGGCCTGCCCTGTAACGATTAACAAGGCTATTCCTGTCGTGCATAATAAAATAATACTTCACCGGGAAATGCTCCATGCTTTTAAGCGATTCAGCAGTGCGGGGCAGCAACATAAAGTTGAAATTCTTATGCCTGAACCACTGGCCAAAATAAAGCACTTCAGAAATATCAAAATTGTCATCAATGGTTAGCCTGTAGGTGTTTGGTGAAAGTATGGTAATGTAAACAGGATAATTAATCTGGTTTGGTGCGGCAGTATCTGAAACCACAATAAAAGGTGATCCTTTATAAAGCTTTGATTCGGCAATGCCCCTGCGGCCCACACCGGTATAGGAAATGTTAAAATCAAGCCTGTCAAGGGCCGCACTGGCCATTTTATATGATTTCAACACGGTTATTTCATTTTGCACTACGGCTTTTGTCCGCCGTGACCGGATATTCGTCATTTCTTCAATAACGCTTTCAATATCACCACGCGGTGTATTTTCGTTGGCAACGATCACCGAACAGCTGGCACGATAAAACTCTTCGGAATAGCGGTTGATAAGATATGCTACCGTAAGCGCTAAAAAAATGGATAGTGCAAACCACCACCAGTTGTATAAAATCCTAAAAAGGTATTTTTTTATATCGATACTTTCCTCTTCGCGGAAAACTTCAGGATACTGATCCATTGGACATTAGGTGTATATGAACCGTGTAAAGATAATAAAATAAAAGTCCTATATTTGTTTTGCGTAACAATTGTGCATGAAAAAGCTCGTGGTACTAACAGGTTCAGGAATAAGCTCCGAGAGCGGCCTTAAAACATTCAGGGATGCCGGCGGGCTCTGGGAAAATTACGATGTTATGGAGGTAGCGAGCTACGCGGGCTGGGTGAAAAACATGGAACTTGTACTTCGTTTTTATAATGAACGCCGGGCTCAGCTAAAGGACGCCGAACCCAATCCCGGACACAAGGGCCTTGTTGACCTGGAGCAATATTTCGACGTTGAAATCATAACGCAAAATGTAGATAACCTTCACGAAAAAGCCGGCAGCAGCAAGGTATTACATTTGCATGGAATCCTTACCCAGGCGCGCAGCACAGAGGATCCTGAGCTGGTGTACGACATTGGTTATAATCCTATCAATCCAGGCGATAATTGTGAAAAAGGATTTCAACTACGTCCCGATATAGTATGGTTTGGTGAAGCGGTACCGGCCATTGAACAGGCTGCCGCAATAACATCCGGGGCCGATATTTTTGTGGTAATCGGCACTTCAATGGTGGTTTATCCTGCTGCAGGCCTCATTGATTATGTTCCCAAAAAAGTGCCCGTTTTTCTGATTGACCCCAATGACGTTGCCGTTCCCTTGTACCGGCATATCAATTTCATAAGGGAAAAAGCGGGAAAGGGTGTTTCCATCCTTAAAGAAAAACTGCTTTCAGACTACCTGAATTAAGCTGCATGAAAAAACTTATCGTACTTATGGTGTTGCTGCTATCAATGATGGCTGCAAAATCCCAGATCTTCAATGGTGGACTCATGCTGGGATTGACAGCCTCGCAAGTTGACGGAGACTCATATTCGGGCTACAATAAACCAGGCCTTCTTGGCGGGGTATTTGTCAGCACGGAGTTGTTTCCGAATCTCAACGGGCGTTTAGAAATCCGTTATGCTGCAAGGGGTGCAAAAAATCCGGCCTCCGATGATAATACCGGCTTTTACCAGCTCAGCCTGCACTATATTGATATTCCCGTATTGGTGGCATACAGGGTTAAGGAGTATGGAGCGCTCGAAATTGGGCTTGTTCCGGGCTACCTGATTTCCGCCACAGGAGAGGACGATGGCGGAAAGTTGCCGGATGAGGCGCTTACCGGTTATCATAAGTTCGATCTTGGCTTATTAATGGGAATAAATATCAATCTTATTCCCAGGCTCGGAGTATATGTGCGATATGGCTATTCATTTTTGTCCATCAGGAACCTTAAAAGTGCAGGTGCCTATTACAGTTGGTTTGGAAAAATATTTGGCAATTCGGTCGGTGATTTTAACAATTACCTGTCCTTTGGTCTTCAGTATACCATCCGGTAATCCCCTATCCAAAAAACTGGTAGGCAATAAAAATTGCTGCAATTACTCCGGCCAGGTCAGCAATTAATCCGCCGGCAACCGTATAACGGGTATTTCTTATTGCTACTGCACCATAATATACAGCCACCGTATAAAAGGTGGTTTCGGTAGATCCCTGTACAATGCAAGCCAGCCTCCCCGCAAAGGAGTCAGCGCCAAAATGAGTCATCGTTTCAATCATCAGCCCGCGCGCCCCGCTGCCGCTTAATGGTTTCATAAAGGCAACCGGAAGGGCATCAACAAAACGGGTATCAAATCCGAAAAGCTCAAAAAAGCTCCTTACCCCACCCATAAGAAATTGAAATGAACCCGATGCCCTGAATACACCAATGGCCACCAACATGGCCACCAGGTAAGGGATTATTTTAATTGCAACATTGAATCCATCCTTTGCCCCTTCAATGAAAGTCTCATACAGGTTTACTTTCTTTCGTACCCCCAACGCAATAAAAACAATGATGATAAGGAAAAGCAGAAAGTTACCTGCAAAATTAGTCCGTGTAGCGACCAATTCCTGGGGCAAACTGCCCAGATACCACAACATTAGGGCAATCAATAAAGTAACCCCTCCTATATACCCAAATACAACCTTGTTGAGAATGTTGATCCTCTGGCGTATAGCCACATATAAAAAGCCAACCAGCGTTGAAAAATATGTTGCCAGGATAATGGGGATAAAGATATCGGTGGGCACCTTTGCCCCCGCAGCAACCCTCATGGCAAGTACGCTGATGGGAATTATAGTAAGGCTTGATGTATTCAGTACTAAAAACATGATCATCGGGTCCGATGCCTTTTCGGGTGAGGGATTAAACTCCTGCAATTCCTTCATGGCTTTAAGCCCAAGCGGTGTAGCAGCATTATCCAGTCCCAGCATATTTGCGCTGAAATTCATCAAAATCGATCCCATGGCAGGATGATTTTTTGGTATCCCTGGGAAAATACGGCTGAAAAATGGATTCATAATCCTTGATAACGCACCTACGGCACCCCCCTTTTCGCCTATCTTCATGATGCCCAGCCAAAGGGTCATCACGCCAATAAGGTAAATGGATATTTCAACGCTGCTCCTGGCCATATCAAAAGTGCTTTGAACAATGGTATAGAATACGTCCCTGTCAGCAACCGTAAAAATTATGCTGAGATGCTCGTGGAAAAAATCCCGGAAATAGTAACCGATTACCCTGAACAGGGCAACAAGAAACCCAATGACAAAGAATCCAATCCAGATATAATTAAGCAGCATAAGTGTAAACTTAATTAATCTTCAACAACAAGCGCAAAGTCAATTTGCTTTTTTTCCATATTTACCCGGATAATTTCAACCTTAACAGGATCACCCATCTGGTATTTTTTCCCCGTTCTCCGGCCTTTAATGCAGTAATTATTTTCGTCGTATTCATAGAAATCACCGGCCAAACCCCTGATGGGAATCATTCCTTCACATTTGTTTTCAATGATCTCTACAAAAACACCCCATTCGGTCACCCCGGATACAATACCCTCGAACTCCTGTCCTACTTTATCCTTAAGGAATTCAGCCTGCTTGTACTTAATTGACGCCCTTTCGGCTTCCATGGCAAGACTTTCCATTTTTGATGAATGACGGCACATTTTTTCATATACCTTCTGGTTTCGCGAGGGAGCACCCGACAGGTAGTCGGCCAAAAGCCTGTGTACCATCATATCGGGGTATCGCCTTATGGGTGAAGTGAAATGGGTATAATAGTCAAAGGCCAATCCGTAATGGCCTATATTGTTGGTTGAATATTCTGCCTTTGCCATAGCTCGTAAGGCAAGGTTTTCAACTATATCCTGCTCCCGGGTACCCTTTACATCGTCAAGGAGTTTGTTTAGTGACAACGCTGTTTGTTTACCCGATGCCAGGGAAAGCTTGTATCCGAATTTTTTTATAAAACGGGAGAATTTCTGAAGCTTTTCAACATCAGGCCTGTCGTGAATACGGTAAACAAATGTTTTTTTCTGACCCTTATCCCTGACTTTCCCTATACGTTCTGCAACCCTCTTATTGGCAAGCAGCATGAATTCCTCAATCAACTCATTGGACAATCCGTGTTCCCTTGCCACAATCCTTACAGGCTTTCCTTTTTCATCTACTTCAATTTTAACTTCTTCACGTTCAAATGCCACAGCGCCATTTTTGAATCTTTTTTTTCGTAATATTTGTGCCAGCCTGTTCAGGGTGAGGACTTCCTCCTTCATATCACCATCACCGGAATCAATTATTTTTTGCGCTTCAGCATACGAAAACCGCCTGTTTGATTTAATGATGGTTCGTCCAAACCATTCTTCCTGTATTTCGGCATCATTGCTCAGTACAAAAACAGCTGAAAAACACAACTTCTCCTCATCGGGCCTGAGGGAACAAATAAAATTCGACAGGCGTTCCGGTAACATCGCAACAACCCGGTCAACAAGATACACCGAGGTTGCCCTTTGCAATCCTTCTTCATCGATAAGCGTGTCGGGTTTTACATAATGGGTTACATCGGCAATATGAACACCAACTTCCCACTTGTTATCCGGCAATTTTCTAAGGGAGAGGGCATCATCAAAATCCTTGGCATCTTCCGGATCAATGGTAAACGTTGGTATTTCCCTGAAGTCCCTACGGTTTTCATAGTCCTGCCGGGTTATTTTTTCACTGATGCGCGACGCTTCCTCTTCAACCTCATCAGAAAATGCATACGGCAACCCGTATTCAGCCAGTATGGCATGCATTTCGGTTTCATTTTCACCCTGGTTGCCGAGGACTTCAACTACTTCGCCAAATGGATTTTTAGCCTGGGCAGGCCAGTCGGTCAGTTTTACAACAGCCTTTTGACCGCTCTTTGCTCCTTTCAGTTTATCGAGCGGAATAAAGAAATCAAAAGGCATGTTTTTGGAATCGGGAACGAGGAAGGCGAATTTACCCGTAATTTCAACGGTGCCGACAAAAGTTTCCCTGGCCCTTTCAAGAATTTCAATTACTTCACCCTCTATTTCACCGGTTCTCTTATGCGCATACAGCATTACCTTTACCGTATCACCGTCCAGGGCATGGTGAAGGTTATTCTGCGATACAAAAACATCCTCCTTTATATTTTCTGAAACCACAAAACCATATCCGCCCCTGGCCATGTCGACCGTGCCAATAACCGTACCTCCCCTGGCTTTAAGCCTGAATTTTCCGGTTGATATCTCGTCGATTATTTCCTTATCCTTTAACTCATACAGCAATTCCGTTATCAGCCTTTTTTCAGCCGAATCAGTAATAAGCAAGTCAGCGGCAAGCTGCTTGTAATTAAAAGTTTTTTTCGGATGGGCTGAAATAACAGCAAGGATGCTGTTTGACAAATCTTTTTTATTGATTCCTTTTGGTTTTCTGCGTTCTTTCTTGCCCATAGTCTGGTTTTTAAATTAGGTAAAGTGTATGATAACTGCCATCAATCCATTCAACCCGGAAGGATTATAAATTGTTCTTGTCAATTCCGAGTGATTTCTCTTCAATATGATGCCCTATAGGTTCGATGTGAATGATTACATCAAACACATTATCGATTCTTTCCTTTATGGCATCTTCAACCTGGTGTGCTATTTGATGCGCCCTTAAAAGTGAGAGGTTACCATCAACCTCCAGGTCAATGGCAATCATGATTTTATTCCCGATATTTCTTGCCCGCACCCTGTGCGGATGATGAGCATCCTTAACAGCATCGATTGCACTGAAAATGCGGTCATAAATGGTGCAATCCTTAACACCATCCATTAGTTCGAAAGTGGCTTCCCTGAAAATTTTTATTGCTCCCCACATTACCCACAAACTAACCAAAAGGGCAAACAGGGTATCCAGAATGGGAATCTTAAAAATGTAAATGAATATCAGCCCAAGCAATACCGATGCTGAAATCATCACATCATTCAGCATATTCCGGCCATTCGCCATAAGCATTGCACTGCCGGTTTTTTTTCCTGTGCTTTTCTGATGGTATGCCAGCAATAACTTTCCGAAGATGGAAATGATGGTGATGTAAATGGCCAGCCTGGTGGGCATTTCGGTATGCGTGCCATTAATCAGCTTTTGTATGGTTGTAATGAGGAGTTGGGCGCCGGCAAAAAATATAATAAATGACAGTAGTTTGGAGGCAATGGTGTCGGCCTTTTCATAACCATAAGGATACTTTACATTGGGTTGCCGTGTCAGAATCTTTGCGGTTATCAGGGTAATTACTGATGTGATGATATCGCTAAAGGAGTCAATGCCATCGGCAATTACAGCCAGGCTTCCCGAAATGAAACCGGCGGTAATTTTTAACAAGGACAGAAATCCGTTTCCAAAGATACCAACCCAGGAAGCCTGCTTAATCTCCTCCTCTCTTTTAGCCATGAATAAACTCAGATATATTTATGCAAACAACAACAAACTCAAAGCCATAATTCCCATTCCGGCTATAAAGCCGTATATTGAAAGATGTGCATGACCATACTCCCTGGCGGCCGGCAAAAGCTCATCGATCGAAATAAACACCATAATTCCGGCCACCGATGCAAAGAGTATACCAAAAGTAACAGGATTTAAAAATGGCATAAGCAACAGGAAACCTATACCTGCCCCGATAGGCTCCGCCAGTCCGGATAAAAACGATAACCAGAAGGCACGACCTTTATTGCCGGTGGCATAATATACAGGAACAGACACAGCGATTCCTTCAGGAATATTATGTATGGCTATGGCCACGGCAATTGCAATGGCCAGGGTTGGGTCGGCAAGTGCAGCAGTGAATGTGGCAAGGCCTTCGGGAAAGTTATGGATTCCAATAATAAGCGCCGACATTATTCCTGTCCTTAAGAGCTTCTTTTTCCTGAATTCTTCCGAAGGATGTTCAGCATCTTCAATCCGCTTAAGCTCGTGTGGATTTTCCATTTCGGGCACCAGCCTGTCAATAATGGCTATTAATAAAACCCCCAGAAAAAAAGCGGCTACCGTCAGCCAATATCCTTTCCTGTCGCCCATTTCAGCTGATAGTGCAACACGTGCCTTACTGAAAATCTCAATAAGCGAAACATAAATCATCACTCCGGCCGAAAAGCCAAGTGACATGGAAAGAAATCTGGTATTGGTGGTACGGGCAAAAAAAGCGATGACACTTCCAACTCCGGTCGAAAGCCCTGCAAATAAAGTTAGTCCGAATGCAAACAATACCGTGTGTGGATCCATAAATCAGAATTCGTCAAACCAGGTTAGTCGTTAAGGTTCCCAATTTTATAAAGCGATTTCTCATCCAGGATCTTAATTCGCCTGCCCTGGATTTCGATAAGACCATCCTGTTTAAACTCTGATAAAAGCCGGATAACAGATTCCGTGGCGGTACCAACCATATTGGCCAGTTCTTCCCTGGTAAGTGTAATCTGGAGGTATTTTTCACCGTCGAGGTCAAAATCTTTCCGCAAGTGGATAATCACTTCAGCCAACCGTTCCCTTACCGTTTTCTGGGCAATATCCGTAATGTAATCATTGGCCTCACCAAGTTCTTTACAGGCAATCTGCAGCAATTCAAGCGCAAAGTTTCCGTTTTGTTTTACAAATTCAAGAACAGTTTCAGCGTGAACAAAACAAATCAGCGCATCTTCGAGAACTTTCGCTGATGTACAAGCCCTTTCACGGGTTATTGTCGAACGAAATCCCATTATATCGCCCTTTTTGGCAAACCTTATAATTTGTTCCTTTCCGTCAAAGCCGGTTTTAAATATTTTTATAATGCCTTTCTGAACACAATAAAAACCATTTATGCGACTACCTTCAGAATATATTATGGTTCCTCGTTTGTAAGTATCCGGTTCCTGGTCAATGGGAATATTTGCCAGTTCTTCCCTGGTCAGGTGCCTGAAAATGGATGCGCTATCTATAAAACAATCCTTCTTTGCCTGAGGTATCTGATTTTTCATATATTGTATAATGACACTCTTTTTATATTTACATTTGATACAAAGTTACCAAATTAAGCAAAATTAATGAAAGATGTAATAAATGTTCACTGGGAGGGTGAAATGGCCTTTGAAGCCAATGTCTCAGAACACAGGTTGCTTTTTGATGCAAAACCTGAAGTTGGCGGAAATAACAGGGGCCCGAGGCCCAAGGCACTTTTGATGGCGTCACTTGCAGGATGCACAGGAATGGATGTTGTGTCGATCCTGAAAAAAATGAAGGTTCAGCCCGATGGCCTTAATATTGTTGTTGAAGGAACGCTGGCCGAAGAGCATCCCAAAGCCTATACTGCCCTTCATGTAATTTATGAGTTTACGGGCGATAACCTGCCCGTGGATAAAATTCAACGGGCAGTGGAATTGTCCCAGGATAAATATTGTGGCGTGAGCGCAACCCTTAAAAAAGCAGTTGATCTTACATATGAAATAAAAATAATTCCAGCCAAATAGCCAGGTTTATTGATAACAAAAGTTAAACACCATTTAGAAGGGTTATTAAACATTGTATATCCGCAATTCTGCGCTGCGTGTGGCAATGTTTTGTATAGCAATGAAAACGTGCTGTGCCTGAATTGCTATACTGAATTGCCTCGTACACGCTTTCATGCGGTTCCCGACAATGATGTAGCCCGTATCTTCTGGGGAAGAATTCCGGTGTCCAATGCTACGGCCTTCATGTTTTTTACAGGAAACAGCCGTTACCGGCAGGTATTGCATGAATTAAAGTACCACGGGCAAAAGCATATCGGGCTTGAAATGGGAAAAGTTTTTGGCCTTGAACTAACCGGTACGGGCTTTGCAAACGCTGATGTCATTATTCCTGTCCCCTTGCACGCCTCAAAGCAGATAAAAAGAGGTTATAACCAAAGCGAACTCATCGCAAAGGGAATTTCAGTTGCATTAAATATTCCACTGGAGCCCGGATTAATGCGCCGGATCTCCGCTACGCCCACTCAAACAAAAAAAACACGTTATGAACGATGGGAAAATGTTAACCGCAGGTTTGCTGTCGACCATCAGCATTTGCTTGTGAACAAGCATGTTCTGCTTGTTGATGATGTTATTACAACAGGTGCAACCCTGGAATCCTGCGCAATGCAGCTATTACAGACAGAAGGCGTAAGTGTCAGCATAGCAGCACTTGCTTGTGTTAAACTTCAGTAACATACACACGAAAGGATTATTTTTTCTTTAGCGTACAATAAATAAATTTGTCTTCCAAAATAATTCACGGTATTTGCAGTTAGCTAATAAAATAAATCACGTAATCGTTTCAATTAATCAAAGAAAAAAATTGAACAGGAAGGTCATTCATATCCTTTTTATGGTTTTGATTATTGTGTTTGCCGGGTGCAGTGCCCAGAAGAACACAGGCATTTCCCGGGCATACCATAACCTTACGGCAAAATACAATGTACTGTTTAACGGGACGGAAAGTTTTAAAGAAGGACTTGAAAAAATAAATAAGGAATTTAACGATGACTATTCCAAAATACTGCCCGTATTCGTGTATACTTCCAACAGCGTGCCTGATATGGTTTCATCGGATATGGAAAGAACCATTAAGAAATGCTCGAAACTCATTACCCTGCATTCCATAACAGCAAAACCTAAAGTCAGGAATAACAAAACCCTTAGCGATGCCGACAGGGCCTTTTTTAATAAAAAAGAGTATAATGCTTTTGTAGATGATGCTTATGTGCTTATGGGAAAAGCCCACTTCTACAAAAAAGAGTACACTTTAGCCTCCGAGGTTTTCAGAAAAGTGATCAGCGATTTTAAGAATCAGCCCACCGTATTTGAATCACAACTGTGGCTTTCACGCATTTCTATTGAGAATGAGAAATACATCGACGCATTCGAGATATTATCCTCCCTCAACAACAATGCGGACTTCCCTAAAAAGCTTGTTCCGGAACTCTTCCCAACATTTGCGCATTACTACCTCAAGCAACATGATTATTCCAATGCCATTAATTATTTGGAAAAATCATTGGATTCTGAAAAGAAAAAATACACCCGTTTGCGTTATATGTTTATTCTGGCCCAATTGTATGAGAAAACAGGCGATTTGAAAAAAGCATCAGAGCGATATACGGAAGTCATTAAGATGAACCCGGTGTACGAAATGGCCTTTAATGCGCACGTGAACAGAGCACTGGCATATGAACAGGGATTCGGCAGGGTGGACGATATTGAGCGGGAACTGGAAAAAATGCTCCACGATGATAAAAATATCGACTACCAGGATCAGATTTATTATGCGCTCGGAAACCTCGAAATAAAAGAAGGAAATGAAGAGAAGGCAATTGAGTACTACTCAAAATCCATTGATGCCAATAAGGGCAATGAAAAACAACTCATCAGATCTTACCTTACCCTTGCCGACTTTTACTATTCTATTCCTGATTATCCTTATGCCCAGGCCTACTACGACAGTGCCGTTTCAAAGCTTGACGCGGATTATCCGGAATACAACACACTCTATACAAAATCGAACAGCCTTACGCGACTGGTTAATGAAATAAATACAGTGAAACTGGGAGACAGTGTGCTTATTCTTGCAAAACTACCCAAAGAGGAATTGAATAACAGGATTGATTTAATCATAGCCGAAGAACGGAAAAAGGAGGAAGAAGCCCGGCTAAAGGAAAGGGAAAAGCAGCTTAATGAGCAATTCGACCAGGAACTGGCTGCACGGAGTGCCCGTCAGGATATAAATCCCACCGCAGGTGCCAAATGGTATTTTTATAATGAATCCGCTAAAACACTTGGCTATCAGGAATTCAAATTAAAATGGGGAAATCGCCGACTCGAAGATCACTGGCAAAGAGCCTCAAAAGCGGTTGTATCATTCGCGACGGTGGGTGAAGAAGCTGGCAACAACAACAATGCCGAGGCTGCAAAAGAGGAAAGCGACAGAATGTCACGCGACTTCTATTTATCTGCTATTCCTTTTACTGATTCAGCGGTGACAGCCACCACCAAATCGATTGAAACCGGATTGTACAACATGGGCATGATTTATAAAGATGACCTGAAAGACCTTGATAAAGCAAGCGATGCATTCAAACAACTCATCAAAAGATTTCCTTCTTCTCCCTACCTGTTATCTTCATACTATAGTTTATACCTGATTTCGAAAGACCAGAACAATGTTGCCCTTACCGATTACTACAAAAACATAATTGCAACCCAGTATCCTGAAAGCATGTATGCAAAAGTGCTGACCGATCCCGGTTATTTTCGTGAAATTGAACAGCAGAACCAGGAAGTGCAGAATTATTACAAACAAACTTACGATCTGTATCTCGAAGGAAATTTTGTTGAAGTATCAGGCCGTGCACGACATGCGATGATCAGTTATCCTTCACACGATCTGTATCCCAAATTCAATTACCTGAAAGTGCTGGCCGAAGGTCGAACCAACGATACCAAGGTGTTCAGGGACAGTCTGCTTGCAATTTCAGCCAGGTATCCGGGCTCTGAAATTGCTTCAGACGCAAAAAACATTGTTCAGTATATGGATATGGAACATCCTGAAATAAAGCAGGCCGAAGACATAAAAATCAGCAGGGAATTGTTTTCCTACAGCGAAGAAGGACGCCACTATTTCATTTTTGCCGTGGATAAAAAAATTAATTCCAACCAGCTAGTTTTTAATATCATCAATTATAACCTTGACTACAGCGATAGCTTAAACCTCATTGTTGAAACCATAGATATTAGCAGATCCCATAACCTGATTACCGTCAGGACGTTTAACAACCAAAACCAGGCTGCCAGGTATATGTCTTCGATAGTGGTTTCGGATGAAATCAGAAAGGACTTACCCGACCTCAGTTTCACCTCATTCATTATCTCCGAAAAAAACTATTTTACCCTAAGGGAGCAGAAAGCCCTCGAACTGTATTTAAAATTTTACAATGAGAACTACCGATGACGCCTGACATCAAAAAGATAAGGATTCTGTGGATTGATGATGAAATTGATTTGCTTAAACCCCATATACTTTTCCTTCAGGAAAAAGGCTACGCCGTTGAAACCGCCACCAATGGAAAAGATGCCATCGATATGGTGCAGAATGCCTATTTTGACCTTATCCTGCTCGATGAAAATATGCCCGGCCTGAGTGGAATTGAAACACTGAATAAAATAAGGGTTTTAAATTCCACGGTCCCCATTGTGATGATCACCAAGAATGAAGAAGAGCATATCATGGAAACGGCCATCGGATCAAAAATTGCCGATTACCTCATCAAACCCGTTAATCCTAATCAAATACTGCTTTCGATTAAAAAAAACCTCGAAACAAAAAAATTAATCACCCGCGAAACCACCTCGGCATACCAGTCAGAATTCCGGAATCTGGGTATGCAAATCAACGCCGCTAAATCATATGCTGATTGGGAAGATATTTACAGAATACTGGTATACTGGGAACTCGAGCTCGAGCGTTCAAATGATGCCGGAATGTTTGAAGTATTCAGGATGCAAAAATCCGAAGCGGGCTTAGGTTTCTCCAAATTCATCCGAAACAATTATCTCGGTTGGTTTTCCGACAAAGCCAAAGATAAGCCCCTGATGTCACCGGCAGTGTTTAAAGATAAAATTTTCCCCCTCCTCGACCAGAATAAAAAAGTTTTTGTCATCCTGATTGATAACCTTCGCCTTGATCAATGGCGTGTTCTTTACCCCATAATTAATGAGTATTATGTGCCGGTTGATGATGCATTGTTTTGCTCAATACTTCCAACAGCTACACAATATGCGCGCAACGCGATGTTTGCCGGGCTCATGCCCCGGGAGATTTCATCAATAAGTCCCGACCTATGGCTTAACGATGATGAAGAAGGCGGAAAGAACCTGAATGAACAGGAGCTATTGCAAAAGCAGCTTAGCCGCCTCGGGAAAAAGCACCGTGTTTACTATGAAAAGATTATTCACACCAAAACCGGAAAGAAACTGGTTGACAATTTCAGCAACCTGCTCAATTATGACCTGGTGGTAATCGTTTACAATTTCATTGATTTACTGTCGCACGCCAATACGGAACTCGAAATGATAAGGGAACTGGCTGGCAATGATTCGGCTTACCGTTCACTGATTCTGTCATGGTTCCGGCATTCCCAATTGCTCGATATTATCAGGTTACTGGCTGAAAACAATATTACGGTGGTATTTACTACCGATCATGGATCCATAAGGGTTAACAATCCTGTAAAAGTTATTGGCGATCGTAAAACATCGGTAAATTTACGGTATAAAATGGGCCGGAACCTTAATTTTAACCCCCGCGAAGTATTTGAAATACGCGATCCCCATGCTGCCCATTTACCCAAAGTAGATGTAAGTTCGGGGTATATTTTTGCCATGAATGCAGATTTTTTAGCGTATCCGAACAATTACAATTACTATGTAGGATACTACAAAAACACATTTCAACACGGGGGTATCTCCATGGAAGAAATGATCGTGCCTGTAATAACCATGAATCCAAGGTAAAGCATAACACCGATGATCTGTATTGAAATTTCCCACCTGAAAAATATACAACAGGCAGCCCGTGAATTTATCTCACAAACCGGTGGACAAAAAAAATTCGCCTTTTACGGCGAAATGGGTTCAGGTAAAACTACTTTTATAAGGGCCATCTGCCAGGAGCTCGGTGCAGAGAGCCTGGTAACAAGCCCTACTTTTTCCCTGGTTAACGAGTATACACTCACCAACGGAGAGCCGCTGTATCATTTCGACCTCTACAGAATCAACAGCATAGGGGAATTATTTGATATGGGCTATGAAGAGTATTTCTTCGGCGATAGTTATGTATTCATTGAGTGGGCTGAAAAAGCCGAATCTCTTCTTCCTGACAAAGTAGTGAAAGTAACGCTGACGGAAAAGACCCATAACCAAAGGCTTGTTTCCATAGCACTTTAAAGATTTAATATTTGAAGTTATTTTATTTTGTAGTACCTTAGTTTGTTCGTTATAAATTTGGACATCTATGGTTGACCCAAAACCAGAACCTGCTAATAATCCCTTAATGTATGGTGGTCTTCTTCCCCAGGAAGAAATGGTGGCCATGGGTAAAAAATTCAAAAAGCTTACCATCGGTATTCCCCGTGAAAAACACCAGGTAGAACAGCGTGTTTCTTTGGCTCCTGAAGCTGTTGAAGTACTTGTAAACAACGGTCATGATGTATTGCTGGAATCCAAGGCGGGTGAAGGTGCAAAATACACCGATAATGATTATAGTGAATGTGGCGCTTTTATTATCGACAGCCGGAAACAGGTTCTTAACGCCGATATCATTCTTAAGGTATCTCCGCTTGAACTTAAGGACATCGAAATGCTGAAGGGTAACCAGGTGATTTTATCATCGGTTCATCTGGCACGTCAAACGGAAGAATACATAAGGGGTTTGATGGATAAGAAATGCACTGCCTTTGCAATTGAGCAAATAAGGGATGAAAACGACTGTTATCCTGTAATTCAATCCATGAGTGCCATTTCAGGGATTTCAGCCATCAATATCGCTGCAGAGCTGCTCAGCAACCAAAATGGAGGCAAAGGCGTTCTGCTTGGAAGTGTTTCAGGCATTACTCCTACTGAAGTTGTTATCATAGGTGCCGGCACTATTGCTGAATTTGCCGGTCGGGCAGCACTCGGTCTTGGTGCTGTTGTTAAGGTATTTGACAACTCCCCCCAGCGTCTTGAAGAACTTCAGCGGCAGCTCGGACAAAGATTGTATACCTCCATATTCCATCCAAAGGTGCTGCGCAGGACCTTGAAATCGGCTGATGTTGTAATAGGCGCAATTAACTTATGGGACAGGGGCCCGCGTTATTTCGTAACTGAAGATATGGTACAGGAAATGAAGAAGGGCTCTGTTATCATTGACTTAAGCATTGACATGGGAGGCTGCATTGAAACTTCAGAATACCGGTCTATGCAGGATGCCACCTACATTAAACACAATGTTATTCATTATTCCGTGCCCAATTTGCCTTCCAGGGTTGCACGCACAGCATCCATAGCCCTTAGCAATATATTATCGCCCATTCTTGTAACCGTTGGCAGTTCGGGAGGATTCAAGCCTTTCCTTAAAGCCAACCTTGGCGTTCGGAATAGCGTTTATATATACAACGGTATTCTTACCAACGAATACCTGGGCAATCAATTCGGAATCCCTTCAAAAAATATCGATCTGCTGATGGCAGCCTTTTGATTATGCTTTGAATGCATGATAAAAGCCATTGTTATCCTGTTTGTTTTCCGATACTTTTATAATAGGCATATATAACAATGAATTACGAAAACATGCGCCTTTTAAAAAGGCGGCTTAGTGAATACCATGCCGGATCATTGCTCGATGTTGCTGTTGGTCGTGGCGAATTCCTTAAGTTTGCGCTTGAGTCATTTAATTCATGGCATTGTGCAGCAGGAATAGATGATGATCCGCTGGTTCTTGATGCCGCCAGAAAGTACCTTGCCGGTTTGCAGGTGATTTTAATCAAGGCATCAGCACTTTCTATGCCTTTCACCAAAGGGTATTTTGATACCATTACCATGTCCAATGCCCTGCATCATATTGAGAATACTTCAGCCCTGTTCATGGAAACCTGCAGGGTTTGCAAGCAAAAGGGACTTGTGGTAATCAACGAAATGCTGAACGAAGAAAATACCCTTGATGAATCCTATATGCTTTATCACCGGATGATATCGGATGTTGATCATCAATTGGGCCGTTATCACAGGGAAACGTTTACCCTTAAAGAAATGCTTTCGTTAATAAAGGGGCATAACCTGGATCTGCTCGATTACTTTATTCATGCCGAAGACAATGATGATAGAATGAATAGTGCGGAAATTGAAGCCATTGTGGAACGGTTAAAAAACAGGGTAGCGCAATTGAAGGGAAGTGACTATTATTATTTTTATGAGAACAAGGTCCGCGATGTCATTCAGGTATTAAAGAATAACGGCATTCAAAGACCCCGGCATGTTACTTTCCTGATGCAAAACCAGTAAAAAAACTTCCTGCTTCAGCACTTAGTCCCTAAAACTCGGGGCAAGGCACCATCTTTACCTTATGCTTAATGGGTTTTGTTTTAAAAACATAGCTGACAGACACCTCATGGGCTCCTCCCGACTTTGCAATGAGACGGGAAATGGTAAAATCGTAACTATAACCAAAGTTAAGGTCACCCGTCTTAAATCCCAGCAACAGCGTAAAGGCATCACGGTTGAATACTTCCTTGTAAAAGGGAATGCCCCTGTACCATACTCCGGCTACAAACGGGCTGTGAAACCAATAGACACCCAAATCAAGCTGCCTGTATTGCTCCTGCTGTTTATAAATAAAAGCCAGTTGAATGCTTGTTGGTACCGGTCGTAACAGTTTTTCAGGCCTTACAAATTTTACGCCGCCAAATACGGAATACTTGATGGGAATCTTACCCTGGTTCGCCTCATCTCCTTCATATAAATAAAGTGACTGGTTGGGCCTTAACAGATGGTCTACTGCCATTCCAAACCAAAACTTTGAGGAATAAGTCAGCAACGAAGTTGAAAAGTCAATGTCATCAGCGCTTTCCATCGTGCGGTTTTCCTGAGAACTCGACTGCGTTCCGTCGGGCGTTATCTGGTCACTCCATGTGAGCCTGTCAAAATCAATGCCTCGTTCGGTATAGTTAAAATGCAATCCCGGCCTTGCATGCCATGTTTCAGTCAGCCGAAAATCAAATGAATACTGAAGGCCTATGCTCGTGGTACGCATCCTTCCCGTTCCTGCTATATCCTGGTATGCGAGTACCCCCAAGCCGCTGTTAAATTTGTCGACGAATTTATCAAACGATACGGAATATGTCTGATATGCATGTTTAATTTCAGGCCACTGATTCCGGTAATTGAAGCTGATCCGATTTTTATCGGTGAGCCCTGCAAAGGAGGGTGCCAGGTATAAATAGTTTGAGTAGAATTGAGAAAACTGGGGATCCTGAGCAGCAGCCCTGTAACCAATAAACATCAGCAATATGATACATAGCTTTCTCATCTCAGCAAGGTTACGTCTCCTGTTTGTTCAAATGTCAATCCGCTGGTATATTTACCTTCCACTCTCCAGATATATACATCTTCCTTGGCAACCGTACCATTGATCATACCATCCCAACCCATGTCCTTGTCGAAACTCTCAAAAATAAGTTCTCCCCAGCGATTGAAAATCATCAGATGATAATCCTCTACAAAATCAATTAATGCCGGTTTAAATACCCTGTTTTCCTGCAAACTGGCTTCGGGACTAAACACATTGGGGAACTTCAAGGTTCCTACGGGCTCAACCAATACTGCTGCCTGATATTCATAAACATCATAGCATTGCTTATCCGTCCATACGTTTAGGGTAACATTATAACTTCCTGCTTCTTCATATAAATGCACTGGGTTAACATCCTGTGATCCGTTTCCATCGCCAAAATCCCACAGGTATGTATTGCCATCCACCGGATAAGCACCATTGTCTGATTGATTTTCAAACAGTACGGCCTGGTCATTGGCATATACCCGCCGTGGCTTTATGTCGAAGAAGGCATTGGGCAAAACATACACATCATTATTTGTGCTGTAGGATGAGGCGCTTCCATCATCACCCCAGGCGGTTAGTTTTATAGTGTAAGTGCCGGGTTCGTAATAGGTATACTGGGGATTTGGCTTGTTTGAAACAGCACCATCACCAAACTCCCACAGGTATGAATTTGAATACATCGAAGTGTTTTGAAACTGTATGGTTAGCGGCATACAACCCGGCTCTACCGGCATGAATGCAGCAATAGGAGGATGCGGTACAATCTGCGCCGACTCCCAAACACTGTCGGAACAATGTTCCCCTCTTACTACAAGGTATATTAAATAGTTTCCCGCACCCGGATAGGTATGGGGTAAAGGTTCCCGTAATTCGCTGTAAGTGCTGTCACCAAACTTCCATAAATATTCCCAGTTGCCTTCTTCAGTCGTATTGGTAAAGGCAATCGTCCTGTCGGGAATCATCTGGTATGAAGGATCAAGGGTAAAGGATGCACGGGGTGACGGATGAACGGTAATCAAGGTCTGTCCGGAATCTACGCATCCAAAGAAAGAAGTGGATACGAGCCTTACCAGGAAGACGGTGTCCTTATCGGTATCATTAACAAAGGTATGCATGATATTAAAATCACCGTCAGCAAATTGCCCGTCACCGAAATTCCATTGGTAATTTAGTCCTCCCGGTGTGGAGGACAACAATATGTCAGCCGGAGCGCAGGCATTATCAGGGAAAGTACTGATTACCAGCGGAGGATTGGGATATACAACAATATATTCATTGGTGGTATGAATGCAATTGCTGGCATTTACAGCGGTAAGCTGAACATTGAAGTACTGTACCGAATTGCTTGTATTGCTAAAAGTATGAACCGGATTGGCCTCTGCACTGATGTTTCCGTCACCGAAATTCCATGAATAGGAAATTGCATCTTCTGAATTATTGGTGAAATGAACATTCAGCGGACTGCAACCCGGCTCGGCATCGGAAACAAATATTGCCCTTGGCGCATCATTGAGTATGCTGACCGAATCAGCGGCCATACAGCCGTGATTATCCGTAACAGAAAATTTCAGGTGATAGGTGCCCTTCAGGAAAGTGTTAAATACAGGGTTTGGTATATTGATATCAGAAAGCGGCGTAGTCTGTCCACTCCATAAATATTGCGGATAAATTCCAGACCCTCCGCTTACATTGGCATTAAGTGGCAGATCAGCTCCTGTACAGGTGAGTGAATCACTTGTAATCACCACCTCAGGGTTTGGATATACGGTTATATAAATGGTATCTGAAGCATTGTTCAGGTTAATATCGTTTACACTGATGGTAATCATATAGTTCCCCTCCGAAGGGGCATTAAAAATCGGGTTGGAAATATTCGTGGCATTTAAGTACTGAACATCACCGCCCCAAACAAAGGTATATGAAGGGGTTCCCCCAGTGGGAACAGCTGAAAGCTGGAGATTGGTATTAATGCAACCATTGCCTGACTTCGGAGTGATATCAAGAACGATGAGGTCGGCTTTAACGTCTATGGTCTTAACTGCGGGTGGGCCTTCACAACCCAGGCTATTGGTCTCTGTTACCGATATATTATATGTTCCTATATTCGGGAATTCAACAATTACAAAGTTCTGGTTTTCCAGCAAAAGATTCATTCCCGGAGGTATGGCCCAGTCATAGGTTGATCCGGGTTGGAAATTAACGGAATATATTACATTGGTCTGGTTGATTCCTACTGCCTCAGGTCCAATGATGGTTTGGGGGGAAGGAACAGGAAGAATGACTGCCATTACTTCACGCCTGCTGCTTTCACATCCCGTACTTTCATTAAATGTTGAAACATAATATCGGCGTGTATTGGTTAAATATTCGGTAACATATTGTTCGTCCTGCATCAATACACTGCCCCCTGTAAGACTGTCATACCACCGGGTCACGGTTCCGTTCAATCCCGCTGAAGCCATAAGCACAACCGTATCAGGTCCGCACTGTGTTACATCAGGAGCTACAGGAAAACCGGGAATCGGATGTATATTGACCATTACACGCTGTCGCGGGCTCACACAACCTGTTGTTTTATTGATTGTAGAAACCCAATAAGACGTTGTTGAAGTTAAATACGGTGTTGCAAATGATGCTGTTGTATCCAGCAAAGTGCCGCCGGTTTGGGCATCAAACCATTGGTTATGGTTTCCGTTAACACCCACTGTTGAGGCTATTGTCAACGCACCTTCACCGCAGCGTGCTGTATCATAGGCCACTGGAGTGCCCGGAATGATGTCTATCTGTACATGAACAGGGACTCTTTCGCCTTCGCATCCTGTAATCGCATTATAACTGCTTACCCAATAGGTAACAGGAGCTGTGAGTACAGGTGTAACAAACGTATCAGCTTCAGCCAGGATAACACCTCCTGATGAAACAGCATACCACCTGTTGTTAGTCCCATAATTTCCGACCGCTGCGGGTATAGTCGCACTCACATTGCCGCAATGCTGTATGTCGGAAACCACAGGAACCGAAGGGATATCATGAATGGTAATATTTACCCTTCTTCTTGGACTTTCACATCCATTGGTAAGGTTAATGGAAGAAATCCAGTAATCGGCTGCTGAGGATAAAACCGGCGTGGTAAAACTATTGCCTTCTGACAGCAGGGGCCCTCCTGAAGGGTTGTCATACCAGCGGTTAATATCACCTCCCGATCCGGTTGTTGATGTAAGTACCAGGGTTCCCGGGCCGCATCGTTCTCCATCTGCAGCAAAAGGAGCTCCGGGCATTGGTTTAAAGAGAATGCTGACTGTATCAGCGGTTGGAGGACATGAACCGCTCTCTATCCTCCATTCAAAAGTGTACAATCCTTCGTCACCTTCATCAATCTGTGCAATTGCAGCAGATGAATGAATACCGGGTATAAATGCAACTTCACCAGGCCCGGAAATCAGACTCCAGGTCCCTGTACCACGGCCTGCACTATTAGCCGAAAGCGTGGCCTGTGTTCCACATACACTATCGGCAGGTCCGGCATCAGCAGGAGGAACGGGCATGCCGAAATCTACCCTTACGGTGTCTGATGTGATACAACTTGCATTTACAATGGTCCACGCGAATTCATATATTCCTGCATTTCCGGCGGCTATTTGCACGGTTGCATCAGGGTTATTTATGGAGGGGCTAAATATTGGAGGAACTGCTACCGGAGCTGATACCACGCTCCAAGTCGCTGTTCCGACTGTGGCACTGTTTGCACCGAGTGGTGAAGTAACCGAACTGCAAAGCATTTGGTCAGCTCCTGCATTTGCAGGGGCAGGAGCCTCATCACGGGTGATTGTAACAACATCACTGCTGCCGGGACAAATATTGTATTCACTGACGGCGGTCCACCGGAATTGATTGTTGCCAAAGCCTATATTCGAAACTTCGGTGGCCGGATCATATATATCATCAATCAGCGATGTTCCTGAAATCACTGACCAGGAACCGGTTCCGCCGTTGTCAACAGTGTCAGCAGAAAGGTTAACGGCCGAAGAATCACAAACTCCCCTGTCAGGTCCTGCGTTTGCAGGTGAAGGTATCCGGTCTCTCAGGATTCTCACAGTATCGGTGGTGGTATTGCAAACGCCATAACGACTTCTTATCGTCCATGCAAACTGGTTTACTCCTCCTGCCAGTGATGATACAGTGGCATGCGGATTATTGCTGTCGTTAAAGGCACCATTGCCCTGTGCTACCGTCCATGTTCCTATTCCGTTGTTGGTCACTGCCGATGCAGCAAGTATTGTGCTTGTGTTGTTGCAAAATTGCTGGTTGGGACCTGCATTGGCCGGGTCCGGCTGCTGATCGCTGGTAATAAGCACTTCATCAACCGAAATACACGGACCATTGGTAATGGTCCAACGGAACAGGTTCGGGCCCGGACTTAAATTGTAAACCTGGCTTTGGGGATTAAGCGGATCGTCTATGGTGGCAAGAGATGTGGTGGTCCACCTGCCGGTCCCTATCACAGGGGTATTGCCATTCAGTGTATACTGATTATCACAAATAGCCGCATCATCTCCTGCATCCGGTGCAGGTACCGGTATGTCGAATATCCTGAAGGATACCCTGCTCGGTGCACTTGCGCAAGCCCCTATGGTTTCGGTAACCCAGTATGAATATGTTCCTCCGGTAGTATTATCGATATAGGTGGGAGTTCCAACCGGGTTAAAGCTGTTTCCGGTGTGAATATGGTGGGTAAGTAGGGAATCGGTGTACCAGTTTACCTGTCCTCCTGACGTTGAAAGGGTAAGGTTAATAGGGCTTCCTGCGCAAAATTCCAGCGAAGGATTGGTGATCTCGGGCGGCGTGGTAATGATTTCTATAAGGGCAGTGGTGGTAATCGGAGGATTATCACCATTGATAAGATCAGAAGGAGGCACTGCATCAAAAGGATTCCGATCGTATGGGTTGCAGATGTTCCAGTTCCTGAGGGTGATTTCAAAAATATCACCGGCAATCCCGCCGGCAGGAGCACTGATTGGCCAGGATATTTCAGTTGGACCATCAGCAGGGATGGGTATTTCCACTATTGGTCCCGGAACCGGCGGCAGGGAATTTCCGTCGGCATCCGTCATCTGGTAAATATTTCCCAGCGGATCCCGGATTGTAATATTGGGAATCCTGTCTCCTCCAATGCTGGTTGTACCATAAATAAACTGTACCCACCGGGTTATCCGGTTAGGCTTGTCGGGTTCAACGTTAATATTGCAGTTAAAAGTGGAATTGTCGGCAAAAACCACATCAACAATATCCTCACCCTCGCAAAACTGGGCTACTACCGGATCAGTAATGATAACGGCGCCATTTTGATTGTCCCTGGCCCATGCACTGAATGTTTGTTCCTGGCGGCTGCTGCTCACGCACTGCTGTCCGTCGTAAACAACATAAGCCTCTGCGGTATATGAGCACTGGTCAGAAGGAGGGTAAAGGTGGGATGCTGTAGCTGTGAAAACTGTGTCACCTTGTGAAATTGCCGGAACCTGGGTGGTAGCTCCTGTTCCATCGTTCCATACATATAATATCTCCACACGTGATGGATCAACAGGAAGTATGAATTTATACCGTACGTCCATGTTCAGGTTAACAGGGGCACAAACGCTTCCGGCTACCTGTCCGCTGTAATTGTCGGTGATCAGTGCGCACTGACCGGCAGCCTTCTGCGATAACATGGTTGCGAATAACGGAATTACGGTGAGTAGTTTTGTTAATGTGCCCCTCATACCTGACGCTGTGCTTATCCGTTGCCCAACGGATGGTTTAGTTCGTCTCTTTTTTATTTCATTCTATCCCGGTTTTTTTCAGATTTTGGACGTTTAGGTCTGGTAGTCCGGATTTTTTGATCAGGTATACGATTTTTGTGACGAATGGTTTCGATGAGGTGACGAACTGCTGAAAAAAGATTAAATTTTGGGCTCCTGTTCCAACGCAGAAAGCCAATTCGAACAATTACAACCGAATGGATGTTTGTTTATGAAATTCATATAAAAATTAAACGCTATGAACATCGGGGACATTAATTTTTTGGCCGTATTGATAGCCGCGTTGTCATTTTTTGCTATCGGTGCTTTGTGGTATTCACCATTGCTCTTTGCTAATACCTGGATGAGGGAAGCGGGTCTAAAAAAGGAAGAAGTTGAAAAAGCCAATATGGCAAAGGTATTGGGACTTTCATTTTTGCTTTCCTTGCTTATCAGTTTTAACCTGGCGGCCTTTCTTGGCCCTGATGCCGGGCTTACATGGGGAATTTCTGCCGGAGCCCTGGCAGGAGCCGGATGGGTAGCTGCTTCCATTGGGATATTGTATCTGTTTGAAAGCAGGTCCTTTAAACTTTTCCTTATTAATGCGGGCTATTTTATTTTCTCCTTTATGGTAGCAGGCGGAATAATTGGAGCCTGGCAATAATCACTGGCGATACAGGTGGACGAATCCTTTAAACCACTTCTTGTCTATAGGATTTATAGTACTTTGATACGCAGGTAGCCGGGATATTACATAAAAATAAACCCCTTCAGGGGCTTCTCTGCCCGAATCCATAATAAAACCATCCCAGCCAGGCCAATCCCTTATTAATCCCTTGTACTGGTGTACTTTGAGCCCGGTTCTGCTGAAAATGGTTATGTCAACCCCAATTACCGAAACTTCAGATGTCCGGAAAACATCATTCTCGTTCAGGGTGAAAACCGTATTCCTTGAACCGGAAGGGGTGAACACATTGGGCATATTAAAGTTCTCTTCAGTTGCATAGTCTATGCTTACCATTAACGACATACTGTCGAGGCATTCGAAGGGTGGATGCGACATTGTTGTTAATACTACTTTATAGTCACCGGGCTTTTGGTATACATGCTCATACAGCAAAGAATCCGCACCTCCGGTAACCGAATCGCCATCTCCAAAAACAAGCAGGTACTTATTCAGGTTTTTTGACCCGGATATGTCAATCCTGAAACGTGCAGGGGCAGAAACATCATCATAATCATAGAATGCCTCAAACCATGGATGATTCGGATAGTTGGCGGTATCATCAACAAGCTTAATATATTCGATAGGGTTCTTAATTTCAGCCCTGGACTGAATTGACTTGTAAAATACCGAATCTTCCCGCCGCATGCCATAACTGTCGGAAATGGTTATGGTATACCAGGTATCCCTCCAGGGCGGATCATTTACACGGGTAAGCAATCGGCCCGGGGGTGTTGATGCGTCTGTATTATCAGACAACCAACGAATGGTATACACATTGGGCAGGTTTACTTTTGCTCCTGTTGAGGGATTGTGGTAATATAAAGGAATCCTTGTGCTGTCGGCCCTTAAATCAAGCGAGGCACAATTGTAATAGCCGAAAAGAACAGTATCACCTTCACCTTTATTGGTAATGGTTACATTCAAATCGTTCAATATGACCCAGGCCCTGAAAACATGGTTTATTGTACCATTGCTCATGGTAACCTGATAACCTGCTGAAGCACTGATGTTATTCAGCACAGATGAATTGCCTGTATTGGATGCTGAAAGGTCATTGTAACCTGAATCCTGCGGTATGTAAATAGCCCATTGAAAAGTCCAGTCATCCAGCCCGTCAGGGGATAAAGCCAGGAGGGAGGCTGAAACCGGCGCACCAAAGTCAGGCCGGTTAAAAATAAAAACCTTATCGGTGCCATATTGGGCATTGATTGAATCATCAGCAGCCGGAGCGAATATCTGGGCCTGCAGGCCGCAAAAAATCGACATCACAGCTGAAACAATGATCCATTTCTTTGTCAATTGCATTCGCCAGAAATATTTTCTACAATGCTAACTAAAAAAAACTAGAATTATTATGGAGACAGGGTATTTTGCCTATAAATCAAACAACCCCTCGGGGGTGTCAATGGTAAGGAGTTTCTCCTTCCGGTTTATCTCAATAATCATACTCCCATGCATCGGGATTAAGTATTCCTTTCCTTCATTGTTAACCTGCAATAACGGGTTTTGGGCAATGTCCACCACATCGCCTGCAATCCCAACATACCCTGCACGTTTATCTAGAACCCTGAAACCTTTCACCGGGTTAATGCCGGTTTCTTTCATTTTTTTTCGGCTTATTTGCCCGGGCAGCACATAAACCTCGTTGCCGCAATATTCCCTGATTCCGGCTTCATCATCGATACCCTCGAATTTAACAATGATGGAATCAGATGTTCTTACGCTAAACGCTTCAATAAAAAAAGGAACCAGTAGTCCGTCAATACAGATAAACACTGATCCCTTTTTTTTGATTTCTTCAGCCTTAAAATCACTCAGCAAAACAATCCCGGCCCCTTTGGTAGCATGTGGCTTTACCAATAAGCCTAAAAACAGGCATTCTTCCTTTTTGATCATCCGGTTGTAATAACGTAATTCAAATCGGAAACTCCTGAAGAACGGAATGCTGCAAATGAATAAAAAACCTTCCGGTATTATTCGGCAGTTTCTTCGCTTTTTTCGGTTGAAGCCTCAGGCTGTTCAGCCTGTTCGGCAGCAGCAGGTTCCTGGGCAACTTCCTCTTCGGCAGTTGCTTCAGCTTGAGCAGCAGCTTTTGATTCTTCTTCCTGAGCTTTCAGCTTTTTTGCCAATTCCTGTGCTTTTGCTTCCTTAATCTTGGTTTCTGCTTCCAGGCGCCTTTTCCTCTCGTCGGCTTTACCCTGAGAGATCTTTTCTGTCTGCACCTTCAACCGTGCAGCTTTTTCGCTAAACCATTTCTGGAAACGCGATTCTGCTTCTTCCATTGAGAAAGCACCTTTTTTTGCACCTTCAATGAGATGCTTCTTCATCATTACACCTTGTTCTGATAAAATAGCCCTACAGGTGTCAGTAGGTTGAGCGCCCTTTTGTAACCAATCTAATGCTCTATCAAAGTTTAATTCAATAGTAGCAGGATTAGTCTGGGGATTGTACATGCCAATCCTTTCAACGAACTTACCATCGCGTGGCGCCCTGCTATCTGCTACCACAATGTGGTAGAAAGGCAACTTCTTGCGGCCTTTTTTCGATAATCTGATTTTTACGGGCATAAATAATTATAAAATGAAACCTACTTTATTTGAGGTTGCAAATGTATAATTTTTTTTAAAAATTTTTCCGTATTGAAAAATTAATTATTTTTGTCGCTCTTTTTAAATAGCATAATTCGAAAATTAAAACAATACCATGGCCAATCATAAGTCATCAGAGAAAAGGATAAGACAGGACGAAACCAAGAAGACAAGAAATAAATACGCTGCCCGTACCACAAGAAATGCGGTTAAGGAAATGCGTGCTGTTACAGATAAAGCCAAGGCAGCAGAGTTGTTACCCAAAGTTTCCGCTATGCTTGATAAACTTGCAAAAAAGAATGTCATTCACCCCAACAAGGCTGCCAACCTGAAATCAGAACTGGCAAAGCAGGTGAACAACGCAAAATAAATATTTCCCACAATAATGTCAGACCCCGGCCCAAAACCGGGGTTTTTTCATTGGTTGTCAGTATCCTATATGGACTTTTTTTATTACCTTTTGAAAGTCAATTTAGTTAACTGAAATGGAAGGGTATAAATCAATAAGTATACGTAACTGGGCTGTTGAAGATCGCCCCCGCGAAAAATTGGTTTCCTGTGGCACACAAAGCCTCAGTGATGCAGAGTTAATCGCCTTGCTCATAGGATCCGGCACACGCAGTCATTCGGCTGTTGACCTGGCCCGTCAACTATTGCACATGGCGGGTAACAGCCTTGACAAGCTTGGTAAGTACCCGGTGGGTGACCTTACAAAGCTAAAGGGTATTGGCCAGGCAAAGGCTATTACCATAGTTGCAGCCCTCGAACTTGGTCGCAGGCGAAAAGCCGAAGAGCTGCCTGATCCCCCTAAAATTACCGGCAGTGCCGACGTTTTCCGAATCATGCAGCCTGTGCTTTGCGACCTCCCTCATGAGGAATTCTGGACACTTTTCCTCACCCGTTCAAACCGGGTAATCAGCAAATTTAAAATAAGCCAGGGAGGAATAACCGGTACAGTTACCGATATTCGCCTTATCTTAAAAACAGCACTCAATCAGCTGGCTACATCCATGATACTCTGCCATAATCATCCTTCCGGTAATCTTCAGCCCAGTGAGGCCGATATTTCCATAACACGACGCTTAAAGGAATCTGCATCACTAATGGATATTTCATTGCTCGATCACCTCATTATAGGTGGCAGGGGGTATTTTAGTTTTGCCGATGAAAATATTCTTTAAACTTTCCTTACGGTTAATTCATCCGTACAGCGCCCGAGGAGCTGCAAAATAGTCCGGCCCAGAACAGGATGTACATACGTCGGAGCTATCTGAACCATGGGAATAAGTACAAATTTTCTTTCATGGATAAGCGGATGCGGTATTTTTAACTCCTCCGATGAATATATCCGGTTATCATAAAACAGAATGTCGATATCAATAGTCCTGGGCATAAACCTTTCCAATGTAAGCTTTCGGCCACATTTCGATTCAATGCTCTTTACAAATTCCAATAAATCCTGCGGTTCAAGAACAGTTTCTATTAATACCACCTGGTTAAAAAAAGGCGGTTGATTGATACGCCCCCATGCCTCGGTTTCATAAATAGCCGACGTGACCACGACTTTGGCCTGCTCCTGAATTAGTCTCAGGGCCTTTGCCAGGTTACCCTCCCGGTTTCCGACATTGCTTCCCAATGAAATATAAACCTGATGCATGGACGATTGTTAGCATTACAAAATTAGGCTATTTCAGTCGAAATCATTAATATTGTTCGTAATTCCAATAAACTGTACCAACATGAAAAGTTTCTTTAAATTCCTTCTTGCTTCCACGCTTGGTGTATTGATAGCATCTTTGATCATGTTCTTTATAACCGTTGGCATTTTAACCGCTATGATCGCTTCGGCCGACAAACCCACAAACATCAAGTCAAACAGTATATTATTGCTTAAACTGGATAAGCCCATTAAGGACAGGAAATCTTCCATGCCTGCCCTTTCTTTTAATATCATCAACTTTGGCACTGAATCTGATCTCGGTCTTAACGATATCCTGAAGAATATCCGGAAAGCCAAGGAAGATGACAACATAAAAGGCATTTACCTCCAGTTATCCGGGATGCAAACCGGTATAGCAACCATCGAAGAAATCCGCAATGCGCTCATCGACTTTAAAGCATCGGGTAAATTTATCGTTGCATTCAGTGAGATATTTAGCCAGGGATCCTATTACCTGGCTTCGGTTTCCGACAGGATTTACATTACCCATGGTGGTTCATTGCCCTTTACAGGCCTCAGTGCGGATCTCTTCTTTTATAAAAACATGCTGGAGAAACTTGATCTGGAGCCCGAAATAATCCGCCATGGCAAGTTTAAAAGTGCTGTTGAGCCCTTTATGAACGATAAAATGAGCGACGAAAACCGTGAGCAGATTAAGACCTATGTGGGTTCTATCTGGCATTATATGCTGGGGCAAATAGCAGAGAGCAGAAAAACCTCCGTGGAAAATCTGAATACCCTGGCCGACAACCTGCTTTTCTGGGACAACAATAACCTGATTCGTTATGACCTCATCGATGGGATACTTTATAAGGATCAGGTACTTGATACCCTTGCCAATCTTGTTGATATATCAAAAGCGAAAGATCTTGAATTTGTGTCGCATGGCAAATACCTTCGGGTTCCTGAAAAAAGTGAAAAGAAGAAATATTCATCGAATAAGGTTGCCGTCATTTATGCTGAAGGAGACATCGTATCCGGTGACCAGGGCGATGGATATATCGGATCGGAAAGAATTGCCCGGACCATAAGGGAAGCCCGGCAGGATTCTTCGATAAAAGCCATTGTTTTCAGAATAAATTCCGGTGGAGGCAGTGCCCTGGCTTCCGAAACAATCTGGAGAGAACTCGACCTGGCAAGACAGGCAAAACCCCTGATAGCATCCATGGGTGATGTTGCTGCTTCGGGCGGTTATTATATTGCAGCTCCGGCAGATACCATCGTGGCAAGTCCAAATACAATAACCGGTTCAATTGGCGTTTTCGGGCTGCTGCTTAATACCAGGGACTTCCTTAAAAATAAACTGGGCATTACCACCGATGTTGAAAAAACCAATACGTATGCAGATTTTCCTTCTTTCACACGGCTTCTGACAACAGCAGAAAGAACGGTGTTACAGCAATCGATCGATTATATCTATCAAACCTTTGTTAACCGTGTTTCCAGTGGCCGGGATATGCCATTTGCTGAAGTTGACAAAATTGGCGAAGGTCGCGTATGGAGTGGTATTAATGCACAGGAGCGTGGACTGGTTGATGTTTTCGGGGGACTGAACACTGCAATTAATATAGCCGTTGAAAAGGCCGGGCTTGAATCATACAGGATTGTGGAATTGCCTAAGCAGGAAGATCCTCTTGCACAAATCCTGAAGGAACTTACTGGTGAAGTAAAGGCACGGATCATTAAAAATGAATTGGCCGGCCAGTACCGCCACTTCAAGTACCTTGAAAATTTACTTAAACAGGAAGTTATCCAGGCAAGGATGCCTTTTGAAATGACCGTACAATAGTCAATATGCGCTTATCCGGACGTGCACAAAGGCCAGTTCTCATTCCTTTTTCTTTTCTGTTCGGAATCGTAGTCCGGTTGCGAAACTTTCTTTATAATACCGGTTTTTTTAAATCGGAACGTTTCGCCATTCCTGTTATATCGGTAGGAAATATTACCGTTGGCGGAACAGGTAAAACTCCCCATGTTGAATACATGGTTAAACTGCTTAAAGATGTCCATCATCTGGCTGTTCTGAGCCGCGGATATAAAAGACATACACGTAATTTCATCCTGGCCGGAGAAAACTCCACCGTCGGTGAAATTGGCGATGAACCAAAGCAGATTAAGCAGAAATTTCCCGATGTTCATGTTGCCGTGGACAGAAACAGAGTGAATGGCATACATACGCTGCATAAACTACTGCCCGGCCTTAACCTGGTAATCCTCGACGATGCTTTTCAGCACCGGAAGGTATCACCGGGATTATCCATTGTACTGATTGATTATAACCGGCCTTTGTTTAAAGATATGATGCTGCCGGCCGGTAATCTGCGTGAACCGGCTAAAAACATCGACCGGGCCGATGTGGTAATTGTAACCAAATGCCCCGGAAACCTTACGATAGAATCAAGGGAGCAGTACATTGCCCGATTGGAAACCAAAACAGGGCATATATTCTTTACCACCTTCAACTATGGCAATGTTTTGCCGGTGTTCCCCAATCATGACAAAATAAAGGGTTTCGCCAATGCTGAACCTTTTCCTTCTCCTCACCTCTTACTGATCACCGGTATCGCAAACCCGGTTCCTCTAAGGGAATATTTATCTTCTTTAGGGCAATTAGCCGGTGAAATGGTCTTCCCCGATCATCACCACTACCGCCATAACGATATTCTTGCTATTCAAAAGCGATTTCATACCATCAAAGCAGATCAGAAATTGATTGTTGTTACTGAGAAAGATGCGGTACGCCTACGCGAATTAAGTATTCCCGATGATATAAAAAGGGCGCTGCATTATATTCCAATAGATGTACGCTTTTTATATAATGAAGAACCGGCTTTTAAACAGCTTATTTATCAGTATATGAAGGGATCATTACCCCGGTGATTATTCCACCCCGCTTACCTTCATCTTAAAAAGGTATACCGATGTTCTCGCAGTTATAAAGAGAATATTCCGCCCGGCACCTCCAAAACAAACATTGGAAGGAGATTCAGGAACATCTATTTCGGCTATTTTTTGTCCCCCGGGGTTAATTACCAAAACCTTACCCGAGGTGAGATACACATTACCCTTATTGTCCAGCGCCATGCCATCGGATCCGAATGGTGCAAACAGCATTTTATTGCTCAGTGTTCCATCTGCATTAATGGAATATTTCCAGGTCTTTCCGGCCCTGATATCAGCAACATACAGGTATTTTCCATCAGGGGTGCCTGCTATTCCGTTTGGTTGTTCAAGGTCGTCGATAATCCTTACTGCGTTGCCTCCCGGTGGCAGGTAATATACTCCCTGAACATCCAGTTCCTGTTTGTGGTGTGAGGGCCACCAGGGACGGTGATAATAAGGATCGGTGAAATAAATACCTCCCTTGTTGTCGACCCACAAATCGTTGGGCCCGTTAAAATGCTTGCCTGAATAATGGCTCTCATAGTAAGGTTTTACCACACCCTCAGGGGTGATGATAACAATCCGGTTATGGAGATCTGCACAACTGTATAAAATGCCGTTGGTATCAGCATACGTTCCGTTGGACCGCTCAACATCATAAATAGTATCAATGATTCCCTGGCCCTCCTCCCAGACAAAAATCTTATCATTGGGCTGATCGGTAAAATACACTTTACCGTCGGGCAAAACCGAAGGCCCCTCGGTAAAGGAAAAACCGGTGGCCGCTTTAACCATCTTAGCATTGTCTTCAGCAATAAGGCATAAGCCTGGTTCCTGGCCCTGGCAAGTAATGCCGGCCATGAAGATAATTACCAACAGGGTAAGTTTCATTTTTTTATTACAAAAATAAACAAGAAATAGCAAAAGCCGTCGTCAATCACTATGCTTCATTTTTTATCTTTGTTTGGCTAACAACATTTCTAACTAAAATCAACATTCCATGAAAAATTTCGCTTGCCTGATGGTTGTTTTAATGATTTCAGTGGCTTCTTTTGCCCAACCTCCTTATTATAAAAACTTTACGGTTTCTGTTTATGCCAGGGCCTATGAGGTTAACGAAATGGCCGATATTAAGAAGCTGGAACAAAACTGGGATATTATTAGTCAACAGGTTAAAGTTGACAAAATTTACCTGGAAACTCACCGCGATAAGCTGATTACAGATTCCAAAGCACTTGAGCAGGCAATAAAGTTTTTTAAGTCGAAAGGCCTGAAAGTGGCCGGTGGCATTACGTATACAATGAATGAAAGCAATAATTTTGAGACTTTTTGTTATACCAATCCTGAACACCGGCAAAAGGCTAAAGAGATAGCAACTTACACAGCCAAATACTTTGATGAATTTATTCTTGATGATTTCTTTTTTACAAGCTGCAAGTGCGATTTATGCATTGAAGCAAAAGGAAATAAAAGCTGGACCGAATATCGTCTGCAATTAATGACAGATGCGGCACGTGACCTAATCATCAATCCTGCCAAAGCAGTTAACCCCAAGGTGAAGGTCATCATCAAGTACCCCAACTGGTATGAGCATTTTCAGGGCCTGGGTTTCAACCTCGAAACAGAACCCGGCATGTTCGATGGCATCTACACGGGAACGGAAACCCGTGACCCGGTATTTACCGATCAGCATCTTCAGCAATATGAAAGTTATCTTATTGTCCGTTATTTTGAAAACATTGCCCCGGGTAGAAATGGCGGAGGATGGGTTGATCCGGGCGCTGCCTTTTACCTCGACAGGTATGCTGAACAGTTTTGGCTTACACTTTTTGCCAAAGCTCCCGAAGTAACAATGTTTGATTACCGGCAATTGCTTAACCCTGTTTCTCTCTCACAGCGAGGATCATGGCAGGGAAATCAAACCAGTTTTAATTTTGAAGAAGGCTTTAAACCTGTCGTTACGCGTGACAACACCGTAAAACCTGCAACCTATGCCCGCGCAGCAGGAATGGCATTTGAACAGGTTGATAAGTTTCTTGGTAAACTTGGCAATCCGGAAGGCATTAAAAGTTACCGGCCATTCCATGCCACAGGGGAAGATTTTTTGCAAAACTACCTGGGCATGATTGGTATACCAATGGATATTGTACCCGTATTTCCCAATGACGGGGATATGATCATCCTTACTGAGTCGGCTGCCTTTGATGCGGACATTGTTTCCAAAATTAAAACCCGTTTGCGCTCCGGCAGGAATGTTATGATAACTTCAGGCTTATTGCGGGCATTGCAGGGGAAAGGTATTGAAGACATTGCTGAAATAACATACACCGACCGAAAAGCATTGGTTTCTGATTTCAAAGCCGGATGGGGCAGATTTGTTAAATCGGAGCAGGAAATTCTGATTCCCCAGATTAATTACCTTACCAATGATTCATGGGAAGAAGTTTCGGCAATCAAAGGCGCCACAGGATGGCCAGTTTTACACAGGGCACAGTATTCAGGGGCAAATTTATACGTGCTGACCATTCCCGATAATTTCTCCGATTTATACCAATATCCTGCAGAAGTTCTGAACAGGATACGCGCGGTGGCAACAAAGGACCTTAAAGTTAGAATTGAAGGCCCTTCACAGGTAAGCTTATTTTGCTATGACAACGGTACCTTCATTGTGGAATCATTCCTGCCTGAACCGGTCAGGGTAAAAATAGTATTCAGCAATCCTTATAAAGCAATTACGGACTTGATCAGCAATGAAACCCTCCAGGGAAACCTGGTGTCAAACGCCTTTTTCAGAAACAGGCAGGCCACCCCGGAATACAATGTCGAATTAACTATAAAGCCTCATTCATATATGGTATATCAATTACAATAGCGGATTTTTGAACCCGAAGTTCAAAGCTGTTGTTGTATTCAAAGGAAAGTAAAAATGAAGCCGTTATGAAAAAAGCAATATTTCTTATGTTGGTTCTGGCTGTTGGTTGCGCCGTTGCGCCTATAACCGGGCGTAAACAACTGCTGGTAATCCCTGCGGGGGAAATGCTATCCCTCAGTTCTGAAAGTTATGCACAGGTGCTAAAGGAAAGCAAGGTTTCAACAAACCAAAAGTATATTAATTCAGTTAGAAATGTAGGCGTCAGGCTTACTGCAGCTGTTAAACAATATATGCAGCAAAACAATCTTCAATCGAGCATCGAAGGCTATCAATGGCAATATACTGTTTTGCAATCCAAAGAGGTGAACGCATGGTGCATGCCCGGCGGGCAAATTGCCTTTTACGAAGGAATTATGCCTATTTGTGCCGATGACAATGGAATTGCTGTTGTCATGGGTCATGAAATAGCGCATGCCATTGCCCAGCACGGGAATGAACGTATGTCACAGCAATTAATGCTGCAAATGGGTGGAGTGGCATTATCGGAAGCCCTTAAAACCAGTAAAGAGACTACCCAGCAACTTGCCATGGCTGCATTTGGTGTAGGTTCGTCGTTGGGGGTTGTTCTACCCTACAGCCGCACTCATGAGTATGAAGCCGATGAACTGGGACTCTACTTTATGGCAATGGCTGGCTATGATCCACGAACTGCCCCGGCATTTTGGGAAAGAATGGTCGCTCAGGGAGGTTCCGGTGCGCCGGAATTTTTATCCACCCATCCCGATCCCCAAAACCGTATCAGGGAAATGAAACGCAAAATGAACAAAGCAATGGAATACTATTCGTCAGCTAAATAATACTAACCCAATTATTTTAATCCTATGAAAAAGATCTTTCCTGCATTGTTGACCCTGCTTTCGCTTGTTTCCTGCAAGACTGCTGTGGAAATTCCGCGGTACACCATTGATCAGTTTTATAAGAACATCCGGATTTCTGGCGGCAGCTTTAATACCGATGAGTCCAGGCTCCTGGTCAGTTCGGATAAATCAGGTATTTTCAATGTGTATGAGATCAACCTTGCCGATACCGGCATGCGACAGATTACCCATTCCACCAATGAATCATTTTATGGTATAGATTACGTTCCCGGAACCAATGCCATCTTATATTCGGCAGATAAAGGGGGAAATGAAATTGACCATATCTACCTTTACAATGAGGATGGAAGTTCACTGGACCTGACACCGGGTGAAAAGGAAAAGGCAAATTTTGCTGGTTGGAGCAAGGATAAAAAATCCATGTACTTCACTTCCAATAAGCGTGATTCCAAGTATTTCGACCTGTATAAAATGAAAATTGGTGAATGGAAACCTGAGTTGGTTTATCAATATAAAGACGGACTTGATATTGCAGGTTGGTCAGATGATGAGAATACGTTAGCCCTTCAGAAAGTTATTACATCCAGTGAAAACCAATTGTTTCTGCTTGACCGCAGTACGAATAAAATGGTAGAAATTTCTGATCCTGCATTACCAGGACAATACAACGCATCAGAATTCAGTGATGACGGAAAATACTTTTATTACATTACCGATGCCGGAAAGGAATTTGCTTACCTTATGCAATATGAAATAGCATCCGGTAAAAGAACATCGCTCTATGAAACAAACTGGGATGTTATGTATAGCTATGTAAGTGAAAATGAAAAGTACAGGGTATTGGCCATAAACGAAGATGGAAAGAACACAATTGATCATTAAAGACAACCAGACAGGCGAAAACATCTCCTTCCCGCAAATACCTGATGGCAACATCACCAGTGTTGCCATATCCGATAGCGAAAGTCTCATGAGACTTTCTGTAGGTACTTCCATTTCCCCTACCAACCTGTATGTTTACAATTTTGAAACCGGGGCACTGAAAAAACTAACGGAAACCCAAAATCCGGAAATTAACAAAGACCACCTGGTAGCTGCCGAAGTTGTTAGGTATAAATCATTTGACGACCTTGAAATTCCTTCTATTTATTACAAACCAATGATGGCCTCTCCGAAAAATAAAGTTCCCGCTTTGATATGGGTACATGGCGGACCCGGTGGCCAGTCGCGTATAGGCTATTCACCCCTGATTCAATTTCTGGTTAATAACGGATATGCAGTGTTAGCAGTAAACAACCGTGGGAGCAGTGGTTACGGAAAAACTTTCTTTACCTTGGATGACCAAAACCATGGAGACAAGGATTTAAAGGATTGCATTGCGGGTAAGCATTGGCTGCAAAAGCAGAACTATATAGACACCGCTAACATCGGCATCCTTGGAGGAAGTTATGGCGGATTTATGACCATGGCTGCTATGACAACAACGCCCGATGAATTTAAGGCAGGAGTTAATTTATTCGGTGTTACCAACTGGATAAGGACACTTAAATCAATTCCGCCATGGTGGGCATCATTTAAAGATGCTTTATACCAGGAAATGGGCGATCCTTATACGTCCGATTCAGTAAGGCTTTACAATATTTCACCGGTATTTCATGGCGACAAGGTGAAAAATCCGGTTATGGTACTTCAAGGAGCCAACGATCCAAGGGTTCTGCAGGTTGAATCGGATGAAATGGTGGAGGCTATAAGAAAAAACAACGTCCCGGTTGAATACGTGATATTCCCCGATGAAGGGCATGGCTTTGTAAAAAAGGAAAACGAAATAAAAGGGTATAGCCAGATATTGGCTTTTCTCGATAAATACCTGAAAGAACAGGAATAATAAGTACGGCCAGGTGTGCTTAAAGCCTGGCCATACTTTTACTTATATCATCGCATATCTACTGCGATACCTGTTTTTTCTGAACTAAATATGGCGGCAAAATATCCGGTTGCATTTGGAATATTTCCTGTTGCGTTGGCCGGAGGACCGCTCATGCTGAATGCATTACCCGACTCATCAATCATTTTTAGGTCATTTATGTAATCATAGAATTTCTTTTCTACGGAAATAATGCGGAAACGTATAAAATCATCTGGCATTACGTTATCCACGTACAGGATGAAATCATTATAGTTGCCGTTTGAAAACTCGTCATTGAAGGTTAGAATTTCTTTGGCGGTTTTTTGCAGGGGCACCTCATTGCTGAAAATCCTTGCCAGGTAATAGTTTTCCTCATCGACAGGCTCATAGCCGAAATAATAGATACCCAGGATGGTTGAGTCAACATCTTCTTCATCTTCCTGTATATCCAATATAGGCATTTCATACACTTCACACAAGATGGTATCCAGTTCAATGCCACGCGGCATAAGGGTAGTAGCAGAATAGTCGGAGAACCCGCTTACCGGTGTTTCCAAATGGATATCCAAAACATAGGTTTTTGTTGGTTCTCCTGTAAAAGCTTCATCAGAAATATACAATCCGGGCCGGGAATTGCTTTCACTATAAGTATATACCTGGCTTCCTGAGGTAACCATAACGGTGGCTCCAGATACTGCTGGCGGCTGACCGGTATTGAAATAATCGGTTGTAAGTGTCAGCATTATGGTTTGATGCCTGGGCGAATTGACAATGGTTCCGTCAACATTGAGTTTGTCAGGATAATCATCCAGTTTCCAGCTAATTTCCTCTTCCATTTCATTGCATGAAAGCATTGCAAGGGCTGCGAATATTATATATACAAAAGGTTTCATCATTGCTGTATTTTTGAGGTTAGAAAGAAAAGTTCCATGAAACAGATGGCATAAAGCCAAGGAAGTTTTGCTTATAAGCATGGGTAATGTTTTCATTGTCTTCATCGGGTTTGAAATATATCGAAATCGGATTGGTGCGGTTATACACATCAAATACGGACAGGACTAACTCATTGTGAAACCGCCGGTTTGGCTTTTCCTTGCTTTTCCATGTTACGCTCAAATCAAGCCGGTGGTATAAAGGCATACGGTCTTTGTTGCGTCCTGCATAATAGGGCACTACCACACTTCCGCTGCTTATTAGAGAATCGCCGTAATAATAGGTTCTTTTAACGGGTGAAGTAAAAGGCCTGCCTGATTTAAGCTGGAAATTGGCCGATACCGAAAGTCGCTTGCTTATTTCATACATAGCCACCACCGATAAATCATGCGGCCTGTCAAATGAGGATAAATACCATCCCTTTTCCTGAATATCCTTTGTTTTTTTCTCGGTCTTCGATAATGTATAACTTATCCAGCCGGTAAGATCACCGGTGGATTTCTTAACAAACAACTCCAGGCCATAGGAACGGCCTTTGCCAAACCTGAAGTCTTCGTCCATTCTCTCATTGAACTGTGGTGTTGCAAATTCACGGAATTCAATCTGATTTTGCATATCCTTATAATACACTTCCACCGATGCCTCTATCAGGTTGTTTTTCGAATTGTGGAAGAATCCTATGCTGTACAGGTCTGCCAACTGTGGTTTAATGTTTGTGCCTGAGCCGACCCAGATATCCAGAAGTGAACCTACACTTGAGTTGGAAGCAACATGTACAAATTGACTGGTACGGCTGTATCCGGCCTTTATGGCATTGTTGGAATTAAGCTTCAGGTTCATGCCAATCCTTGGTTCAAAGGATTGATAATGGTTATATATGTCTCCTTCACCATAATGGGCTGTATCATAAGTTGCGTAAGCATCGTTCAGCAGGAACACATCGGTCTTGCCCATGTTTTGAAATAAAGCGTACCTAAAGCCGTACTCAAGTGTAAGGTTGGGAGTTACCTTATATTCATCTGAAATATACCCTGCATGCTCAAGCGCTTTGTTCTGTGGCATGATGTAATCAAACCGTGATGTATCATTGTACCCGATAACTTCGCCGGGATTAAATTTGTGCAGCGTACTGATCCATCCGGCCCTTAATGTATGCTTTTCCCCGGCAAAATAGTCAAAATCGAGTTTTGCTGAATAATCGAGCAAATCAGCATCCCAATCGAATGACACCTCTTTTTGAGGCTCACTGTAACTGATGCTGTTGCCAAAAGAGTAATTATAATTGCTCACCAGCAAGGTTAAATTGCCAAATAACTTCTCCGAAGGAATATAGTTCCACCTGAACGTACCTGTATAATTTCCCCATTTGAACCGGTTTTCGAGGGCATCATTTTCCGAATCCAATTCAAAAACATCTTTTCCAAAATATCCCGAAAGATAAACCCGGTTTTTTGGGTTAACCTGATAATTGGCTTTCAGGTTCAAATCATAAAAGTAATAGGGAACAACAGGAATGGTGTCATCCAGTTTATTCATGGCCTTGGTAAGAAGATCAATATATGCCCTGCGCCCCGAAATAAAAAATGATCCTCTGTCTTTTACAATGGGCCCTTCTACGGTGAGCCTGCTCGACAGGGTTCCTATGCCTCCTGATACCCCGAAATTTTTTCTGTTTCCGTCCTTCATGCGCATATCAATTACCGATGATAACCGGCCTCCATACTGCGCAGGCATATTGCCCTTGTAAAATTCCATATTCTGAATGGCATCATTGTTAAACACTGAGAGCAGGTTTCCAAGATGACTGGCATTGTAAACGGTAGCTTCATCAAGCATTATCAGGTTCTGATCGCGTCCTCCTCCGCGCACACTTATTGTTGACCCGCCATCATCACTGGATTTTACCCCCGGTAGCAGTACAAGGGTTTTCAGAACATCGGCCTCACCATAGGCAACAGGAATCTGTTTGAGGGTTTTGGCAGATAGTGTAACCACTGCCATTTTGGTTGAATTAACATTCTCCTGTGCCTTTTCGGCCTTGATTACAACCTCTCCCAGTTGCTGAGCCTTTTCTGTGAGTTCAAAATTTACGGCGATGGATTGCTTCAAATCAATTATGGTATCAATTGTCTCGTACCCCAGATAACTTACCATAAGGTTGTATTCACCGGGTGCCAGGCTGAGGGAATAAAAGCCATAAGCATTGGTGATTACGCCAATGGTGGTATTATTGACGTACACTCCCACTCCAATCAGTGTTTCGCCATTTTTCCTATCCGTAATGTTTCCGCTGATGGTAATTTTTTGAGCATTCAAATAACAACCAACCGATAACAACAGTAGACCAAAGAATGGTCGTAAAATCTTTTTCATCATATTCAATACTGGTTTAACTTAATTTTTCACATATGACAAAAACATTGAAAGAAACCCTACCTCTGCCTGGCAAAATAACAACACTTAAGGAATGGCAACGATTACGACTTCTTTTCTGATAACTGCTGATACCTGGAAATAACCCGGAGTCCATGGTTCAAATAGTGCGGGTAAGTTGGTCTGGTAACTGATGTGACTTAAATCAAGTGAAAATACCTGGTAACTCAGCTTGAAATAATAATCGAACAATTCTTTTGACAGGGTATAAAGCCTGATATCCATCGTATCATTTACCTGTAACGGTATATTTATGGACAATCCTTTCAGTTGATCTACGTAGTTATCCTGGAATATGTAGAGCTCACTCCCGTGGGTTATCCTCGATCCGTTGGTATCCACATCAACAAGGTAATATCCTGTAAGGTTAGCAGGGTGCTTCTTTAGGTCGAAATACACATAATAAGCAGAATCCTTGCTTTCGGGAGGTTTATCATATTTGTAATATACCGAATCAAGGCTGCCCCTCTCCTGTATCGATCCCGTTGAAACATAAGTAATTCCGGCCAAAGTTACTTCAAGGGTATACTCAACCCCAGGGCAGGCAGCAAAAACGCTGCTATTATACCATCCGTTCTCATCGTAACTGAATGAAAAGGTTTCTCCTTCCGATGAACAGATAATAACATCGGCATCTGAAACAGCACTGTAAGCCAAACTATCGTTCAGGTTTGTACTGTAAGTAACCCTTACTTTCTGGACTTCTTCACTGTCTGTTAGTATGGCTTCAATCACAGGCAAAGCAGAATAATCATCCTGGTCGGGAAACCGGACAACATCTTCACAGGCTATGTGCGTTAAAAACAGCAACAGAAAATATACAGGCTTACCCTTCATTTTCCAAATTTAAATTCATAGGCAACCGATGGAAAAAAATTAAAAAAGTAATACCCCATCATGCTGAACGAGCGTGTATGGTAATCACTGTTGGGGTTCTTTCCGGTATCACCATCTGCAACATCACTATAGCTGTAAAAAACCGGATTTCTTCGCGAGTAAACATTGTACAACATAAGGGTAAGATGATGCCTGAATGGCATTTTTTTCCCAAGGCCATACCGCACACTTAAATCCAGCCGGTGATAATCGGGCATTCTTCTGTTGTACAAATGATCCTGATCATACAGCGGAACCGAACGCCCCCTGAGTTCGTATTTTCCAACCGGCAATGAATAGGGGTTTCCACTCATGTAGACCCAGTTTGAAGAGATATCGGTTCTTCGGCCTGCCTTAAAGTTTACACTCAACACCAGATCATGCCGGCGATCATAATAGGCAAAATAATAGCTTCCTGAATTTATTTCACTTTCCTTGCGCAGGGTTTTTGACAGGGTATAGCTCATCATGCCGGTAAAACGGCCCGAAAGCTTTCGGAGTGAAACCTCTCCCCCAAAGGATTTGATGGTACCATGCCCCGGCGTAAAATCGATATCACGTTCAAAAAAGATATTATCGGTAACGGGAAGCCGGTATTGGTTATGATAAATAGAATAGTATGCTTCTACGGAAAGTTCGATTTGCTGATTTTCGGGCGAACAAAAAATACCCGTAGTAATATGATCGGCATATTGCGGTTTCAGTTGTGTTCCTGCCATCATGTATTTGTCGAATGGAAGCAATAGCTCAAATACCCCGATCCCGTGGTGATACTGATAATTTCTCGAATAGGCCGACTTTACCGATATTTCCGGATTAAATGAATACGTTAAGCCTAATCCCGGTTCAGGCCGAAGATAATTTTTCACCTTTGGCGGATATTTACGGTAAGCGTAATTCACTTTCAATCCCAGGTCAGCATACAATTCCCTGAACAGATGAAATGTCCCCTGTATATATGATCCGTAAAGATTCTGGCGATATACATGGGGATCTCCGGCAATAAGGTTGCTTCGCAAAACGGTTCCTGTTATATTCGCCGGTGGAAGAAAGTTATACCGAACGTTAATTCCAAAGTTGAGCTTATTGTTTTTGGGCGTATACCAGCTTATATCATATTTAGCATTGAAATTGCGAATACGGATCAGAAGTTGTGAAACCTCATCTTCCCCTGTCTGGGTGTCAAACGCATGCTTATACCAGCTTCCCGTCATGCATAAATTCGAAAATACATTCTCGGAAAAAAGATGATTCCACCGGGTCGATAAGAAAGAATTTCCCCACCGAACACCACCGTTGTCATCAATTAGGTCCTTTCCTGAATAGGAAGAAAAATAAAACCGGTTATTTCTGTTCAGGGTATAGTTTATCTTGGCATTAAGATCATAGAAATATATTTTCCCCATGTCAATTACATCTTCAAGCCTGAAGAGGCGGATAACCTGATCCATATATGTACGGCGGGCCGAAAAAATAAATGAAGCTTTGTTCTTTACTACCGGGCCTTCCAGGGTTATCCGGCTGGTAATCGTTCCTATGCTTCCTGATGCATTAAAATGCTGATTATTGCCATCCCTTAAACGGATATCGATTACAGACGCCAGGGAACCACTGCTTTTACCGGGCAAATGGCCTTTAAATAACCTTACTTCCTTTACCGCATCGGGATTTATTGTTGAGAACCACCCCGAAAAATGAAACATATTATACATGGGTGCATCATCAATGATAAATGATGTATGCTGCGGCATACCTCCACGCACAAAAAGTCCGTTCAATCCTTCTGTAGTGGTTTGCACTCCGGGCATCATCTTAATGAATTGCAAAACATCGTTTTCACTTAGCATAGCTGCATACGACCGCATAAGTGAAGAAGGTGCAATATCAGTGCCAGCTTTAAGGTTCACTGTCCGGTTCAATTGACCCGATTCTAATCTCACCGCTTCGATGGCCTTAACATACGGAATCATGGAAAAATTCAAAATGGTGTTTTCCTTGACTTCAATTTCCCGTATTATGGGTTCATAGCCAACATAACTGCAACGAATGATGTATTTGGATAGGTCAAGTGCATAGGAAAAATAACCATACGCATTGGTGACGGTACCATAGGTAGTTCCTTCAATTACTATGGCAGCCCCGATAAGACGCTCCCCTGTAAGGGAATCCTGAATATATCCTGAAATCCTCCCGGCATTGCTTGTCAATGGTTTCTTAAAGAGAATTACCTGGTCACCATTAATCTGAAAATCTACTGATGCCCTGGAACAGATTTCGCTTATGGCATCAATGAAGGGTTTGTTTGTGCAAATAATGGATATCCGTGTATGTAAAGGGATATGACTTGAACTGTAGTAGAAATTAACCTGATACTGTTGATGCAGTTGAAGCAATATTTCTTCAAAGGTTTTATCCCTGATATCCAGGGTAATGGTTTCAGGTAAGCTGTTTTGCTGAGGGTAAGCCGTTAAAGGCAGGAATGCAACAATAAGTGTAAATAAGAAGAATAACCGCATGCGCAAATATAATATTTACCTCAATTGGTAAATATCAGTTACATGAATGGCCGCTAACGAAAAACTGTTCCCCGTCGCCGGTGACATCGCCACCGGTGGCCACAGCAATCACATTCAATATGTTATTTAATTGCGGATCGCTAAATTCTCCCGAGAAAAGACAGGTTTCGATAGAGTCGGAAAATGTCAGGGCAACATTAAAATAGTTTTCCAGGTCTTCCCTCACAAGGCCAAGCGGCGTATTATCAAAGGAAAGAAGGTTGCGCACCCGGGCAGCAGCATTTTTTGACGGCTCAATTTCTTTAATGATCCTTTTTTCATCATTATACAACATGGCTCTTTCACCGGCCTTAAGGTTTAATTGGTTGCGCTCCTTATTCTTCGCATAAAACAATACCCTGCCTTCGTCCACTACTACCCTGGTAATTGAGTCTGAGCTGTTTTCAACCAGGAATTTTGTCCCCATAACCTGTATGTAAGAAGTTCCTGCATCAACCCGGAATTTGGTTCCGTTTTTTGCCACTTCAAAATACACTTCGCCTTTCGATCGCACCAGCCGGTGTTTTACCATGTTGTTTGGATAACGTATTTCCGCATTGGTACCAAGCCATATTTGAGTGCTGTCAGGCAGAATAACATGTTTTCGTTCATCAACGGATGCAACCGTGATCCATTGCTTACCCGAACTCTTGTTAAAAAGGGTGATCCCCGCCACCGAAAGCATAATGAGCGGAACCAATACAGCTGCAATTTTCAAGACAATATTCCGGGGCGACATATGAATTTGCCGGGCATCAGGATAATCGCTTTTTAACCTGCTAAATTTCTGCCATTCCAGGTCGATATTGACATTGATATTCTCATGGTTACCCGAAAGATTCCATATAGCCGACAGTTCTTCATAGGTTTTTTTGTTCTCAGGAGAATCTGCAATCCATGCATTCAAAATGGCCAGGTTCTCTGCTGAGATTTTGCCCCTAAGCTGATCTGCTATAATATGGTAAATTTCTGTTTTCACCCTTCCTGGATTATCTTAATGACAAATTTGATTAAAAAAACCCCACCCCATTCTTATGTTAATCAATAAAAAAAGCAATGCCAACGACTCAAAATAGTGTGCTTTATGCGGTTCCATTGCCTCACGAAGGCTTTTGAGCGCTTTGGTAATATGCTTTTCCACCGCCTTAACGGATATATTTAATTGTTCGGCTATTTCTTTATTTGAAAGGTCGCTGAAACGGCTTAGCCTGAAAACCTTCTGGCAAACAGGGGGCAAGTCACTGATCGCTGCTTGTAACTGACGGCTGATAAAATCCTCCTGAACCTGCTCAATTCCATTGACAGCCATTTGAGGCGGGGCCTCCTGTATGGCAGTCAGTTTTTTTTGCTGCTTTAGCCTGGTTAAGGAGGCGTTCAGGACACTTCTGTAAAAATAACCGTTATACGTTCCCTTAACCTGTAATTCATGGCGTTTCTGCCAAAAATTAAGAAAAACATGCTGAACAATGTCCTTTGCCTCATCCCTGTCTTTCACTACGGAATAGGCAAGGCTGGACAAGGGTGTGAACTGCTCACGGAAGAATTGTTCAAATTCACGGTCGGTCATGCCACAAAAATATCAGAAAAATGATGAAAATTGAACGGGTTTGTTTTTTTCTCAACATTTCATTAATATTGCAGCCCAAAATAACCGGTCCCATAGCTCAGCTGGTTAGAGCACCTGACTCATAATCAGGGAGTCCCTGGTTCGAGCCCAGGTGGGACCACAAAAAAAATCCGGGAATCAATCCCGGTTTTTTTTTATGCTACTGGCTGGTAGTGCCTTCAGGCATCAATCTACCTTTACCGGCTTAATTGTTCGTACGCTTTTTCCGGCTTTTACCGGGCAAAGGTAAATTCCGGGCTGCAGACCTGCGGCATCCACTTCAAAAGCATACGCATTAGTGTTGATTCCGGATGGATGATCTGATGACTCCATTGGAAATAGGGTTGGATATCTGGCTTCACCCGGATTTGCCGGCACTGGAAGCCAGGTTATCAATAACTGAAAAATCTGCAGAAAGTTCGATCAGGGCCCTAAAACGTAATGGATTCGATGTTTCTCATTTCAACCACCACGTTATTTTTTTCTTCGGTGAGCGGATTAATGACCTGAACATGCAATTCATTGTACTTATCTGCCGGGTTGAAACATGACATGACCAATTCAGCCTCCTCCAACTGAACCGTAACACCGTTCTTCTTTATTACGCTTATCGTACCCTTCTGATTACCCACCGAAGGTGCGGGCGAAGCCGTAAAACCGGTTAGTATCAGTTTACTGATGTCTTTAAAATCTTTGATTTCAGTATGGCTGTTATGAAATTTCCCTTTAAGGATGGTAAAATTGGTCATATACACGTTGGACTCACATTTTAACTTCCCAAAATGGTATGCTTCAATTACTTTGCCGTCCTTTAGTTTAATGGTAGCCTTAACAGCTTGTGCATTAGCCGTTAACATTACTGCACCAAGCATTACGGAAAGGATGAGTAGTTTTCTCATAATCAACAACTATTGTTTAATGTGGATTTTATTTAACGAAAAATCCGGCAAATTGTTATATGGTTTGCGGGTTGCGCAATCATGCATCAGATGCATACCTCAACAGGTTGATGCTATAGAAGGGTGATGATTAAAGCTCAAAGATGTTGGTAAGGGTTAAAGGATGTATTATATGAATGGTTTGAAAACCCATTAGTCTTGCAGTATCGATGTTTTCAATGAAATCATCAATAAACATTGTCTCTTCAGCATTAATTCCTGCATCCTTGACAACAAATTTAAAAATTTCTGCATTGGGCTTTCTCATTCCGATTTCAAAAGAATAATAGGTCTTCTCAAACAGGTGGGTATACCCGTTGGTACCGTATTTTTCATGTATGCGGTTAAAATAATAGGGTAAATGTATGGCATTGGTATTGCTGAGAAGGAAAGTCCGGTATTTCCCGGACGCTTTCTTTAATATATTCCACCGGTCTTCGGGCAATTCGCCTAACATAGCGCTCCATGCGCTATCAATCATTTCATCGGTCATGGGTGTGGATGTCATTTTCCTCACCCGCTTGCGGAATTCAGCTGCAGAAATTTTACCTGTTTCAAAAGGAACAAATAAGTCGTCGTTCGGATCGTGCGGCACTGATTCATCAAAAATGGTAAGTCCCAATTCTTTGAAAGCATTTATGGTGGCTTTAAAATTCAAATCCGTAATTACACCGCCCCAGTCGAAAATAATATTCTTAATTTTTGTTTTTCCATTGTAAATTGCAGGCGCGAAATTCATATTTTTATTTTTTACAAAAGAAATGCTTTCCGGTCATTTATGAAAGTAAAGGGCAACCATTTTGAAACCATTTGGATTCATCCTTCCAATGATACTGTTGTTCAGATCATCGATCAGCGTTTTTTGCCCTTTTATTTAGAAACTGAGGACATACGCACTGTTGAGGAAATGTACCGTGCAATAAAGGATATGCATTTGCGTGGTGCACCATTGATAGGTGCTGCAGGAGCTCTGGGTATGTACCTGGCTGTTATAGGATTTGAAGGTCAGCATATTCATTCCGGCTATATAATGGAAAAGGCGGCGTATTTAAAATCATCCCGGCCCACAGCAGTAAATTTAAGCTGGGCTGTTGATATTCTGTCGGGTATTCTTGCTCATGGAGGAGATAAGCGCGAATTGGCCAAAATTGCACTGCAAAAAAGTCTTGAGATTATCGGCAATGAAAGGGAAAATTGTTTGAGGATAGGGCAGCATGGGGTGAAAATAATTGAGGAGATCAGCCAAAGGAAAAGCGGAAATGTGGTGAATATACTTACCCATTGCAATGCGGGATGGCTTGCATGTATTGATTACGGAACAGCCACCGCACCCATTTATCTTGCACATGATAAGGGAATAAAGGTTCACGTATGGATTGATGAAACCAGGCCGCGCAACCAGGGTGGCAGACTAACCGCATGGGAACTGCGCCAGCATGGAGTGCCATGTACGGTAATTGCTGACAACACCGGGGGATTGCTGATGCAACAGAACATGGTGGATATGGTAATCGTCGGATCAGACAGGGCTTCTCCGTACGGTGATGTGGTAAACAAGATAGGTACCTATTTAAAAGCGTTGGCTGCACACGATAACAAGGTTCCTTTTTATGCCGCCTTGCCGTCGTCTACCATCGACTGGACGCTGGGTGAAGGAGCCATGGAAACGGAGATAGAACAGCGTGATGGTGATGAAATGAAGGTCATGGAAGGTTTGCATGAGGGCATAATTAAAACGGTTGAGGTTCTTGAACCCGGCACCGAAGTGGTCAATTATGGCTTTGATATTACGCCTGCACGACTTGTAACAGGAATTATTACTGAAAGGGGAATTTCAAATGCAAACAAAAAAAGTATATTTACATTATTTCCTGAAAAAACTTAAACCCGGTTGAGCATGAAAATAGCCATTATTGGGGGAACGGGCTTTGCCCTGCCCGATTATCTTAAAAATCCAAAGGAGATGAAGGTAGAGACGCCTTTTGGAAAACCGGACCCGGTTATTTACAATGGAAAATACGAAGGGATTGAAATTTTCCATTTATCGCGCAATGGCAAAAACCATGAATTGCCACCAACGAAAATTAATTACCGCGCGAACATGTATGCCATGAAACAGCTGGGCTGCACCCATATTATTGCAACAGGCACATGCGGAAGTTTACAGGAGGAGATATGTCCGGGTGAAGTGATCATTTTTGACCAGTTTATTGATATGACCAAACAGCCCGTTACGGGAATTTGTGAAGAATTATCTCCGGGAACCAGCAACTTTGTTTCAATGGCTGAGCCATTTTCTGAAGAATTAAGGGACTGCCTCATAGAGTCAGCTATTGTACAAGGAATCACGGTACACACTAAGGGTGTGACTATTTCTATTGATGGACAGCGTTCATCCTCAAGGGCCGAATCAAAATTATACCGCTGCTGGGGAGCCGATGTGGTTAATATGACCACTGCTCCCGAGGCTATCCTGGCCAATGAACTGGGAATTGCCTATGCTGCGGTTTCGTTGTGTACCGGCTATGATTCATGGAGGCATGAGGACAATTCAGCCGACCCGAATGAGAAAATGAATATTGTAAATTATCATCACGAGCGAATTGTCAGGCTTTTAACAAACGCCCTGAAAAAAATAGAAGAATAAAACTCCCCCTGGCTACAACTGATCATCTGTTGTACACTTTGCGATGACCCTTATTCGCGTTTTTTGCCGGAAAATTGTTTCTGATTGCTATATGTTCAAACTGTTTTTCTCTCTGCCCAATCTCCGTTTTCCTTTATTACGGCAATAAGTTCTTCCACTGCATCCTTTTCGGGAATATTTCTTTTAACCACTTCCCTGCCCTTATACAAGGTGATTTTACCCTTGCCTGCGCCAACATATCCGTAATCAGCATCTGCCATCTCACCCGGCCCGTTTACAATGCATCCCATTACTCCGATTTTTAATCCTTTCAGGTGCGCTGTGGCCGCTTTAATATGAGATAACGTTTCCATGAGGTTGAAATTTGTCCTGCCGCAGGAGGGGCATGCAATATACTCTGTTTTCGACATCCTGGCTCGTGTAGCCTGAAGTATCCCAAGGGCAGCTGATGTTTCAGCACCACCGGGCAAAGGATACCTGTTTGATAACCATAACCCGTCGCCAAAGCCATCAATGAATGCCCCGGCAATACCGGCAGCACTTTTAAGCATGAAATCCTCATGGTTTTGCTCCGTCATTTGCAGCTTAAAAATAACCGGAACATCGCTATGGTTTACCTCAAGAAGATGACGCGCTTTTCTTATATCTCCGGGTGTATTTTCTGTTCCCTTATTTAATACAAGAACCGAATTCTTTTTGCTGTTGATTCCGGTAATAATTTCTGTTGTCAATTCAGACAATCCGGCCTCGATAATATGCATTCCATCGGCTATCTTATCAAAGCCAATTACCACGGGGGGATTATTACCTCCTACATTTCCGGCCGCTCTGCTTGTTCGTTTATGGTAATCAACCTTGCCCGGTTGGAAGGAGCCTGAATGGCTGAAACTTATTATTTTACGGGCCACAGGGATTTCCGCTTCAGGGTCTTCGGTAAGTGAAACCCTGATGGTATCACCGATACCTTCGTTCAATAAAGTAGCAATCCCCGAAGTCGATTTGACTCTTCCGTCCTCTCCTTCTCCGGCTTCGGTGACCCCAAGGTGAAGCGGCAAGGGCAATCCCTCCCTGTCCATCATTTGCACTGTTAACCGGGTGGCATATACCATTACCCTAACATTGCTCGACTTCATTGACACAACTACCTGGTTGAAATAATTTTGCCGGCAGAGACGGATGAACTCCATGGCCGATTCGGCCATTCCAAGGGGCGAATCCCCAAATTTGTCCATCATTCGCTGTGAAAGCGAACCATGGTTCACACCAACACGAATAACTACATTGCGGCGCTTACATATTTCAATGAGTTGTATGAATTTTTGCAGATCGGTAAAATTGCCGGGGTTAATTCTTACTTTGTCGGCATATTCTGCAACACCGAGGGCAATGTCAGGATTAAAATGCACATCGGCAATGAGCGGGGCCTTATACCCTCTTTCACGAATGCCTGCTTTAATTTTTGCAAAATTTTCCACATCAGCTATGGAGGGTACCGTGAACCGTACGTAATCGGCCCCTGCCCGGATAATGCTTATGCATTGCTGAATACTCGCTTCGATATCGCTGGTGGATGTATTGGCCATTGATTGAATCCTCACCGGAAAATCGCTACCTAAAGGAATTCCTCCAATATTTACCGTTATGGTTTTTCTTCTCCCAAGGGAAATATTAATTCCGCCTGAATGATTCATAATTGGTGTGTGATTTGTGTTCAAAATTACAATTTCCTTTGGAGTAAAACATCCATGAAAGATTTGCAACCAGTGTTTGCGGAAGTGACTTAATATGGAAATAATTTCACCCGGAAATTGTCAATGAATATGGCTTCATTTTTCCCACTATTCCAGCAATAAACCAATAGCTCATCGCCGCGCTTCATTTGACGTGATGAAATTTCCGCACTGGTAAAACCTGTTTTCCATCCACGCGCATCGGCCTCATACTGCCGCAAATCGAGTGCATGGTATTTTATGGTTGTGCCCTTCCTGATCAGCGTAATAACCAGGTGACAGGAACCGGTATCGGAGCTGAATGATTGTACTTCGGCATAAATCCTCAAGGACTTTCCCGGCTTTTCAATCGTTTGCCGGAAAGTTGAACTGTATTCTCTATCTTCCTTTAATATTTCAAAATTTCCGCGGACATCATCATTGCCAAAAATGATTCCATCGCTGCTCCATTCATCAGGTACTGCCTCATAGGTGTTAACATGCAAACCTGAGCCGTTAACGGTCATGGTATCCTTTGAATACACGGTTACCGAACTTCGCCTGCTTTTATACAATTCAACCGGATTACCGTACCGTACCGACAACATATCCCGCAATTCAGGAGGATCGGCAACATTTGACCAGACATATATAAAGTGTTGAACAGGCATGGTATCTGCCATCCTTTGGATAGCTCCCGATTCATCAGGGTACCTAAATCGTTGATAATGTGAACGCACACCGGGAAATGAATCCGGCGATTCGGTGTTAAACAATACAAAGGCTGAATCCTTTGGATGGTTGTTAAAATAGGCCTCCAGTGTGAGCGTCATGTCATTGAGCTCCTTTTGCTGAATGCGTGAAAAGGGTATGGTTTTTTGTAAAACCAAATAAATAACGGCTAAAACCCCAAGTATTAAAAGTGCATAGACGTGTTTCAAGGGTGATTTCCGATTGTCAAAAAGTTTTATGCCCAGGTAAAACAGCAGCATCAGCACAAAAATCCCGAAGGCAAAAATGGTGGCTTTCTGGTAAGGCATATTCCTGTATTCAAACGACAAGTCATGATTTCCTGCAGGAAGAAAAACCCCGATAAGGCTGCGGTTTACAGTATAATGCCGGATGGGTTGGCCATTCAAACTGACTTTCCATCCGGGAAAATTATTTTGCAAAAGCACAAGAAATTGCTCATGATTACACCCAACCCTGTAACTAATGCGCTCCGGTGAAAAGAATGTGCATTGAATGGTATCGTACGTGCAATACCGGCTGGTGTATTGAGAAAAATGATTGAAATAAACGGAGTCTTCCATAAAGGCAAAATTCCGTTGGTCTGCTCCTTTACCCAGCAAAATCTTAAGAGAATCGGTTTTTGCTGCCGGCAACAAGCTGTCGGCACGATAGAGCAGAGGATTGCCAATAACATGATTGAACAATACCGGATCTTTTTCAAGCGCACGAAAACCATCCGGACAAAACGGATACATGTACCATGGAGATACTGTTTTAGCATACGTGTTGGTATTGTTAATCACGGGGATAAACGATACACTTTCCTCCGTATTTTCTGATAAAGGCCGGTTATCGGGTAATGGAAAACCAGACGGGCTGTTGAGGATAAAAGCACGAATTTCCAGGGGATCATAAGGAGAGGTGACAGTATAAGGAATATTCATTTGTGTAAAGGCAATTCCTTCGATAATCAGTATACCGGTAAGCAGCGGATATAACAGGTTACTTTTGTGCCTGACAAAATAAACAAGAATAAAAACTCCACACAGAAGGAAAATGATGAATGCCTGAATAAACAAGGGTCCGAAAATCCCGTAGTCCTTCACCAGGCTTTCCCATCCGGCGTTGAAATCCACCGGGCCAATCGCTTTACAGGCAATAAATATTGCGGATGCAAGCGACACGGCCAGTATAACTCCGGTAAAGCCAATGAAAACATGTTTAAAGCGGTTACGGTTTTCATCCGTGGAAGGATTGTTTCTGCTAACCTGAATTCCTGTAAATACCAGAAGAAAGAGTATGGTAATAAAACGGAAAGAGCTGGGATGTCTGAATTTATTAAAGAAAGGCACGTATTCGTAAAAAATCCGGTGAAGGAAAAAGTGTTCGCCAAATGAAAACAACAATAAAAACACTCCGCCAATTAGGAAAAGCAAGCTGGCTTTGCTTTTTTTACGGGTGATTGCATAAAATAATAAAACCAGGAAAATGGCTCCGAAATAATGATTGCTCATGGAGAAATCCGTAGGAAAAACCTCCTTATGAGCAGCAGTAACCAGGGGGGCTATAAGGGAAATAAGCGCTGAAGGCGGAAATTGATTGGAAACGGCAAATTCATATGAAAGCCCTTCATACCTGTCGACATAGGGGGTGGATTGCAGAAGACTGATGATAACTCCTGAACTCAGGGCAAGCAATACAGTAAAGGCAAAAGTACAATGCAACACATACGACCATATAAACCGGTATTCAAGCTGGCGTGCGCGTTTTACAATCATGAACAAAAAAACAACCAGCAAAATATATCCAAGCATGATTACAAACGAAGGATACCCGCCGGTTGAAAGCAGGTGGGTGAAAATGATAAAGCCCAGGGCATTAGATACCTTTATCTCACCGGACAACTTCAGAAAATAAAGCAATGCAAAGGGAAACCATGCAGCACCGATGATGAACTGAATATGTTGCGCATTCCCGGTTGTAAAACCCGAAAGTGCATATGCAACCGCTATGCAAATACCTAAACCTGAATCAATGTTATAGTGGCGGGATAGCTTAAAGGCGCCGAATCCGGCAATGATAACGTAAAAAACGAACAATATGTGGAATGTTACATTGGTATAGGGGAAGAGCCTCCCGAGGGCCATATCCACAATATAATTGGTATTCAGCATATCGGCATACAGGGGAAATCCCAATTGCTGATAAGGGTCCCAGAGAGGGAATATATTATTGCGCAAACACTCACTCAAAAAGTAGTGTCCATGCAAGTAGCCATCGAGAATGTCGTATTTAAGTGTTTGTCCAAGAAATGCAACCTGGTAAAAGGCAATTACGCTAACCACGATAATAACCAGGTAAGGAAGGACCCTTTTCATTGAACCTCCTTTTCCCAGGTAGATCCGTCTTTAGTGTCTTTTACAACAATACCTAATGCTGTCAGTTTATTTCTGATGTTATCCGATGCGGCGTAGTCCTTACGCGCTTTGGCTTCCTGACGTTGTTCGAGCAAAATCTGAATTACCGCATCGAGCAATTCTTTATCCGCGGAGTCTGCTGAATTTTCAGGATAAAGTCCGAGCAGTTCAAAAACAAAGGTATGCATAAAGGGTTTCAGCGCCTTCAAATCGTGTTCACTGAGCGTTGCCTTGCCATCATATGCCGAGTTTATAATACGAACAACCTCAAATAAGTGACTTAGTACAATGGGGGTATTCAGGTCATCACTCATTGCCTCATAAGCTTTTTCGATCAAAGCATTGATTTCAACAGATGATGTGGATGATGGTTTTAGTTTCCCGAGTAAGTCAATTCCTTTTAGCAACCTGGCCAGCCCTTGCTCGGCAGCTTTCAGCGAATCATTCGAGAAATCTACCTGGCTTGAGTAATGTGCCTGCAACACATAAAAGCGAATGGTCATGGGTGAGTATGCCTTTGCCAGCAACGCATGACTTCCTGTAAACATCTCCTCCAGGGTTATGAAATTGTTCTTCGACCGGGCCATTTTCTGGCCATTTATCGTAATCATGTTGTTGTGCACCCAGTATTTGGCATGATTCTTACCGGTAACTACGGTTGATTGTGCAATTTCACACTCATGATGCGGAAAAACCAGGTCCATGCCTCCTCCATGAATGTCAAACTGTTCTCCCAGGTATTTCATGCCCATGGCAGAACATTCCAGGTGCCATCCGGGAAAACCTTCGCTCCATTCCGACGGCCAATGCATCAGGTGTGAAGGTTCTGCTCTCTTCCACAAGGCAAAATCAAGGGGAAATTGTTTTTCATCCTGCCCTTCGAGTTCACGGGTATTGCTCAGCATATCATCCAGGTTTCTCCCCGAAAGTTTTCCATAGCCAAACTGCTCGTTGTACTTTCTAAGGTTAAAATATACCGAACCATTCACTTCATAGGCAAATCCTTTGTCTATTATGGCTTTAATGAGCTGCTGCTGTTCAATGATATGACCTGATGCACGCGGTTCAATGCCCGGATTCAGCATTCCGAGTTTTTCCATAAACCTGTGATAGCTGTTGGTATACCGCTGTACCACCTCCATAGGTTCTACCTGCTCAAGCCTTGCCTTCTTTTGTATCCGGTCTTCTCCTTCCCCCGCAATTTCGTCCTCAAGGTGTCCGACATCGGTTACATTCCTTACATACCTGACTTTATACCCCAGATGTACGAGGTAGCGGTACAGAATATCGAAGGTAACAGCAGGACGGGCATGGCCCAGGTGCGGATCACTATAAACTGTAGGGCCGCATACATACAATCCCACATGAGGAGGGTTTAACGGCTCAAACTTTTCTTTTGTTCTGGACAGTGTATTATAAAGGAAAAGGTCACGCACCATGGAAAGGCATTTGATGATTGAACGAGAGGTTAAAGATAAAGAATTTTTATTCGTTCAATCAACCCTTTCAGAAACTTAGCCCTACCGTGAAATTAAATGAAGGTACCGGGGTTTTCTTGGAATTGTCTTCCATATTGCCGTAATAATCATCCTTTTCGAGTTTCTTATCCTCTTCATTATAGCGTCTTAATTTGGCAAATCCCGGGTTAATCTCAAATCCAAGCATGAGCAGGGAATATCGCACATTTATTCCGGCAGAATATTTCATGCCCATAAAACCTAACCAGGCCTGATCGTCTGTAAACTCGTTCGAGGAATTTGAAAAATTACCGGCAACCCATACCGGATTAAATTTGAAATAGGCATCAAATGTGAGCCGTTGCACAGGGCAATAAGAAAATGACGGACCTACCTTTGAACCAACGAACAGAAAATTCAAACTGTTACCGCTGGTTTCAGTATCACCAAAACGGTTGTACGATACAGAAAGGTAATCAATGTTTATCCCAAGTCGCATTCCGGGCGACAATTTTATGCTGTTGAGCATAAAAATATTTCCGGCTTCGATAATTCCTCCTACCCTTCTGGTATCAGGCCAATCGTTTTTATCCTCAAATCCTATATATTTCCAGCTTGGAATTGAATACCCGATGCGCAGGTAGGTTTGCTTCTTAAGATCGCCGCCCTGGGCGAAACCGGCAAAAGAAATTGCCAAAAAACACAAGATAACGGTAGTTTTTCTCATAATTTTGTTTAATCGTTTTTTGGGTATACGTAGTATGGCATCCTAAGGGTTAGTGCTTTAAATGAGTTTCTGTTTATTTGGAATGATTTTAAATTAGATTGTTGCGAATTGCAAAAAATGGGTTAATGGCATATTATTCCTAATATTGCCGCACTATTTGATCTAATATAACTAATGATTTCAACCATGAGAACAAAAGGGAAAGGAACAGTTGCACTTAGGGGTCTGATAATTTCGGTTCTGGTGTTGATAATTCCATTGATTTCAAGCTGCAGGCAGAAATCCGCGATCCAATATACTGACATTACGTCTCCGGCTGATGAGAAAAAAATAGACAGTTTGGTAAACATGATGTCGTTGGAAGAAAAAGTGGCCATGCTTTGTGGTAAAACCTTGTTTACTTCGCCCGGAGTTGAAAGGCTTGGTGTAGGTGAGCTGAATTATACCGATGGTCCTTTTGGAATACGTGAGGAATTGGATGGAAAAACATGGGCTCCCTTAAACCTGACAACCGATTCAGCAACTTTTTTTCCAACAGGATCTGCACTTGCGGCAACCTGGAATCCGGACCTTTCATACCAGTATGGCGTTGGCATGGGCGAAGAAGCAAAAGCGCGTAAAAAGGACATTCTGTTAGGGCCCGCTGTTAATATAACCCGGTCACCCCTTAATGGAAGAACATATGAATACATGAGCGAGGATCCGCTGTTGAATGCACGTCTGGCTGTTTCTTATGTAAAGGGTGTCCAGTCTGCAGGCGTCGCTTCATGCGTAAAACATTATGCCGTCAACAACCAGGAAACACTGCGGGGTACGGTTGATGTTCAAATGGATGAACGCACCCTGCGGGAAATTTATTTGCCCGCTTTTAAGGCAGCTGTCACGGAAGGCGGAGCTTATGCCGTCATGTCAGCCTACAACAAATTCCGGGGATATTATTGTGGCGAAAATGATTACCTGCTCAACAAAGTTCTCAGGGATGAATGGAATTTCAAAGGCATGGTAATGTCGGACTGGGGCGGAACGCACAGCACGGTAAACTCAGCACTCAATGGACTTGATGTTGAAATGGGTACTGCCATGTATTTTAATGCCGGCCTTGTCGATTCTGTTAAGGCTGGTCTGGTTCCTGAAGCGGTAATCAATGAGAAGGTTAAAAGAATTCTGCGGGTATATTATTTCAGTAAGAGAACCCCGGCACCTGAGGGCAATCCGGTGATATCAACACCCGGACATAATAAAATTGCTTATGATGTGGCTTCACAGAGCATTGTCCTGCTTAAGAATGAAGCCAAAGTACTGCCACTAAAAACGGATCGCCTTAAGAATATTGTGGTTATCGGTGAAAATGCAGTTAAAACGCATGCACAGGGCGGATTTGGCGCCGGAGTTAAAGCCAGGTACGAAATCACACCGTTGAAAGGATTACAGCAGCAATTGGGAAGTTCTGTAAACATTGAGTTTGTACAGGGTTACCGTTCTGCATTTTTAAAACGCTTCGTGCCGGACAACACCCCCAATCAGGCATTAATAGATGAAGCCGTGAAAAAAGCCGCCAATGCGGATGCCGTATTGCTTTTTGTCGGCAACAACAGGGAAGTGGAAACTGAAAGTTTTGACCGGCAGCAATTTCAATTGCCCTTTGGCCAGGACAAACTCATTAAAGCCGTATGTGCTGTAAACCCGAAAACCATCGTCGTGGTAGTTGCAGGAGCCCCTTCGGACCTCTCGGTAGCCGATTCCTCCTCAAAAACTATTGTCTGGTCCTGGTTTAATGGTTCCCAGGCAGGAACAGCACTGGCTGATGTACTTACAGGTAAAGTCAATCCTTCAGGACGCCTGCCCTTTACCATACCTGCAAAAATCAATGATTCCCCGGCCCATGCGCTGGGCATATTCCCGGGTGATTCAGTAACCACTTATGAAGAAGGACTTTTTGTTGGCTACCGTTGGTTTGATAACAAAGAGATAACACCCAAATTTCCTTTTGGTTACGGACTTTCCTATACCACTTTTGAATATGGTGACATGTCACCGGATAAAGAAAAATACCGTTTGAACGATTCCATTAAGATTACCCTGCGCATAAGGAACAGTGGGGGAATGGATGGACTGGAAACGGTGCAGATATACGTAAGTCAGCCCGGAACAAAAGTCATCAAACCGGTAAGGGAATTGAAAGCCTTTAAAAAGATTCACCTTGCCGCAGGTACAGAATCCACCATAACCATTCCCCTGGCAGTTGCTGATTTGGCCTGGTTTGATGAAAAAATCATGTCATGGACTGTATCGCCGGGTAAGTATTTAATCGCAGCAGGTAAATCGTCCCGCGACATCCATAAGATTTCTGAAGTTGAAATAAAGTAAATAGCTAAAGGTTATTCCACAGCTTCGAGCGCCTTCATTTCAGGAAACTTTTTACGGATAGCCTGTTCTATCCCTGCCTTTAACGTCATTACACTAAACGGACATCCGTCACAGGCTCCCATGAGCCTTACTTTTACCGTATTGTCGGGTGTAAGGTCAATAAGCTCCACATCTCCGCCATCGGCCCTAAGATATGGCCGAACCTCATTAATGGCGGTATTGATATTATTCAGTATAATTTCCCTGGATGTATTCATGTTCAACAATTTAATGGGTATTATGGGAGCGTGTTTTTGAAATTTCAACCACACGGGTAGGTGCCAAATTGGTATTTCGTTTGATCAGCTGTATAATGAGGTTATCGGCCACCGTCTTGAAAGCTTCACCGGCCGGACCCTTTTTCACTACTATTGGCTCACCCTGATCGCCGCTTTCACGGATACTTTGCACAAGGGGTATCTGCCCAAGCAATGCAATGTCGAACTGGGTTGCCAGCTTAGAACAGCCGTCCTTGCCAAAAATATAGTATTTATTGTCGGGTAATTCTTCGGGCGTAAACCACGCCATGTTCTCAATGAGTCCGAGTACAGGAACATTTACCGAAGGATTGCGAAACATATTGATGCCTTTAACAACATCGGCCAGCGCAACATCCTGCGGAGTGCTGACAATAACAGCTCCCGTAACAGGAACACTCTGAACAAGGGTAAGGTGAATATCGCTTGTGCCCGGGGGCAAATCAATAAACATGTAATCAAGTTCACCCCACTCGGCATCACCGAGTAACTGCTGAAAGGCTCCTGATGCCATTGGCCCCCGCCATATCGTTGCTTCATCGGGATTCACGAAAAAACCCATTGACAATGTTTTTATTCCGTATCGCTCAATTGGAATAATAAGATCCTTGCCATTGACCTTATTTACGTAAGGATTTTCATATTCAGCATTAAGCATCTTAGGAATTGAGGGGCCAAAAATATCGGCATCGATAAGGCCAACCTTTGCACCGGTTTTGGCAAAAGCCACAGCCAGGTTAACAGCTACGGTGGATTTCCCAACGCCTCCCTTTCCCGATGCTATCGCGATAATATTTCTTGTCTCCTTAAGGTACCTGGCTGCACCGGTTTCAGCTTTCTTTACCGGAGCTATGATCTCAATATCCACATTAAGGTCCTGGCCAAATTCATCCTGCAGCACTTTTATACATGCTTTTCGTATGGAAGATTTCAGCGGATCATTGGCGGCAAACTCCATTGAAAAATGTATGCCCTGTTCATTGATTGACAGGCCATTGATCAAATGCATCGATATGATATCCTTTCCTGTGGCAGGATGAACAACTTTGCGCAGCACTTCAAGTACACGACTTTCTGAAATATTCATTGTAAGCCTTATGTTTTACAAGGCAAATTTACAATTCTTTTCAGGGATAAATACAATTATTTAGACTAATTCAAGATAAGGATCCCAAAAACACTGTTTGAAGTTTTTGATTTGATCTTTCTCTATGACTATTCCTTCACTTTCCAATAACTCCTGCATCAAATCGGGATGCCTGAAATGGTGCTTTCCGGTGAGCATTCCGTTTCGGTTTACCACCCGGTGAGCCGGAATTGATGTTAATTCATAATGGGAGGCATTCATGGCCCAACCTACCATGCGCGATGATTGTGGTGATCCGGTATACCGGGCAATTGCCCCGTACGTGGTTACCCTGCCGGGTGGAATTAATCGCACTACTTCATAAACCCGGTTAAAGAAACCGTCATTCTTCGCTTTCGGGAGGTTCGGCAATTTTTTTTTCATGAGGCAGCTCAAAACAAAGGTAATTAATCCGCATTCCCATAGCCAGGAACTGCTGTTCATAAAAGGTTTTAATATCCAGGATATCGTCATTGATGCCGGAGCGGTATAAATCACCGGTACTTATCCTTATGTTAAAACCATTGGTAATAGCAAGTTCCCGGGTATAATTGTACAATATATCGTTATCCGTCTTTAGGTGTATCAATCCGTTGTTCTTTAAAAACTGCGCATAACTGGACAGGAACCTGGGGCTGGTAAGTCTTTTTCTTTTCTTTTTTAGTTGAGGGTCAGGAAAGGTTATCCATATTTCGTCCACTTCATGATGATCGAAAAAGGAACTGATCAATTCAATGTGGGTTCGCAGGAAACGAACATTACCAAGATTCTCACGCAGCGCAGTGCTTGCACCTTTCCAAATGCGTGAACCTTTAATATCCACCCCGATAAAATTTTTATCCGGAAACCGCTTTGCAAGGCCGGTGGTATATTCCCCTTTGCCACAGCCCAGCTCCAGAACCAGAGGATTCGAATTCCCAAACTGATCCTTTTTCCAGTTTCCCTTTGTATGATAGTTCTTATTGAATACTTCCTGAAATGAAGGTTGAATAACATTGGAAAAGGTTTCCATTTCAGCAAATCGCTGAAGTTTTTTCTTGCCCATAAATACTCAGAAGCGTTATTACCGTTTTTGTTTAGCCTTTTCAATCCGAAGGCCGATATGACTTATATGTTTCAGATCATTAATCCACATGGCCTGTTCAATATCAAACCGGTAAATTCCCTTTACCGGAAACCGGATATTTGTACGGTAAGGCTGATAAAGTGTATACACTGCTGCAGATCCCTTGCCAAGCCATTTTCCATGATCATTGGCCAGGACAGCTTCAATAGTGTCCCTGGAAAGTGATCCGCTTGGGGCCTTTGCAGTTACAAACATATAAAGGTTGCTGAATTCATATTGCCCCGTGTTTCTTACAGATATATATACATTGTGTGCAGAGGCCGTATCGGTTATATTTACATTGAAATGCAGAATGTCATTGCTATTCCATGTCTGGTTTTTAATTGTCTCAAATTGTTCGAATACCATCTGACGGTCACATGCAATAACCACCAGGCAAGAACATATCCCTATAAGGAATTTCTTCATTTTAACGGCGGTGTTTGTTATGGGGCTTTTTGCGGGGCTTGTTCGATGGCTTGTCTTCGAACCGGGTAAGAATTTTTTCATCTACTGCATTCTTATACTGATAGTCAATAATGGGTGCAATATTTATATCCTGTATGCTTTCGAGCTTCTTTACTTTCTCGCCTTTCCTGTTCTTTGCAATAATATCTTTAACCTGATCAACCGACAAACAAACAATTTCAGCGGGCAGGTCTTTTCTTGATGAATACCACATCAATCCTTTAAAAACATCGGTTTTTTGATGATATACCATCCCCTGTTCCGTTTCCAACGGAATGGAGGTATCCGGGAAATTCTTCTGTGCATCAAGATACGATGCTAACTCATAATTGAGGCAGCACTTGAGCTTACCGCATTGTCCGGCCAGTTTCTGCGGATTCAGTGAAACCTCCTGATAACGGGCTGCATTGGTAGTAACTGAGATAAAGCTTGTAATCCATGTTGAACAACACAATTCGCGACCGCATGAACCTATCCCGCCAATTCTGCCGGCTTCCTGCCTTGCGCCAATCTGCTTCATCTCAATGCGTACCTTTAGCTGATCGGCTAAAACCTTGATCAGTTCCCTGAAATCAACCCGGTCATCCGCGATATAGTAAAAGATTGCCTTGGTGCCGTCTCCCTGATATTCCACATCACCTATCTTCATTTCAAGCTTGAGGTCCAGGGCAATTTTCCTCGATTTAATCATGGTTGTGAATTCCAGGGCAATGGATTCATTCCATTTGTCAATATCGGCAGGCTTGGCTTTCCGGTATATTTTCCTGAACTCTGTCCCTTCCAAAGGAATATTATTGCGCATCAGCTGTAACCGGACCAGTGATCCGACAAGTGAAACGATGCCGATATCATGGCCGGGAGATGCCTCAACCGCGATAACATCCCCTTTTTTTAACTTGATATCGTTTACATTCCTGTAATAACCTTTCCTGGTATTTTTGAACCTTACCTCTACAATGTCACACTCCTGGTACATTTCAGGAATATCTGAAAGGTAGTCGTATGTATTGAGTTTGTTACCCCCAAGATCTACACAGGTAACAGATTCAGTGGCGTCTTTAATAAACTTATGGCATCCACGGCCATTACAACCGTTGGTCATTATTTGCTGTATTTAATAACATGTGAACAGGCAAAAGTAAAAAATAAATCGTAAGACCGGCATTAAATTAAGTCTAAATACAGGATTGTCAGTTCTCCTGAATTGTCCACGCAGGCTCCCAATCCCAATTCGACCGAAGTTGTTCAGCTTTATCGGAGACAAATACTTTTTCAGGTTGTATTTTTTTCAGGTAGTTGCCTGTATCCCATTTCCCATTGTCATTGGCATCGTAAATGGCTTTGAACATATATTTACCCGGCAACATATAGTCGAAGGTCAAAATACCATCACCCCGGGCAATGGTCGACTTTACCACCAATCCCTTTTGGTCAATGATTTGTACAATCATAGGGTATGCATAAGCGCTGAAATTGAGCAGGATTCTGCCGTAGAAGTCGGCCTGCTGGGTAACAAACTTTACCTCGATGGTATCATTGCTGTTCCCATAGATGTCAATTGCAGCCCCGGGCTTGAATAATACGCTGTAATCCGTTGATTCTTCCCAGTCAGCCTTTATATTAAACCTTCGATGCTGCATGGAATCCTTAACCAAATCAAACCTTTCCGGCACATAAAGCGTGTCAGAAAGTTTTTTAACAATGATGGAATCCTTGTTTAGTAACCGGATGGGTTTTCCTGTTGCAACAACCAGCATTGCGTTTAACTGCAAAACGCTTCCGCTTCTTGCACCGGGCGTTAACTGCAAACCCTTTTTTTCAACTTTTTTTAGTTCGGGTTGACCGCGCCTTCCCCCTCCGCTTCCCTTTTCGTCCCTGGCTGAGGCTGAGGCAATCCTTAACTTTACAGTATCGGTTACAGCAGCCAGGTTACCGGTTGAATCGGTAGTTTTGTATTGCAACTTCAGATGCAGGGTATCCAGTTTGGATTTCAGTGTATCTGTTATCCAGTAACCCAAAGTATCGCCGTTTACCGAAGGTTCCTGCAGCAACCAACCCTCATGTGCTTCAAAGTTCAGCGGTACAATATGAAGGGAATCAAAAAGCGATCTGTTAAAGGTAAAAGTAAATTTTTCCGCTGATTCCCGGGTCCTTGAGGTGATGAATACATTCTTGTTTTCTTCAGAAAAAGAGAAAAGTGAAACATTCACAGCATTCAGCACTTTACCAGGGGCAATGATGGTATCCGCTAAATTGGCCGTATCGCGCCGGCTTCCCCGCTGAACAATCCTCTCAGGGGTTATAATTTTGACGGTATCCTTAATGAACGTTTGAACTTTTACATTTTCACTGCTTATTACCAGGAGCGAATCCATAAAAGCAATGTCTTCAATTCCCGGATTGTATTTTAAGTCATTGTTGGCATCTTCCAGGGCTATGAGCCTGAATGTATCCGGATGTATATTGTTTACGGCAAAAAGTCCATAACTATTGGCTTTTCCGTAATATCGCGGGATTTCCAGAAACGGTGCTGAGTCATTCAGGTTTTCGTAAAGGAGAATGAAAACATCCTTTTTTTCTTCAGGTTTCAGGGTGAATGCATCTTTAACACTGCCTGTAACCGATAATGAATCAATCACATCCCCTGTGGAAAACACAAACTCAAAGTCGGGTAAAGGATTTCCTTCATTCAAATCGGCAATGGCCTTCCCGAAATTTATGGTATAGGTAGTATTGGGCAGTAGATCTTCACCAAACGTTACCCTGATTGACTTTTCCCTTACCCGCACCAAAGGCTTTTTTTTCATTGGAGGAGAAATGATAATCTCCTTGTTCTGGTCTTTTAATTGCAGGTACTCATCAAAATAAATGTCCACACGGTCGCCATTAAACCGAACCGACCTGTTCTCAGGAAAAGATGATAAATACAATGGCGGATTAACATCCTTAGGGCCGCCTGTCGGACTGCCCATTTTTGCACAACCCTGTATAAGAATCAGGATAAGAAATGTGAAATATAGTGATAGCTTCATGGTACTGGTTCAATTGCAAATATAAGCAACAAATGGGTTGCCTTATAGGTAGTTTTCTTAGATTTGCATAAAATAATACCCTATATAACAATGACACTGAATTATGTGATCTGGAACGTTACCCCTCAAATTGTTGATTTTGGTAAGTTTGAAATTCGCTATTACAGCTTTTTGTTTGCCCTTGGGTTTGTGCTCGGCTATTTTATACTGCTGAAGGTATTTAAAAAACAAGGCTTAACCATTGAATTGCTTGACCGGCTAACCATTTATATGGTAATCAGCACCATTATCGGGGCCCGTGTTGGCCATTGCCTCTTTTATGAGTTTGACTACTATATAAAACATCCGCTTGAAATAATTCTACCCTGGCGAGGCCAGCCGGGAGAGGATTTTGTGTTTACCGGCTTTCAGGGACTGGCAAGTCATGGCGCGGCCATTGGCATAATCATTGGAATTATTCTTTTTGCCAGAAAAACCAAAACGGCTTTTTTCTGGACCATGGACATGATTGTTATTGTTACTGCACTCGCAGGAGCATGCATCCGCATGGGCAACCTGATGAATTCCGAAATATATGGGAAACCTACCGGCACTGATAAAGGATATGTTTTTACCAACGATCTTACCACTGCATTAAAGCATAATTACACCGGCCTGATTGAGAAAATCAGCTATAAAAAGTCGGATTCAGTTAAGGTTGAAAAGGGAGTGCCGCTTACCATGGAAATAGTATTTTCAAGGAAAGTTAAGGAACAGCAAAAAGTTCAGCAGTTTGGTGACCACCTGCTGGCTGAAACATTCCAACGCTATAATTTCGATAACAATGTATTCCTGCCCCCGGGAAATGCCGTTACCTATGAAATTGAACGCCTTAATAACAGGAATTATGTCCTTACGGCTGGCATTGGCGGATTACCGAGGTATCCTACCCAGATTTATGAAGCTGCATGTTACCTGCTGATTTTTGTTGTGCTGCTGGCTTTGTTTTATTTGCTAGGAGACAGGCGCAGGAATGGTTTTATCTTTGGTGTTTTCCTGATATTGCTTTTTACGGCAAGGTTTTTTATTGAGTTTATCAAAGAAAACCAGGAAAGTTTCGAGGAAGCCATGGCACTTAATATGGGCCAACTTCTCAGCATCCCGTTTGTTATTGCCGGTATAGCATTAATTGTCCTTAAATGGCCGGTTAAACCGGTATCATCATGAGTCATTCGCATCACCATAACCATCACCATCATCACGAAGCCAGCCGTCCTGAAAAGAGCCTGTTGTTTTCAACCCTCCTTAATCTTGTAGTTTCCATTGCAGAAGTAATTGGAGGACTTGTTTCAAACAGTCTCGCCCTCATCTCCGATGCACTCCATAATTTGGGCGATACCTCGGCATTATTTATTGCCTGGCTTGCCAACAGGGTAAGCCGAAGAAAGCAAAACACAAGAAAAACCTTCGGTTATAAAAGAATTGAGATTCTTGCAGCGCTGTTTAATGCCATTGTACTGGTTGTTATTATTGTTTACCTTTTTATTGAAGCATTTCAGCGACTTTCAAGCCCGGAACCAATAAAGGGACTGGTCATGTTTATTGTGGCAGTCATTGGCCTGATTGCCAATCTGACATCAGTTATTCTGTTGAGAAAATTCAAGCGCGATAACATCAACATAAGGGCTGCATATTTGCATTTACTGGGCGATACAATATCGTCAGTGATCGTAATCATCACGGCTGCGCTTATCTATTTTTACAACATATACTGGATAGATCCGCTGGTTACTTTCCTTCTTGGTATATACTTATTGAGGGAGACTTTCCTTATCCTGAAAGAAGCCCTTGATATCCTGATGCAGTTTACTCCTTCAGGTCTTGACCTGAACGATGTAAAGCTTTCACTGGAGGCCATTCCCGGAATAGAAAACATACACCACGTGCATGCCTGGAACCTGAATGACAAGGAAATCCATTTTGAATGTCATGTCGATCTTTCAAATGACATCCGCATCAGTGAAACCGAAACCATCAAGAACCTGGTGCAGAAAACACTGCTGAACAAATACAATGTAAATCACGTTACAATTCAGTATGAATACAACTGCTGCAGTGATAAAAACATTATTCACCCCGGTTGAATATTTAATTGACCTGTTATGAACGAGGCTAAAATCAAAGTAAGCGGAATGAATTGCAACCATTGCAAAATCATCATCGAAAACGGAATTTCAAAAATTCATGGAATTGAGTTAGCCACAGCCGACATTGTTAATGGTGAAGTAACAATTAAAGGTAAAGAGATCAACCTGGAGGAGGTGAAGGATACCATCGAGGATCTCGGGTATACTTACAGCGGTGAATTGTAACCATAACTCAGGTGATATTCTTTTATAAAATCCGATTATCTGATAGGGTTTATTAACGGGTTTTGTATATTTGCAGGCTCATATAATATCATATTTATCCTAATTTATATTTTATGTATAAAATCGTTTTGCTGCGTCATGGTGAAAGCACCTGGAATAAAGAAAACCGCTTTACCGGATGGACGGATGTTGATTTGAGTGAAAAGGGAATGGAAGAGGCCCGGAATGCCGGTAAAATTATGAAAGAAGCCGGTTATGAATTTGATGTTGCTTATGTATCTGTACTCAAACGTGCGATGAGAACCCTTTGGCTTGCACTGGAGGAAATGGATCAACTCTGGATCCCTTGGATCAAAACATGGCGCTTAAATGAACGCCATTACGGAGCTTTGCAAGGGCTGAATAAGGCTGAAACTGCTGCACTGCATGGTGATGAAAAGGTTAAGATCTGGAGACGCAGTTACGATGTACCGCCTCCCCCACTTGAAAGATCGGATCCCCGCTATCCGGGTAATCATCCCGCATATCGCAGCCTTCCTGCAAAAGACATTCCCACTACTGAATGTCTCAAGGATACGGTTGACCGTTTTCTGCCTTATTGGCATGAAACCATTGTACCGGCCATTAAAGCAGGCAAAAGGATTATTATTGCTGCCCACGGGAATAGCCTGCGCGCACTGGTAAAGTATCTCGACAATATGACCGAGGAAGAAGTTATCGAACTCAATATCCCTACCGGAACACCATTGGTGTATGAGCTTAACAATGAACTGAAGCCATTGAAGCATTATTACCTTGGCGATCAGGAAGCTATCAGGAAGGCTATGGATTCGGTTGCAAACCAGGGAAAGGCAAAGTAAATATATCATTCACTGATTCATTAAGGGTGTAGAGCAATCACACCCTTTTTTTATTCCCCGTTTACCGACCGTTAAATGACGTTTACCGATTTCTCTGCCTGCAGGTTATCAAATCTTCTTACATTTGATCTGTTAATTAAAAACGAATTCTTATGGAAGTAAATGATATGAGAGATCGCGAGAGCAAAAGACGGTTTCAACACCACAGGGTAGGCGGTTGCTGCTCATCCGACAGGCATTCTGATAAAAGACTGTGGATGGGTATTGCCATCATTTTGCTGGGAGTGGTGCTCCTGGGTAATAACCTTAATTTCCTTTCCTATGATATGCGAAGGTACCTGTTAACCTGGGAAAACATACTGATTCTGCTGGGCCTTGTTTTCTTTTTTGGAAAAGGAAACAGGACAACCGGGATCTTATTGTTCGTAATCGGTGCCATATTTTATATGAAAAACGTTCTGAACCTCATCGACTTCAATTTCTGGTCATTGTTCTGGCCCGGCTTATTGATTCTGATGGGCATACTCATGATTTTCAGGCATCAGCTCGATGGCAGTACGGAAAAAAAAAGTACAGCAGGTAACGAAGACATTATCGACGAAATAGCGGTATTTGGGGGCGGCGATCGCCTGGTTGCATCACAAAATTTTCAGGGTGGCAAGGTAACAACAGTTTTTGGCGGCCTTAATTTTAATATGTTACAGGCTAAAATGGCCCCGGGTGATAATGTTTTGGATGTGTTTTGTTTGTTCGGCGGAATGAAACTAATTGTTCCCGAAGGATGGAATGTTAAAATACAGGTATTCTCACTTTTTGGCGGATTTAGCGACAAGCACCGGTTCCGGCTATCCAACAATACACCCGATCAGGGATCCCAATTGATCATTAAAGGAACCGTGTTTTTTGGCGGAGGTGAAATAAAAAGCTATTTCGACTAATGCTGTTGCTTATCTGACACCCTATGCAAAACCCTATCCTCAACAACAGAAAAAGCCTCACCTATTACCTGACATTATGGACCATTGTTATAATTGTCCATATTGTCCTGCTCAGGATTTCTGCATCAATAACATTGGGCGCTGCGGTTGTGGATTCGCTGATTTTTAACCTGCTTTTTTCTGCCATTGGGGTGGGACTTTGGTTTCCCATATTCTTCAGCAGGTCAGAGGGTGAAAGCCTTATCAGTGTTATCATTAACAATGTGGTAGGTGGGATCATAGCGGTTAGTTTCTGGTTGGGCATATCCTATTTTTTGCTTACCTCCCTGCTCCACAATGAACCTTCCTACCTGCAATTTTTGCAGGCATCCGTTCCATGGCGCTCCGGAATTGGCTTTCTCTATTATGAGGTTCTTATTTTGGTTTATTATCTGATCATTTATTACCGAAACCTTGAGGAAAACAAGCTTAAAGAGGCAGAATTAAAAGCCCTGGTCAAGGAGTCTCAGCTCAATTCCCTTAAATCACAAATAAATCCGCATTTTTTGTTTAACAGCCTTAATTCCATAAGTTCCTTAACCATGATTGAACCCGGCAAGGCGCAGGAAATGATTATTAAACTATCGGAATTCCTCAGGTACACTACCTCTCAAAAAGAGGAGAAACTTACTACACTTGAGGAAGAACTAAATAATATCAACCGGTACCTGGATATCGAAAAAATAAGGTTTGGCAAACGCCTGCTTGTTAAACAAACAATGGCAGAACCATGCCATCAGCTCAAACTCCCCGGCCTCATTCTTCAACCTTTGCTTGAAAATGCAGTGAAATACGGGGTATACGAAAGTACCGAGGAATCAACCATCGAAGTAATTTGCACTTGCAACTCCTCGGCCCTGAGCATTATAGTAAGGAATCAATGGGATCCTGATTTTCAGCTCAACAAGGGGGAGGGAATAGGCCTTAAAAACATCCGCAGCCGGCTCAGGATCATCTATAACAGGGATGACCTGTTTATTGTCCGGAAGGACCAGAAGTTTTTTGAAGTGAATATCGTTTTTCCACAGTCTTAAACATCTATGCATATGAATGCGGTAAATGCCCTGATCATTGACGACGAACAACTGGCAAGAGAACTGATTAAAAATTACCTGAAAGACTTTCCCCAGGTTAATATTGTAGGGGAATGCGAAAATGGCTTCGACGGGGTGCTTCAAATAGGCCAGTTAAAACCCGATTTGGTATTTCTGGATATTCAAATGCCAAAGCTGAATGGATTCGAAATGCTCGAGATTATTGAAAATCCGCCTGAAATTATTTTTATCACCGCGCACAATGAGCATGCAATAAAGGCTTTTGAAATGAATGCAATTGATTACCTGCTCAAGCCCTATTCGCGTGAACGCCTTCATGCTGCCGTGAAAAAAGCCATCGACAAAATCAAGGCTCCGGGACCAAGGGAGAGCAGGATTAACCAGTTGCTCCAGCAAACACCTTCCGAAAAGCTCGAAAGAATTGTAGTGAAAACAGGATCCAAAATAAAGGTTATTCCCGTGGATAAAATAAACTACCTCGAAGCCCAGGATGATTATATTATGATATATACCGATGAGGGAAAACACCTGAAACAGGGAACAATGAAATACTATGAAGATCATCTCGATAATACCAGGTTCATCAGGGTCCACCGGTCATATATCGTAAAAATGGACCAGGTGGTTCAGCTTGAACCTTATGCAAGGGATAATTACGTTATTAAACTGAAAAACGGAACTGCTTTGAAAATCAGCAGAAGCGGCCTGAAGAATCTGAAAGACAAATTTAATTTCTAGTTTGCCTTATCAGCGCCGAAAGTTTTAGCCCCAGATCAAGAAAAATAATCCTTCCGTTGCCATTTCGCTCTATATCGCGTATGGCATAATTAAGTTCATTGGTAAGCCCCACTACATTGGCTCCGTTTACAAAGGGTGAAAAATCACGCGTAAACTTTGATTCCTTTTGGGCAAAAAACTGGATATCCCCTTCTTCAAAATGCAAGGCCATGCACTCCCGTATGGTGCGTAAACCATATTCAAGAAAAGATTTCTGCTTCTCGCGGGTAAGGGCCGACAGGTTCTCGGCATGCTTAATAATCTCCGGAATGCTTGGTTTATAACAACTACGCATCAGTTCCCTGAAATTATCGAAAAACAACGCCGAATCACCTTCTTCTTCAATAATGTTAAGCGCTTTAAGGTAATTGCCTTCAGCCAGCCTGGTAACCTCATTCGCATTCTCAACCTCCATCTGATGATGTTCGGAAAGATGCGCAAAAAGATCAGCGTCCGTTATCCTGGGAACCTTAATCTGAATACACCGTGAACGAATGGTTCCCAAAAGCTGGTCAGGATTGTCACAAATGAGCAAAAATACAGTCATGGGCGGCGGTTCCTCGAGCAGTTTCAATAACATATTTGCCGAAGCGTCATTCATTTTTTCGGGATGCCATATAATCAATATTTTATAATCCGATTCGAATGATTTAAGCGACATTTTCGCCGCAATTTTTTTGCTTTCTTCTTTGTCTATCTTCCCCTGCTTATTATCAAGGTCAATAAAATCGTACCATTGTATCAGGCTGCCATAGGGATTCTGCTGCAGGAACTCGCGCCAATACGAAATCAGGTCATCGCTGGTAATGTTGTCCCTGTCCGCCGCCTTTATTCTGTTTACAGGCATTACAAAATGAAGGTCAGGATGAATATACTTCGAAGTTTTTTTGCACGCAGCACACATCCCACAGGAATCCCCTGCAGACCGGTTTGTACACAATATAAATGAAGCAAAGGCAAGTGAAACGGGCAAACTACCGGTACCTTCCTCACCAAAAAAAAGCCAGGCATGACTTAAACGATCTTCATATACGGTTTTCACCAACCTGCTTTTAAGTAAATCCTGACCTATAATATCCTTGAATTGCATAATTCGTAAATCGTGGTAAAGCTTTTAAAAATAAGCCTTTGCCAAAGGTAAATAAAAATATTTTTTATCTTTGCTCAATTATTAACTCAACACAAATCAACATGCAAACGATAGATAAATTCAGCTTTAAAGGGAAAAAAGCCATTGTCAGGGTAGATTTTAATGTGCCGCTCGACAAGAAAACCTTTGAAGTTACGGATGACACCCGTATCAGGGGTGCTCTTCCCACCATCAGGAAAATACTTAGCGACGGAGGCAGTGCCATTCTTATGTCGCATCTTGGCCGCCCGGATGGTGTACCACAAGACAAATATTCCCTTAAACATGTGATTCCTGCACTGGAGAAACTTGTTGGTCAGAAAGTAAAATTTGCTGATGATTGTGTTGGTGAATCTGCTGTATCATTGGCAAAAGAATTAAAATCAGGGGAAATTCTGTTGCTCGAAAACTTGCGGTTTTACCTTGAAGAAGAAGGTAAGCCTAAATTACCGGAAAATGTTACGGATGAAGAAAAAAAGGCTGCCAAGGATGCCCTTAAAAAGAAACAGAAAGACTTTACGGCTAAGCTGGCCTCCTTTGCCGATTGCTATGTTAACGATGCTTTTGGCACTGCCCACAGGGCTCATGCATCCACAGCGCTTATTGCCGACCTGTTCTCCGATGAAAATAAGATGTTCGGTTTCCTCATTGTTGCCGAGCTCGAAGCTATGGACAAGGTGTTGAAATCAGCCAAAAAGCCTTTCACAGCCATCATGGGCGGCGCAAAAGTTTCCGATAAAATTCTTGTTATTGAAAATCTGCTGCCCCGGATCGATAACCTGATTATTGGCGGCGGAATGACCTATACTTTCATTAAGGCAAAAGGAGGAAAAATTGGTAATTCATTATGCGAAGCGGATAAACTCGACCTTGCTCTAAGTATTCTGGAGAAAGCAAAAAGCAACAACGTTAAGGTATACCTGCCTGTTGATGCAGTGAATGCCGATAAATTTGATGCAGAAGCTGCCACATCCAAATCAGCGGTTGATCAAACCCCTGATGGATGGATGGGTCTCGATATCGGAGAAGAAACGGTTAAAACTTTTTCTGAAATTATAGGCAACTCCCAAACCATTCTTTGGAACGGACCAATGGGTGTGTTTGAAATGCCAAAGTTTGCCAACGGAACATCTGCCGTTGCCAAAGCCATTGCTGAGGCAACCGGTAAAGGCGCATTCAGCCTTATAGGCGGGGGCGACTCTGTTGCAGCCATCAACAAGAATAAGCTGGCTGACAAGGTGAGTTACGTTTCCACCGGCGGTGGAGCTATGCTTGAATATATCGAAGGTAAAGAATTACCTGGCATCAAGGCCATTCGTAAGTAATCAGCCTTCGATTATTCCGGTTAATGCCCGTTTTGATCGTCGAAGTCAAACGGGCATTATCGTTATTTTTATAGTGTTCATCTGTGTTTTACCCCAAAATAATTCCTATGAAAGAATTTAAAATTTGCATTCTTGGAGGTGGAAATCTCGGAACATCATTGGCTAAAGGCTTGATAAATTCCGGCCTCTATTCCGATAAAGACATCATCATTACAGAAAAACGCGATTCGAGGTTGAGTTATCTCAAATCCCAGGGTTTCCAGGTAAGCGAAAACAACCGCGACGCTGTTCATCGTTCCGGTACTGTTGTAATATCAGTTAAGCCACAGCAATTTAAAGCACTTGCCGAGGAAATAAAAGACGCTGTCAGCGATCATATCCTCATATCCACGGTTACCGGTGTTGTTTTCAGGGACATTGAAAATATCGTAGGAAAAATACCGATGCTTCGGATAATGCCCAACACAGCCCTTGAGATATGCGAATCGATGACATGCATTGCCTTCAACAATACAACACCCAACCAGGAATCAATGATGTTGTCAATGTTTGAAAAAATGGGGAAAGCACTGGTAATTCCCGAAGATATGATGGACGCTGCCACAGTGGTGGGTGCATGCGGAATTGCTTTTGCCCTCCGCTTTATGCGCGCTATGTCACAAGGGGGAATCGAAATCGGTTTTAACTCCGAAATGTCGCAGCTGATAACTGCCCAGACGGTTAAAGGTGCTGCACAGTTAATTGTTGAAACGAGCAATCATCCTGAAAGGGAAATTGACAAGGTTACTACGCCCCAGGGAATCACCATTTCCGGCCTGAATGAAATGGAGCATCAGGGCCTGAGCTCGGCTGTTATCAGGGGCCTGATTACCTCATACAACAAGTTGCTTAACCTGGAAACGCGGTCACACAAAATCGCGCATAATTAGGCAGCGCATCAGTTTTTAGCATACTTTTGACAGATATTCGTCATTATGAGCACAATTAAAGACTTTCCGAAATACCTCTTTGAGCAATACAACAGTTTTAAGAAAGAGGTACCATCAATGACCAAGGCACACCAATTTATTGATAACCTCATCTATTTTATCTTCCCCTTCAAAATCGATAAAAAATGTACCCTTCCGCTTATTGATCTTAACCTTGCCCAACTTCAACTGGACTTTAAGGATTTGCTCACCCCTCTCGAAACCATCCTCGAAAAGCCTTCCAATGTGCTATGTGATGCATTCTTTGAAGAATTGCCCGATATCTATGAAAGTCTCGTTAAGGACGCACAACTGTTTGTAGATTTCGATCCTGCCGCCAGGTCTCGTGAAAGCGTGATCCTTTATTATCCCGGTTTTTATGCAATATCGGTATACCGGCTTTCACATAAGCTATTCAACCTTAAAATCCCTTATTTGCCAAGGATGATTTCAGAATATGCGCACAGCAAAACCGGTATCGATATTCACCCCGGCGCACAAATCGGTCAGCACTTCTTTATTGATCACGGAACAGGAATTGTCATTGGTGAAACAACCATCATTGGTAACAATGTGAAAATATACCAGGGAGTTACCCTCGGAGCAGCCTCAGTGGAAAAAAGCATGAAAGGGAAAAAAAGACACCCCACCCTGGAAGACAATGTAATTGTATATTCAGGAAGCACAATTCTTGGCGGTGACACCATAATCGGCCATGATACCATTGTTGGAGGTAATGTCTGGCTTACCAAAAGTGTACCCCCCTACTCCATTGTATACCACGAAAGTCAGGTGATCATCAGGGACAGCAAAAGCAACCGCGCTGCAGATAATTTTGTCATTTAATCACATAATTGCAACCATCATGAAAGCAAATAACATACTTGAAACGATCGGCAATACTCCGCATGTTAAACTCAATCGTATTTTCGGAGAGCGGGTTGAAGTATGGTATAAGCTTGAACGATACAATCCCGGAGGAAGCATAAAGGACAGGATCGCCCTATCCATGATCGAAGATGCTGAAAGAAAAGGATTGCTTAAAAAAGGTTCGGTTATCGTTGAACCCACATCAGGAAATACGGGCATTGGATTGGCCATGGTGGCAGCAGTTAAGGAATACCGGCTGATACTTGTTATGCCTGAATCGTTCTCACTCGAACGCAGAAAGATTATGGCATCATACGGGGCAGAACTCCTGTTAACTCCCCGTGAAAAAGGCATGCAGGGAGCTATTGACAAGGCTACCGAAATTCTATCATCCGACCCTATGGCATGGATGCCCATGCAATTTGAAAATGAAGCCAATATAGAAGCCCATCGTAATACTACTGCACAGGAAATACGCAATGACTTTCCCGAAGGCCTTGATTATATTTTTGGAGGCGTAGGAACGGGTGGACATATATCCGGCGTTGCCCATGAGCTTAAACCGCTATTTCCGGGCCTTAAAATAATTGCATTTGAACCGGAATTATCACCCATCATTAGTGGTGGACAGGCAGGCCCCCATCCCATACAGGGAATAGGCGCTAATTTTATTCCTAAAAACCTGCATCGTCAGCTGATTGATGAGGTAGTCACCGTATCTAAAGAAGATTCATTTGAGTTTGCCAGGCGTTTAGCCCGCGAGGAAGGAATATTTGCCGGTATTTCTTCGGGAGCATCACTTGCAGCCGTGGCTAAAAAATTGCCTCAAATTCCGGATGGCGCAAGGATTCTTGCCTTTAATTATGACACCGGTGAAAGGTACCTCTCTGTTGAAGGATTGTTTTAGCGTTTAATTGTGTTTTCGATTTACAGGGGAATCCTGCTGTCTAACCTGATTAACTTCCTTTTAACAGCATTGCCTGAAACCTGAACCCCTAACCGATGTTAATACTGCAAAAATCCCCCATGCAGTATAAAGCAAGCTTACTGATCTTTTTTTGTGCCGCTTTTTTCGCTGAAACAAAAGCACAGGATGCCAATGTTCCGGTAGTCCGGTTCATCGAATTTGAGAAATTCCTTTCAAACCATTCTGATACCACCTATGTAATAAATTTTTGGGCTACATGGTGTGCCCCCTGCAGAAAGGAATTGCCCGATTTTCAGAAAATACATTCCCGATACTTAAACCACAAGGTAAAGGTTCTTCTTGTAAGCCTCGATTTTTTAAACCAGGCCGATAAAGCCCTTAAGGATTTTTTAATCACCAACCAGATTACAGCTCCGGTAATACTATTGAATGAACCGGACGCAAATTCATGGATTGATAAAGTCAGCCCGCAATGGTCCGGTGCAATTCCGGCAACACTTATTTTCCGCAAGGACCAGCGGATATTTTACGAAAGAGTACTCACCTATGAGGATATAGAGAAATCCATTTCAACGTTAAATAAACTATAATTTATATGATTATGAAAACTATTCTGTCAGCAGTTCTGTTTTTCTTTGCCGCCGCAGCAATTGCGGGCGAAGGATATAAAGTGGGTGATAAGGCCACCGATTTTAAGCTTAAAAATGTAGATGGCAAGTATGTAAGCCTGAAAGACTTTCCCAATGCCAAGGGATTTGTCGTGGTGTTTACCTGTAACCACTGTCCTTATGCCATAGCTTACCAGGACAGGTTAATCGCACTTGATAAAAAGTACAAGGCAAAAGGCTATCCGGTTATTGCCATCAATCCTAATGATCCGTCGGTACAACCTGCCGATTCATATGAGGCCATGGTGACAAGGTCCAGGGAAAAGGGCTTTACCTTCCCTTACCTTTATGACGAAAAGCACAGTGTTTATAAGTCTTACGGCGCAACAAACACGCCTCATTTATATATCCTCCAGAAGGATAAGGCAGGAGAACTGGTTGTAAAGTATATAGGAACTATCGATGACAACTATCAGAATGCTGATGCTGTACAAAAGCCCTATGTTGAAAATGCGCTTGAAGCCCTGCTGAACAACCAGGAGCCCAATCCAAGCTTTACCAAAGCCATAGGATGCAGCATTAAATCCAAACCGGCCGAAGCGAAACTGTAAAGTATGTCAAGGCAATAAAAAGCAAAAAGGCCACATTGACGATTCAGTGTGGCCTTTTTTATCATGGCTTTTCAGAAGTGAAGAACTGATCGAAATCATTATAGGAAACCAACCGGTAATTCAACAGTTGTCGCGATGTAAACGTACCAAAATAACCTTTGGTGAGCATATCCTCCTTAATATCCGGAAGGCTTGAATTGATGAGCAGAACACTTTTCTGGCCATGAAGTGATGATGAATCACCGAAATACTTAATAATGCATTCATTCCCCTTGCTCTCATGCAAAACTTTCAATTCTGTGGCCCTGGCCGATAATCTGTCGCCGCTTCCTTTCAACACCACTGTGTACAACAAACTATCCCCCTGCACCGAAGAATAAAACTGGTCACCCTTGGAATACTTGCAACCAAAGGCCAAAACCAATAAGATGAATGAAGCGATGATCTTCATTGTATTTGTTTTAAAGTTGTATATACACGCTCTATTGCATTGCGGGCAATGGTTTCATCGGTTAAGTTCATAACGCCGATGAGGAATCCGCTGCCTTTTTTCAGGTAAACAGTTCCGTTGAAGGGATCATTAACAACAACAAGGTTGTCTTTTACGTTTACATTGCTCTCCTTAACCAGTGCAAAATATTGTTCGGCCATTGAGCTGATCTCCTCATCCGGTAACCTTATAATAAACAATTGATGCGGCAAAGGTTCTTTATACCGGGCAGCAAAAGCATGATGGAAAAAGGAATAACCCATGAAGTTTTGGGCAATATACGTGTCTGAAAGAATAACCTTTCCTTCGTCCGGGAATACGCTCACCAATTCAGGCAATGATTTGGGCTGTGCCATTGCTTTTTCCACCATTTCCGCGATGTTTACAATGGACGCTTCATCCGCCTCTTCAATGCCTGCCGACATAATTTTTACATAATAATTGCCTGCCAGAAAATTCAACACACCCTGGCTTTTATAGCCCTGGCTGCCAACAGGCACCTGAGGGTAGTCGGGCATTCGCTCCGCAGTATAAATTCCGTAAGCATCATCGCTTGTTTTATGGCGATACAATTCAACCCTTATCATTTTGTCCTTTTGGGTATACTCCCCGATCAAAAGGTCTTCAAAATAATAACTGAGAAAAATATCTGCTGCTCCATTAATCAGTTCCCACAAATCTCCTGCATTATATACATGTTCGTTCACATTTAATTTCCATCCCGGAATTTCAGGAAACTTGATGTTTTCCCCTGCCCATACATGACAACCCCAAAACAGGGAAATCATCAATGCCAGCGATTTTAAACCTTTATTCATTGTTTTGCTTTTTTTACCACATACTATTTTCATCATACCAAAAATTCCCTTGGAATAGCGCTTAATCGCGATACATCAGCGATGCGCTCATGTATGTTAAAACCCTTGGAACATTTTACCGTACAGCCTTCACAATCCTTACATGGATTGGTTACATTGCCCATATCAGCCAGCAGCGAACCTGCGTTTTCATAATGGCGATAACCATAGGTATACATATAGGCCCTCATATAATCATAAACAGGTAATCCTTTGCGGCATTGATCATAACATTGCCCGCATCCGTCACAGTACAATCCTGCCATTGTATTGGCCATTTCAAGATCAGCCTTTTCCTTTTCGCTTAATTCAAGGTTCTCCATAATGGAGAAATTCTGCACCATATGGTCATAGGAAACAATTCCGGGAATTGATGTATGAATACTGGGATCCTGTAAAACCCATTTCAATGCGGCAGTGCAATTCACTGGCTGCTGCCTGTCCTTGTCCATATATCCTCCTGCCATGGTCTTCATGGCAACCATACCAATACCTTTACCGGCGGCCAAAGCAGCCTTCTCCTTAATTTCTGATGCGCGTGAATGCTTAAAGTTAATGGATGTGAGCACAACATCATAAAAATTACTGTCGATGGCAGCCTGGATTACCTCTGGTTCATTCCTGTGCGTGGACATGCCAACATACCTTACTTTACCCTGTTTTTTTAGTTCATCAAGGGCATCAATAATCTGCGGCGCCAAAGCGGTAGCTTTACTCGACACTCCATGCAGGTAAAGGATATCAACATATTTCATCCGGAGTCGCTGCAAACTGAGTTCAAATTTATTCAGGATGCCTTCCTTTGTTGTTCCCGGACCCGGCTCCCCGGTATCGCGATTAATTCCATCGGCACCTACTTTTGTGGCGATTACAAATTTATCCCGCGGTTTATCCATAAATATTTCTCCGAGCATGGTTTCATTGCGGCCTTCCTGGTAACCATGTGCGGTGTCAAAGTGCATAAATCCCATATCAAAGGCTGATCTAACCAAGCCTGCATTATCCGACCGCATAACGCCAAAACTCACTATGGGGAGCTCTATGTCGGTTTTTCCCAGCCTTCGCTTTATTACCGGAATTTCATGCTTTTCCCCATTAGGGTTGCCGAAAAGGTTTCGGCCAGCCAAGGCACCTGTAGCTCCAACCAATGAAGTTCTTATAAATCCCCTCCTGTTCAATCCTTGTTTTTTCATCGCTCATTTTTATTATAAAGCAAGATATGAATTAATTCCGTCACCGGATTTCATGTATTTGTTTTTTCCAAAAATTTTGATCTATTTTTACACACTAAAGCCTTATCCTATCCGTTTTTGGATTGCTTGTACTTACACTTTGTTTTGTTTTTGCATAACTTTTTATTAAGCAAAACGTAATATGTCAGTAGTTCTTATCAATTTAAGATAAAATAATACAACAGAAGAATATTATTATTGGGATTTAATCATGGGAAAAAGCGTTTTTTGGGTATTTGTTATCCTGATTACTTTTGGTTTTTCTACGCTCGACTTAGGCTCTGTTAGCGATGGTGATTATGAAATAAAAAGTTCTGCCTTTGTAAGAAGCCCAAAACCTGCCGCTTTAGATAGTCTGATCATTGCTTATGATAAGTACATCAATCATGCGATTGATAGTATGCAAAGTCCCGGTGCCGCTTTAGCAATTGTGTATAAAGGGGAAATTGTTCTTCTTAAAGGATACGGAGTGAAAAGATTTGGAAGCCCCGATTCCGTCAATCTCCATACTGCATTTCGCCTGGGTTCTGTATCAAAAGGATTCGCTTCGGTTCTTACCGGTATTATGGTCGAACAAGGAATGCTTAACTGGGAAGATAAGGTTAAAACCTACCTGAGTGATTTTTGCATGCGCGATACTTCCTTTGCAAGCAGTATTACCGTAAAACACATCCTAAGCCAGACTTCGGGTTTTCCTGAACATACTTATACCGACCTGCTCGATGACGGCCAGGAATATGAAAACATAAAACCATCGCTGGCCAATGTTCCTTTGGTTGCAAAACCCGGCCAGATCTATACCTATCAGAATGTCGTTTACAGCCTTATCGCTGATATTTTATACAATGCCTCCGGTAAAGATTATAATAACCTGTTACAGGATAAAATTTTCGCGCCGTTGAAAATGAAGGATGCTTCCACCGACTATACTTCATTCTACTATAATCCGAATACTGCCATGCCTCATTTGCGCATGGGTTCCAACTGGGTTCCGCGCGCAAAAAATAACAGGTATTATTCTGTTTCACCTGCTTCAGGAGTGAATGCCAGTGCATCCGATATGGCTAAGTGGTTACTCGCCCTTACCGGCTATTATCCTGAGGTACTTCCTCAAAATACCATTGACGCCATTGCCGGACATATCGTAGAAACTCCGAGAAAATCAGCTTATCGCAGAAACTGGAAATCCCTGGATAAAACGTATTACGGCTTGGGCTGGCGGGTATTCAATGTCAACGGACATGATGTGGTATACCATGGTGGTTACGTTGAAGGTTTCAGGTCAGAAATCGCATTTGACCCTGAATCAAAAGTTGGAATTGCCATCATGTTTAATTCCAATACCTCTTTTGCTTCACAATGTGTTCCCCAATTCATGAATGTATTTCTGGAAACCTGCTGTTCGGCAGAAACCAATACATTATATGCCGAAAACTAATTGCTGAACAATTCTACATACCGATATTTTGATGTTTTGGTGGCCTTTTTTGTGGCCGTTCTGCTTATTTCAAACATTGCATCCACAAAAATCCTTACGCTCTGGGAATTTACCTTCGACGGAGGTACCATTCTTTTTCCACTGAGTTACATTTTTGGTGATATTCTCACTGAAGTTTACGGTTTCAGAAAATCCCGCAGGGTTATTTGGCTTGGCTTTGCTGCTGCAATGCTTATGTCTGTGGTTTTATACATCGTGCAAAAAATGCCTCCTGCACCGGAATGGACTAATCAGCAGGCATTTGAAACACTCCTGGGATTTGTTCCACGAATTGTAGTGGCCAGCCTTATCGCTTATTTTGTAGGGGAATTCTCCAATTCCATCACCCTTTCCCTGCTGAAAATAAAAACCAAAGGAAAATTACTTTGGTTGAGAACGATCTTTTCAACCATCATTGGTGAAGGACTTGATACCATTGTGTTCTGTATGATCGCATTTTATGGAACACTTCCCGGAAATGTATTATGGAGCATCATTATATCCAATTACATTTTCAAATGCGCTGTGGAAATATTGCTCACACCCGTTACATATAAGATCATAGGCTTTCTTAAGAAGCAGGAAAAATCAGATGTATACGATATCGGAGAGCAATACAATCCGTTTAAGATAACATAACCTGTCAGGCTTAGGATGCGTGTAATCATCATCATCGGTTTTTTTTTACAGGTATCTTTACTTAATGCCCAGGATCGCCTGCACACTTGTTCACTTGATGAAGCCCTTCAATTGGCAACATCAAACTGCCGGAACCATGCTGAAATGAAAATGCTGAAAACCAAAGTAAAGGCTTCATGGTATACCTGGTTGTACAGCATAGTGAAATGGCAAACCATTCATGCATACGCACTGGCCATAAATGACCTCAGCCGCATTGCCGAATTGCATTATTCATCAGGTGAAACAGACCTGTATGAAACATCTGTACTTATAGGAAAACTGGCCGAAATTGAAACCTCCGCGTTAACCGCCGAAACTGATATTGAAATTTCCAAAGCAACACTCTGTCGTCTGCTGTTCATGGATGACATCGGCATACCTGCCGATACAAACATGTCAATGTACGAAATCGATAAAGGCCCTTTGTCCTCTCCGGCCTTAACACCAAACGACTCAGCGGGTGACAGCGCAGCATTCATTCATTTGAAAACAATCGAAATCTTAAACCTTGAGCTTGATAACCTCTTTATCCGGTTACAGTATTTCAGCAAATTTGCGCTGAATCATGCGGAAACAACCATACACACGGCGTCATCAGCCTATAAACTGGAAGAAATAGATTATATCGAATATATTCATAAATTGGGTGAAGCTTTTGAAATTAAACTAAACTATCTGTTTTTGCTTAACGCCTATAACCAGAAAGCAATTCAACTTGAAGCGTATGCGTATTGATAAACCCATATTATTGTCATTGGCATTGTTCCTGGTATACGGTTGTTCGCGGAATAATCCTGCAGTGATAGTAGAAACTGATTCAGGAGGTAAGGCTGCGGTAGTTGAACTGCCTGAAAACTGGATTGCCAAAACCGGTATATTAACCAACCCTGCTCATCCCCATGCTATCACAAAACTCTTTCCTGCAACAGGATTTGTTATTTCGGAGCACAATGGCAATTTGAGTATACCTTCTCCGGCCGATGGAAAAATTGTAAGGTTATATAAAGAATACGGCAATAATGTTAAAAGGGGGTCATTAATTGCAGTCATTGAGAATAGTGATTTTATCCGCCTGCAACAGGATTTTCTCGAGGCTGAAAACGAGTTCGCATTTTTTCGTGAAGAATATACGCGCCAGGGAGAGCTGACGGTTGAGAATGCAACATCCATAAAGAAAATGCAGATCGCCAAACGCAATTTCCAGAATGCCGAACTCAGATATAATTCGCTTGCATTGCAGATGAAGCTGTTGGGAATCGACCCGGACAGCCTGAATGCAGATAACATGATTGCACAGATACCTGTATATGCAAAGGTATCCGGCATAGTAACAGGCTTGCCCCTGCATGAAGGTGAATTTGCAAGAAAGGGAGAGGCACTGCTTTCCCTCTCAAATGCCCGGCAATCATCGTTAGTACAGCTTTATGTTGATGAAGACGCATTTCCTTATCTGCATAAAGACTCAACGCTTTTCTGTTTCCCATCCTATGATTCCCTTTTGAGGATTGAAGCCGTTGTTCAGTTGGTTACCGGCTTTGTGAATCCCGACAATCATAAGGTAACCATCATTGCTGCAATGAAAAATGTTCCGGGCGGCATCATTCCGGGGATGTCTGTGAATGCACAGATTCCTGTAAAAACAGCTGTTGGTCATGCCGTTTTATCCTCGGCAATTTACAGGCAGGGAGCATCAAACTTTGTTTTTGCAAAGTATAAAAACCGGTATCACAAAATTAAAGTTGAACCCCATGATACTGCTGACAATAGAATTATCATAAGCGGGTTGGCTCCCCATATGACCGACTCCATAGTTATAAGCGGGGTAGATAAGCTTGCTGCACTGTTCTCAAACAGGTAAGTATATACGCTACACCATCATAGCTGATAAAAATTCTGGTATTTGCAATATTTATTCGGCCTAGTTGTTCTATATTTGTTAAAACTTTTTAGTAACAACACAATACACTATGGAAACTACAAGCACTTATCAAAAACAACCTGACAATAAGCCTTCAACAGCGCTGATCGTACTTGTCATTTTGCTGTCTGTTGCGGTCATATTTTTTGGATATAAATACTTTACCAAATCAAGCCAGTTAGGTCAGACTACCGAAGAAAAAGCCATACTTGAAGATGTTAAAAGCGATTTGGAAAAACAGCTGCGCGATATGATTGTGGAATATGATTCACTCAAAACCAATAACGACAGCGTAAATACATTGCTTGACAATGAACAGGACAAGATTAAAAACCTGTTGAGAATGCAGGCAACCGATGCTGAAAAAATCAGAAAATACCAGGGAGAACTTGAAACGTTGCGCAAGGTTATGCGCAGCTATATTGTTCAGATTGATTCACTGAATACAAGAAATCGTGAACTTACTGCTGAAAATATTCAGTTTAAAGAACAAATTACCGTTGCTGAAACACAGAATATTGAGCTTTCAAGGGAAAAAGACATGCTCAGTACACAGGTTCAGTTAGCCAAAGTACTTTCAGCTAAGAATATAGCCGTAACTCCCCAGAATAAATCCGATCGTGAAAACAGCAAGGTAAGCAAGGTGGCCAAAATAAAAGTGTGCTTTACCATCAGGGAAAACTCAGTTGCTGAAGCCGGCACCAAAGATATTTACATTCGCATAATCAGGCCGGATGAAGTTGTTTTACCTTCCGGCAGCGGAGAAACTTTTTCGTTTAATGGTGAACAGGTAATTTTCTCGGCCAAACGCCAGCTCGATTATGAAAACAAGGACATTGAAATGTGTATTTTCTGGGATAAGAATGCTGATCTTATAGCCGGTAATTATACGGTTATCTTATATGCCGAGAATTATGAGATTGGCTCAGCAACATTTGCGCTTAAATAGACTTACATGGCTTGTGCCTGATATAAAACCTCCGGAAACACCGGAGGTTTTTTTTTATTGAATAATGCCGGACAGAATGTAATCGGATACAAGCCATGACTTTTTTGGGATTCTGAAAATATTGCCTTCGCTGATGATCGTTCCTTTTTCCAATTCAGGCCTCACGGCTTTCAGGAATCGCTGCTCATTTTCCTCTCCAAACTGAGTTCGAAGCTTATTTCTGTCCAATCCCCACATCGTCCTTAAGGACACCATTACATATTCATTGTACTTATCGCCGGGAGATAAATGTTCAATTTCATGAACCGCTTTCCCCTCATTTATTCCTTCAATGTATTTTTTTACATGGGCAACATTCCATTGCCTTGAAATCAGATTGTAGGAATGTGCCGAAGGACCCAATCCCAAATAAGGCGTTTGCAGCCAATAATTTGAATTGTGCCTTGAAAAATATCCTTCCCTGGCCAGATTTGATATTTCATAATGAATGAATCCTTCACGGCCGGCAAAGGCGACCAACGCCTCATATTGTGCCGCACTTACCTCATCACCAACAGGATGTAAGCCCCCGATTGACTGCAGGCGCCAAAGCGCAGTACCAGGTTCTATGCTTAAATGATAAGCCGATAAGTGCTTTACTTCCTTTATACACTCAAGATTATGTTTCCATTGTTCCATGTTCATTCCCGGTATGCCATAAATAAGATCCACACTGACATTCCGAAATCCGGCAGCCAGAACAAGATTAATTGAATTCATTGCCTGCGCTCCATCGTGGCGGCGGTTTAAAAAGCTAAGGTGCTCGTTGAAAAATGACTGTATGCCAATGCTCAGCCGGTTTAAACCATTTATGTCCGAAAGGGCCTGAACATACTCCGGTGTAAGGTCGTCCGGATTTGCTTCCAGACTTATCTCACACTCAGGAGTTACCGGGAATTTGGACCTCAGCATATTAATCAGCCTGTCAATTTGTGCTGAACCAAGCAAGGAAGGTGTACCTCCTCCTATGTAAATGGTATTGACGTCCTCATTCAGGTAGTGTTGCCTGGCGTCAGCCTCTTTTTCGAGCGCCGATAAGTATTCCGGTATCAGCCCGGTAAGGGCTGATTTATAAAAGTCGCAATAGCTGCAAATTCTCTTGCAAAAGGGAATATGTATATAAATACCGGCCATAATATTGGCAAAATTACCGTGGTGTAAAATTGCGAATTTATTTGACGAGATGTCATACAACGGTCTTGTTGAACAGTGGAATAAAATCTTATCTTTATGGCAATGAAGTAATCGCATTTAAAAAACTGTGAAGGTACCGGTAAAATACTCTCGTAAAAAGGCTGAATCAAAGGCATTTCAGGAAGAATACCAAAAGAGAATTGCTGAAATTAAAGCCCTAAACGAAAAACTAACCCTGATTAATGAGGAGTTATCTGTAACCAATGCGGAATTAAAAGCATATCAGAATAAACTTGAAGAACTGGTTTCAATCCGCACACATGAGCTTCAGAAGAAAGAGGAATCCCTTAAGTATAAAAGCCGTCTTGAAAGCCTGGTTACAGGTATATCAACCCGATTCTTCAATTTATCACCGGAACTGGTGGACAATTCCATCAACAATTCACTCATGGAGATCAGTATGTTTTTTGGTGCTGAAGCTGCATTTCTGGGAGAAATATCGTATTCCGAAAACGCCTATCAAATAACCCATATATGGAAAAATGATTCCGTAAGCTATAACCCGGATTACTTTAAGAAAGCCCCGCTTGATGATATCGCCTGGTGGCTTGATAAAATTCATGAACAAAAGTTTTATGTCTTTGATTACAGGAATAATCAACAAGCAAAAGGACCGCCATCTAAAGGAGCGCATCTTCAGGGTATCGGCTTCATAACTTTTATGCCCATCATTTACCAGGGAAATATTGTCGGCTTTACAGGCCTTACCTCACTGAACAATGTGCACAAATGGGATGATGATGAAATAAGGATGCTTTACCAGATTGGTGAAGTTTTTGTAACGGCCTTGAAACGAAAAGAATCCGAAAAAATTCTGATAGAAAATGAACGAAACTATCGTGAAATTTTCAATGCCACAAGCGAAGCCATAATCATATATGATTACCATAATGCGCGCATCATTGATGTAAACCAGGCAGCACTTAAGCTGTTCGGGATTAATTACGATGAGGCATTCCACACCAATATCGATAAATACAGCAATATCGAACATGGGTTTAACCGCCGCACAATGCTTGCACAAATAAGGCGAACCCTCAAAGAAGGTCCTGTGGTATTTGAATGGCAGGCAAAAAGGAAGAACGGTGAAATATTCTGGACAGAGGTATCACTCAAACAAACTGAAATAGCAGGCGATTTACGCATTATTGCAGTACTCAGGGATATTTCGGAGCGAAAGCGATCCCAGGAAATCATTATTCAGAGCGAGGAGCGCTTCCGCTCCATTGTTCAGTTTCTTACTGATATCATAATGATCATAAACCAGGATGTAACCATTACCTATGAATCCCCGTCATGTTCCCTGGTGTTGGGATATCCTCCCGGTTATCTCATCGGTAAAAAAGGCTTTGATATTATCCACCCCGATGACGTCGCCTATGTAAAAAACGACCTGGAAGAAGTATTCGATAATGCAAACGATTATCTGCCCACCGAATTCAGGGTAAAAGGCCACAACGGGCAATGGATATCCCTTGAAGTGATAGCCAACAATATGCTTTATCACCCGGCAATACAAGGTATTATTATAACAGGACGCGATGTAACGGAACGCAGAAGGGTAGAAAAGGCCTTAAAAGTAAGTGAAACCAAATTCAGAAATATTTTCAACAACAGCAGTGACCCCATTGTTATTATCAGCAATACCAATAGCCTGCTTGAAGTAAATGAAGTGTTTTTGCAGATAACCGGATATAACCTGGAAGAAACACGAAAAATGAAGTTAACCGAAATTATCACCGATCCATATTTGCCATTGCTTGAAAGACTGGTCAGAATTTTCAGGAATGAAAGCCAGCCGGTCATTGAATGTGAAATCAAATGCAAGAACAAAACTACCTTCCCTGCCGAAATTAACAGTAAGTTAATTGAGTATGAAGGTGATTATGCCTTAATATCAGTAATCCGGAACATAACCGAACGAAAGCAACTGGAAAGCCGTATTCTGGATACCATCATATCTACCGAAGAAAAAGAACGCGAGAAACTTGCCCGCAATCTGCACGATGAACTGGGACCCTTGCTGTCCAGTATTAAAATGTACATTAATTCACTTACATCATCCATCGAAAAACCCAAATACGATTTTATCATCGAACAGCTTAAAATTATTCTCAAGGAAGTCATTCAAAGCACCAAGGAAATATCAAACGACCTGAGCCCTCATGTACTTGCAAACTACGGATTGCTGGCTGCACTGGAATGGTTTATAAACAAGCTTAAACCCCATATAACCATTAACTTTGAAACCAATCTCCGCGATGAACGCTTTCCAACCTCCATGGAACTTTCAATTTACCGGATTATCAAGGAACTCATAAACAACACGATAAAGCACGCCCAGGCAACAACAATAACCATCAGGCTGCATGTTATTCTTAAATCCATTCATCTTCACTATGCCGACAACGGGACAGGCTTTAATGAGGTATGGAATAACAATTATGCCTATATGGGTATGGGTATGTCAAATATTATCAGCAGGTGCAGGACAATCAACGCAACCAGCAAATTTTTTAACAATGCACCCAAAGGAATGGCTTTTGAAATGCAGGTGCCTGCCGATGATTATTTGCCTGATCACTTTAGTTAACACCATGAAGCTTCCTGAGATTATACTGGTTGATGACCACTGTTTATTCCGGTCGGGATTGAAATACCTGCTCGAATCATCGGGCAAATACAAAGTTGCCGGCGAAACTTCCGGTGTTGAAGGACTATTGGAACTGTTGGAAAATAAAAACGCCGGATTGGTAATCATGGTTATCAATTGCCCGGAAATCAAGGGCCTGGAAACAACCCGGCTGGTAATGGAAAAATTCCCGCACTTAAAGGTACTTGTAATATCCAACAGCGGAGAAACGGAATACTATCATTCACTGCTCGACTGCGGGATTAAGGGTTTTTTACTAAAAGATACCGATCACGAAGAGTTTTTTCTTGCCATCGGAAAAATTATCGAAGGGGAAACCTATTATGCCCAGGAGTTACTGCTCAACCTTATACGCGAAAATCTGCCCGCTGAGAAAGTAAAGTTTTCAAAACGTGAAAAGGAAATTCTTCAACTGATCATCCAGGGACTCTCTACGCATGAAATTGCGGTCATGCTTAGCCTTAGTCAAAGAACAGTGGAACGACACCGCACTCACCTGCTTGAAAAAACCGGTTCGAGAAACTCCATACGGCTTGTAGTTTATGCGCTTAAAAATAAACTTATTTCAATTTGAGTATTTATAACATTATTAATGTCGGTAAATACGTATATGTTAATAGGTAGTTATAGGGTTATTTTTAAGTATATTTTCCCTTACCAGCTATATCCTCAAAATTTATATTTGTGTATATTTATTGTGTCAAAGGATTCTATAGATTATTCAAAATATTTAAGATAGGGTTTGGTTGGATTTAGGTAGGAAAGCGGGGAGTTGGTTTTTAACTGACTTCCCGCTGGATTTTTATGGCATCCGGTAAAATTTCTTTAGCCTTATAGCGCATTTGCTTTTTTTTAGTAATTTAGAAAAGCATAATATATACAACAACCTGATTATCAAAATGAAGAAATTGAAAGTGTTGATTGTGGATGATAATCCTCATTTTGTTAACGCCCTGAAGTTTATGCTTTTTGATTACTTCGAAGACCGTCTCGAATCAATAGCAGTAGCAAAAGATGGTCTGGACTGCTTAAATCAACTAAAAAACAAGGTATGTGATTTTGTATTCATGGATATCAACATGCCCAATATGAATGGTATTGAAGCTACCCGGCAGGCAACCATCCTTTACCGGAACCTCATTGTCATTGCCATCTCTTTTCATTCCGAAATGAAATACGTTGTGCAAATGATAGAAGCCGGAGCCAGAAGCTATATTATTAAGGACGAGATCAGCAAAGAATCCCTGGAAAAAGCACTCGCAATAGAATATACTTTTTAATTTCCCGATTGTTATCCGTTCGTTTTTATTTTCGTTGCAGCACGGCAATCCACGAAAAAATTACAGAAATTGAAACTTTATTTTGTATGCAAAAACTTTTGAACTATGCATTTAGCCATTAAAGAAACAGTATATACCCCGTCTGTGAGCGTCAATCCCGCTGATCATAAAATATTGATTTCCGGCCAGTCCCGCCTTGAAGATCCTGCTTCGTTTTATGAGGAACTTATTACAGTGCTGGAAAATGCAATCGACGAATTCAAAACTCAGCTGTCCATTGATTTTAAACTTGCTTATCTAAACACAAGTTCATCAAAATGGCTTTTACACATACTCAAGGGTTTGCAGAATAAGTACCACGGCAAAAAACTGATTACCATCAATTGGTATTATGATGAAGACGACGACAGCATGCTCGAAGCCGGAGAGGTCTTTCAATCACTGCTCCATTTGCCGTTTAACCTGGTTGAGAACGGATAAATATTTTACTTGTTTCTGATATACTATCGTGAGGCAAAAATCGGTTTTATGGATATCACATTAAACTTTTGAGTTATGGTAAAGCACATTCTGTTTCTGCTCTTCTTTTTTGGGAATGCGGTGAGTATTCTCGCTCAAAACGCTATTGAACGAAAGCTCGAACCATTTTCAGCACTTGAGGTAGGGGATCGTATTATCGTAAGGCTGGTAAAAGCCGATAAGGAATCTGCCTCTATCCAGGTCCAGGGTATTGATGAATCGGCGGTTAAAACGGTGATCGAAGGCAATACCCTGAAAATTAGCATATATGGCGAACCGTTTACCAAAAAGAAAGTTCTCGTTACGCTCCGTTTTGTTACGCTCACTTCTATCATGGTTTCGGGAGGTGCGGATGTCACTACAACAGGTTTGTTTAAAACCGATGACCTCAATGTTGAGCTTAAAAGCGGAGGTATGCTTTATCTTGATGCCGATATTAAGAACCTTACCGGTAAAATTGTAGAAGGCTCCATTTTAACGGCCGAAGGATATGCAACCAGCATGAACCTGGCGGTTAACACCAGTGGCTCGCTTTCAGCCTATGAACTTGAAAGCGAAAAAGTGATCCTTAAGGTAAGTTCAGGAGGTAAAGCCAAGATTAATGTGGAAACTGATCTGTCGGTAGATGTCAGCAGCCGTGGCTATGTTTCGTATAAGGGAAGTCCGTCCAATATCATAAAAAATGTAACCTCGGGAGGGTCGGTAAGCCCTTACACTCCCTAAGCTTTACCGGATTCCGGGCAGCATTGCCGAGGCAATGATCAGATCATTTTCATAGGTTATTTTGATGTTCTCGGCATTGCCATTTACAAGATGAATAATATTGCCATCGCTTTCAGCAACTCCTGCATCATCGGTGAATGATGAACGGTACTCCTGCTCATACGCCTTTTTTATAATAATTGCTTTGAACACCTGCGGGGTTTGAATAAGGCGGTATTTCGAACGGTCAACCTGGACGGATGATTCATCGTTTATTAGTCGCATGGTTTCGGGTATGTCAATGCAGGGAATTGCATTACCATGCAAAAATGCTTCCTTAAAGCATCTGTCAATGGTTTCCTGGCTTACCAATGGCCTTACCCCATCGTGTATGGCCAGCAGGGCATTATCGGGTACGAGGTCAAGGTTTTTCTTTACGGAATGAAATCGTGTTTCTCCCCCACTCCTTATCTCATGCACAATCGAAAACTGGTGATTTTTGCACAGCCTTTGCCATGATGCTGTTTGATCTTCAGGCAGTACCAGTATTATCCTGATTCCCTGGTCGTACCTGAAAAATTTATCCATTGTATGCATCAAAACCGGTACGCCGTTTAAAGGAAGGAATTGTTTATGAATGTCTGAATTCATCCTTTTTCCTGAACCACCTGCAACGATCATTACTATTTTTTCCACGGGCACTTGTTGAATTTCTGTCTTAAATTTACAAAATACCTTTTAAAACACATCCGATGATTAGCAAAGCTACATTTCAATTTTTAAAGCAACTTAAAGCAAATAACTCCAAAGAATGGTTTGATGAAAACCGTGGCCTTTATTCAAGCCTGAGAATCGAATTTGAACACTTTGTCAACCTGGTTATTGCCGAAATATCCGGCTTTGATAAAGAAGCATCCAAAACTACGGCAAAAGCATCGATATTCCGCATCAATCGTGATATCCGGTTTTCAAACGATAAATCGCCCTATAAAACCAACTTTGGCGCTTTCATCGCCAACGGCGGACGCAAAGGAGTGAAGCCTGGTTATTATGTTCATATTGAACCCGGGGAATGCTTTTTGTCAGGAGGCATATATATGCCTTCAGCGTCCGCGCTCAAAGCTATAAGAACTGCAATAGCAGATAATTTTAATGAATTCCGGACGATCATAACCGACAAGCATTTTATCCATAATTTTGGAAAAGAATTGTGGGGAGAAAAATTAAAAACCGCACCCAAAGGATTTCCGAAGGACTTTATTGGTGTGGAATACCTTAAATACAAACATTACACGGTGTTCAAACCCGAGACCGACAAGGTGTTTATGAGTGCTGATTTTCTCAATGAAATAAGGGCGGTATTTAAAGCCCTGGAGCCATTCAATACCTTTCTGTCAAGGGCTTTGGAGGATATGGATGAATAAACTTTAACCCAGTTTTCTGATCTCTGCGGCCCTTAAAATCAGGTGCACAATTTCTTCTATGGTAAAGGTCATGCAATTGATGTTTATGTCAAAACGGGTATAATCTGTATCTTTTCCCTGGAAATAGTCACGGAATTCCTTGCGCTTTTTGTCAACATCAATGGCTATCTTTTTTGCTTCCTCAACTGATATCTTAAAGTTCTCAGCAATCCTTAGTGTTCTCCATTCCATGGGCGCTTCCAGCATAATATGAAGTGACCTGGGTATGTCGTGGGTAATAGCAACTCCTCCACGCCCTACAATTATTACATGGCCTTCCGAAGCCATGTTTCGAATAACACGGGCTATGGTATTCCTGATCTTTTTTGTACTGATATAGTATTTGCTGAATTGCGCCGAAATAATGTCATCAACCAAACCCCTGCGTTCATACTCAAATACATATTTGATCTTTTCCGGGTCAATTTCAAGGGCCTTGGCTGATTCTGCCATAATTTCCTTGGTAACGAACTTCCATTTGATCTCCTGGCCTTTTGATGTCAGCTTTCGGGTAAGCTCTTCTGCCAGCCTGCAGGCAATAATTTTGGCCGGACAGCCATATTCGCGGGAAAGGGTAATAACAGGTCCCGGATCACGAGCCTTGCCTTCCTCTTCCATTATCCTTTCGGATACATACTTGGTGAGATCAATATGCATTGGTCATTTCCTTCTTTACCCTTATAAATATAATCATTTTTTTTCAAATTTAACACAGTATTCCGTAGAATTGCATTCGTAAACCATGCCATGTCACTTGCAAAAATTCTTCTATTTTTGTAGAAAATCCTTCATCATAATGTTGACATCAACTTCCGTTTCAATTAAAGAAGCCATCAGGAATATTCCTGATTTTCCCATCAAAGGAATTCAGTTTAAGGACATTTCAACGGCTATTAAACAACCTCATTTATTTGGCCTGATAACCGATTCGATGTCGGCAGCTTATTCGGATAAAGGCATAACCAAAGTGGTTGCCATTGAATCGAGGGGATTCATTGTTGGAGGCGCCCTTGCCTATAAAATCGGCGCAGGTTTTGTTCCGGTGAGAAAGCCCGGAAAGCTTCCGGCTGAAACACATGCTGTTTCATATGACCTGGAATACGGTAAGGATAGCCTGGAGATTCATAAAGATGCATTGAATGAGGATGATGTGGTTTTATTGCATGATGATTTGCTTGCAACCGGAGGAACTGCCCTGGCAACTATTAAACTCCTGAAAATGTTTAATGTCAGGAAAATATATGCCTGTTTTATTATTGAGCTGGATTTTTTGAACGGAAGGCAAAAACTATCGCCCTTCTGTGATGTTCTTGCGCTGGTTCACTTTTAAAATAGCTACGATATATATATGATTGATAAAGCTACCATAGACAAAATATTCAATGCTGCCGATATCGTTGAAGTCATCGGAGAGTTTGTCAGTCTTAAAAAAGCCGGCCAGAATTTCCGGGGCTTAAGCCCCTTTAAAAACGAAAAAACGCCTTCATTTTTCGTAAGTCCTTCCAAAGGAATTTTCAAATGCTTCAGCACAGGCAAAGGGGGCAATGTGGTTACCTTCCTTATGGAGAACGAGAAGCTGTCCTATCCGGAAGCCTTGCAATGGCTGGCTAAAAAGTATAATATACCTGTCGTTGAAAAGGAAGAAACAGCGCAGGAAATTCAACAAAAAAATGAAAGGGAAAGCCTTCTTTCGGTAACCAATTTTGCTTCCCAGTATTTTAAGGATGTGCTTAAATCGGAAGAGGGCAGGGCAGTGGGGTTAAGTTACCTTGTTGAACGAGGGTTCAGGGAAGATACCATTAGGAAATTTGAACTGGGTTATTCGCGTGATGACAGGAAAGCCTTTACCAAAACAGCCCTGAATAAGGGGTATAAGCTCGACTTTCTTGTTCGCGCCGGACTTACCATACAGCGTGATAATAACGAATTCGACCGTTTTCACAGTCGCGTGATGTTCCCTATTCACGGCCTGACCGGACAAATCCTTGGATTTGGCGGCAGAATAATGAAGTCTGATGACAAAACGGCGAAATATATTAATTCGCCTGAGTCAGAAATTTACCATAAAAGTGATATCCTTTACGGCCTTTATTTTGCAAGGCAGTCCATCCTTAAAAATGATAAATGCTTCCTGGTCGAAGGATATACTGATGTTATTTCAATGCACCAGTGCGGCATCGACAATGTAGTGTCCTCTTCAGGCACGTCGCTTACCACCAGCCAGATTAAACTGATAAAAAGGTTCACACACAATATTACGGTCCTCTACGATGGTGATGAGGCCGGAATAAAGGCATCACTCAGGGGAATTGATTTGCTGCTCGAGGAAGGCTTAAACGTAAGGGTTGTATTGCTTCCGGATGGAGAGGATCCCGACTCCTTTGCACGCAAGAACAATACATCGGCCTTCAATGACTTTATATCTTCAAATGAAAATGACTTCATCTCTTTCAAGACAACACTGCTTCGCAAGGATGCAGAAAAGGATCCCCTGAAAAAAGCTTCTCTTATAACCGAAATTGTCAGAAGTATTTCCGTAATTCCTGAAAGTATCGTACGATCGGTATACATCCGCGAATGCAGCAAAATCCTCGATGTGGAAGAGAAAATCCTGTATTCCGAAACGGCCCGGCTCAGAAAGAACAAATTTGAACAAAAAGTTAAGCAATCGAATTTCCGGGAATACACGCCTGAATCCGAAACTACCTCGCTGCCTTATGAATCGCTATCCGAAAAATACGTTGCTGAAAAGGAAGTTATACGGTTGCTCCTGCTGTATGCTGATCAGCAGTTTTTGATTGACCCGGTTAATGAACTCTATGTTTCTGTTGCTGATTACCTCATTGGCGAAATACAGAAAGATGAACTGGAATTTCACCATCCTGTCTATACGCTCATATTTGCCGAAATGCTTTCTATGCATCAGCAACAAAATACCATTTCGGAACAGGCTTTTATTAACCACCCCCGTGAACTTATCGCCAAAACGGTTATCGACCTCATAACATCGGCCTATGATCTCAGCAAAATATGGAAAAGATATGAGAATTATTTCGAAACGGAAGAACTCCGGCTCAGAGAAATAGTACCTGAAGCCCTTCTGGCTTTTAAAAATGAAAAAGTATTGAAACTTATCAGGGAAACCGAAAATGACCTCAGGAATGCCCAGGAACAAAAAAATGAAGAACGAATGCAGGCGCTTCAGGTTAAATTTATCGTACTTAATAATTTAAAAATTGTGTTGTCAAAAGGTTTAGGAGACAGGACAATTGTAAACTGACCCTAATAATCATGTATACGTTCCCCTTTAATTTTTTTCGCTACAGTAAAACAGCCGTTATCGGCACCCTAATTCTCGTTCTGTGTTTGCTGCCATCATCGGAATTTAACCAATTGCAAATGCCCATTACATTTGCTGATTCCATCGTTCATTTTATTATGTTCTTTGCCTTTTCCGGAGCGCTTTACCTTGACCTCACCAGGCAAAAGAAAATAACACTGAATACGTTGTTCCTGTTTTTAATTGTTTTCGGGGTCAGCTTTTTTCTGGCTGCATTGACAGAAATTCTGCAGTCTGTATTTGTTCCGCTTCACCGTGAAGGAAGTTTTTCCGATCTGGGCTTTGATGTTTTGGGAACGATAGCGGGTTTTTTTACCATAAGGGCTATAAAGCGAAAATTTCGCCCTGGGCTTTAATGTCATTGGCCAGGCTTCCCAGGTCCTGTTGGCTGAACAATTCTCTTATTTGTGTTCTATACTGCTGGTATTTATAATGCATGGGGCAGGGGATGTTCTCCTCATTGCACCTTCGCAATGAAATCAGGCATTGATCGAACAAGTCGTTACCATCAATTACCGTTACAATTTCATAAAGGGTAATTTTTCCTGCATCCCGTCCCAGTGAAAATCCTCCGTTAGGGCCCTTTGATGATTTCAGCAGTTTATGCCTTGCAAGTATCTGCATTATTTTGGCAAGGAAAGGCGCAGGGATATCGAGTTCGGCGGAAATTTTTTTTATACCAGTCTTTTGGGCATTGCCTTCATTAATGGCAAGATAAATCATAGCCCTTATGGCATATTTACTGGTATTTGATAACATTGTCAGAGCGGTATTTTATCAATCCTTCGCTGATGTCTGCCCCCTTCAAATGCTGAATCAAGAAATATATCCACAATGCTCCTGGCTTCATCGAATGATATGAACCTGGCCGGAATAGCACAAATATTGGCATCGTTATGCGCCCTTGCCAACCGGGATATTTCTGCGTTCCAGCACAACGCTGATCGTATTTCAGGATGTTTGTTGGCAGTCATATTAATTCCATTGCCGCTACCGCACAATGAGATACCGTAAATAGACGCTTTTGAAGCAATATGGTTGGCCAGTAAATGTCCAAAATCAGCATAATCGGAAGATTCCGCACTATAACAACCAAGGTCAGTAATTTCGTGACCCTCGCTTTTCAGATAATCCATCAGTTTAACCTTCATTTCAAATCCGGCATGGTCACAAGCAAAAGCAATTTTCATATCGTACCAGTTCAATTACACCGCAAATATATGAATTTTGCTGGTTTACACCGACAAAGCCTACAAAAAAAGACCATGAAGTCTGCTATAGGCCTTTGTTAAATGTGGTGTTCGTAAGGGGTGAAAAATTGTTAAAAATTATTTTTAATGGCAGGATTTTTGAACTTCTCCCATTAAATCATTTCGTATCGATGACTTATTATGATTTTTTTACAAATTTCTAACAAGATTAAAACTATATTGAGGTGTGTTGAATTCTCCTTAATTTTGCACAGGAAAGGTTATTAACAATTGGTTAATAAAAGTGAAAAGTACTTATTATCAGAAATTAAATATGAGCACAGGCTGTTATTTATGGTTGATAAGATCAGAAATCTGAAAATAACAAGGGAAGGACTTTTGATTTTTTAACACTATTAACAGCCTATTATCATCATCATAAAATATTTTAAAATGAATAATATAAATAATAATAATGATTTGTTAATTAAAGGATATGTTGATGCCGAAATTGAAAAAGACATTGATATACAAAATGAAATTAACAAGCTAAAGAAAGAGAAAAATGCTGTAATCCTGGCCCATTATTACCAGGAGCCTCAAATACAGGATATTGCCGATTTTGTTGGCGACAGTCTGTATTTGTCCCAACAGGCGGCAAAGAACAAAGCAAAGATTATAGTATTTGCCGGAGTCCATTTTATGGCAGAAACAGCAAAAATTCTTAGTCCCTCCAGCCGGGTACTTATTCCTGACCTCTTTGCCGGCTGCTCTCTCGCCGATTCATGCAAAGCAGAGGACTTTAAGCCTTTCCTGGAGCAATATCCGAATCATACGGTGGTTAGTTACATTAATACTTCAGCCGAAATAAAAGCCTTGTCAGATATAATCTGTACATCATCCAATGCGGTAGCGATAATTAAAAGTATTCCGGAAGAGCAAAAAATTGTCTTTGCACCGGACAGAAACCTTGGAAACTATATCAGGGAAATTACAGAACGTGATATGGTAATCTGGAACGGAGCCTGTCATGTTCACGAAGAGTTTTCGCTGGAGCGTATACTTGAGCTGAAAAAGAGTTATCCCGAAGCAAAAATTATCGCTCATCCCGAATGTGTTAAACCGGTTCTCATTGTTGCTGATTTTATAGGATCTACTTCTGCTTTATTGAAATTTACGCAAACAGACAATGCAGAAACGTACATCGTTGCCACAGAGTCGGGAATCCTTCATCAGATGCGCAAGGCAAATCCTTTAAAAAACTATATTGCAGCACCGCCTAAGGATTCATCATGCGGTTGCAGCGATTGCGTTTTTATGAAATTAAATACAATGAATAAACTGTATAATTGTCTTAAATTTGAAAGACCTGAAGTGTTTGTAGAGGAAAATCTTAGAAAGAAGGCCGAGCAATCTATTGTTAGAATGCTTGAAATATCTGAAAATCTTGGTCTGTAATATGAAAAAGATTATTGTTTTGTTCGTTTCCATAATTTGCGGAATACAGCTTTTTGCTCAAAATATTATTCCGGAGAATGGTTATGCCAAAATATATTATCCAAACGGACAGATATCAAGTGAAGGCACCATGCACAAAGGAAAACCCGATGGTTACTGGAAAACCTTCTATCCTTCAGGTATTATTAAATCGGAAGGAAACAGGGTAAACCATTTGCTCGACAGCGTATGGGTTTTTTACAATGAAGCGGGTGATACTGTTCAAAAGGTGAACTATGCCATGGGTAAAAGGAATGGCTATACATACAATTACAGCACAGGTCGCCAGGGCGATGATCCGCTCAGAAGGGGTAAATTGGTTTCAAAGGAACTCTTCGTAAATGATCTGAAAGAAGGAGTTTCCATTGTATATCATCCAAACGGTCAGATTAAGGAAGAATCCTATTACGTCAAAAACAAACGTAATGGTTTTACCCGTGAATACGATGAAAAAGGTACCATCATTACCGTATTGAATTATAAAAACGGCTTTCTGATAGAGCGTGAAAAACAGAACAGGATCGACGACAAAGGTTTAAAGCAGGGTTTATGGAGGACATATTATGATAACCTGCGGATTAAAACCGAAGCATATTATGTTGATGACCAGTTGACAGGAATATACAAGGAGTTTGAGGAGAACGGCAATCTTAAGGTGATATTGCAATACGCAAAAGGTGATATTGTTGAAGAACAAGATACCCTTGCATTGGATATCGAAATAAAAAATGAATACGACAACCAGGGCAATCTTGTAAAATCAGGTTCCTACCGCAAAAATGTTCCCGTGGGTATTCACCGCAAATATAATACAGAGGGCAAGGTTATCGGTGCTGTTCTTTATGATAATTATGGAAAAAAAACCGGTGAAGGCATTATTACCAATGAAGGAAAGAAAGAAGGGGACTGGAAATATTTTTATGACAATGGTGCCATAAGTGCCTCAGGAAAATACAATAATAATCTGCGCACAGGCGATTGGAAATTCTTTTACCACAATGGGAATATTGAACAAACCGGTGTGTATAAAAACGGAAAAACCGACGGTTTATGGCAATGGTTTTATGCCGATGGTACATTGAAGCGTGAAGAGGAATATTTTGAGGGCTTACCGGAAGGAATTTATATTGAATACGATACGCTGGGTCAAACCATTGTAAGTGGAAAGTATTTCGACGGGCAAAAAGAGGAAGAATGGGAATACAAAGTTGGTGATGTTACCGAAAAGGGTAAGTATGTGGCGGATCTGAAGGACGGTGTTTGGAAAGCATTTTATTCCAACGGAAAGCTGAAGTATCAGGGTAATTATATTCAGGACAATCCCGATGGGGAGCATCTCTTTTATTATCCCAATGGTCAGCTGAAGGAAAGCAATTACTACGTGATGGGTATATCAGAAAAAAACTGGAAGAAATACGACGAAAACGGTACATTGGTTTTAACCATTACTTATAAGGATAATAAGGAATACCGGATAAATGGTGAAAGGGTTGACTTTGATGAGGGTGATATCAAATTAATTCAGTAAACCGGATACATGGATAATGATTTTAAAATTCGCAGCTCTTTTGTTACCGACGAAGACAAGGAAATAGATAAAAGTATTCGGCCCCGGTTGTTCGACGAATTTAACGGACAGGATAAACTGGTAGAAAACCTGAAAGTTTTCGTCAAGGCTGCAAAGCTCAGAGACGAAGCCCTTGATCATGTTATACTTGCCGGCCCCCCCGGCCTCGGAAAAACTACCCTGGCCAACATTATATCCAATGAACTTGAAAGCAATATAAGGGTAACTTCCGGACCGGTGTTGGAAAAAGCAGGAGACCTGGCCGGCATTTTAACCAACCTGGAAAAGCATGATGTTCTTTTTATTGATGAAATTCACCGTTTAAACACTTCAGTAGAAGAGTTCTTATACTCCGCCATGGAGGATTATAAAATCGATCTTATCATAGATAAAGGTCCCGGAGCAAGGTCGGTTCAATTGTCGCTGAATCCATTCACCCTGATCGGTGCAACAACACGGGCAGGTTTGCTTTCAAGCCCGCTACGCTCAAGATTCGGCATTAACCTTCACCTGGAGTACTATGATTCGGGAGTGCTGGAAAAAATCATTAAGCGATCAGCGGAATTATTGAAAGTAAAAATTGAGGGTAGCGCCGCACGGGAGATTGCCGGACGGTCACGCGGTACTCCCCGTATCGCTAATTCCCTGTTAAGAAGGGTTCGGGATTTTGCCCAGGTTAAACACATGAAAGAGATTGACCTTACGATTACCGAATTCGCACTGGAAGCCCTGAATATAGATAAAAGCGGTTTGGATGAGATGGATAACCGCATTTTACTGGTTATTTTAGAGAAATTCAACGGGGGTCCTGTAGGAATAAGCACCATAGCGACTGCGGTTGGTGAAGATGCCGGCACTATTGAAGAAGTATACGAACCATTCCTGATAAAGGAGGGATATATAAAACGAACCCCAAGGGGCAGGGAAATCACTCCTTTAACATACAAGCATTTTGGCCGTTATAAAGCCGATAACCTTACGTTGGGTTTTGATTAGCGGTCAGAATGAACTAAAAGGCACTGCGAAATTGGTGGATAAAGCGGACATCGTTTTCAAAGTATAAACGAAGGTCGTTTACCTGATATTTAAGCATGGCTATTCGTTCAAGTCCCATTCCAAATGCAAAGCCGGTATATTTTTGGCTATCAATTTTGGATGCCTCTAAAACACTGGGATCAACCATTCCGCAACCCAGAATCTCAAGAAATCCGGTATGTTTGCAAACATTGCAGCCTTTTCCACCGCAAATGGTACATGATACATCCATTTCTGCCGAAGGTTCAGTGAAAGGAAAATAAGAGGGTCGCAACCTGATCTGTGTGCTTTCGCCAAACATTTCACGGGCAAAGAACATTAACGTTTGCTTCAGGTCAGCAAAGGATACATTGGTGTCGATATATAACCCTTCAATCTGGTGAAATATACAATGAGCCCTGGCTGAAATTGCTTCATTCCGAAAAACCCTGCCCGGAAATACCTTCCTTATAGGGGGTTGGGTATTTTCCATAACCCGTACCTGTACTGAGGATGTATGCGTCCTTAGAACGATATCGGGATTCTTTTCGATGAAGAATGTATCCTGCATATCCCTGGCGGGGTGTTCAAGGGGGAAATTTAATCCGGTGAATACATGCCAGTCATCTTCAATTTCGGGGCCTTCAGCAACAGTAAAACCAATTTTGGAAAAAATGCCGGTAATTTCCTTTCTTACCAGGGACACGGGATGGCGTGAGCCTGCAGGTACCTGTTCTCCGGGACGGGTTAAATCGTCGGATTGTAACTCTTCCGATGTTGAAAGACTTTCTCTTTTTTCTTCAAACCGTTTGGTGGCGCGCTCTTTCAATTCATTAAGCATTAGCCCGGTTTGCTTTTTTTCAGAAGGATCTACCTGCTTAAATGCTGTAAACAATTCTGAAAGCACACCCTTTTTGCTTAAAAAGCGCAACCTGAAATTTTCCAACGACGCGGCATTGTCAATCGGATAGGTTGCAATCTCGTTTATATATTGTTCAATTTGTTCTCTCATAATCGTTATTTGGATATAACATATGCTTTGATGATTCTTATGTCGTTTAAAGGACGGTTCCTTTGATCGGTTTCCGCTTCTGCAATATTATCTATGGTTTCAAGTCCTTCGGTAACTTCACCGAAGACAGTGTATTCACCATCCAGATGGGGTGTACCGCCAATGGTAGTATAGGCTTCAATTTCTTCTTGTGTGAAAGCATCATGGCGGCCTGAATTATAAAATGACTGAAGTTGTGCCTCTGTGAGTACCTGTCCCTGTACAATGTAGAACTGCGATCCGGATGATTTTTTTTCTGGATTCATCTGGTCACCCAACCTGGCTGCAGCAAGGGCTCCCTTTTTATGGAAGTACTTTTGGGTGAATTCAGCAGGCAAAGTATAACCCGGTCCGCCATTACCGAGCATCTGGCCTTGTGCGGCGTTTTTGGAATTTGGATCGCCTGTCTGAATCATAAAATCTGATATTACCCTGTGAAAAATTATGCTGTCGTAGTAGTGTTCGTTAACAAGCTTTAAGAAATTCTCGCGGTGGATGGGTGTTTCATCATATAACATAATGGTGAAATTACCGGCAGTTGTCTCAAAAACTACGGTGGATTGTGCTGATGTCATAGCGCTCATGGAAATGGTTAATAAAATAAACGCAAATATTGTTAAAAGAGAATTTGCATTCTTCATTCTTACAGCTTTTTTAAAATATATTTACGCTTTGAATTACGCTGTGAAATTAGGAATTATTTACTACACTTCACTATTTAAGATAATCGCTGGTGTCAAATCCATATAAAAGTCTTGGCGGTCAGGCCATATTATATGGTCTGGGTAACATAGTTCCAAGGATACTGAATTATGCCATACTCACGGTTTATTATACCCGGCGGTTTCCTCCCGAAGAGTATGGAATACTTACTGAACTATATGCGTATGTTGCCATTTTCCTTGTTATACTTACCTATGGCATGGAAACCGGGTTATTCAAGTTCTCCTCCGAAAACTATAACAAGCAGCTTTCCTTTACATCAATACTGATTAGTGTTATTGGAACTTCAACGCTGTTTTTCCTGTTAGTGTGGGCATTTTGCGATCCTGTTGCCAGATCCATTGGTTATCCTGATAATCCTGAATATATCATTTACCTTGGTTTCACGCTATCCCTGGATGCAGTGGCATCTATAATTTTTGCGAAACTGCGCATCGAGAACAAAGTAAGGCGTTTTGCTTTACTTAAGATAGTTAATGTAGTATCCACCATATTTTTTGTTTTTCTTTTCCTCGAGATTCTGCCGGCTATGAATGTGATAAGCGAGACCTCCTGGTATCAGCATAACATGAAAGATATTGAAGTTGGATATGTTTTTATCGCTAACCTGCTGTCAAGTTTCCTGATTTTATTGTTACTGCTGTATGATGTCAGGGGTATCAAATTCAGGTTCAACAACGTGCTGTTTCGGCAGATTCTCATGTATTCCTTACCTTTGCTTATTTCGGGATTGGCCGGAATCTTTAATGAAACAATTGACAGGATTCTACTGAGAAAACTATTGCCGGATAATGTGAATGCGTTGTATGAATTGGGAATTTATGGAGCCAATTATCGGATTGCAGTGCTGATGACCATATTTGTACAGATGTTCAGGTATGCTGCAGAGCCCTTCTTTTTTAACTTGCAGGGAAAAACCGATGCCAGGGTTGTTTACGCGAATATTTTAAAGTACTTCACCATTTTTCTGATGTTGGTTTTTCTGGGTGTCGGGCTGGGCATTGATTTTTTCAAACTGTTTATTGATAAGGATTATTATGAAGGGCTGGCTATAGTTCCGGTGGTGTTAATGGCTAATGTTCTTATAGGATTGTTGTTTAATGTAAACATGTGGTATAAGCTCTCTGGCAATACCATGTATGGTGTTTACATTACGGGCATCGGAGCAATTATTACCGTCGTCGGAAATATTCTTTTCATACCGCTATACGGTTATTTTGCATGTGCCTGGATTCATCTGCTTACCAATGCTGTAATGCTTCTGTTGACCTATTACTTTGGACAGAGGATGTACAAAATTGATTACGATGTAAAGCGGATCAGTCTTTACATTGTTGTCGGGATAGCTTTATACCTGGTTGGTTTTTGGCTTAGAACGGAGTATGCAATATTAAATATATTTATCGCTGTAACCTTTGTATTTTTGTATTTCCTTTTATGCAATAAAAGAGAGAATTTGATCGCTATATTTTTAAGAAAAAATGAAAGTTAAAATTGTAAACAAATCAAAGCATCGTCTTCCTGAATACAGTACACTTTTCTCTGCTGGTATGGATATATATGCTAACCTTGATACCCCGGTCATAATGGCTCCTATGGAACGTGTCCTGATAAAAACGGGATTGTTTATAGAGCTTCCTGTCGGGTATGAGGCTCAAATCCGTCCGAGAAGTGGCTTGGCTTTAAAGAAGGGAATAACTGTTCTGAATACGCCGGGAACGATCGATGCCGATTACAGGGGTGAAATTGGCATTATTCTTATCAATCTCTCCGGAGAAGACTTTATTGTTAATGACGGTGAGAGAATATGCCAGATGATTGTTGCACGGCATGAAATTGTGGAATGGGAGCTTTGTGATGATTTGTCCGGTAGTGTAAGGGGTCAGGGCGGTTTCGGCCATACAGGGAATTAATAATGACTAAATGGGAATGATTAAAAAGATACTGCTGATTATTGTGCTTATGTGCAGTTGTGCTTTCAGCGTGAAAGCCCAAATGCTTGATATTTCACGTCGGCCAGGGAGTGGACTCACTGAACAGGAATATCTGTATGCATTCACTGAAGCCACACGTTATTATTTGTTCGGAAATTATTCCCAGGCTGTTGTATTGTTCAGGGAATGCCTTAAGCTTAAACCGCAAAGCAGCGCTGTTCACTTTCAACTCGCCAAGATATTTTTGAACTCGGGAAATACCCAGTTTGCCCGTGAGCACAGTAAGAAGGCCTATTTATACGATAAGCAGAATAAGTGGTATGCACAGCAACTGGCCGATATATATCAGATTGAGGGGAAGTATGATAGTGCAGCCTTCATTGCTGAGCAAATGGTGGCGCTCGATCCAGACAATATTGCGATGATGTTTGGAATTGTTGCATTGTACGAGCGAACTGAGAATTACAGCAAGGCATTTGAATTTATGGACAGAATCGATGCCAAAGTAGGGATATCCAAGGAGGTTGCCATAAGCCGGTATAGAATGCTTAGCAGATTAGGCAAAAGTGAACTGGCACTGGAACAGCTAAAGACCGCATCAAGGCTTAGTGCTGACGATAATACGGTTATTGCTATGATTGCTGAGTATTACAATGCAAATAAAGTGATGGATTCAGCCAGGTATTATTATCAAAAGATTCCATTCGAAATGCGGCAGGAGCCTATGGTGATTTTCTCCTATGCTGATTTTTTAATTGAGGAAGGCATGCTTGATAGCGCAAAGGCTTTAATAATAGGGGTAATGACCGACAACACGGTTGAAAGCATCGTTAAAGCCGGATATTTTTTTAGTGTGCTACAAAATGAAGGCAATTTCAGAAAGCTTTTACCCATAATTAATGACCTGTCAACCCAGTATTATAATCATAATCAAAGTGATGTCAGGGCTATGTCTATTTATGCGGATATTCAGCTAAGGCTTCGAAATTATGCAAAAGCCAGCCATGCGCTTAAAGCTATTGTGGAAGGGGATGCGTCCAATTATCCTGCTGTCGAGCAATATGTATATACCCTAAACTTGCTTGGTAAAACCGATAGTGTAATACTCTACTCAGAGAGGGCATTACAGCGGTTTAAGGACAAGGCTTTTTTATATCTCCTTAATGGCTCCGCAAAATTGCAAAATAAAGACTATGAAAGGGCTTTACTGGTTCTGGAAAATGGACTCAGCCTGGCGAATGAGAAGGCCGTGAAGATTGAATTCTATTCCCTGATCGGGGAATGTTATCAACAGCTTGGGAAATTCAACCAGTCCGATGAAGCATTTAGAAAAGCTTTAGAGCTTGACGAAGACAATATACTGATAAAGAATAATTTTGCCTATTATCTGGCATTAAGGAGTAAGGATTTGAAGTTTGCAAAAAAGTTAAGCCAGGCTACAATCAAAGCTGAGCCGGAGAATGCTACCTACCTGGATACTTATGCCTGGGTGCTTTTTAAAATGGGAAATAAAGGTGCAGCAGCTAAAGTTATCGAAAAGGCATTGCTGTATGACAAAGAGTCAAATACGGAAATCCTTGAGCACGCTGCTGAGATCTTTTATGAAATGAAGGAATATAATAAGGCTATTGAGTTGCTGAACCGTGTAATTCAATTATCGGATGAGGCAAAGGATAAAGAGATTTTACATAGGATTGCAGAGATGGAGAGGCGTTTATAATGAATTGAAGAATGAAATTATTTTCATTGATGTTAATATTTGCGGGCGTATGTATTGCGGGTGCAAATGCCCAGAGTGCTGCTGAAAAGTTGAGGCAGTCACGCGAGAAAACATTGAAAGAGATTGAATATGCCAATAAATTGCTCCTTGAAACACAAGGCAAGACAACGAAATCGTTGAATGAGGTTAATCTTATCAATCATCGGTTAAAACAGCGACGTACTTATCTATTGGGATTAGAGGTAGAATTGAATGTTCTCACCGATGCCATTGAAGAAAATTTGAACGATATCGCTGAGGCTGAATCTGAGATTAACAAGATTAAAAAGATGTATGCCCTGATGGTTGTAAACCTTTATAAGAAAAAAAGCAACCGTTATAAGGCGATGTATATCCTTGCTTCAGAAAATGTTAATCAATTGTATAAAAGAATTCATACGGTTAAATTATATAATAAATACCTGGGCACGGAAAGGGAAAAGCTGGAGAAGTTAATGATCGAGCTGAAAAAGAACAATGAAGATCTGGCTAAGCTTAAACACGATAAGGATGCTGTTGTTAATAAAACAAAAAAGGAGACTACCATCATTCAGCAGGAGATTAATGAGAAGAAAAGGATTGTACAGCAATTAAAACAGCGACAGAAAGAGATTGAGTCAGAAATACGTGAAAAGGAAAAGACGGCCAGGAGACTTGAATCTGAACTAAAGAAAATTATCGATGAGGAAAGGAGAAAGATTAAGGCCAAGGGTGGCACAGCTTTTTTAACCGCGGAGGAAAAGGTATTGTCCACTGATTTTGAAAAAAATACCGGGAAATTGCCATGGCCGACACAGCGGGGTATTGTTACGGGTCAATATGGCGAGCATCCACATCCGGATTACAAAGGGGTAATGGTCAGGAATGATGGGATCTACATATCCACTGCAGCCGGCGAATCTGCGCGGGCCATCTTTAAGGGTGTAGTCTCCAAGGTTTTTTCAATTCCCGGGGAGAATCAAACGGTTATTATAAAGCATGGCAAGTATTATTCATTGTACCATAATCTTACAAACGTTCGGGTTAAAGCGGGTCAAAGTGTCAGTACAAAGGAATCAATTGGTAATGTGTTTACGGATCCTGAATCCAGGGAAACTATCCTTTATTTTCAAATCTGGAAGGAAACTGAGCGAAACGACCCCGAATTATGGTTGGCACCGTTATAAAGGGAAAATCTTTTAATAATTTAGCAATTAAAAAGAAACAAAACCTGATTATTTAAGTATATTAAGCATAATCGAAACAAATGAAGTAATGGAAAAGACACTTAAGCTGGTCTCAAAGATTGAGAATTTAAGGAAAGTGGAAAAGCTGGTAGATGAATTATCTTCAGAACATAACATTAGTGCAGATGTTTACGGAAATATTCTGATTGCTGCCCTGGAGGGCGCAAATAACGCAATTTTGCACGGAAATAAGCTGGATGAAAGCAAATTTGTCAATATTTCCGTAGTATTAAGCGAAAAGAAATTGAAGATTAAGATTGAAGATGAAGGAACCGGTTTCGATTATAAAAATGTTCCTGATCCAACTGCTCCTGAAAACATTGAGAATGTTAACGGGCGTGGGATTTTTTTAATGGAGAAGCTCTCTGATCGTATTGAGTTTACAAGAAATGGAGCAACTGTGGAATTAGAATTTAATATCAAGTAAATTGATCAGGATAGAGTTTCTGAATATTGAGAGAAGCATTTATATCAGACCTGAAATAAAGAAACTATTATCGAAAATACCTCCCGGACACAACAAAGTTTTAGGCGAAATCAACTTCATTTTCACGGATAACGATACCATCCTTTCGGTTAACAAAAAATTTCTGAACCATCATTATTTTACAGATGTTATCACTTTTGATAACACAAAGAAAAGCAAGCTCTGCGGCGACATTTACATAAGCCTGGAGCAGGTGAGGATAAATGCTGACGGTTTAAATGTGGCTTATGCCAGTGAGGTCTTAAGGGTCATGATTCACGGCATACTGCATCTTATTGGATTCAATGATTCAACCATTGATGAAAAAAAGGCTATGAGAGAAATGGAAGATCTATATCTTTGCAGGTTGGATGAAAAGGATATAATTACGGAAAGTGAAATTGAACTATGATATCATTGTTGTAGGAGCAGGGCATGCAGGATGCGAGGCTGCCAGTGCTGCTGCTAATTTGGGTTCCAAGGTTTTGCTGATCACCATGGATATGACAAAGATTGCACAAATGTCGTGCAATCCTGCCATGGGTGGTATAGCTAAGGGTCAGATTATTAAAGAGATAGATGCGCTTGGTGGTTATTCCGGTATTGTTACCGACCGCAGTATGCTGCAGTTCCGGATGCTGAACCGTTCAAAGGGGCCTGCAGTATGGAGTCCACGGGCGCAATGTGATCGGGTATTGTTCGGGATAGAATGGAGAAGCATTATCGAGTCGAATCCAAATATCGATATATGGCAGGATAGCGTGAATGGCCTTATTATCCGCAAAGGATGCATTAAGGGCGTTACTACAAAGATGAACGTTTCATTCAATGCCAATGCTGTTATACTCACCATAGGTACTTTCGAGAACGGGGTTATTTATATTGGCAAGGTTCGACTTGGGGGGGGGCGGATTGCGGAAGTGTCTTCTACCGGTATCACTGCCCAATTAAATGCACAAGGCATAGAATCCGGCCGGCTTAAGACGGGAACTCCTGCTCGTATTGATGGAAGGAGTATTCATTTCGATAAGATGGACGAGCAAATGGGAGATGATGAAATCCAGCGGTTCTCCTTTTTGGATACACCACTTCCGTCAAAGCAATTGTCTTGCTACATTACGTATACCAACCCTGAGGTTCATGATTGCCTGCGCGAAGGCTTAAATGATTCACCCATGTATGATGGTACCATTACTGGCACCGGGCCAAGATATTGTCCTAGTATCGAGTCCAAAATAATTACTTTTAGTGAAAAGACCAGTCATCAGTTGTTTTTGGAGCCGGAGGGATGGAAGACGAATGAGTATTATTTAAACGGATTTTCCTCTTCGTTGCCACTGGATATTCAATACAAGGCAATAAGAAAGATCAGGGGATTGGAAGATGCCGTGCTGCATAGGCCCGGTTATGCCATCGAGTATGACTTTTTCCAGCCTACCCAGTTAAACAGTAACCTTGAAACGAAGGCCGTCGAAAATCTTTTCTTCGCAGGCCAAATAAATGGGACAACTGGTTATGAGGAGGCAGCTGCCCAGGGCATCATTGCCGGTATCAATGCTTCAAGAAAAGTCAACGGAGAGGATCCGTTTGTTCTTAAACGTAATGAAGCCTATATTGGGGTGCTTATTGACGACTTGATTACAAAGGGTGTGGATGAACCTTATAGAATGTTTACATCGCGCGCAGAATACCGGATTTTGCTCAGGCAGGACAATGCTGATGAAAGATTAACGCCAATGGCCATTGAGCTGGGTATAGCAGGTAAGGAACGCAAGATTCGATTTGAAGAGAAGGAAAGAAAGAAGGAAGAGATAATCCGCTACCTTAAAACAACAAGTATCGAACCTGATTGTATTAATGAATTTCTCGGCAAGAGGGGAACAAGCCCGATAAAGCAAAAAGTAAAAATGGTTGATATCCTTCTTAGGCCTGAAATAGATATTCAATGTTTTCTGGAACACATTAACCATGACATTGGCCAGTCTATGAACACAAATCTTCTGAGTTCAATTGAGATAGAGTTGAAATACCATGGCTATATAGAAAGAGAAAAGCAACTGGCAGAAAAGATGACCCGGCTTGATCATATCAAAATCGATAAAGGAATAGACATCGATGCCCTGCTTTCTATTTCCACCGAAGGACGATTTAAACTGAATAAGTATAAACCGGAAACAATCGGGCAAGCTGCCAGGATATCAGGGGTGTCGCCAAGCGACATTAATGTATTGTTGCTTTATATGGGCCGATAAAATTGTTCCACGTGGAACATTACGCTGCTTGCTATGATAAAACCAGAAATCATAGAATTCGTTAAACAACTTCCCAACAAGCCTGGAGTATATCAATTTTATAGTGAATCCTCCGAAATTTTGTACGTAGGAAAGGCAAAAAATTTACGCAAACGAGTCCAATCCTATTTTAACCAGACAGAAAATCGCAGCTATAGGCACTCTGCTTTAATCAGTAAAATTAGTGAAATCAGGTATGTTATTGTTGAGACAGAATCTGATGCACTGCTGCTTGAAAACAATTTCATAAAGGAAAATCAGCCGAGATACAATATTTTATTGAAAGATGATAAAACTTTTCCCTGGATTTGCATAAAGAATGAACGATTCCCCAGGGTATTTTTCACGCGCAATTATATAGAAGATGGGTCATCCTATTTCGGACCGTATACCTCCGTTGTGGCGGTTCGAACGCTGCTGGACTTAATCAAGCAATTGTACAAGGTCAGGACATGTAATTTTTTACTTTCGGAAGAAAATATACGTCGAAAGAAGTACTCCAAGTGTCTTGAGTTCCAACTTGGGAACTGTTTGGCTCCTTGTGAGGGTTTACAAGCTGAGGAGGAATACAATCGCTCTGTCGATCAGATCAGGGAAATATTAAAAGGAAACCTGCACACGGTTATTCGACATTTGAATACATTGATGCATGATTGCGCTGCACGAATGAAATTTGAAGAAGCGGAGATGGTTAAGAACAAGATAGGTTTACTGGAGCGCTTTAGAAGTAAATCAACCATTGTAAATCCCAAAATCAGCGATGTAGATGTGTATGGTTTTGTGGAGGACGAAAAACATGATTATGTAAACTATTTGAAAATTGTAAACGGTTCAGTAATTCAAGCCCACAATATTGAAGTTGTTAAGAGAATGGATGAGGAGAAAGAGGAAATTTTAGGATCTGTGATGTTTAACCTGCGACAGCGTTTCAATAGCACTTCAAGGGAGGCAATAGTTCCGTTTAGACCTTCATGGGAATTTGATCAGATGAATTTTTGCATTCCGGTTAAGGGCGACAAGCGAAAATTGCTCGACTTATCGTTGCGTAATGCCCAATCATATAAGAAGGACCAGGAATTGGCAAGATCAGCCATGAATTCGGGCGGACGCGAAGATGCTCAATTGGCAAAAATGAAGGATGATCTAAGGTTAAGGAAGATCCCTTTTCACATTGAGTGTTTCGATAATTCAAATATACAGGGAACAAATCCGGTGGCTTCCTGTGTAGTTTTTAAGGGAGGAAAACCTGCGAAATCCATGTACCGGCATTTTAACATCAAAACGGTACAAGGACCGAATGATTTTGCATCCATGGAAGAGATCGTGTTCAGGCGTTATCGGAGAATTCTTGATGAACAGGGGGAAATACCCGACCTGATTATTATTGATGGAGGAAAGGGTCAACTGCATTCTGCCGTTAAAATACTGAAGCAATTGGAGTTGTATGGAGAAGTATCCATACTTGGCATTGCGAAAAAGCTTGAAGAAATCTATGTACCCGAAGATCCGGTTCCTTTGTACCTGGATAAAAATTCTTCAACCTTGCGCCTGATACAACGAATAAGGGACGAAGCCCACAGGTTTGGAATCACCTTTCATCGAAGTAAACGAAGCAAAGACCAGATTGATACAATTTTCGCACATATACCAGGGATAGGGGAGAAGACAAGGGAAAAAATTCTTAAAATTGAAAGTGACATAACCAGACTGCAAGCGATGTCTTTTGAAGAACTGAAAAGCTTATTTGGAAAAGCTGCAGCGATATCGCTGGAGAAATATTTTGATGATCAGAAAAAGTTGAAGACATAATGCTATTTGTTTCGGATTATCGCATAGTCAACAAAGGCATAAAGCGCTAAACGAATATCTTCCCTGCCAAAATCCAGAAGGGCATTTTTTGCCTTTAAGGCATATTCATTCATCCTTTTTTCAGCATATTCAATTCCACCATGACGATTGATGAAAGCAAGAATATCATTGAACTTCTTCCTGCTTTTGTCCGCCTTTTTGATCGTGCTGAGAATTTTACGGCGTTCGGTTAGTTCAGCGGTTTCCAGGGCATGGATCAGGGGGAGCGTAAGCTTTTTTTCCTGGATGTCATTACCTGTAGGCTTGCCCGTGAGGCTATTTATTTGATAATCAAGAAGATCGTCTCTTATTTGAAAGGCAATACCCAGCAATTCGCCAAAACTTCGCATAGCGGCTATACTATCGGGATCTGCACCTGCTGACTGTGCGCCACAGGCTGTACAGCTTGCAATAAGCGTAGCCGTTTTCTTCCTTATGATTTCAAAATATTCCGCTTCCTTTATGTTCAGCTTCCGTGCATTCTTTATTTGCATGAGTTCACCTTCACTCATTTCCCTGACAGCATCTGAAACCAGGCTTAAAATATCATATTCTTTTTTTGAAACAGCAAGAAGCAATCCTTTGGCCAGAAGATAATCTCCAAGCAAAACCGCTACTTTTGATTTCCAAATGGCGGAGATGGAAAAAAATCCACGACGCTCATTGGACTCATCCACAACATCATCATGAACCAGGGTAGCGGTATGCAGCATCTCAATAAGAGCAGCGGCTGTATAGGTTGAATCGGTTGTATTGCCAAAAAATTTTGCAGACAGGAATACCAGTACCGGGCGCATTTGCTTGCCTTTTCTGTTAAGCAAATACTTTATGATAAACGTAAGCAATGGTATTTCAGACTTCATAACCTCGCTGAAATAGGAGTCGAACTTCGTTAATTCTTCAGATACTGGTTGCCTGATTTTATCTATGGTTGACATACGTTGGATTTTACACGATCAAATTTAGCAATTTAATTTAATGTCACTTGAAGCGATCAACTATGCGCATATTTGGGTTTTTCCGGTTTCATTTTCTTTCAATCGGTGCCATATATTTGTATATATTTGTATGTATATATTTTATCCAACACCTATTATTGTTAGTTGTACCATGAAATTTGAAGGTTTATCTGTTGAACAGCTTGAAAAGGCTGCCAATTTTTTAAAAGCTATCGCACATCCCATGAGGATTGCCATACTTCAATACCTTGATGGAGGTAAACAGGTTAACGTTACTGAGATACACGAATACCTGAAAATAGAACAATCTACCACTTCACATCACCTTGGCATACTTAAAGACAAAGGTGTGCTGGGATCAAAGCGCGAGGGAAAGAATACGTATTACTATATTAAAAACGAAAACTTCAGCAACATTCTTGAGTGTGTTAATAAATGCACCTGCTGACAGTCAGTATTCAGGTTCAGCCGGTTGATCGTTCAGCCGGTTTTTTTTTAATTTGGATAAAGCATGGATTCACCAGTGAAAGTTTTGTTGTTTGATGCGTATGCCTTGATTTACCGGGCGTATTATGCATTTATCAATCGTCCAATGGTAAACTCAAAGGGGGTGAACACATCCGCCATATATGGATTTACAAGCACCCTTTTTGATTTAATCACCCGCGAAAAGCCCGATTTTGCTGCGGTTGCCTTCGATCCTCCTTCACCTACTTTTCGGAATGCCTTGTATCCTGAATATAAAGCCAACCGCCTGGCTACGCCGGAGGAGATTAAAAAGTCTGTCCCCGTGATAAAATCGATTATCGAGGCATTCAACATTCCTGTGATTGAAGTTGAAGGATATGAAGCCGACGATGTAATTGGAACTCTGGCCAGGCAAGCCGAAGAAAAGGGCTACATAACCTACATGGTTACTCCGGATAAGGATTATATGCAACTTGTTTCGGATAAAATTTTTATGCTTAAGCCTGGAAGATCCGGCGGAGAATATGAAAATATCGGAATTCCTGAAGTTAATGCCTTTTTTGGGGTAGACAATCCCCTTAAGGTTATTGATATTCTGGCACTTTGGGGCGATTCATCCGACAATGTACCGGGAGCTCCGGGCATCGGTGAGAAAACAGCAAGAGAGCTTATTGCCAGGTTTCAATCCGTTGATAATCTGTTAAACCAGGCCGATTCGTTGAAGCCAAAGCAGCGCGAAAATATCCTGAATAACAGGGATCAGATTCTCCTGTCGCATAAACTGGTTACCATTCATACCCAGGTACCCATAAAAATGCAGGTGGAAGAACTAAAACTTCAGAGCAGGAATGATGGTAAACTCAGGGAAATATTCCTGGAGCTCGAGTTTAAGACATTGACGAGCAGGATTTTTAAAAGTATAGCCCAGGCACCGGTTCAGGGAAATCTCTTTGGAGATGCACCCCCGATTGCTGATGAAGTGAGCACACCATCCCATTTGCAATCGATAGAGCAGGTAACGCACCGTTATAATCTGGTGGAAGATGATCAGGCAATTAACCAACTTGTATTCCAGCTGTCATCACTTGATGCGTTCTGCTTTGACACCGAAACAACCGGATTGAATTGCCGGGAGGCTGATCTTGTAGGCATTTCAATATCCTTTAAAGCGCATGAAGCCTATTATATCCCTGTTCCTGCCGACTTTTCGCAGGCATATGCACTGGTTCAAAATTTTAAGTCCGTTTTCTCAAATCAGCGGATTAAAAAAATAGGACAAAATTTAAAGTTTGATATTCAGATGCTTATGAAGTATGGTATTGAGGTGGAAGGGCCATTGTTCGATACAATGATTGCGCATTACCTCATTCAGCCCGATTTAAAGCATAACCTTGATTATCTGGCAGAGATTTACCTGAAGTACAAAATGGTTGGCATCGTGGAGTTGATTGGGAGTAAAGGCCCGGGCCAAAAGAATATGCGGGACATTGATTTGGACATAATAAAGGAGTATGCAGGCGAAGATGCCGATATTACATGGCAGCTCTATGAAATTTTAAAAGAGGAGATTAAGCGGCATAACCTGGTTAAGCTGGCAGAGACCGTTGAAATGCCCCTCATACGGGTACTCGCTGAAATGGAAAATGCGGGGTTCAAGATAAGCGTGGAAAACCTCGGTGCGTATTCAGGTATTCTGAAAAGTGAACTGGCTGAACTCGAATCGTCAATTCATCTTTTGGCGGGTGTGCAATTTAACATCAGCTCTCCGCGCCAGCTTGGAGAAATATTGTTTGAGCGGCTACAAATAGCGGAAGGCAGTCAGAAGACCAAAACAAAGCAATATTCAACCGGTGAAGAAGTTTTGGTTAAGCTGGCGGATAAGCATCCTATTGTGAATAAAATTCTGGACTACCGTGCGCTGCTTAAACTGTTGAATACTTATGTTGATGCCCTGCCCAAACTTATTGACAACAAATCACTCAAGGTTCATACTTCCTTCGATCAGGCCTGGGTTAGCACGGGTAGGTTAAGTTCACGAAATCCGAATTTGCAGAATATTCCCATCAGAGATGACAGGGGAAAGGAAATTAGAAAGGCTTTTGTTCCCTGCGCCCCCGGTAATGTATTGATTTCAGCCGATTATTCACAGATTGAATTAAGGCTTATGGCCCACATGAGCGAAGATGAGAACATGCTGGAGGCCTTTGCCAACAATGCAGACATTCATGTTTCCACAGCGGCCAAGGTATTTAAAGTCCCTGCCGAAGAAGTAACCCCGGCAATGCGTAGCAAGGCTAAAACGGCGAATTTCGGTATTATTTACGGCATTTCTTCCTTTGGATTATCCCAACGCCTGAACATTACACGTTCTGAAGCTTCAACCCTCATCCAGGGTTACTTCAGCAGTTTTCCGAAAGTCAGGGAATACATGGACAAATCGATACAACGAGCCAGGGAAAAGGGATATGTGGAAACCATTATGGGTCGCAGAAGATTCCTGGCCGATATCCATTCAGCCAATGCCATTGTACGTGGTGTTGCGGAAAGAAATGCCATCAATGCCCCCATCCAGGGATCCGCGGCCGATATCATCAAGCTGGCTATGGTAAATATTCAAAACAAAATAAGACATGCCTGCCGGTCAACGTTGATCTTGCAGGTTCATGACGAGTTAATCTTTGATGTAGATGTGAATGAATTAGATCAATTAAAGCAATTGATTAAATATGAAATGGAGAATGTGATGCCATTGCGTGTACCACTCGTGGTAGATATTGGGGTAGGCAGCAACTGGCTTGAAGCACACTAATCACATTGCATCGTCACGGATCCTGGCTATTTCTTCGAGATACTTTTCCCTGATGGTTTTCAGCTTATCCGGATGTATATGTTGGGCATAGATGCGCACAAACTCCATCATTTCCTTGAAGTAAACAAATCCAGAAGCACAGTCGAAATTACTGTTATCCATGTTGTTCTTGACATTCCGGGTGGTGGAGCTGAATTTTGCCCAGTCAAAATGATAGGGCAGTGCGAGATAATAGGTATTGTCATCAATTACATCCCTGAATATATTATCCTCCAGGTGTGCCAGTGAGAACATCTTGGTTAACCTGATGAGGGCCTGCGTATCTATACTTTTGAATTTTGCAAAACCAATTCCCCTGTCCATATAACATTGCTGAATCTCCTGTATATGGGTATACTGATGCAAATTCCGGATGCGTATGCCATGGTAGGTGGTGAGGTGAACGCTAATTTCAGCGGGACAGGCATCTGCAGTAAAATTGTGACTGCAGCACAAATGTTGTGAGGTGCGAAAAATGGTCTCCTGGGAATACGGCTTGTCGGTTATCAAAAACACGGATTCAGGCCTGATATCGGTCGGCATATTTTCACCGTGATAACCCGGAAAGGGTTCCACGCTTTCCAAAACCAGCGTATTCTCAATGATATTATTTTCAACTGTCTGAAGTTGTTCCTCCTTTAATAGCACTCCTAATGCGTCCATTGTACCGGATGTTTTGTGTTAAAATGATCAACATTGGCTTGGTAAACAGGTGCAATAGTAACCCCTGTAACAAGCCTATTGTTTAGTTCTGCCAAAAATTTCCGGTCGGGATTATCAGGCAAACCATTTAATCAGTATGCTTCGGATGGCATCAACCTTTACAGGCTTTACAATGTAATCGTTCATTCCCGAAGAAATCGCCTTGTTTTTTGTTTTTGAGCTTGCTGTTGCAGTCATCGCTACAATAGGCATCTGATGACCCTGACCCCTGATTTCAACGGTTGCCTGTATGCCATCCCTTTCAGGCATTACCAGGTCCATAAAAATGATGTCATACGCTTTGGCCTTTGCCTTCTCCCCGGCCTCAATCCCATTTTTGGCTATATCAATCTTGTAACCAAGGTTACCGAATATCGTCTGTGCAACCCTTATGTTGATTTCGTTATCTTCAGCTACCAAAATAGACAAATCACTGCGTATTTTCTTCACCGTTTCATTGGTGCTCCTTTGTACATAAGGAAATGATTCATATATGCTTTTAAGGAATTCTGTCTGTTCAAAAGGCTCAAAGAAATAGAAGTCCACGTTGAAACGCCGGGCCTGAACGAAGTTTTCTGTTTTGTGGTTCGCACTCAGCATAAATATCAGAAACCGGTCGGCCAGCTTTTCTTCTTTCAGTTTACGGGCTATCTGGATACCATTAATAGCCGGGTCATCCACAATGACAAGCATCTGATAGTTACCGTCATTTTCCAGAAGCAATTTTTCCAGCTCTTTTTGCCTTCCTGCATTAAACTCAAACAGGGTGTGATTCATTTTTTCAAAGTCGAACACCCTTTTGAGCCTTTGATAGCTTTGGTTAATGGATGATATAATTAAAGCATTAATTTGCGATAAGCCGCTTATTGTTTCGTTATTCAAAGGTTTGATAATCCGTTCGTTGGAATATACTTCTATGGTGAAACTAAAGCGCGATCCCGGATACCGGGCACTCCTTGAAATGGGAGAGGGACTTTGTACCCAGATTTCACCATGCATCAGCGTTACCAGTTGCTTTGAAATGGTTGTACCCAAACCTGTTCCGCCATATTTTCTTGATGTTGATTCTTCTGCCTGTGTGAAAGAGTTGAATATGGTTTCAATTTTATTACGCGCTATGCCCACGCCAGTGTCCTCGACATAAAACAGGAGTGAAATGTTGTTGTTATACTCTTCTTCAAGTTCTACTCCTACGGCAATTTCACCTTCATGGGTAAATTTCACGGCATTGCTGATCAGGTTCGAAAGGACCTGCCTTAACCTGAACGGATCTCCTATTATGTTTTCCGGTACTTCAGGGTTTATTTTCAGGTTGAAATCCAGCTTTTTTTCTTCAATGATCGGCCTGAACAAGTCTACACAAAGCTTTACCTCTTCCCTGAGTTTAAAAGGAATTTCTTCAAGCTGCATTTTTCCGGCCTCTATTTTCGAAAAATCAAGTATATCGTCAATGAGGGTAAGCAGAACGTCGGCTGAGCGTTTAACAATCTGAACATATTCTTTCTGTTTGCTCGTAAGGTTTTCCTGGTCAAGTGCCTCTGTCATCCCGATGATGCCATTCATCGGAGTCCTTATTTCATGGCTCATTTTAGCCAGAAATTCCGACTTTGCCGTATTTGAAGCCGCTTCATATTTTCTTGCCTTTTCAATGGGCGTTACATCTACAAAAGCACTTAACAAAAACGCTTCATTATTAATGGCAAATGGAATGTCTTTCTTGAAAACCGCGATTTCCTCACCTTCATGCTGGTACAAAACAAACTGGTTGCTGTCAAACGAGCTGTCATCCGAAGCATCATAATAATCCCTTGATAACATAAAACGCTCACCGAGATTTTTACCTTCAGGTGTCTCGTTAACCTTTATAAGCAGCAATTCCCGTGCAGTCTGGTTGATAATTTTTACCTTCTGCTCTGTATCCAGGATCATTATGCCCACCGGCAAATGATCGAAAATCGACTGAAGATTGGCAAGCTCATTATGGGCTTTTTCTTTCAGTACCAGGTTCTTCCCAAGCTTTCCCAACACCATTAAAAGAAACAATATCATAATGAGTGTGCTGAAAAGCCCGGCGAGAAGAACTTTATTCAGAATCAGGTCAAAAACAAAAGCACGGCGCATCGAAAAAGCAACTCCAAATTCATCATCCATTATGTTGAGCGTTGAATATGCAGAGTATAGCCATTCATCCTTGCCGGCAATATTAACCTGGTGTTTAAGAAACCCGGTTGATGGCGCCATAATTTCATCCCTGAGTAAAAGTGTGTCATTGAATTGAGGTTGTGCAGGGGCATTCGAAAATACTACCTCACCCTTGCTGTTTACCACCCATTGAAAAAACGCATCATCATGAAAATAGCGGTTCAATTCCCCATGGAAAAAGGAAGGAAGGTCAAGCTCGAAAACGATGTTGGCTTTTAATACGGAATCTTTAAATACGGGAAAAATATATTGAAATATGTCGTTTGACCGGCGTATGGTCTCTTTATCGGCAAGCTGAAAACCATGCTGGGTAATGAACGGATCGATGAGCAATTTCTTGCGTTTGTTGTATGACAGGTTTAAAACATTGTTATTGAGGTCGTATATATGTGCGGTTTTTATAAGGCCATTATTGTTGGAAAGCAGCATTTCGAGGCTTCTGATACCATCCTGGCCGATATCGTCACTGGTAATGTCAATGCTCAGCAATATATTCGAATACAGTAAAGCGTTTACCTCGTTTTCAAATTTCTTAAAAGCCTTCTCAATTTCATCAGAACTTGCACTTACCTGGCCTGATAGAATGCTGCGCTGGAATGACAGCTGATTTTGGTAAATAAGGAAGCTGAAATAAATGTTCAACAAAATGATAACAAGGGTGATACCAATGAAATAGAGCGTATATTTTTTCATTTTCGATTGATTGAAAGAAATAAGCAATCAAAGTAGAAAATAATCGCTAAGTTACAACATCAATTTAATAATTTCTTTGAACAACGGACTTACCCGGTTCTGTATTTTTGGTCGGCATCGGTGATGATATTGACATAACTTTTGTAACGCGACTGATGCAGCAGTCCCTTACGGCATGCATTAATTACCGCGCAATTGGGCTCGTGCAGGTGCGTGCAATTATAAAACTGACAGTCCTTTGAAAGCTTGAAGATGTCCGTAAAATATAAACCAATTTCATTGCGCTTGATATCCGTTAATCCAAAACCGCGTATGCCCGGAGAATCAATGAGCCATGTGTTTCCGGAAATTTCAATCATTTCAGGATAGGTGGTGGTATGTTTCCCTGACAGATGATAGCTTGATATATCACTTGTTTTCAGGTTAAGGCCAGGACACATCATATTGATCAGGCTGCTTTTGCCTACACCGGAATTCCCTGCCAGTAAGGTGAGCTTATTATCCAGAAGCTTTCTGATCGTGTCAATGTTGATATCTGCTGTTACAGAACCTTTTATTACCTGATAGCCTGCATAATCATATATACAGGATACTTCTTCCATCTTCACCGCGAGCGCCTCATCATAAAGGTCAGTTTTATTGATGAAAAGTATGGTTTTAATGTGATAGGCCTCTGCACAAACCAAAAAACGGTCAATAAACTCCAGGGGTGTCTCGGGAAAAGCAATGGTGAACATAAGTATGCATTGATCCAGGTTGGCTGCCATCACCTGCACTTCACGGGAGAGGTTGGTAGATTTGCGGATAATGTAATTCTTTCTTTCACGGATCCTGGTTATTATACCCGTATCATCACCCTGTGATTCGAAACTAACCCGATCACCAACGGCAACCGGATTGGTGTTTTTTATATTATGTGTGCGGAAACTTCCCTTTAAACGGCATTTTATTGTCCGATCGCCCGATCGCACAGTGTGCCAGCTTCCTGTGGTTTTAATCACTATCCCTGTCTGCTCCAAAATGCTTATTTTTTCATCGGTATGGCTAAAATAGTATGAGATTTGTAATTTTAATCTATTATTGTGTATTTAATCTGATATTGTAAACGTTTAACTTTAGCATTCCGGAAAATAGTTTTAAGCAAGATCATCAGCAATGAAGACAATAAAGCAGCATTACTTTATTAATGCATCTCCTGAAGAAGTGTTTTCTGCCATAACGAATCCATTTACCATAGAGCTATGGAGCGGTTACCCGGCAAAAATGGAAGCCAAAGAGAATACGGAGTTTTCCATTTTTGACGGGGATATCGCTGGCAGAAACCTGAAAGTCGTTGAAAACTCCCAACTTGTTCAGGAATGGTACTTTGGTGATAGCCCTGAGCAATCCATTGTAACCATTGATCTTAAACCACATCAGCTCGGCACTAAAGTCAACCTTGACCATACCAATGTTCCAGATGAAGATGTGGAAGAATTCACCCGTGGATGGAATGAGTATTACTGGGGAGCCATCCGGGATTTTTTTAAATAAACAAAGTTGAAGGAAAAATTGAAAAGGGATGACGTTGATCTCATGGTTCCCGTGGGATCATTTGAGGCACTTATGGCCGCTATAGAGGGGGGTGCTGATTCGGTATACTTTGGACTTGGGAAACTTAATATGAGGGCCCGTTCGGCTATAAATTTTGTTCCGTCCGATCTTCCCAAAATAATGCGTATTTGCGGGAAATTCAACAAGAAGGCATACCTTGCGCTTAATGTTGTATTCTATGACCGCGACCTGAAAGAAATGAAAAAGATGGTTGACCTTGCCGCTGACAATGGCGTCAATGCGATCATCATCTCTGATCAGGCGGCCATACATTATGCACGGACAAAACAGATGGAAGTCCATTTGTCCACCCAGGTAAACATAAGCAACACGGAATCACTCAAATTCTATTCAGCTTATGCCGATGTTGCCGTTTTGGCGCGCGAATTAAACCTTAAGCAAGTCAGGGATATTGCCGATGGCATAAAGCAACAGGGGATATTTGGTCCATCCGGACGCCTGATGAAACTTGAGTTGTTTGTACACGGAGCACTGTGCATGGCCATTTCCGGAAAGTGCTACCTGAGCCTTCACCACCACAATCACTCCGCCAACAGGGGTGAATGTTTGCAGGACTGCCGGAGAAGTTATCTTGTCAGGGAAAAGGAATCCGGTTTTGAACTTGAATTGGACAGCGATTATATTATGTCGCCCAAAGACCTGTGTACTATACACTTTATCAATAAAATACTGGATGCCGGTGTACGTGTTTTAAAAATTGAGGGCAGGGCGAGGTCGCCCGAATACGTAAAAACTGTATCTTCATGTTATCATGAGGCAATTAGCAGCGTAGTTGAAGGTACGTATACACAGGAAAAGATTGAATCATGGAAGGCACGGCTCTCCTCCGTTTTTAACCGCGGATTCTGGGATGGTTATTACCTCGGTCAAAAGTTGGGTGAATGGAGCAGTGTTTATGGGTCAAAGGCAACAACAAGGAAATCTTATGCCGCTAAGTGCATGAATTATTTTCCAAAAGTTGGCATAGCCGAATTCCAGTGTGAGGCCGGTGTATTGAAACCCGGCGACAGCATTCTGATCATTGGCCCTACAACAGGTGTTATTGATTACACAATCCCGGAGATCAGGGTAGAGCATGAGGTAGTAAAAGAGACAAGGGCGGGAGAGCGCTTTTCAATCGCTGTACCTAGAAAGACCAGAAGGGCAGATAAGCTTTATGTCCTCACACAGGTTATCGATTAACATTACCCCCGGGTAATTAATCATATTATTCTCAAACCAATTGATATCCGACATGAAAAAGTCAGTCTCTTCCCTGCTCTCCACCGGAGTTCTCCTGATGGCCTTAAGTTTTATTTTACTTTCAGGATGTAAGAAACAGAAAGCTGTTGAAACGTTCAATCCTGCGTTTACCTCAAAAATCATTGCCTTTACCTCAGGGGTGATTTCCTCGGAGTCAACCATCCGGATTATTCTGGCTGATGACAATCCCCATGCTGGCGATGGCCTGAATACTGCCGCTTCAGATGACCTGTTTAAATTCAAGCCGGGCATTAAAGGTCAGGCCATATGGATTGACAAACGTACACTTGAATTCAAACCCGAAGGCAGATTGCAATCCGGCGAGGCATACCATTGCCGCTTTAACCTCGGTAAAATTCTCGATGTTGAAAAGGACCTGTCTGTCTTTGAATTTGACTTCAGTGTCGTGGAACAGGACTGGGCAGTTTTGGTGAACGGTTACCAAACTCAGCAGGAAAATGATCTTACCTGGAATACCATAAAGGGAACCGTAACCACTGCCGATAATATCGATTTGGAAAGCCTTTCACACTATTTTACCGCCCGGCAGCAAGGCAGGAAGCTAAAGTTAAAATGGGAACAGGGCAGCGATGCCAGAATATTTTCCTTTACGATTGACAGCGTTGAAAGAAAAAAGGAAGAAGAAAAGGTGGAAATAAGCTGGGACGGTTCGCCTGAATTCCCTAAAGTTAAAGGAACACTTGAGACTATAATACCCTCATTGGAAGATTATAAGGTTTTATCTATTAATGTAATACAGCAACCAGAACAATACATTGAAATCATTTTCAGCGATCCTATAAAGAAAAACCAGGATTTTGACGGCTTGATTTATCTTGAAAATGGCACGAGCCTCACCTATACTGTTTCCGGAAACATCATTAAGGTTTTTCCTGTTGAAAGGCAGAATGGCGACGCTAAAATCACCATTGCTGAAGGGCTGGTCAATATACTTGGATATAAGCTTAAAGCATCCCATGTTGCCGACATCACATTCACGGTGCCTAAACCCGCAGTGCGTTTAACGGGTAAAGGGACAATCCTTCCTTCCACCCGTGGCATGGTTTTCCCCTTTGAAGCCGTAAACCTGGATGCCGTGGATGTTAAGATCATCAAGATTTTTGAAAATAATATCGGTCACTTCCTCCAGGTAAACCGGCTTGATGGAAACTATGAATTAAAAAGGGCAGGTAAGCTGGTGCACAAAGAAAAAATTAAACTCGACTTCACTCCGGCTAACCTTGGAAACTGGAACCGGTTTTACATAGACCTTGCCAAATTAATACAACCTGATCCCGGAGCCATTTACAGAATTGAAATTTCGTTTAAAAAGGCCTATTCCCGGTATCCGTGCGAAGGTGAAACAGCGTCGGAAAAAGATGATGAGGACTCCGGAACCGAAGAAAGCGAGGACTATTTCGAGCCGTCCTATTGGGATTCCTACGAGGATTATTATGATGACTACTATTATTATGGCGATGATTATGACTGGGAACAAAGAGACAATCCCTGCTCATCCTCCTATTATACCAATAATCGCTCAATAGCCCGGAATATACTGGCTTCTGATTTGGGCATTATTTATAAAGCCGGTACAAACAATGAGGCTTTCTGTGCCATAACAAGCCTTGTAACTTCCAAGCCATTGGAAAACGTAGAGGTTTCTTTGCTGAACTATCAGCAGCAGGTAGTTGGCTCAGGAACCACCGGTGCAGATGGTTTCGTACGGATTAGCTATAAAGAGAAGCCCTACCTGCTGATTGCAAAAAATGGAAAAGAACGCGGATACCTGAAAGTAGATGATGGTTCTTCTCTATCGCTGGGTGCATTTGATGTTTCGGGAAGAACGGTTTCAGGAGGGATTAAGGCATATCTTTATGGTGAACGCGGTGTATGGCGACCGGGCGATACCTTATTCCTGACATGCATCCTTGAGGATAAAAAGAATATCCTGCCTGAAAAACACCCGGTGATTTTTGAGCTGCATAATCCCAAGGGACAGCTATACGCCAGAACTACAAAAACCGACGGCGTAAACGGATTTTATTCATGGGCTGTTTCTACATCACAGGAAGTTATAACAGGAAATTATAACCTCAAGGTCAAAATCGGAGGCACTTCATTCAATAAAACATTAAAGATTGAAAGCATTAAACCTAACCGGCTTAAGTTAAACCTTCAGTTTAATGTTGAAAAGTTGTCCTTTAATAAACCGGGTGCAACCGGAAATCTCGAGGTAAGATGGTTGCATGGTGCCATTGCTGCAGGTTTAAAAACTACTGTCTCCCTGAACCTTACACCCGCACCCACTGTATTCTCCAAATATCCAAATTACATATTTACCGATCCCTCAAAGTCATTCCGGTGGGAGGAAAAGGAAATTTATGATGGCAATCTTGATGATGCAGGAACAGCTAGCATCCCCGGCAGGTTTAATGTTGATAACACTGCTCCCGGAATGCTTACCGCGCATTTAACAACAAAGGTTTTTGAAAAAGGCGGTGATTTCAGTATCGATCGGATCAGCATCTCATATTCTCCCTATAGCGCATATGTCGGGTTGAGCACTCCCCAGGGAGATCGCCGCGGTATGCTGCTTACCGATACATCCCACATTGTTGAAGTTCTTGTTCTCGATGAAAATGGCAATCATATATCGCGCAGCGGACTGCGTGCTACAATTTATAAACTCGACTGGAGAAACTGGTGGGAATCATTCAATGAAGAGCTTGCCAACTATGTTGGAAATACCTATAACAGGCCTGTATTTACAACAACCTGCAATGCAGTTAACGGAAAGGGCAGGTTTTCATTCAGGATTGACAGGCCCGAATGGGGACGCTTTTTTGTCAGGGTGGAAGATCCGGTGAGCGGACACTCTGCAGGCAAGGTAATATTTGTTGACTGGCCCGGATGGGCTGGCAGTCCCCTGAAAAATAACACGGCTGCAAGCATGCTTTACTTTAACGCGGATAAGGAAAAATATGCTGTAGGTGATATTGCCGAAATTGTTATCCCTGCAAGCGGATCGGGAAGTGCCTTGTTGTGTATCGAAAATGGCTCCCGGATTTTGACAAGCGAATGGATACCGGTATCGGGTAAGGAGATAAGGCATAAGTTTGAGGTTACGCCGGAAATGTCACCCAATGTTTATGTCCACGTCAGCCTTATCCAACCCCATGCAAGCAGTGAAAACGACATGCCGATGCGACTTTACGGGGTAATACCAATACTTGTGGAAGACCCGCAGACACAATTGTTTCCATTGATTAAGATGCCGGAATCGCTTGAACCGTTGCAAAGCTATTCCATCCAGGTATCTGAAAAGAATAAGCGTGAAATGACGTATACCCTGGCTGTGGTGGAAGAGGGCCTGCTGGATCTTACCCGTTATCCCACCCCTGATCCATGGAACGAATTTTATGCCCGTGAAGCACTCGGTGTGCGCTCATGGGATTTATATGACATGGTTATCGGTGCCTTTGGCGGAAAGCTGGCCAGCGTGTTGGGTATTGGAGGTGATGATGATATAATTAAAGATGAATCAGCTGAAAAGGCCAATCGGTTTAAACCTGTAGTTAAATACCTGGGACCTTTTGTCCTGAAAGCCGGAAAAACCAATAGCCATAAATTACTGATGCCAAATTATATTGGTTCTGTTAGGGTTATGGTTGTAGCAGGCCAGTCGGGGGCTTATGGCAATGCGGAAAAAGCTGTTCCCGTAAAAAAACCCTTGATGGTACTGGCTACACTGCCACGAGTATTAGGTCCTGATGAATCTGTTAAGCTGCCCGTCACTGTTTTTGCAATGGATGAGAAAATAAGGCAGGTGAGCATTGCTGTTAAAACCAATGGCCTGCTTGTTACCCAGGGCGAGCAGACACAGCAGCTGAGCTTTGATAAACCGGGTGAAAAGACCCTTGATTTCGATTTAAAGGTATCAGCCAAAACCGGCGTTGCCAAGGTGCAGGTTATCGCAACGGCCAATAAGATAACCGCTGCATACGACATCGAGTTAAATGTGCGTAATGCCAATCCGCCTGTTACCACTTTCGTTGGAAGTACCATTGACAAAGGAAAAACCCAGGCTATTGATTTTGAATTGCCCGGTTTGCCCGGAACCAATAACGTGAGTCTGGAAGTTTCCAGAATACCGCCCATTGATCTGGGGCGAAGGCTTAAGTTTTTGATTGCTTACCCGCATGGTTGTATTGAACAAACCACATCGGCCGTGTTCCCTCAATTATACCTGTCGGACATTCTCGACCTGGATGAGAAATTCAAAGCAACGATCGACATAAATATCAAGACAGGGCTTGCAAGGTTAAGGACTTTCCAGCTCTCTGAAGGTTCTTTCTCGTATTGGCCGGGACAAAACTATTATAATTCATGGGGTAGCAGTTATGCCGGACATTTTATGCTAGAGGCTGAAAAGAAAGGGTACGCCTTGCCCGCCGGGATGAAAAAGGAATGGCTGAAGTCGCAGAAAAAATTCGCCAGGCAATGGAATCAGGCACAGCATAATAACCATTATGATCTTGAACAGGCTTACCGGCTGTATACGCTGGCACTTGCAGGTGAACCCGAAATGAGCGCAATGAACCGGTTAAGGGAAACCAGGAACATTTCTGTACAGGCCAAATGGAGACTCGCGGCGGCGTATGCACTGAGCGGCCAAAAAGCGGTAGCAAAGGAATTGATTACCCGAGAAACAACAGAAATTCAGCCGTATAAGGGATTTTCTTCAACATTTGGTTCAACAGAAAGAGATTGGGCGATGTTGCTCGAGACATTGGTCATCACGGAAGAAAACCTGCGTGCTGCCGAATTGGCCAAAAAAGTTTCTGAGGCTTTGTCGTCAAAAGATTGGATGAGCACCCAGTCAACCGCCTATTGCCTTATGGCGATTTCGAGGTTTGCTAAAATAGGCGCTGCTTCCGATAAAATTAACCTCACCTATACAATGGAAGGAAAATCGACGAATGTTTCCTCGGACAAGCCTGTAATGCAAATAGAATTACCGGTGAAGGGCAATGCACAATCAGGAAGCATTTCACTGGCCAACAAGGGAACTGGTGTTGTTTTTGCAAGGTTAATCATGCAGGGCATTCCTGAAGCAGGACATGAAGCGGAATTCAGCAATAACCTGAGCATGGAGGTTGAATACCGGAGCACAACAGGCGATATAATCGATGTTTCGGCCCTTCATCAGGGACAGGAATTTCTGGCCATCGTCCGTCTCTATAACCCGGGCAATATGTATTACAGTAACATGGCACTGACGCAGGTATTTCCTCCGGGATGGGAGATAACCAACAACAGGCTTTGGGATGCGGATAATTCGTTTAAAAAGGATGTTCCAACCTACCAGGATATCCGTGATGACAGGGTCATGTCCTACTTTGACCTGCCTGTTAACCAAAGCAAGACTTTTGTTGTGCAGCTTACAGCAACATACACCGGCAGATACTATCTTACAGGTCCTTACTGTGAAGCAATGTATGACAACAGTATTTCAGCAATGAAAACCGGTCAGTGGGTTGAAGTTATTAAACGGTAGAAAATTACTTCTTATGCCTGGCTACAAGGTCGACGAATTGGTCGAATAAAAATTCCGTGTCCTTGGGACCGCTGGAAGCCTCAGGATGAAACTGAGTGGAAAAGAAGGGCTTGCTTTTATGTCTCATCCCTTCATTGGTTTGATCATTGAGATTCACAAACAGCGGTTCCCATTCCTCGGGAAGCGTTGAATTATCAATGGCAAAGCCATGGTTTTGCGAGGTAATATAAGCCTTGTTGGTATTCTTAAGCAAAACCGGCTGATTGTGACTGCGGTGACCGTATTTAAGCTTATAGGTATTGGCTCCGGCAGCAAGTGCCAGCAATTGATTCCCCAGGCATATGCCATATACCGGTATTTCCTGTTTAAGGGCCTTCTGGAGCTGTTGTATGGTTGCCTGGCATTGTTTGGGATCACCGGGTCCGTTTGAAATGAACAATCCGTCGTATTGCTCCTGGTCAATATCGTAATTCCAGGGAACAACAATTACGGTGGTATCTCTCTGAAGCAGGTTCCGGATTATATTGTATTTTACGCCACAATCAATAAGCAATATCCTGTAACGGCCATTTCCGAATACTTTCTTCCCGCTTGTGCTTACCTTCCCCACAAGATTGTCCTTGTTGGGATCATACCAGTCCACGTCACCGCCATTATACACTATTTTGCCCAGCATTGTACCTTCTTCACGCAGAATCTTGGTTAACTCCCTTGTATCAATTCCGGCAATACCCGGGATCTCATATTCCCTTAACCAGTCGCCCAAACTCTTGTTGGCATTCCAATGACTATATTCATCAGTATAATCCGAAATCACCAGGCCGGAAATATGCAAGGCAAACGATTCAAAAAACTTATACATCGAATGTTCCGTTATTTTATCAGGCACACCGTAATTACCTACAATGGGATAGGTGAGGGTAAGTATTTGTCCTTTATAGGAGGGATCGGTGAGGCTTTCGGGATAACCTGTCATGGCAGTATTAAAAACCACTTCTCCTGAAACCGACTTCTCAAACCCGAACGAATATCCTGAAAAGATTTTGCCGTCCTCAAGTATTAGTTTAATGTTATGTTTCTGTTGCATAAAATGCGTTGGTTAATCTTTCATGAGTATTTTGATAATTTCTTCAACCTGCTCCGGCCCGATACGCTTGGCCACTATTTTCCTGTTTTTATCCAGGATGAATATCTGCGGTGTAGTCACTACATCATATTTCTGCTTAAAATCATAGGAATAAGGATTCCATGCATTAATCCAGTCGTACAAGCCATGTTCATTTACAAAGTTCACCCATTTTATTTTCCCGTCTTCTCCAAAAAGGGTGCTGATCGCCAGAACCTTAACCCCCATGTCCTTTAAGGAACGATGATAAACCCTGTAAAGTTCGGGTACCGCGGTTTTACAATGTCCGCAATCGGCTTCCCAGAATAGCAAAACCGTAAAAGGAGCGGTTTCATCACGGAGGTTGAACTTTGTGCCTACGTGCGGATAGCGGCGCAATGCCGTATCCGACGCTGCACTTTTAAAATGGTCAGCAGGAACATTCATCAGTTCTGCATCAGGTGCAACCACACCCAGGAGCAAGGGTTTTGCTTTTTCTACGTATTCTTTTAATTCTGATATATATTTTGCATCACTCCACCACGATTCGGGTATGTAATACTTATCGGCAATATGCACCTGCACGGCATCCATTCCCATAATATTGCTTTTGGCATAATGATTAAAGAGGGTTATAAGCATATACCTGAACACGCTTGAATCTTTCCTTGACTTTTCAATTAAATAATCAGTGTATTTAATCAGACTGTCAGGCATTTGTGGAACCACCTTGTTTAAGTATGTCATGATCTTTTCTTCATAAAAGGGTGTTCTCAGAAGGCGGGGATCGGAAAAATCAAAAAAGTCAAAATAGTGCTTTTTGTAATAGCGATATTGCCAGTTTGAATCGATGAGCGCACCTTTTTCATCGCGTGGTGCCTCGGGTACTTCAATGTCAAGGGTAGCTCCCAGAAAATCGGAGATGAACAAATCAGGGTGTGCTGCCTTGATTGCCTTAATCCGTGATACGCGGTCGTTGTTAAAACCTTTAAGCTTATTGGTGAGCGCCTCCTTTTCTTTCGGGTCAGCCGTGTTTTTGAGTGCCGAAGTCAGTTCCTCAGCGGATTTACGAAGGCCGGCAAAATACCGCTGAAAGTCCAGAAAAACCTGGTTTTCATCTGATCCCTTGAAAACCAGCGTTTCAAGAAAATTAGCAGAATCGGTTGTAACTGAAAACTCCTGGTCGTCGCCAATAACCACATCAAAAAAAGTTGCATCAGGCAGATACATCAGATACATGCCTCCGGGCAGTTTTTTATCCCCTTTGAAAACGCCTGCGGAATTGTTGTCAAGGGTAATGGTATCGTCGGGATACATGGTCTTGCTCAAATAATGACCAAGGATCACTTGTTTGTTCGGTAAACCATTGATTTTTACCTTAATTTCATAACCCTGGGCATTTATTTTACCAAAACCCATGATAAAAAGCAATGCGAAAAAGGTGATTGTAAATTTCATGTCAATGTATTTTATTTGCTTTGCCCGGCCTTATCTGGCGGCAAAAATAATTATTAATTGCTGAATATAAAAACTGCAAGCGATGGGCCATATTTTCTATATTTGAAAAAATTAACAAGTTTATCATGCTAAATTTCCAGGATTGCCAGAATATAGTAAACCATAAAATCAACGAACTCAAATTACCCGATTTTCCCTCCAATCTCTATGACCCGGTAAGGTACATGCTGAACCTTGAAGCCAAAAGGGTCCGCCCATGCATAGTGCTCATGGCATGCAACGTATTTTCCGATGCCATTGACAATGCAATTTATCCTGCACTGGCCATTGAAGTTTTTCATAATTTCACACTTATTCATGATGACCTCATGGACAAATCAGATCTCCGCAGGAATCATGCCACAGTTCACAAAAAGTGGAATCCTGATATAGCCGTGTTATCGGGTGACGCCATGCTCATTAAGGCATATGAATTGTTATCGGATGCACCGCATTCCGTTCTTCCCGGCATATTGCCCGTGTTTAACCGCACTGCACTTGAAGTGTGTGAGGGCCAGCAATATGATATGGATTTCGAAAAAAGCCTTGACGTGTCCATAGATGATTATTTGACCATGATTGAATTTAAAACCGCCGTACTGCTGGCTGCTTCACTCAAGATTGGCGCTATCGCCGGAGGAGCGGGCGATGAGCAATCCGAAACATTGTACCGGTTTGGCCGGGATTTAGGGATTGCATTCCAGCTGCAGGATGACTGGCTGGACGTTTTTTCCGATGCCCGGGTTTTTGGCAAGGTCACCGGCAATGACATCGTAACCAACAAGAAAACCATATTGCTTATCGAAGCACTTAATAACGCCACAGGCAAGATACGAACGGAATTATTGCACTGGCTGAACCTGGACAATTTTGACAGGGAGGAAAAGATTACGGTCATCCGGTCAATTTACCAGCAACTGGGAATCGATATGCGTGTTAAAGAACGGGTAAGGACTTACCATCAAAAGGCCATTCAACACCTCGATAATCTTGAAGTGCCGGAACAGCGAAAAGCAATTCTGCGTGACTTTTCAGCATACCTTATGCATCGACAGAAATAAAACGGGCAGAACATGCCGTTATATATTCTGCCCGTGTATTAAGAAAACAAAACATTTATCTGCGGATCATCCCGGCTGTTTTTGCCGAATAAGCGCTATAATGTTTTTCGGCGATGGGTTCCAGGAAATCTACTGCATCCTGCCGGTTAAAACCCCTGCTCAGGCTGATCATATTTTGCAGCACCTGAAGGTTATAAAGAATTTCATCGTTGATGGCTGCTATAAATTTGGGCTCCTGGTCAAGGTAATAGGTCAGCTTTTCATCCGATATGGTTCCCATTTTCTCGATAAGCTTTGTTGCCACTTCGTTCTTTTGGCATTTATAGTAGGCGCCGGCAAGCTGGATAATATTGTAATCGTAAGGCACCTTCTCATGTGGCAGGAGTTCAGTGCAACGATCAAGCACTGTTATGGCCCGTGCAGTATCTCCTTTATTGATAAGCGCATTGGCGAGCTGGATAAACCTTGACCTGACCCTTACAACCGATGTCGTACGAACATGAAAATCATCGAGGTAAACGTCCGGATCATTGATGCCACCCCAACGGAATTTATTCATCAGGTTTTCATATAGCAGTTCGCTCTCAACCCTTCCTGCTTCATACCTTCCAAGGCTTTCCGTACGAATCGGAACAAGCCGGTAGGCAAATCCTTCAAGTTGCATGTAGTCTTCCAGTCCAAGTGTTCCTTCATGTCCCAGAGAGGCAAAATAAACCGGCCTTTCCCAATTGTTGTTGGCCAGAATATCCATCACAATCATTGCACCTTTGCCCATATTGTTCCTGTTGTATGTCCACTCTATAGCGGGAACAATCAGGTCTTTATCTTTTGCCGACACGGTACCGTTTCTTAAAACCACGGAAGAATCAACAGGAAGCCTGAATTTCCGGGTTGGGATGTAATTGAAACTGCTCCCCGAAGATGTCTCCACTTTAGCTTGCGGTGACTCACTGGCTATAAAAGCCATAATCTCTTTGAGATCAGCAGGCCTGTCAACCCTATCCTGCACAAAGAGAAAGTCCCTTGTTCCGTTTATGTACTGCATGGGCGTAAGCGATATGGGAAGAGGCTCTGATTCATAGGCTTTTCTCTTCACCTGGTCGATATGCCAGTCCATATTAAGCAGCATCAGGTTTACCACCCTGACATCGGTTCTTATTCCTTCTACTTCCTGCGCATACCATAGCGGGAATGTGTCATTGTCCCCGTTGGTGAAGAGAATGGCATTCGGAGCGCAGGTTACCAGGTAGTTGTGTGCAATGTCACGCGTTGTATACCTCCCCGAACGGTCATGGTCGTCCCAGTTTTCTGTGGCAAGGATACCCGGAACGAGCAGGAGGCATAACAGGGTTACACCAATGGCAGTGGCGGAATTTCGCAGCCGTTGTCCCATTGAATCGAAAATAGCCATCACGCCAAGGCCAATCCAAATGGAGAATGCATAAAACGATCCTGCATAAGCATAATCACGCTCACGGGGCTGTGAAGGGGTTTGATTCAGGTATATCACAATAGCAATGCCTGTTAAAACAAATAACAACATCACAACCCAGAAATTCTGTGAATCTCGTTGCATCTGAAATACCAGGCCCAGTAATCCCAGTATGAGCGGTAAAAAGTAATAGGTATTTCTTGAAGGGGCATTCTTGTCCGAAGCGGGAAGCTTATCCAGTTTACCGATCAGCAATTCGTCAACCGGATTGATTCCGCTTATCCAATTTCCGTTCAAAGGATCACCATATCCCTGTATGTCATTTTGCCGGCCGGCGAAATTCCACATGAAATACCTGAAATACATATGCCCGAGCTGGTAAGTAAAGAAGAACCGCAGGTTTTGTGTAAATCCGGGAGGACTTTTAGGAGAATTCCTGTCATAAACCACATTGCCCTCATTGTTTCTTACCACATTGTTATTGGCATCGCGCCTGGGTTGATACAGGCGGTTTTCCTTCAAACCTGCCCATTCGATGTAGACTTCCACATGCTCATTGTCGGAACTATACATCCTGGGGAAAATGGTAGAATACTTTGAAGGATACACATAGGAGGATTTGCGGTTGGTAATTTTATACTTCCCGCCAACAGGCGACCACGTGGGCTTGCCTTCTTTCAGGCGTTCAGGAACCGCATTGAAATATTGTCCCTTGATCAACGGCCTGTCTCCATATTGCTCGCGGTTCAGGTAGTATTGAAGCGAGAAAATATTGTCGGGATTGTTTTCATCCATGGGCGGATTGGCCATGGATCGGAAAATAATCATGGAGTAGGTTGAATAGCCGATAATGATAACGGTTACCATCAGCAAAGCCGTATTCATTACAATCTTTTTTTGCTTCCAGGTTTTCCATAACCCAAATGCCAGACCTCCGAAAAGGAGAATGAGGTAAAAAATCACACCGGAATTATAGGGCAAACCAAAACCATTAACGAAAATGAGCTCAAACCGGGATGCCAGCCATACAACGCCCGGTATAATTACATACATCATCAGTCCGAGAATGATCAGCGAAACAAGCAACGCCTTGATTATTCCGTGTGCACTGACTTCATTCTTCCTGAAATAATATACCAGCACAATGGCCGGAATGGCTAACAGATTCAGGAGGTGAACCCCTATGGACAAACCCATTAAAAATGAGATGAGGATCAGCCAGCGGTTGGCATATTGACTGTCGGCTTCATTTTCCCATTTAAGCACAGCCCAGAATACGACTGCGGTAAACAGCGATGAGGTAGCATAAACTTCACCCTCAACGGCAGAAAACCAGAAGGTATCTGTAAATGTGTAGGCCAATGCACCAACAAGGCCGCTGCCAAGAATAATGATTTTGTCCTTAAGGCTTATGGAATCTTCATCCGACGAAACACTGTTATTCATCCGGTATCTCAGTAACCGCCAGGCAAGGTGGGTAATTGTCCAGTACAGAAACATAACCGTCAGTGCACTGGCTATTGCCGACAATGCGTTAACCATAAAGGCTACCTTTGTAACATCCGATCCTGCAAACAGGGAAAAGAACCTTGCCAAAATCATAAACAGCGGTGCTCCGGGGGGATGTCCGACTTGTAATTTAAAGGCACTTGCTATAAATTCTCCGCAATCCCATAAACTAACGGTAGGTTCGAGGGTCAGCAGGTATACTGCGGCGGAAATTAAGAAAGCGATCCAGCCAAGGATATTGTTTGCCAGCTTGAATTTTACCATCCTGTTAATTTGTTAATGTTGCCGTTTTATTAATTTCGTAATCTCGAAAATTGTTAAAATGTCAAATATAAGGTGTATTCAAAATCTAATAACCCTATTTGGCAAAATACCTTAAAAAAAATAATTAATCCAATGGGTTCAAAGAAGCGCGAGGGAATAGTGTATTCAACCAATCCCGATTTCAAATTTGAGCAGGACGGCAATGAACAGGAAACATTGCCGCCACCCAGGCAACAACTGAAGGTTTGGATCGACTCCAGGGGCAGGGCCGGTAAAACGGTTACCCTCATTAAAGGGTTCATTGGCAAAAATGATGATCTCGAATTGCTGGGAACCTTGCTCAAAAAGCATTGTGGAACAGGAGGATCGGTTAAAGACGGCGAAATTATCCTGCAGGGCAATTTCAGGGATAAGGCATTGGCTTTCCTGGGTGCCCGGGGTTATCCTTCAAAAAAAGCCGGCGGCTGATTGTTACCCATGAACATACAACCCATATTAAAATGGATAAGTAAAAGGAAAAGAATATTATATAGTATATTATTTATTCTTTTAGTTTATATTTTATTTGTTCCTGTCTGCCGGTTCAATGATCCCTGCTCAACAGTCATTACCGACAATTACGGTCAATTATTGGGAGCCAGGGTTGCAGCTGACGGTCAATGGAGGTTCCCGGAAGCCGATACCGTACCCTATAAGATAAGGAAAGCCACCCTGGCGTTCGAAGACCGGTATTTTTACTTTCACCCGGGGATCAATGCGGTTTCGATAATCCGGGCACTCTTTATCAATGTGAAAGCAGGTAAAGTATTAAGCGGAGGCAGCACCATCACCATGCAAACGATAAGGCTGTTCCGCAAAAACAAGGCCCGGACCATTCCGGAAAAGCTGCTCGAAATGATTGCATCCACCCGGCTTGAAATTACAAAATCGAAAGAGGCAATCCTTGCGATGTATACTTCACATGCACCCTATGGCGGAAATACCGTTGGCGTAGAGGCTGCCTCATGGAGGTATTTCGCAACAAGCAGCGACCGGTTGTCATGGGCAGAGGCTGCCACATTGGCTGTTTTACCCAACTCCCCATCCCTTGTCCATCCTGGAAGAAACAGGAATACACTGCTCGAAAAACGCAACAGGTTGCTGAAGAAGATGCATACATTGGGCTGGATTGACGAGCTAACGCTGACAACATCTATGGCCGAGCACATTCCCGATGAACCAATGCCAATGCCTGTATTGGCACCCCATTTGCTTAACCGCATTCATAGTGCACATCCTGAAAAAACTACACGAACATCCATCGATGTAGTGATGCAATCCACTGTTTTACAAATTGTGGATAAGCATCATCAAGTATTGATGGCCAACCAGATACATAATATTGCTGCACTTGTAATTGAAGTGGAGACGGGAAATGTTAAGGCCTATGTGGGCAATTGCGGCTATCCCCTTGAGCGTAATCATGCCAATGAGGTTGATGTTGTATCAGCCAGGAGAAGTACCGGGAGCCTGCTGAAACCCCTGTTGTATGCGGCCATGATTGACGATGCCAGACTGCTGCCGGGAAGCCTCATTACTGATATTCCGGTAAACCTCGGTGGATTTTCACCCCAGAATTTCGATAAATCCTTCCAGGGAGCTTTGCCTGCCCGGCAGGCATTGTCACAATCGCTCAATGTACCGGCGGTTCAACTGCTCAAGCAATTCAGCGTGGACAGGTTTGCGCATCTGCTCAGGGACCTTGGAATGAAAACCCTTTCAAAGCCTGCCGACCATTACGGCTTATCCCTTATACTGGGCGGGGCTGAGGGAAGCCTTGAAGAAATGACCAATATTTATGCCTCGCTGTCAAGAGTGTTAAACCATTACGGCAGCAGCGGCAAGTATTACAGCAATGACTATCGCCCGGTTGTTTTGTCAGCAGACGAAAAGCTGTTGAATCCTGTGGAAATCATACAGCCGGAACACCTGTCAGCTTCGGCAATCTGGAGTGCCTACGAAGCCATGAGGGAGGTAAACCGGCCTGAAACGGAAACAGGCTGGCAGTATTTCAGGTCTTCGCGAAAAATAGCATGGAAAACAGGGACGAGTTTTGGATACCGTGATGGATGGGCCATAGGAACAAATCCGCAATATGTTGTTGGCGTATGGACAGGAAATGCTGATGGTGAGGGCCGACCCGGACTCACCGGAATATCATGTGCTGCACCAATCCTTTTCGAGATTTTTGGTTCTTTACCGGCACATTCATGGTTTCTGCCGCCAACCGACGAATTGCCCCGTGCTGTGGTCTGCCGTGCAAGCGGTTTTATCAGTGGCCAGTATTGTCCTGACCGGGATACCATTGCCGTGCCGTTTAAAGGCCTGAAATCAAGCATATGTCCTTACCATCAGCTCGTTCATTTGTCTGCCGACCAGCAGTACCGTGTTAACAGCAATTGTTATCCTGTAGATGAAATGGAGCATGTTTCGTGGTTCGTTCTGCCTCCTGTTGTTGAGTGGTATTATATCAAGCATCATGCTGATTACAAGCGGTTGCCTCCTTTTTCTGCAGGTTGTGTTGAGGACGGACAAAAATCAATGGGCCTGGTTTATCCCAGGGAAGAGGTTAAAATATTTATTCCAAGGAATCTTTCCGGTGAAAAGGAAAGGGTGATCTTTGAAGCGGTACACAGCAATCCGGGGGCCACCATTTACTGGCACATTGATGACGAATTCATAGCTTCCACCCGATATTATCACCAGGTGGAAGTATTGCCTTCAGCAGGAAAGCACCTGCTTATCCTCATCGATGATAAGGGTGAAGAATTGGTTAAACGCTTTGAGGCTGTTGAACCAGAATGAACCTCCATGGATTGCTTTTCCAGGGCTCACCTGCATAATTAATTCCAATCCGTGGTGTGCAGTTAATGTCAGGCCGGATGATTCCCTCCTCAATCCATATCCGCGTTGAGCCGGTGAGATCTTCGCCATAAAATGACCGGTCGGTTTGCAGCACTTTGGTCACCCGCCCGGGGCCGTCGATACCGTTCAATCCCCTCAGCAGTACTGCCTGCGGGTTGTCCCTGGCTCCCGTAACAACATTCAGCATCCAATACATGCCATAAATCAGGTACATGTACACAAAACCTCCCTGTTCAAACATGATGCTGTTACGGGAAGTTTTTCCAAACCTGGCATGGGAAGCCTGATCTTCCATGCCTTTGTATGCTTCAACATCTGTAATAATCCAGGAATGGGTTTCCGATGTGTATTGCCTGACAAGTCTTTTCCCGATGAGGTCAGGAGCCACTTCAAGTACGTCTCGTAAGAAAAAACTCCTTTCAAGCCGCATGGCTAGAGGATGAGCATGGCATCACCGTAAGTGCCAAAGTGGTATTTTTCTTTAATGGCAACTTTATAGGACTCAAATAAAAGCTCATACCCGGAAAAAGCAGATACCATCATCAACAATGTAGAAAGTGGCAGGTGAAAATTTGAAATCATGCGCGTGGGCACACTGAACTCGTAAGGGGGGAAAATGAATTTATTGGTCCAGCCATCATAGGGTTTCAAATGGCCGGCCGTTGAAACTGAACTTTCCAGTGTTCTCAGTACGGTGGTACCAACGGCACAGACATGCTTGCGCTCATCCTTGGCGGCGTTTACAATTCTGGATGCTTCTTCGGTGATAATGATCCGTTCCGAATCCATTTTATGCTTGGTGAGGTCCTCCACGTCAACCGTACGGAAATTGCCCAAACCAACATGCAGGGTAATCTCGGCAAAGCGGGCGCCTTTAATCTCCAGTCTTTTCAGCAACTCACGGCTAAAATGAAGTCCAGCCGTAGGAGCGGCAACGGCACCTTCGTGTTTGGCAAAGATAGTCTGGTACCTGTCCTTGTCTTCGGGCTGAACGGCCCTTTTTATGAATTTGGGAAGCGGTGTTTCACCCAATTTGAAAAGGGTTTTCTTAAACTCATCATAATCTCCGTCAAAAAGAAAGCGTAAAGTCCTTCCCCTGGATGTTGTATTGTCAATTACCTCGGCAACCAGCGTTTCATCATCATCACCAAAATACAGCTTGTTACCTATTCTAATTTTTCTTGCGGGGTCAACAAGGACATCCCATAACCTCTGTTCGCGGTTGAGCTCCCTGAGCAGAAAAACCTCAATCTCGGCACCGGTTTTTTCTTTATTGCCGTATAACCTTGCAGGGAATACTTTGGTATTGTTAACAACAAAAACATCTCCTTCGGTGAAATATTCGATAATGTCCCTGAACACCTTATGTTGAATTTTGCCGGTAGCACGGTCAACCACCATCAATTTGGATTCATCACGTTTGTCGGCCGGAAATTTGGCAATCAGGTCTTCTGGTAAATTGTATTTGTACTGCGAAAGTTTCATGGAGATATTTTTGAGTAAGTAATATCAAAATAAACTATTCATAAACGGAAACAGGTAAAAAAGGTTACAAAAAAACAAAATTTCTTTCAAAATCTTCTATTCCCATGGCATCCTTCAGATAAAAATTTCCGATTCTGCACCTGACCAATTCCGAAAGATAGGCGCCTGAATTCAAACGCAATCCAATGTCCCTGGCCAGCGCACGTATGTAAGTTCCCTTACTGCATACAACCCTGAAAGACAATGAGGGGAAATTGTAATTGGTTAATTCAATCGATGAAATGGTTATTGTTTTCGGATCCATCGGAGGTAATTCACCCTTTCTTGCCAGGGTGTAAGCCCTTTTTCCCTGGACCATCCTTGCCGAATATACTGGTGGCACCTGTGGCTGTGTTCCTGCAAAGGATGCCAGTACTTGCTCAACAAGTGATAAATTAATATGTTCAGTAGGATAAACCGCGTCTGTTTCTGTTTCCAGGTCAAAGGAAGGCGTCGTTTTACCCAGTGCAATTTTTGCAAGGTATTCTTTTTCGTGCGACTGATAAAGCTCGATATTTTTGGTTTCCTTGCCTATGCATACAATCATCAAACCTGTTGCAAGCGGATCGAGCGTGCCTGCATGGCCAACCTTTATTTTCTTTAAATGCAACCGGTGTTTTAACACGAATTTAACCTTATTCACAAGGTCAAAAGAAGTCCAGTAAAGGGGTTTATTGAAAAGCAATACCTTGCCAGCGGCAAATTCTTCAGCAAGTCTTTCGTTTAATTGATCTTTTTGAGGTGATTGCAGCATGCCTGACTATTCATTCGGGGCATCTTTCGGCTTTTTCATGATCGCCCAAATCTCAAATAAAAATCCGAACAATACCACTATCGGAGCCAGGGTAATCCTGCGGAAGCTGAATATTTCATCCTTGTTGAAAACATTGGGGTCCTCGGATTTTCCTCCAATCATGAGCAGGAAGCCGATGATTATGATTACAAAGCCAATAATCAGGTAAAGATAATTTTCTTTGCCCAGCGCGAATCCGTTTCCGGAAGCTTTGACTTCAGGTTTTTTTGCCATAAAGAAAACGTTTAAGTATATAAGTTATCAGTCTTCATTTTCAAATATTTATTTACGGAGAACAAAGTCGATATCCAGGCAATGAGGATACCCGCGACCAGAATGGATCCAAATACAATGGCCAGAATTTTCAGGTCTCCGAAACTAAAAATATCGCCAAGTTGTTTTTCGGCAATATACAAAGCGGCAATCAATAATACAATAGCAAATAAACCCGCCAGTAACCCCTGTGTTATGCCACGCAGTATAAAGGGACGCCTGATAAGGGAATGATAAGCTCCGACCAATTGCATGGTGCGGATGACAAATCGTTTTGAATATACTGTCAACCTTATGGTGTTGTTGATTAATGTTGTGGCAATGACAAAGAGCAGAATGCAAAGCACGAAAATGGCCATGCTCACCTTGCGTATATTCTCGTTTACCTCGAAAATGAGGTCTTTTTGATAGGAAACATCGGCAACCTGGGCATAGGCCCTGAACTCCTTTTCAAGCACTGCAAACGTGTCCGGATTCGCGTATGACGCAATCAGCTTCACATCAATCGAGGAGGGCAGGGGATTATAGCCGAGGAAACCAATAAAATCCTCTCCGTGTTCCTTTTGAAATTCCTCTGCTGCCTGTTCCTTGGTGATATATTTGGTCTCTCTTACGTACCGCTTGGCATCCAGCATCTTTTGCAGGTTAAGGATGTCAACTTCCCGCGCATCATCGGTAAGGTAAACCGAAATCCCGATATTTTCCTTTACATAGTCGGAAAGCTTTTTGGTATTCAGGATAAGCGTGCCTGCAATGCCCAGCAGAAAAAGCACCAGCGTTATGCTAACCACTGAGGTTAAATAGGAAGTTGTTAAACGTCGTCGGATTGTATTGTCTTTTGACTGCATGTTTGTATTACCTCCGACAAAGATATAACATTTTTAAGCGGATTATTTATCCAACAATTTCGGTCCAGCCAAAGGGATCCGGTTCATCACCGTTTTGAATGGCCACCAGTTTATTATACAGGTTGTTGCTTACTGGTCCGGGCTTTCCGTCTTTGCAGTATTCATAAACCACATTGGTGTCGGGATCAAATATTTTGCGGATGGGTGTAATTACTGCGGCGGTTCCGCATGCCCCAACCTCTTCAAACGTGGAGAGTTCTTCAAAAGGCACCGGCCTTTTTTCCACTTTAATGCCCATACTTTTGCACAATTCCTGCAGGCTCATATTGGTTATCGAGGGAAGAATTGACTTGGATTCCGGGGTAATGAAAGTATTGTTTTTTATGCCAAAAAAGTTGGCCGGCCCGGCTTCATCAATATACTTCTTTTCCCTGGGGTCGAGATAAAGCGTAGTGGAATAACCCTTATCATGGGCCAAATCAAGTGAAGTAAGGCTGGCGGCATAGTTACCCCCGACTTTAAAACAACCGGTTCCCAGCGGAGCAGCGCGATCATGACCACGGCATACCATGATGTCAACCGGCTTAAATCCTTCCCTGAAATAGGGACCTACCGGTGTAACGAAGACCAGGAAAAGATATTCTTTCGAGGGCTTGACACCTACCTCTGCACCACTGCCGATAAGCAAGGGGCGAATATAGAGGGATGCCCCGGTTCCATAAGGAGGAATATATGCTGTATTTAATTGTACAACCTTTCTGACGGCTTCCCTGAACAATTCAACCGGAACAGTTGCCATTTTAATACCTTCGGCGGTATTGAACATGCGTTGGGCATTTGCTTCACTTCTGAAAATTCTGATTTTGTTATCCTTTCCCCTGAAGGCTTTGAGACCTTCAAAAGCCTCCTGTCCATAATGCAGACAGGTAGCAGCAATGTGCATGTTAATATACTCGGAAGATGATATTTCCAGTTCTCCCCACTTTCCATTCCTGAAAAAACAGCGAACATTATAGTCGGTTTTTACGTAACCAAAGGGCAACGATTGCCAGTCGAATGTGCTCATAAATATTGTATCTGATTCGATGTCAAAAATAGAGATTTAGATTGATTCACAAAATGATGATTGTGGTAAAACCACATTTTTGCTGTTTTTTATCTGATATTCAAAATAAAAAAATAATTTTATAGTTTTAAGAACAAATCGATTAAGCATGGAACAGGAAAAAAATCTGATCATGGTTACCTGGGATTTCACCGAAAAGAATGTGTATGCAATTGAACATGCCATTCAAATGACCTCCCAGATTAAAGGTGAAATAGCTGTAGTCCATATTGTTAAAAAGGAAGATGAAATAGCAGACGCCAAAAAAAGAATGGCAGAAGAAGTAAGGGCAAAGTTCAGTGATCCTGCAATAAATTTTTCCTTTGTTGTGCGCAGCGGATCAATTTTCCATACCATTGGCGAATTGGCCAGTGAACTCAATGCACTGATGGTGGTTATGGGTACCCATGGTATAACCGGCATGCAAAAATTTCTGGGCAGTTGGGCCCTCAAGGTTATTGCCAGCTCAAAGGCTCCTTTTATTGTGGTGCAGAAAAGCCCCAAATCAGAGGGAATGAAAAACATTGTTTTACCGATCAATTACAAACGTGAAACAAAGGAATCTGTAACCTGGACTCACTATTTTTCAAGGAAGTTCGGCACAAAATTTTATCTTTTCAGGGCTAAGTACCAGGACAGCAATTTCAGGAAAGGACTGGATTCAAACATGTTTTTCATAACAAAATATTTTACCAGTAAAGGCGTACGTTTCGAATCAAAAATGGCAGGGGGCGATGAAGATTTCGGAAAGGAAACCATATCGTATGCAAAAAGCATTGATGCGGACGCAATCATGCTTATGACTACCCGCGACATCGGATTTACCGATTATGTAATGGGTGCCCAGGAACAATATATTATTGCCAATAGCGAAATGATTCCTGTCATCTGTATTAATCCCCGTCCTGCGAAAATCGGCGGTGGGTTTAGCGCCAGTGGAGGATGATAATAACCAATAATTCAATATCATACAAAAACAAGGAGTCTATCCTTGTTTTTGTTTTTTAGGATAATACAATGGGCAAAAAGAAGAGGCCGCAATTGGTTTTTGCTACTAACAACAAGCATAAACTCTCGGAAATACGCAACATTTTAAAGGAAGAGGTTGAGATTTTATGCCTGGAGGACATAGGAAGCAATGATGAAATTCCTGAAGACCAGGATACCCTCCGGGGCAATGCGATTCAAAAAGCACAATTTATCTATGATAAGTACGGCTTAAATTGTTTTGCCGATGATACGGGTCTGGAAATCGACGCATTGAACGGAGAACCGGGAGTTTATTCAGCCCGTTATGCCGGTAACGGATGTAGCTTCGGTGACAATATGAACCTGGTCTTGTTACGGATGAAAGATATTCCAAACCGCAAAGCCAGGTTCAGGACGGTGATTGCCCTTATCGAAAACGGTAATGTTCAGACCTTCGAGGGCGAGATTAATGGCATAATAACCCATAGCAAAAAAGGAGAAGGAGGGTTTGGATATGATCCGGTTTTTCAACCCGACGGATTTAACCTTACCTTTGCAGAGATGTCTGCAACGGAAAAAAACGCAGTATCACACAGGGCGATTGCAATTAAAGCATTTGCAAAATATCTTGTAAGAAATGCCTGAATGATTCGTATATGAATAAACTATTGCTGCCGGCACTGGCCTTTGTCCTCAACTGTACTGCCTACGCCCAATTGCCTGCGGGTTCCTGGAGGGATCATTTACCGTATAGTCACGGGGAAAAAATTGCCGCTTACGACAACAGAATCTTTTGCCTGTCTGCCGATGGAAGCCTGTATTCCTATAACCTGAAAGACCGCAGCACTGCGAAATACTCCAAAGTTACCGGACTTAATGATGCCGGTATTTCAACCATAGGCGCGTCGGAAAGCACCAATACCTTCTTCATCGGATACAGCAACGGCAATATCGACCTGATTAAAAACGGTAACATCATCAACATTCCCGATATCAAACGTAAAATGATCCCCGGGATGAAGAGCATTAACAATGTTTACTTCAGGGAAAACCATGCCTATCTGGCCTGCGGATTCGGAATTGTTCTGTTTGACTTGGACAAGGCCGAAATCAAGGAAAGCTACTTTTTCGGTGAGGGCGGAACACAAATCTATGTAAATGATATTACCACCGACAACCAGTATATTTATGCGGCTACGGAAGCGGGAATATATTATGCTGATTTGAATCATCCTAACCTGCTTGATTTCAATGCATGGTCAAAGTTTACCACGTTGCCGGATCCTGAAGCTCAATATAAGCATGTTGCATTATATAACGGCATGATTCTGACCGTATACCATGCAGGAAATACCAACCAGATCATCTCATTCAATACCGGGGAATGGAATGTGTGGACAATCCATACAGCTGATTATTATGAGCACTTTGGCACTCAACAGGGCAACCTGGTTTTATCCACTGCTGAAAACACCTTTATTTTCGGCCCCGGGCAGACCGTTACCCGCACCCTGACAACCTATTACGCCCGCGATGTATTAATTGATCAGGAGCAACGGCTTTGGTATGCAGCAGCCTATGGTGGATTGGTTATGGTTGATGAAAGCGGCAATGGCACGTTGATTCAGATGGAAGGACCGGAATATCTTGATGTCGGTGAAATCGAAATTTCAACAGGCAATGTATGGGTAGGAGGGGGAACCAATAATTCAAAATTTAAGGGATATGGCGCGTATAGCATGGTCAATGAAAAGTGGAAAACAATAAACGCCAACACGATACCTGAATTAATTGATTTTCTTAATATTTCTGAAATAAGTATCGATCCTTCCGATCCCGGACATATACTTGGAGGGTCTTTTGGCTTTGGTGTCGCTGAATTCCGGGATGGGCAGCTCGTTGGACTGGAGGATCACCGCAGCACAGTTTTCAGGCAGGCTGATGCCTACCAGGGCGAAACAGAATATATACTGGTTACCGGCACCGATATTGACCTCCGGGGAAATCTCTATGCTTTTACGTCACTGTCAAGTACACCACTATATATGAAGCCTGCCGGTGGTGAATGGAAAAGTCTGGACCTGGACTATGATAAGTTTGGACCGCTAATGAATACCAATGAGATCCTGGCATCAGAAAATAACCAGTTGTGGTTGCTGATGGGCTCAAATTCAGACATCGTTGCTGTTGAAATTGATGATGCAGAAATAATCCGTGAAAGATCATTTGAAGTTAGAAACGGCCAGGGAACCAATTTTGACCGTGTCCTCTGTATCACTGAGGATCTGGAAGGCAGCATATGGGTAGGTACAAATAAAGGCCCGGTTATTTATTCTAATCCCGGTGAGATATTTGATGTTCCGGTAGTAGAAGGTTACCAGCCGGCCATCCCCCGCAATGACGGAACTAATTTTGCCTCCTTGTTGCTGGCATCGGAACAAATCAATGATATTGCCGTTGATGGCGCCAACCGAAAATGGGTGGCTACACAAAATTCGGGCGTTTTTCTCCTTTCTCCCGACGGAAGGAAAGAATTGCTGCATTTTACAGAAGACAACAGCCCCCTGTTTTCCAACAGTGTTCATACGTTGTCGGTAAATGACATAACCGGGGAAGTCTTCTTTGGAACTGAAAAGGGAATCATTGGATACAGGGCAGGAGCAACGGAGGCGGGCGACGACTTTGGTGATGTTTATGTTTTTCCGAATCCTGTCAGGGAAACCTTCAGGGGAGAAATTACCATTACCGGACTGGCCAGGGATGTGAATGTAAAGATTACCGACATTGCAGGTAACCTTGTTCATGAAACAAAAGCCCTTGGTGGCCAGGCATTATGGGATGGGCGCAATTTCCAGGGAAACCGGGTGCACACCGGTGTTTACCTTGTTTTCTGCACCAACGAAGACGGTACCAAAACTTATGTGACCAAACTGTTGTTCATACATTGATATACCGCGTGTATGCTGAACAAGACAAATGGAATAGTCCTTCATCATGTTAAGTATGGGGAATCAAGCATTATTGTCACATTGTATACCGAAAAATACGGACGTATCGCCTGCATGGTTAGCGGAATACGTTCCAAAAACACCCGCTTCCCTTCCTACTTTTTTCAGCCGCTGACCCTCCTTGAATTGAACCTTTATTACAGGCAAAACCGCAATGTTCAGAGGTTAAAGGAAGCAAGCTGCCCTTATCATTACAACAGCATTCCGTTTGATATTACAAAGAACGCCATCGCCCTCTTTCTCGCAGAAGTGTTGCATATTACCCTGAGGGAAGAAGAAAGCAACCCCGCCCTGTTTGCCTTCATTTTCCACGCCCTTCAATACCTGGATGCGAAAGAAAGAAACCTGCGATTGTTTCATCCCTGGTTTATGCTGCATTTGTCCAGGTATCTCGGGTTTTACCCCTATCAATACCTTGACGGAACCGAAAGGGATGCAACCGAAACCATAGCCTTTAATGGATTGAGTGATGCCTTAAACAGGGTATTGCTGCAGATGGGATCAAACCCTCAAAGTCCGCCCGAACTGCCAATCACTTCCCATGAGAGAAATGAGCTGCTGGAAAGGATTATCAGGTACTATTCCGCCCATATGGAAGGCTTTACACGGATTCAATCCTTTGCCATCCTTCGCGATGTTTTTAACTACTGAAGACTGTACAGAATGATAATGAACATGATATGAAAAAACAAAGCCTGGCCTCAAGGGTGTCCTTAGCTCCAAACGGGATAAACAGCAACCATGATGTCCCTTCCACCTTTCATATGCTTGTGTTTGACAGCCATACCAGTAATTCATATCGACCCGGTAGCTGGAATGAGGTTAAAGAAACCATTGATACTACAAAGATAAACCTAATCATTATAAATGACTTAACAGAACCCGATATTATTGAACAAGTCGGTGAGTATTTTTCTATGCATCCCATGCTGCTGGAAGATGCCCTGAGTGAAGAT
>CAZYDI010000001.1:168067-211332 GCA_964646255.1 uncultured Bacteroidales bacterium
AGTGCCGTTATGTATTGGATTATGAAGAAAAACAAACTGCTTTAGCGCGATATGGAAGGAAAAACAGATTATAACTGGCTCGAAATGGCAAAGAAATTGCAGGCCATTGCACAGGCCGGACTTGAGTATTCGGAGAATAAATACGATATCGACCGTTTTCAGCAAATCAGGTCGCTGAGCCTTGAAATTCTTCATCATTTTACCGGTACCGAAATGAGGGCACTCATCAATGGCTTTGCGTCCGACAGAGGATATCCTACACCCAAGGTTGATGTAAGGGGAGTGGTATTCAGGGAGCACAAGATACTCATGGTAAGGGAAACCATCGATGGAAACTGGTCGGTACCCGGTGGCTGGGCCGATGTTGGTTATACTCCATCTGAAATAGCTGTTAAGGAAGTATTCGAAGAGGCCGGCTTAGTTGTTGAGCCGGTGAGGTTGCTGGCCGTGCTCGATAAAAAATGTCATAACCACCCGTTGGACCTGTATCATACGTACAAGATTTTTATCCTGTGCAGGGAATGCGGAGGAAATTTGCAGGGCGGCATGGAGACCAGTGAAGTTGGGTTTTTTAGCCTGGATAACCTTCCCCCTTTATCCTTTCCACGCATCACCAGGGAACAGATCGGCCTTATGTATGATTTCCTTGAAAACCCGGACAAGCTTGCGGTATGTGATTAATATTCGTCCCAGCTTTTAATACTGATATCGTCAATCGGAATTTTACACAATGCCGTAAGAAATGCACTGGCCAAGCGGGCATTGGTAATCAGGGGAATGTTGTAATCAACGGCACTGCGCCTAATGTGATAATCGTTATTCAACTCAGTCTTTGAAAGGTCTTTGGGAATATTGACCACCAGGTCGATCATCTTGTTCTTTAAATAGTCGAGTGTATTCGGCTTTTTATCCTCATCAGGCCAATGCAAAACAGTACACGGTATGCTGTTCATTTCAAGAAATTGTGCAGTTCCGCGTGTGCCAAAAAGGTTATACCCCCGCTCAACAAGCAGCCTGCAACTGTTAACCAGTTCCACCTTCGAGCGCATTGGTCCGGTTGATAACAATATGTTTTTCTTAGGATAATTATATCCGACTGAAAGCATTGATTTAAGTATGGCTTCATAGAAATTTTCACCGATACAACCCACTTCCCCTGTTGAAGCCATATCCACACCAAGTATGGGGTCTGCTTTTAACAGCCTGGAGAAGGAAAACTGGGGTGCCTTTATGCCTATGCAGTCAAGATCAAATACCGATTTACCGGGCTTTTCCACTTCATCACCAAGAATGACGCGGGTGGCAAGTTCAATGAAATTGATCTTCAGAATCTTGGAAACAAAGGGGAAGCTGCGTGAAGCCCTCAGGTTGCATTCAATAACTTTAATGTCGTTATCCTTGGCTAAAAACTGAATATTAAAAGGGCCTGAAATATGAAGTTCACGGGCAATCATGCGCGATATTCGCTTGATCCGGCGCATGGTTTCAAAGTAAATTTTCTGTGCGGGGAATACGATGGTGGCGTCGCCTGAATGGACTCCGGCGAATTCCACATGTTCACTTATGGCATAGGCAATGAGTTCACCATCCCTGGCCACTGCGTCCATTTCAATTTCCTTGGCCTGTTCAATAAATTCAGAAACAACCACCGGGTACTGCTTGGAAACCTTTGCCGCCAGGTTAAGGTAATGTTCCATTTCCTCTTTGTTGGACACTACATTCATTGCCGCACCGGATAGTACATAGGAAGGCCGGATTAACAACGGAAATCCAACTTCATCGGCAAAGTCTGAAATATCTGTTATACTGGTTAATTCCTTCCAGCGGGGCTGATCAATCCTGAGCATGTCGCACAGGGTTGAAAACTTATGCCTGTTTTCGGCCTTATCAATGGAAACCGGCGAAGTTCCCAAAATATTAACCTGCTGATGGTACAATCGCATGGCAAGGTTATTGGGAATCTGGCCTCCCATGGAGAGAATAACCCCATGCGGGTTTTCCAGCTCAACAATATCCATTACGCGTTCAAACGACAGTTCATCAAAATACAAGCGGTCGCATATATCATAATCGGTGCTTACCGTTTCGGGATTGTAATTAATCATTACAGAACGGTAGCCGGCCTTGTTAATCGCATACAGCGCATTAACACTGCACCAGTCGAATTCAACACTGCTGCCAATACGATATGCGCCGGAACCAAGAACGATAACCGACTTATGATCACCTAAATACTTTACATCATTTGATATTCCACTATACGTTAAATACAGGTAATTTGTCTGTGCGGGATATTCGGCCGCCAGGGTGTCTATCTGTTTAACTACCGGCACGATACCTTTGCTTTTCCGGTAATTCCTCACTTCCAGTAATGAATCCTGTAAATTTTCGTTTAAGTCTTTAAGTACGCTTCGTCCAACCTGGAAATCAGAAAATCCCAGTATCTTGGCCTTCCTTAACAATTCATCAGGCAGGGCATCAAGCGAATGGTACTGATCCATCTCATTCTTAAGGTCGATGATGTGCTTTAGCTTATGGAGAAACCAGGGATCAATTTTGGTTGCCGCTTGTATCTGCTCAATGGACCACCCCCGTTCAAATGCTTCAGCAATGACGAATATGCGCATATCGGTAGGTTCCGACAATTCTTTGCCTATATCGTCGAACGCAAGGTCGCGGTTGCAAACAAAGCCGTGCATTCCCTGACCGATCATCCGGAGACCCTTTTGAATAGCCTCCTCAAAGGTTCGTCCGATAGCCATTACCTCACCGACGCTCTTCATGCTGCTACCGATCTGCTTCGATACGCCGATGAATTTATTGAGGTCCCACCGCGGAATCTTACAAACAATATAATCCAGCGCAGGCTCAAAAAAAGCCGAAGTGGACTTGGTAATGGAATTCTTTATTTCATGAAGTCCGTAACCAAGCGATAATTTTGCCGCCACAAAGGCCAGGGGGTATCCCGTTGCTTTTGATGCCAGCGCACTTGAACGCGACAACCGTGCATTAACTTCGATCACCCGGTAATCTTCCGATTTCGGGTCGAGGGCATACTGAATGTTACACTCGCCCACAATGCCGATATGCCTGATGATTTTAATGGCAAGCTGCCTCAGGTTGTGATATTCTGAATTGGTAAGCGTTTGTGATGGAGCAACAACAATACTTTCCCCGGTATGAATTCCTAACGGATCGAAATTCTCCATATTACATACCGTGATGCAATTGTCATAACAATCCCTTACTACTTCGTACTCAACTTCTTTCCAGCCTTTCAGCGACTTTTCCACCAGAATTTGCGGGGCATAAGAAAAGGCCTTGTCGGCCATCTTTCTCAATTCATCTTCGTTGTTGCAAAACCCGCTTCCCTGGCCGCCCAGTGTATAGGCTGCCCGTATGATGACAGGATAACCAAGGTCTGCGGCTGAAACTGCAGCTTCATCAACGGTGGTTACTGCAAAGCTCTTTATGGTATTAACATTAATCTCATTCAGCTTACGGATGAACAAATCCCTGTCCTCCGTGTCCATTATAGCCTGTACGGGAGTTCCCAGCACCCTTACATTGTGCCTGGAAAGCGTTTCATTTTTATGCAACGCAATTCCGCAATTCAGGGCTGTTTGTCCCCCAAAGGAAAGCAGGATTCCCTGGGGCTTTTCTTTTTCAATGACTTTTTCTACAAAATAGGGCGTAACCGGTAAAAAATAAATGGTGTCGGCTATCCCTTCGGAGGTTTGGACGGTTGCAATATTGGGGTTGATTAAAACAGTCTTTATTCCTTCCTCACGTAAAGCTTTCAGGGCCTGGGATCCCGAATAGTCAAACTCACCAGCTTCACCAATTTTCAGGGCACCTGAACCCAGCACAATTACTTTACTAATTGATTTATCCATCGTTATAGAAACCTCAGAAAAAATAGTTTTATATTTGGCGCAAAAGTACAAATATTTTTAAATTCCGTTTGCATAAGAATAAATTAGTGCATATATTTGCATCACTCTTGAATATATATACATCATGGGAAACAGAACAGAAAGGCTACTGGCCATCAGAAACATCATTTCTTCACAAAAAGTATCCAGCCAGGAAGAATTACTTGAACTACTGGAGAAAAAAGGACTTAACTATACCCAGGCTACCTTATCAAGAGACCTTAAATTCCTCAAGGTAAATAAGATCTCCGATGTGGAAAAAGGGTACATTTATGAATTGCCCGATCAGCACCACCTGCCCGGTCAGGAGCTTGCCGAAAGCTATGCCGCCCAGGGCTTCGTTTCTATCCAGTTTGCCAACAAGCTGGGTATAATCCGGACGATGCCGGGATACGCCCCCAGCATTGCATCACTGATTGATAAATTCAACCCCTTTGAGATAGTGGGAACACTTGCCGGAGATGATACCATTCTTATCATTCCACACGACAACGTAACCGAAAAGGACGTAATCAATACATTGATAATTATTATACCTGAATTGAAAAACAAGATTAAATAAAGAAGATGAAGAAAGAAAAAGTAGTGCTTGCTTACAGTGGAGGATTAGATACATCCGTTATCCTGAAATGGCTGATTGAAAAGGGATATGAGGTAATTGCCTATGTTGCGGATGTTGGACAGGACGATGATTATGCCGAGGTTGAAAAAAAAGCACTCAGGGTTGGCGCATCAAAAGTGTATATCAAGGACCTGAAAAAGGAATTTGTAACCGATTATATATTCCCCGCCCTCAAAGCAAATGCTGTTTATGAAAACAGGTATTTGCTGGGCACTTCACTTGCCAGGCCGGTAATTGCAAAATACCAGATCGAAATTGCCGCCCGGGAAAATGCACAGTGGGTTTCTCATGGAGCAACCGGAAAAGGCAACGACCAGGTTCGCTTCGAGCTGGCCTATTATGCACTTAACCCCAAAATCAAGGTATTGGCTCCCTGGAAAATGCAGGAATTCCTCGATCAGTTCAAGGGAAGAACCGATATGCTGAATTATGCCAAAAAACACAATATACCGGTTAAAGCAACGGTAAAAAAACCATACAGCGAAGATGACAACCTCATGCACATCAGCCACGAAGCCGGTGTTCTTGAAGATCCTGCTTATAAAGCCGATAAGGACATGCTCACCAAGATGGTCCCGCCCCAATTGGCTCCGGATAAGGAAACGCATCTTGAAATACATTTTAAGGACGGTATCCCCGTTAAAGTAGTTAACAAGGATGATAAAACCAGCGTTACCGATCCCCTTAAGCTTTTTATGTACCTGAATAAGGTTGGAGGAGAAAACGGCATCGGGCTGCTCGACATGGTTGAAAACCGCTTTGTAGGCATCAAGTCAAGGGGCATTTATGAAACCCCTGCCGGAACCATTCTTCTTCATGCGCATATGGACATTGAAGGCATTGCTATGGACCGTGAGGTAATGCGACTCAGGAATATGTTGTCACCGGTGTTTGCTGAAATCGTCTATAACGGTTTTTGGTTTAGTCCCGAGATGGAATTCCTGATGTCAGCCATCGATAAGAGCCAGGAATTAATTACCGGCGTTGTATACCTTACCCTTTACAAGGGAAATGTGATCATCGACGGCCGTGTTTCACCGAGCTCTCTTTACGATAAGGAATTGTCCAGTATGGACATCGCCGGTGGCTTTGATCAGAAAGACAGTGCCGGTTTTATAAAAATAAATGCGATAAGGCTTATGGCTCATCACGCCATAACCAGGCGCAGATCGGGAAAATAGCGGCAGAACACACCCTGTTTGAAAAACTGGTTTTATATTCACGCGGCAACAGGCCCGCGAAGATTATTGTGCGGTATCATGAAACTTTGGGAGAAAAACATAAAAACAGATAAGCTGATTGAACAGTTTACGGTAGGCAGAGACCGTGAACTCGACCTGCTGCTTGCCCCGTATGATGCATTGGGTTCCATTGCCCACATTATTATGCTCAATCACATCGGACTCCTCAATGCCTCTGAGCTTACTTCGTTGCGAAAAGAGCTTGCCGCCATTTACCTTACCGCCGCCAGGGGTGAATTTATAATCGAAGCGGGAGTGGAGGATGTTCATTCACAGATTGAACTGATGCTGACACGCCGGCTTGGTGATGCCGGAAAGAAAATACACGCGGCCCGCTCCAGAAACGACCAGGTGCTGCTTGACATAAAACTTTTTATCAGGGATAAAATCCAGCAGGTTGCTGAGGAAACCAGGACGTTTTTTGATATGCTGATCAGCAGGAGCAACCGGTTTAAGGACTACCTTATGCCCGGCTATACCCACCTGCAGGTTGCCATGCCTTCATCATTCGGGTTATGGTTTGGTGCCCATGCCGAAAACCTTGCCGATGACATGTTGATGCTGCAAACAGCATACAGGATTGCCGATCAGAATCCGTTGGGATCCGCTGCCGGATACGGATCTTCCTTTCCCATCGACAGGCATATGACGACCGAACTGCTTGGATTTGGCAGCATGAATTTCAATGCTGTCAATGCACAAATGAGCAGGGGACGGACCGAGAGAATCGTTGCATTTGCCCTTTCCTCCCTTGCCGGTAGCCTGGCAAAACTGGCCGGTGATGTATGCCTTTTCAACAGTCAGAATTTTGGTTTTATTACCCTTCCTGATGAACTTACCACAGGTTCCAGCATCATGCCGCATAAAAAGAACCCGGACGTTTTTGAACTGATCAGGGCCAAATGCAATAAAATACAAGCCCTTCCGGGTGAAGTAGAACACATACTCATTAACCTGCCAACCGGTTATTTCAGGGATATGCAGGTTATTAAGGAATCTTTTCTGCCTGTTTTTGAGGAAATAATCAACTGCCTTCAAATAGCAACGTACGCTGTGGAGAAAATTACCCCTTCAAAGGACATTCTCCTCGATGAGCGTTACCGGTATATTTTTTCGGTTGAAGAGGTGAACAGGCAGGTACTGAATAAAGTTCCTTTCCGTGAAGCCTATAAAGCGGTGGCCGCACGCATAGCCAATGGCACTTATATTGCCGATGCCAACATACAACACACCCATGTGGGAAGCATCGGAAATCTTGCCAATGAGCAAATTGAGCAAAAAATGAACGGTTTTTGGAAGGATTTTCACTTTGAAAGGAAGAATGAAGCATACCGTAAATTACTGAACGAAGAATGACCTCAGGAAAACAAACCATCGTAATAAGAATTGAAATTTCCACGCTGCTCGGACCTAACGGAAAAATAAGCCATAAAAAAATGGACCGCCTGGCCATGGTTATCACCAACCTGCACAACAGCGGCAAGCATGTGCTTGTGGTTTCATCAGGAGCCATTGTTCTGGGCGCCGAGAAATTGAAGTTATCACAAATACCCACCGACCAGATAGGTATGCAGGCTACAGCCGCAGTTGGACAGGCTGAATTGATCCGTTGCTACCAGCGATATTTTGATGATTACAACCAGATTATTGCCCAGGTGTTGCTTACCAGCGATATTATTGAATATCCCGAACGGGTAAATAATACAAGGAACACCTTCAATACATTGCTCGATATGAGCATCATTCCCATCATCAATGAGAATGACCCGGTGTCAACCACCGATATTGAATATGATGACAATTATCCGCTGGCCCTCATCGTTGCTAAGATTGCGCAAGCTGATTTTATTGTGATTAAAATGGATTTGAACGGAAAGTACCTCATCGTACCGGGAGGAAATGCTACGGCAACATTGGTTGACGGTGAAACGGAACTTCATGATAAAATTGAATCATATTGCCAGGTAATGATTCCCGATGAAGAAATAAAAAATTCGGAATTCCCGGCTTCAATCGGTGAAATCATTTTTAATTGATGAAAGGTTACGGACATGGATTACAGGCATGTATTAAAGAATAAGCACAGGATCGTTGTTAAAATAGGAACCTCTTCTTTGTCCTATCCCAACGGGCGAATGAATTTCCATAGTATAGAAAAGCTCGCATATGTGTTGAGTGCTGTTCGCCGGCAGGGCATCCAGGTGGTTCTTGTTACATCGGGCGCTATTGGCGTTGGATCGGGACGACTCGGCCTTACCAAAAGACCAAAGGAACTGCCCAAAAAGCAGGCTCTTGCAGCAGTCGGGCAGGCTGAACTAATGAAAATTTACCAGCGATTTTTTGAGGAATACAACCAGATTATTGCACAGGTGCTGTTAACAAAGGATGTGGTCACCATTCCTTCAAGAACCAACAATGCCAAAAGCACCCTTATGAAGCTTTTCGATATGGATATCATTCCCATTATCAATGAAAATGACACCATTGCTACCAACGAAATAGAATTTGGTGACAACGATACGTTGTCCGCTATTGTAGCATCGCTCATCAATGCGGATTTACTGGTAATGCTCTCGGATATCGACGGTCTTTACAATGCAGATCCCCGAACCGAGTCAGATGCCGAAATAATCCATTCCGTACTGAAAATTACCCCTGAGCTTGAGCAACTGGCCTCGGGTGCGGGTTCGTCATTCAGCACCGGAGGGATGATCACCAAAATATCTGCCGCTAAAATCTGCCTTAAGGATGGTATCGATTGCCTTATTGCCAGCGGTTCGGATCCTGCCATCCTGTTCGACGTATTGGCCGGTAAGGAAGTGGGAACCCACTTTGTTGCAAACTTAGAAAACACCCCTCACCATGGATGATTTAAAAGCGAAACTGAACCATCTGGCCGCTGCTGTAAAAAAAGCATCACGCGCGCTTGCCCGTACCAATACTGAAACCAAGAACCAGGCGCTTAAAGCCATTGCCGGAGAAATCGACCGAAATCGTGAACTGCTAAAAATCGCCAATCAAAAAGATATCGAGGCCGGCAAAATAAAGGGATTGTCTGATGCATTTATCGACAGGCTGACCCTCACGGATAAACGCATCGACGGATTGATCAGCCTTTTACACGATGTAATGAACCTTAAAGATCCCGTTGGCGAGATATATGATATGAATACCCTGCCAAACGGGCTTAAAGTCGGCCAAATGCGCGTACCCATCGGTGTTATTGCCATCATCTTTGAATCCAGGCCAAATGTCAGCATCGAAGTTGCTGCACTTACCATAAAATCAGGTAACGGCGTTATTCTGCGCGGTGGATCAGATGCCATAAACTCCAATCTGTTTCTGACTTCACTCATCAGGAATGGCCTGAAACAGGCCGGGCTGCCTGAAGATTGCGTGGGCATTGTTGACAATACCAACCGCGAATCGGTGCTTGAGCTGGTAAGGTTAAAGGAATTCATCGATGTTATCATTCCTCGCGGCGGCATACAGCTGATAAGGCTGGTTGAAGAGCATTCACTTATACCGGTAATCCGCCATGATATGGGCATTTGCCATACCTATGTGGATGAATTTGCTGACCTCGGAATGGCAAAGGAAATATGCTATAATGCAAAAGTTCAGCGGCCGGGTGTATGTAATGCCATGGAAACATTGCTGGTAAACCGGGCCATAGCCGATCGCTTTTTACCCGCCATGAAAGCGATCTATGATGGTGCAGGAGTTACCCTTAAGGGTTGTGAAAGAACCTGCGATTTGATTCCGGGCATCGAAAAAGCCACCGAAGAGGATTGGAAAACGGAATACCTCGGTTTGGTTCTTTCCGTGAAAATCGTTGACTCACTGTCTGAGGCAATCGATCATATTAACATATACAGTTCGCATCACTCCGATGCTATTGTTACCGACAGTTATCAGAACGGCATGCAGTTTATCAGTGAAGTTGACTCTGCTGCCTGCTTCATAAATGCTTCAACCCGTTTCAGCGATGGTAATGAATTTGGCCTTGGCGCAGAAATGGGCATCAGCAATCAAAAGCTTCATGTAAGAGGGCCTATGGGACTCAAACACCTTATGGCGCCCAAATACATCATTTTCGGAAACGGTCAGGTGAGAACCTGACCACAACATTTATTCATTTCGTAAAAATTTTTTACCATGCAGCCATTAAACGAATTCATGCAAAAACTGGAGGAGATAACAGTAAATGCCTCCCAAATCGAAAAATCATTATTCGATACGTACAATGTTAAAAGGGGCCTGCGAAACCAGGACGGGTCCGGTGTGCTTGTGGGGCTTACCAACATTGGTGATGTAGTTGGTTACGAGAAGAGGGATAACCAGATTGTTCCCTGTGAAGGAAAACTGTTTTACAGGGGAATTGATGTGGAAGATATGGTTCATGGATTCCAGAAAGACGGCCGTCATGGATTTGATGAAACAGTGTACTTGCTGCTTACCGGCAAACTTCCTGCCAGGGATGACCTCGAATTGTTTTCGAGTTATATGGCCGGACACCGCGACCTGCCCAATAGTTTTGTAAACCTCATTCTTTCATTTCGCGGCAAGAACATTATGAATATGCTCGCACGCTCAATATTGGTAATGTATACCCAGGATGACGAAGCTGAAAATTATTCACACATCAATTTACTTAAACAATCATTGAACCTTATTGCCAAGTTTCCTGTTATTGCAGCATATGTGTATTTCGGATTCAGACATACCTATCAGAGAAAATCGCTGATTTTCAGGCACCCCGATCCTGCATTAAGCACGGCGGAAAACTTCCTGTATATGCTGAAGGGCGGGGAAGGATACACGAGGCTTGAAGCCGATATACTCGACCTGTCGCTTGTATTGCATGCGGAACATGGAGGAGGTAATAATTCAACCTTTGCTACACGCGTGATCAGCTCCGCAGGCACCGATACCTATTCCTCCATATCAGCGGGGCTTGGTTCATTAAAAGGTTTCCTGCACGGGGGAGCAAACCTTCAGGTTGAAGAGATGATGAAAGACATTAAAAAGAACGTAAAAGACTGGTCAAATAAGAAAGAGATCCTTGAATATCTGAAAAAAATACTGGCTGGCGAGGCAGGAGACGGCTCAGGAAAAATTTACGGCATTGGACACGCCATATATACCTTATCCGATCCCAGGGCTATTTTGTTGAAGGATAAAGCCCGAAACCTTGCGGAAAGTAAAGGAAAACTGGATGAATATGAATTATACGAGGCAGTTGAAGCGTTAGCCCCCGAAGCTTTTGCAAGTTTTAAGGGTGAAAATTCCAAAGTGCTGAGTGCAAACGTAGATTTTTATTCCGGATTTGTTTATAAATGCATAGATATCCCGAAGGAATTGTTCACGCCGATCTTTGCCATTGCCAGGATGGCAGGCTGGTGTGCACATCGTTTGGAAGAGGTAACGTTCGCATCAAAGCGCATCATCCGTCCGGCCTATAAAAATGTATTTGGTCGCGTGGATTATGAACCAATCGAATCGAGGATATAAAAATATTTAACTAAACCCTTTTTTATTCGGGGATCATTTGTAAAATAGAGCAAATTATTTTACCTTTACCCCCTGTAGAAAGAACTATGATTGTGAAAATGTATAATATGATTAATAAATGCCTCAATATCCGACAATATTGAGAATGGAATTTTGATGCACTGTTAACAAAGGCCATTCTCATTTGATGATGGCCTTTTTTTATGACTGATAAATAATTAATACCATGAAGTACGGATTGCCAAAGAAAAAGGGATTGTATGATCCATCTCAGGAACACGACAGCTGTGGAATAGGCTTTGTTGCCCAAATTAAGGGAGTAAAGTCGCACAACATCATCCATCGCGGCCTGGAGGTGCTCGAAAATATGTCGCACCGTGGTGCTGAAAGTTCCGATAACGTGAGTGGCGATGGCGCAGGGGTGCTCATTCAACTGCCCCATTCCTTTTTTATAGCCAAAGGCATCAAAGTTCCCGAAGAGGGTAAATATGGTGCCGGACTCGTATTTTTGCCCCGGGAAGAAGAGCAAAGGCTTCAGTGTGAAAAAATTCTGATTGATTCACTCCTTTCTAAGGGTCTCGATGTGTTTCACATAAGGGATGTGCCTGTTGACAGCACCGTTTTAGGCGAAATATCAAGGAGCGCTGAGCCGGTCATACGGCAGATTTTTGTGTCGGGAAACCTCGAACAGGATGAGCTGGAGCGAAAGCTCTATATAGCCCGTAAGCAAGCCGAAAACGCGGTACGGAATTCATCCATCATCAACAAGGAGGCATTTTACCTTCCCAGCCTCTCCACCAAAGTGATGATTTATAAAGGGCTTTTTACATCGCACCAGCTCAGGCTTTATTTTAATGACCTTCGTGATGAGGCACTGACAAGTGCCATCGCCCTCATCCATTCAAGGTTTTCAACCAACACTTTTCCTACCTGGGATCTGGCCCAGCCCTTCCGGTTTCTTGGCCATAATGGTGAGATAAATACCATTAAGGGTAACCGCATGTGGATGAGTGCACGTGAACCTCTTATGAAGACAGGGGTTTTGGGCGAGGAGCTGAAAAATATCTTCCCCATCATCGAGCCTGACAAAAGTGATTCGGCATCGCTGGATAATGCGCTGGAATTTTTGGTGCTTACCGGCAAATCGCTCCCCCATGCACTCAGCATGCTTATTCCGGAATCATGGAACGATAAGAATCCCATTCCTGATAGTTTAAAGGCATTTTATGAATATCATTCCACCATTATGGAACCATGGGACGGACCAGCCTCCATAGTGGTGAGCGACGGAAGGTTTATCGGCGGAACACTCGACCGGAACGGATTGCGGCCTTCACGCTATATCATCACCCATGACGACATTATTGTAATGGGTTCGGAAGTAGGGGTTCAGACTTTTGCCCCGGAACAGGTCAAGGAAAAAGGAAGGCTGCGACCCGGAAAAATATTACTTGTGGATACCAAATTCGGAATTATTGTTCCCGATGATGAACTTAAGAAGCAACTTACCGAACGCAATCCCTACGGAAGCTGGCTAAACGAAAACCGAATTGATTTATCCGATATTGTAGTCAAGAAAAGGGTTTCTAGTTCCCTGGGAGAGCAACTGCAAAATTACTTAAAAGTCTTTGGCTATACACGTGAAGACCTCGACATGATCATAAAACCCATGGCCATTGAAGGCCAGGAGCCGGTTAGTTCCATGGGTAACGATACACCGCTGGCGGTGATGTCGGATAAACCGCAGCGTCTGTTCAATTATTTCAGGCAGCATTTTGCACAGGTTACCAACCCTCCCATCGACCCCATAAGGGAAGGCCTTGTAATGTCGCTTACCAATTACATCGGATCCGTGTCTCGCAATCTGCTTGAGGAATCACCTGCACACTGTAAGCTGATCAAATTCCGAAGCCCGATCATTACCAATACCGATCTCGGAAAGATAAAAAATCTCGATCAGGAGGAATTTTCCCATATCGTAATCCCGATGCTGTTCGATGCCAATCATCCACATCCGGGAAAAGCACTTGAAAAGGCGCTGGACGAAATTTGCCAGAAAGCAGAAAAAGCAGTGGACAGCGGAAAGAACTTTATTGTTTTATCGGATCGGGGAATATCAAAAGAACAGGCCCCAATACCTTCATTGCTCGCTGTATCGGCCATGCACCATCATCTGATCAACGTCAAAAAGCGCATGCAGATCGGACTTATCATAGAAACAGCAGAACCACGGGAAGTGAACCATTTTGCCCTGCTCTTTGCCTATGGGGCCAGTGTGGTAAATCCTTACGGAGCCTTTGCCGTGATCGAAAGCATGTGCAAGGACGGAACCATTAAAGAGGATTATGGTACTGCACGGGAACACTTCATTAAATCAATCGACAAAGGGTTGTTGAAGGTTATGTCGAAGATGGGTATTTCAACCCTTCGAAGCTACCATGGAGCACAAATCTTTGAGGCCATAGGAATTGCCACAGCAGTTACCGATAAATATTTCAGCGGCACCGATTCCCGCATAGGCGGAATCGGGTTGGAGGAAATTGCCATGGAAGCATTGCTTTCACATAACGCTGCCTGGAATCCGGATAACCAAAGCAACAGCAGCCTCGAAACGGCAGGTATATATCATTACCGTGTAAACGGCGAGCAGCATGCCTGGAATCCTGAAACCATAGGCCTTCTTCAATGGGCTACCCGCACCAATGATTATTTAAAATTTAAGGAATTCAGCGCGCTTGTCGACCATGAAAATCGAAAGCCCCTGTTCATAAGGGGTTGCGTCAACCTTAAAAAAGGAAATCCCGTTCCCGTTGATGAGGTTGAACCCGTTGAATCCATTATGAAACGTTTTGTAACCGGTGCCATGTCGTACGGCTCCATCAGCAAAGAAGCGCATGAAGCCATGGCAGTTGCCATGAACTCCATAGGGGGCAGGAGCAATACCGGTGAAGGAGGCGAGGATGCCGAACGCTTTACCAGGCAACCTGACGGAACCTGGGCACGCAGTGCCATTAAACAGGTGGCATCAGGGCGGTTCGGTGTTACCACCAATTACCTGGTGAATGCCGATGAATTGCAGATTAAGGTGGCTCAGGGCGCAAAACCGGGAGAAGGCGGGCAGCTGCCTGGGTATAAAATTGATCAGATTATTGCCCGGCTTCGGCATTCAACCCCCGGCATAACCCTGATTTCGCCTCCGCCGCATCATGATATTTATTCCATAGAAGACCTTGCCCAGCTTATTTTCGACCTTAAATGCACAAACCCGCAGGCCAGGATTACCGTGAAGCTTGTTTCGGAAAAGGGAGTTGGCACCATAGCAGCAGGAGTAGCCAAAGCACATGCCGACGGCATAACCATCAGCGGTTGTGAAGGAGGTACTGGTGCAAGTCCCGCCAGCTCCATTAAACATGCAGGACTGCCTATGGAGCTGGGTATTGCTGAAGTACAGCAGACGCTGGTAATGAACAACCTGCGCGACAGGGTGAAGCTGCAAACCGACGGACAATTAAAAACCGGGCGCGATGTAGTTTATGCCGGATTGCTGGGTGCTGAGGAATTCGGGTTTGCAACCGGTTCACTGATCGTTTTGGGCTGCGTGATGATGCGAAAATGCCACCTGAATACATGCCCCGTGGGCGTGGCAACACAAAACCCCGAACTCCGAAAACGCTTTGCCGGCAAATCCGCATTTCTCATTAACTATTTCAGGTTCGTTGCCCAGGAAGTACGGGAGATAATGGCCGAGATGGGATTCAGGAAATTCGACGAGCTGGTGGGCCGGACCGACCTTATTGAACAGCGTAGCGATATTGCACATTGGAAGGCATCAAAAATTGACTTGTCCAAAATACTCTACCATCCCGAAGAAGCCAATACATTCGATACCCATTGTACCTGCCTTCAAAAACATAAAATAGATGAAATTCTTGACCTTGAACTGATAAAAATGGCCAATAAAGCCATCAAAAATGGGGAAAAAGTATGGATAGCCAGGGATATCAGCAATACCGACAGAACTGCCGGCGCTATGCTTTCGGGTGAAATTACCCGTCAATATGGCGAAGACGGGTTACGCGACAGTACCATCGTTTGCAAATTCAAAGGTTCAGCAGGACAGTCTTTTGGTGCATTCCTGGTGAAGGGTATACACTTTGAACTTGAAGGGGATGCCAACGACTACCTCGGCAAAGGCTTGTCAGGCGGGAGAATAGTTGTAGTGCCTCCAAAGGGCTCAACCTTTAAGCCGGAGAAAAATATTATTGCCGGTAATACCTTGTTGTATGGCGCAACGAGTGGAGAGGCTTATATTCACGGCGTTGTCGGCGGCCGCTTCGCTGTTCGAAACAGTGGTGCCACGGCTGTGGTTGAAGGTGCCGGTGATCATTGCTGTGAATACATGACCGGGGGCAGGGTAGTAGTGCTCGGAGAGGCAGGAAGGAATTTTGCCGCCGGTATGAGCGGGGGCATTGCCTATGTTCTCGATGAAAACGGAAATTTCGATTATTTCTGCAACAAGGGAATGGTTGAATTGAGCGCTGTGGGTGACAGGGATGATATGGTTGAATTGCAGCGGCTCATCAACAACCACTACCTGTACACACGGAGCGAATTGGCCGAATCAATCCTCGTGCGGTGGGATGAGTACCTGCCAAGGTTTGTTAAGGTAATTCCCCTGGAATACAAAAAGGTACTGGAAGAGCAAAAGCTTTCGCAGCTTATTAAGAAAATTCAGCATACCGAAGATGAGCCGCATTTTCATTATTAGTCACACCATTAATTAGCAATATCATGGGAAACCCCAAAGGTTTTATGCAGATACAAAGGAAGGTTGCCGGATATCGTCCGCCAAATGAGAGAACTTCCGACTTCAGTGAGGTAGAACAAACACTGAATGAGCAGGATCGTCGCGATCAGGCTGCCCGGTGTATGGATTGCGGAGTCCCTTTTTGTCAATGGGGATGTCCGGTAATGAACAATATGCCCGAATGGCAGGATGCCATTTACAAGGGTGACTGGAAAAGTGCCATCGACTTGCTTCATGTTACCAATAATTTTCCCGAGTTCACCGGCCGGATATGTCCGGCCCCTTGCGAAAATGCCTGTACACTCAATATAAGCAATGAACCGGTAACCATCCGGGAAAATGAAGCTGCAGCTGCCGAAAAAGCATATGAATTGGGATTCATTGTAGCCAATCCTCCTAAGGTTCGCACCGGTTTTAAAGTGGCAGTTGTAGGGTCAGGTCCGTCGGGACTGGCATGTGCCGATTTGCTCAATAAATGGGGGCATACCGTAACCCTGTTTGAGAAGGATGATGCCATCGGAGGCCTTCTGAGGTATGGCATCCCTGATTTCAAATTAAACAAGAAAGTAATCGACAGGAGGCTCGAAATTCTGCTCCAGGAGGGGATGATTTTTAAAACCTGTACCAATGTAGGTGTTGATATAAAAGGTGATGAAATACTAAGCAATTTTGATGCCGTATGCCTCACCATCGGGGCTATGAAGCCGAGGGCGCTTGTGGCAGAGGGATCCGATCTCAAAGGCATTCACTATGCCATGGATTTCCTAACGCAACAGAACAAAGTAAACAGGGGGATAAAAGTTCCCGAGTCCGAACGGATTCTGGCAACAGGCAAGCAAGTGGTGGTTATCGGCGGTGGCGATACCGGTTCTGACTGTGTAGGAACATCTATAAGGCAGGGCGCCGCAAAAGTAACCCAGATTGAAATACTGCCGAAACCTGCCGAGGTGCGAAAGGCCAACAATCCATGGCCTTACTGGGCTAATGTCCTGAGGTATTCCAGTTCGCACGAGGAAGGCTGTGAGCGCAAGTGGTCGCTGTCAACCCGGAAATGCACCGGAAGTAACGGACATGTTGAGGCCCTTGAAGTGGTGGAAGTTGATTGGGTTCCAACCAATGGAAGCATGTCGCTTGTCGAAAAGCCCGAAACACTGACCACGATGAAGGCCGACCTTGTTTTGCTGGCCATGGGCTTTGTGCATTGCATCCATGAGGGAATTGCATCAGAATTCGGTCTTGTATTTGATCAGCGCGGAAATATAAAGGTTAATCAGCATTTTCAAACCAGCAAGGAAAAGGTTTTTGCGGCAGGTGATGCCACCATCGGAGCAAGTCTTGTTGTCAGGGCCATTGCCCAGGGAAGAAACCTTGCACGATCGGTTGATAAATTCCTGCGTAAGGCCAGGTAAACAATTCCGGTTCTTTTGTATATCTTGGGAACCGAATAAATTTATCCATGCATAATTCGTATAAAGGCATTTCCTATGCTATCATTACAGCCATATTATGGGGCGTACTTGCCATTGTACTTAAAGTTTCGCTCAATAGGCTTACGCCGGCAGACGTTACCTGGTCGAGGTTTTTTATCGCCTTTACGGGACTTGCCGGATATTATCTTATCAAGAAGCCGTACTATTTAAGAATACTAAAAAAACCGCCATTATTGCTCATTCTGGCCACTTGTTGCCTGGCCACCAATTACTATGGATTTATCGAAGGCGTAAACTTAACTACCCCTGGCGTTGCACAGGTATTTATTCAATTGGGGCCTGTAATGCTGGCAGTTTCAGGATTTGTCATCTTCCGTGAAAAAGTAAACTGGCGGCAGATTTTGGGTTTTTCCCTTGTCATTTTTGGTTTGCTGCTCTTCTACCATGAGCATATGCAGGCCATTGTTACCGGCAAAGGTTTATGGCGAACCGGCGTAATATGGGTTCTGATAGCCGCGATCACCTGGGCGGTATATTCGGTTTTGCTCAAATTCCTGGTGCTCAGGCACCCGCCAATGCAGTTAAACCTGTTTATTTTTGGCTTACCGGTATTGCTTTATCTTCCTTTTGTAAATTTTAGCCATTTTACCGGAATCGGTCTTACAGGCTGGCTGATATTGCTGTTTCTCGGGTTAAACACGTTGTTTGCATACGGATTACTGGCCCTGGCTATACAATATGCCGAGGCGAACAAAATTAGCGTTATCCTGGTACTGAATCCGCTGCTTACTTTTGCCCTGATGGCTATCCTTGGCTTTATCGGGGTAACCTGGATAGAACCGGAACACTTTACCCTGATAACCATTTCGGGTGCTGTCATTGTCCTTGCCGGTGCTGTGCTTACGATACTAAGAAAAAAACCGGAACAGTAAATTCATCAATGAGTATCTTGTTTCATTAACTTTATGGTATATTTAATGTCTTAAATTTAACCATGCCTTTTCTTACCCCCATTATCAATTGGCTCAACGTTAAGCGGATTCATCAGATGGATTTGTTTAGAAAATATCCCGCCGAAGTGCAGCAGGATACTTTTCAAAAACTCATTAGCCGGGCTGCGGAAACGGAATGGGGAATTAAATACGGTTACGGTTCTTTTAAAACGCCGCATGACTTTCAGTCGGCTGTTCCTCTTCAAACCTATGATGATGTTAAAACGGTGGTCGACCGGCTACGGCAGGGAGAATCCAATGTGGTATGGCCAGGCGAAATAAAATGGTTTGCCAAATCATCGGGAACAACCAATGATAAGAGTAAGTTTATCCCTGTCAGCAGTGAATCGCTTAGAGAATGCCATTTCAAGGGAGGCAAGGATGTGCTGGCCATTTATTGTCAGAATAACCCCGAAACACGGATATTTGCCGGTAAAGGGCTAACACTTGGAGGCAGCCATAAAATAGATAATTTCAGCAATCAGTCATATTACGGAGACCTATCGGCTATCCTTATCGAAAACCTGCCCTTCTGGACAGAGTTTATCCGTACCCCCAGTCAGGAAGTTGCCCTCCTTGAGAAGTTTGAAGAGAAGCTCGAACGCATTGCCGCTGAAACCCTCACCGAAAACGTTACCAGTATAACCGGTGTTCCCTCCTGGAACCTGGTGATGCTGAAATACCTGCTCGAACAAACCGGGAAAAAAAGTGTGCTGGACATTTGGCCGAATCTTGAGCTTTTTATTCATGGTGGGGTAAGCTTTACTCCATACAGGGAGCAATACAGAAAAATTATTCCTTCAGATGGGATGCATTACCTCGAAACCTATAATGCTTCTGAAGGGTTTTTCGCCATTCAGGATAGTCCTGAGTGCAGTGATATGCTCCTTATGCTCGATTATGGCATTTTCTATGAATTCATCCCCATGGATGAGCTGGGAAAGCCTCAGCCCAATGTATTGACCATTGAGGAAGTGCAAAAAGACATCAATTATGCACTGGTTATATCTACCAATTCAGGACTGTGGCGATATATGATTGGTGATACCATACAATTCACTTCACTTTTTCCGCACAAAATCGTCATTTCGGGCAGGACAAAACATTTTATCAATGTTTTTGGTGAGGAGGTAATGGTTGACAATGCCGATAAAGCCCTGCGCATTGCCTGTGATAAAACCGGAGCAGAAATCACCGATTATACCGCCGCCCCCATTTTTATGAATGACCAGCACCAGGGCGGACATGAATGGATGATAGAATTCAGTACACAGCCTTCCGACATTGAATACTTTGCCACCTTGCTCGATCATGCATTGATGTCGATCAATTCCGACTACGAGGCAAAACGGTACAGGAACCTTACACTGAATAAACCCCTTGTGCATATTGCCAGGCCGGGAAGCTTCTATGCCTGGCTGGGTGAGAAGGGGAAACTGGGAGGACAAAATAAAGTGCCCAGGCTTTCAAATGACAGAAACTACCTGGAAGCGCTAATCGAAATACAGCATAAATTAAAGAACACGAATCCATGAGTATGCACATTGCAGTGGCCGGAAACATAGGCTCGGGCAAGACGACACTGACCAGCCTTCTTTCAAAGCATTTTAATTGGGATGCCCATTACGAGGATGTTGATGACAATCCTTACCTGAATGATTTTTACAACGACATGCAGCGATGGTCATTCAACCTCCAGATTTATTTTCTGAATACACGTTTTAATCATATCCTTACCTTCAGGCGATCGGGGAAAACCCTGGTACAGGATCGCACCATTTATGAGGACGCCTATATCTTCGCGCCCAACCTGCATACCATGGGTCTTATGTCCACACGCGATTTCGAGAATTATTTCACGCTGTTTACCATGCTGAGTTCGCTGATTCAGCCACCTGACCTGATCATTTACCTGAGGGCATCAGTGCCTACACTGGTGAAACAGATTCAGAAACGGGGCAGAAAATATGAGGACAATATCAGGCTTGACTACCTGAAAAGGCTGAATGAAAGGTATGAAGCATGGATTGAATCATACAAGCTTGGAAAAATGCTGATCATCGATGTCGATTCCAACAATTTCATCGATAAGCCCGAAGACATGAGCATTGTAATTGACAAGGTAAATGCTTCAATTCACGGATTATTCTAATAGCCGGCCATTTCTTTACCGATAAATTGCCATGAAGCTTCGCAGATTTTTGCCCCTGCTTCTTCAATAACCTTGCCTGCCAGCAATGACCCAATATTACCACACTTGTCGGGTAAAAAGCCATTCATATACCCGTATAAAAATCCGGCAGCATACAAGTCGCCGGCTCCTGTAGTGTCAAGGCAATTAACCTTAAGGGCAGGTACCTTGCATGTATTTCCACTATGGTATATAAGCGATCCGGATGCTCCGGTTTTAACCACAGCCGTGTTGGTTAACAGTGACAATCTCTGAAGGGCCTTTATAGGATCGGTGTCACCGCTGAATGCACGGGCCTCATCCTCATTTGCAAAAACCAGGGGCTTGTACCGCGCAATGATGGATTGAAGGTATTCCAGGTTTGCCTCCACCACATTGTAACTCGCCAGGTCAAGCGAAACGCTTAACCCGCATTGTTCAGCCAATGCGAAGACAGTATCGATAAGCGACCGGTTCGGAATAAGGTATCCTTCGAGGTGAAGATGGCTGAACTGTGAAAAAACTTCGGTATTCAGCTTGTCTGTTGGTATTTCAACGGCAGCACCAAGGTAAGTGGCAAATGTGCGTTCCCCGTTTTGTGAAACCAGGGTAATGGCTCTTCCGGTATCAGCTTTGCCATGCGAAAGCAGGGGTGTAATGCCACAGGCTGTCATATCATCCTTGAAAAACCGGCCAAAATCGTCCTTTCCTACCGTTCCGATAAATGCCGACGGCATCCCCAGCCTGGCAAGCCCGTGTATGGTATTGGCCGCCGAGCCACCCGATGCCATGAACTTATTTAGTCTGCCCGCTGCTTTTTCAACCATTGCGGCAGTTTCGGCATTAACCAGTTGCATGCTTCCCTTGGGCAGTGAGAATGCATCAAGCAATAAATCATTCTCCAGAAAGTAAAGAACATCTACCAGTGCGTTGCCAATTCCTAGTATTTTTTTCATGACAGGTTAAAATGTAAAAACCGCAAAGCCAATCAGATACGTTAACTTTGCGGTTATGATTTCATGTTATTCGCGCAGTGGCGCTGTTTATTCGCTCCTCAGCTAAGACTCGAACTTAGGACCCTCTGGTTAACAGCCAGATGCTCTAACCGACTGAGCTACTGAGGAATTTTTCAGGGTGCAAAAATAAGCCATAAACCTGAATTAACCAAAAAATATGCGCAAAAATTTGGAATTACTTCTCTCGTGATGGATGCCCTCCTTCGCCAAAGCTTGCAAACCTTAACCGCAAAGAACGCAAAGGATTCGCAAAGCCCATACGGAATTGACAAAGCAGTTTATTAAACCAACACAGCGTAAAACAAAAAAACATTATAATTTTATACGCCTAATTTTGAGCAAATTCATGATCATTGAGACCCGAACATATGCACGCGCCGGATTACTAGGGAATCCATCCGACGGGTATTTTGGCAAAACCATATCCATTATTGTACGCAATTTTGGCGCATCAATATCCCTGTATGAAAGTCCGGAATTGAGAATTGAAGAAATGGACGTGGACCAGAATACCTTCCGGAACATTCATCACCTGGTAGATTCGGTGAATTTATCGGGTTATTACGGGGGAACGCGACTGATCAAAGCTACCATCAAAAAGTTTGCGGAATACTGCGATACAAACAAAATTATCCTCGGCAACAGGAACTTTACCATCCGCTACCGCTCATCCATTCCCAGGCAGGTTGGCCTTGCCGGTTCCAGCGCCATCGTTACAGCTACCATCAAGGCATTGATGCAGTTTTACCAGGTGGAAATTCCAAAGCACCTGTTGCCGGGACTGATATTGAAAGCCGAAACAGAGGAGCTTGGTATAAATGCCGGACTGCAGGACAGGGTAATACAGGTTTACGAAGGTTGTGTATTCATGGATTTTGACAAGGAACACCTCCGTAAGAAAGGCTATGGAAAATATGAAGTCCTTGATTGCGCTATGCTGCCAAAATTATACCTGGCATACAAGGTTGACCTTGGAAAAGTCTCCGGAACGGTATTGAATACCATCAGGGAGCGGTTTGAAAAAGGCGATGCGCTCGTGCTTGAAACGTTGCACGAACTGGCCGAGGTTGCCGAGAAGGGCAAAAAAGCAATCCTCCAAAAGGATTACCCTTTACTGAAGCAATTAATGGATAGAAATTTCGACCTGCGATGCAAAATAATGAACATTTCCGGGAGCAATATGGAGTTGGTTAAAACTGCCCGCCAATGCGGGGCCTCCGCTAAGTTTTCAGGTTCGGGCGGAGCCATAATCGGAATGTACGACGATGATGAAATGTTGAAACGCCTTATTGTAAGCCTGAAAAGGATTAATGCCCGTGTAATTAAACCAATTATTCTGTAAACGATTATGATTAAAAAAGCTGTTATTCCAGCCGCCGGTCTGGGAACCCGATTTCTGCCTGCCACCAAGGCTCAGCCAAAGGAAATGTTGCCGGTTATCGACACCCCTACAATTCAGTACGTGGTGCAGGAATGTGTGGATTCCGGCATTGAGGACATCCTGATCATTTCGGGCAAGGGAAAACGTTCCATCGAAGACCATTTCGACCGGAATTTCGAGCTTGAATCCCGGTTGCATGAAAAGGAAGATGAAGCCCTTTATACGCAGTTGAAGCACATCGAGAGTATGGCCAACATCCATTTCATCAGGCAAAAAGAGTTGAATGGTTTGGGCGACGCCATTTACCATGCGAGATTTCATTGCGAGCATGAGCCGTTTGCCGTTCTTTTGGGAGATACCATCATTGATTCGCTGATACCGGTGACGCAGCAACTGATTGATGCGTACGAACAATTCGGCCAAAGCGTGGTTGCCGTTGAACCTGTACCCTGGGAAAGGGTCTCACGATACGGTATCGTTGGTGGTGAAAAACTGAGCGATAAAATAATGCGGCTGACTGAAATGATTGAGAAGCCCGATCGCAAGGAAGCTCCCTCAAACTTTGCCTTTGCCGGCCGGTATATTTTAACTCCGGCCATTTTCAAGGCACTTGAGAAAACGCCAAGGGGCAAGGGGAATGAAATTCAGCTTACCGATGCCATGAAAATAGTGCTGAAGGAAGAAGGATTCATGGCCACCCTGATGGAGGGGAAGCGGTATGACATAGGGAACAAACTTGAATTTCTGAAAACCACGGTTGAATTTGCGCTAAAAAGAAAGGAATTTGCAAAGGATTTTGAAGCGTTTCTGCGCGATACCCTTCAGCAGATTGATGAACAAAAGAATATGTAAAGCAACAGGCAGCGCACTAAAGAAAAAAACCGTCCGGAATAAATAATCCGGACGGTTCGTTTATAGTTGACTGGTTGTCCGATCAGGATTCGAACCTGAACAGGCAGAACCAAAATCTGCAGTGCTACCGTTACACCATCGGACAGCGCATTTTAGAGGTTGCAAAGATAAGCAAAAAACCGTCTTTACAAATTTATTTTTAAACTCACTTTGCCTCAACCAGCACTCCTTCAGTTGACATTGTCCAGTGGTTTGTTTTTGTTGCACTCCTGCAATACAATTCCTGCTGTTTGGCGTCGAGCATATCACAACTTTTGCCCGACAGCGCTATTTGTCGTCCCCCGGGAATTTCCAGGTTAATGTCCAGCTCTGCAAACATCCAGAAGTATTCATCCTCAACATGAAAGTATTCATTCAAGTAAAGCACTGAATCGGTTAAATCCCAGGAATAAACGATTTCGTCCAAAAAGTCATCCGGGTCATCACAGATGGTGTTTTTAATGCGCCTGTCCATTTTAAGATGGAATTTTTCATCGGATGATGCTGAAAGAATTAGGGTGGGGTTATTATACAGGGCGTTGTTCCAGCGGTTGTATGTAAAACGGTAGTTAAAAATTTTGTAGTGCGTCAGATCCGATCGGTCGGTATTATCAATTACCTCAACCCTGAGCCGGGGATATTCCTTCACCGGTAGCGGCGATGAGTAAGTGTTGGATGTTTCAACCGGGCTGTTTTGAATATTGACAATAAGAAGGGTAATAAATAGAATGAGCGCCAGGATCCATGAGGTTAACAAAAAAGCGTTCAGTACCGGGTGATTTGAACGAACATTGAACAGGATTTTTATTCCACCGTAGATTAAGGCAAATACCGGTATGAGTATGAGGAAAATAAGCGCAATGAGTGCTGCATAATAATGACCGGTTTGGCTGAAAAATGATGACATTTGCGGCAGATCAAATCCCCAAAACTGGATATTCCCGAGAATGTTCGTGAAGCCCAGCACCATCATGAGCAATGCAGCCAGAAAAACCGAACCTGTAATGATGAGGATAACTCCTATGACAGCGAGGGTAAATTTTATGAAAGCCATTATAACCATTCCAATGGTCCTCATAAGCTGATCAACGCCATTGCCTGGTCTGCTATTGGGATAGCCGGCCATAGCCCTTTCATATTCTTCATTCACCGAATCCTTAATGGTAGCCAGGTTAACAGGCCTGCCTCGCATTTGCAGTTTTTCCGCTGTACTTCTGGCTTTGGGAACGACTATCCACATAATTACATAAATAAGCAAGCCCAGTCCTTTGGCAAAAAGCAGTACAACAAAGGCTAACCGTACCCACAGCGGATCGATATTAAAGTACTCTGCCAGCCCGGAGCAGACTCCGCCCACATAGTAGTTATCAGGATCCCTGAATAACCGGCGATGATATTTCCGGCTATCTTCAAATTGCCCGCTGTCATCACCTTCATCATAGTTGAAATCTTCAACATCCCCTAATGTCCGGATGATTTCGTTTACATCATCTATAGTTATGGCTTGATTTCCGTTAGAATTCCTGGCTTCAAGAAGTTCGGCGACCCTTTGCTCAATGTCATCCACAATTTCCTTCCCTGTGTCTCCGTCATCGGCAAAATGATTTTTTAAGGCTTCGAGATAATGATTGAGTTTTTGAAAGGCATCCTCGTCAATATAGAAGTGCCTTCCTCCAATATGAATTTGCGTGGTTTTTTTCATCGGATTTCCATTTAGGGTTAATTGCTTTTAATGATGGAATCAACGGCTTCAATGAGCGTTTGCCAGCTGCTTTCCAATTCCTTTAGTGCTGCCCTGCCTTTGTCGGTCAGGGCGTAATACTTGCGTGGCGGGCCTTGAGTGGATTCCTCCCACCGGTAGCTAAGTAAACCTGCGTTTTTCTGACGCGACAACAGCGGGTACAGGGTTCCTTCAACAACGATCAATTCCGATTGTTTGAGCGTATTGAGAATATCCGAAGCATAGGCATCATTCTTCGAGAGAATGGATAAAATGCAGAATTCCAGTACCCCTTTTCGCATTTGTGCTTTAACATTTTCGAAGTCCATATTGTTAGCATTAAGGTTTTTATATACTTACTTTCTGGTTTTGAAACTTCTTTTCATGCTGTCAAATTCTTCACGAAAGAAATTTCCAATATTGGAGGCATTGACAGAACTGCCCCTCATTTCAAGCTTCTGAGCTGTGGTGCGTGCTTTAGGGACCACAAGCCACATAATCAGGTAAAGCAACAAACCGAAGCCTCCCACCAGGAAAAGAACAACCAGTGCTATCCGTAATATTACCGGGTCAATGTCAAAGTAATAGCCCAGGCCGCTGCAAACACCGCCGAATACCCTGTTGTCATCATCACGGTAGAGCCTGCGGCGACTGTACGATTTTTCGTAAGTACCGTAATGACTGCGTTTGTTCTCTGATTTTGATTTCTCTCCACCGATGACATCCGGATCACCCATAATCTTAATGGCGTCCTGGACATCACTCAGCGTAATTACCTGTCTCGTAAGGTTCAGCTTTTCTGAGAAAATTTCGGAAAGTCGCCCTTCGATATCACTGATGATATCTTCCCGCTCCTTATCGTCGGAAAAATATGCCTCAATGTGATCGAGGTATTCCTTTAGACGCGCATAGGCATCATCGTCTATGTTATAGACGCGGTTGCCAAGGTTGACCGAAAAAGTTTTTTTCATCTTATTGAATTTTTAATACTATGTTATAGAAGCATAAATCTTATACAAAGATATATTAAAAAAATAGAAGTATGCAAAACATAGTAGTGGAAAAATGAAAATATTCGGTAAATCAATGTTTTTTACCGGCAAAAGCACAAATTATCGCGGTGTGAATAAACTTTTTATGCCGCGTTTGCTTATTTTTAAACAGTAAAAGTATGCTTATGCGGGTTATTGTTCAGCGTGTCAGTGAAGCATCGGTAGTCATCAATGGTCTGACTAAAGCTTCCATAGGGCGGGGTTTGCTGGTGTTTGCCGGTTTTGAGGAAACCGACAACCGTGAGGATATTGAATGGATGTCAGGAAAGGTAAGCAGGCTTAGGATATTCAGTGATAGCAACCAGTTAATGAACCTTTCGGTTGCCGAAATCCGCGGAAATATTTTGGTGATAAGCCAGTTTACCCTCCATGCAAGCACAAAGAAAGGCAACAGGCCTTCTTTTATTAAAGCTGCCGTGCCCGCGATCGCCGAACCCCTGTACAACGATTTCGTGTTGCAGTTGAAAAAGGATTCCGGATTGACCGTTGAAGAGGGCGAATTTGGCGCAGACATGAAAATATGCCTGGTAAACGATGGTCCGGTAACGATAATGATCGATTCAAAAAACAAGGAATGATGAGCATTAAGGAAGCCCAGGATAGGGTTGATCAATGGATAAGGATGTATGGTGTGCGCTACTTCAATGAGCTCACCAACCTGGCTTTGCTGGTGGAGGAAACCGGAGAACTGGCCCGGATTATGGCAAGAACATACGGGGAACAATCCGCAAAACCGGGCGAGGAGAACAAAAGTATGGCTGATGAAATGGCAGATATCCTTTTTGTGCTCATATGCCTCGCCAACCAAACCGGAATCGATCTTGAAGAAGCCCTGGAAAAGAACCTGGAAAAGAAAACAAGGAGGGATACAGAGAGGCATCATGGAAATCCCAAACTGAAACAAACCTGATAAAGCGGCTTTTTTTGTATTATCTTTGTTGCCAATTTCAGCAATTGAAAATGATCCGCAATGTTTTTCCTCCTGTATACCAGGATACTATATACAATAATTTTCAACAACCCGATACCGCAAGAACCATTGCCGCACCCCGGCAGCCCGCGGTATTAACCACCCATGATTCTTCACAGGCCGCAGTGCCCCGGACAACAGTTAAGCAGGTAATCACGGTAAAACCTTTACAAGTTAAGGAAGAGCCGGAAACAGAAATGGTTGTAGCCCCAAAAAAAGAGCAGGACACCTGGAATACAGGCAGCAATTTTTTTCTGGATAACGGATTAGCCGGGGTTATTGATGAAGCAGGAAACACGGCAGTAACTGTGCGGTTAAGCAGCACTTCCCAGCCGGAGAACATTAAGCCTGCCCGGCGAATTGAACATAAGTACGACTGGCTGCTGGGCATTTTCCTCTTCCTGGTAATCCTGTTCATCTGGATCAGGTCGTTTTACAGCAAGTTCTTCAGTACCCTTGGCAATGCCCTGATGAGCTATCACCTGTCATTGAAGTTGTTTGAGGAGAGGAATGTGCTGTTACAGCGGGTATCCATTGTGCTTGATTTCGTTTACGTGATCGTTTTCAGTGTTTTTCTTTTCCAGTTTATAGAGTATCTCGACTATCCAAATGCCAGGATGAAAGGAATTAACCTTTACCTGGTGCTCTTTAATGTGGTGATGCTCTATGTACTTTTCCGGACCTTTATTCTTCGCATGATCGGATCCCTCTTTCTTGCCCGGCCACTTTTTGCGGAGTACATTCACAATACACTGGTGGTAAATAAAGGGTTAGGGATAGCCTTATTTCCGGTTGTCATCCTCATCCAGTACCTGCCTTATAAAATATTGCCGGTGATACTGGTTCTTGGCTTTGTTGTTGTTGCCGCAGCGTTTATCCTCAAAACGATGCGATCATACCAAATTATTATACGAAGGAACGTGTTGTTTTTATATTTGATTTTGTACCTTTGTACGCTCGAAATTTTACCCCTTCTTCTTGGGTTTAAATTCGTTAAAACGCTGATCCAGAGTAATTAACAAAGAAGAGACGCCTATATGAAGATCAAGAGAATTCTCGTTTCTCAGCCCCGGCCCGAAACTGAAAAGTCGCCGTATTTCGACCTGGCGGAGAAAAATAACATTAAAATTGATTTCAGGCCCTTTAGTTATGTAGAGGGTATACCATGTAAAGATTTTCGGAGGCAGCGCATCGACATACTTGCGCATACCGCTGTAATCTTTAACAGCAAGACGGCCATCGATCACTTCTTCAGGATGTGCGGTGAACTCAGGATCATTGTTCCTGACGGCATGAAGTATTTCTGTATTTCTGAATCCGTTGCCTTTTACCTTCAGAAATATATTATTTACCGCAAAAGAAAAATTTTCTTCGGTGCCGGTACCATAAACGATCTTGTTGAAATCGTCAAGAAGCACGGCGAAGAAAAATACCTCCTCCCTTTTTCTGACCTTCCGCATGAGGAACTTACCGAATTGCTCGACCGCAACGGCATTAAATACGAAAGGGCTGTGCTTTACCATAATGTCAGCTATGATCTTTCTGATTTTTCGGTCATTAACTACGACCTGTTGGTCTTTTTCAGTCCCTCCGGTATCAAGTCGCTGATGAAGAATTTTCCTGAATTCCAACAAAATGAAATTCGCATCGGCTCCTTTGGCACTGCCACTGCAAAAGCTGTTGTGGATGCCGGCCTTCGACTCGATTTACAGGCTCCGAGGCCTGAAGCACCGTCCATGATCATGGCCCTGGACATGTATATCAGGGAGCAAAATAAAAATTGCAAAAAGTAATCACCGATTGTTGATAAACCCTGTTTGGTTTTAGCTCCGGGGCTGTAACCACAGCCTTAAGTATTACGTACAATAACGGCAAAGATTATTTCATGAAGCCGTTACAAACAGAGAAGTTAGGGAAAATTTGCAAGCGATGCTTTAAAAATGCTGCTGTTGATAAGATTTGTGCTTCCTGTAAAAATGAGCTAATTGCCCTCTACGAGAATAAACTTACCTGGAGAACTGCTTATGAGGTCGAAAGAATAAGCAAAAAAGCCATGCGTTTTTCAGGTGACCAGGAAGACGAAATCTATTAACCTTTTTTAACTCATTTTCCTCCCCGATTGACCCTTGTTAATCCTATTTGGATTAATTTTGGTCTCCTTAATTTAATATATATTGTGATGGAAGCACGGTTTAAGAAAAACAGGACCAGGCTGATTGTGGCGTTTTCCCTGGTCACCCTCCTCTCGTTTGGCTTTATAGCATATAAAGACAAAGAATTCGAAATAGTCAAAAACCTCGAGATATTTTACTCACTCTTTAATGAACTCGACAGGTTTTATGTCGATGAAACAAAACCTGATGAATTGATTGAATCTGCCATTAACGGCATGCTTACCTCACTTGATCCCTATACCACCTATATTCCTGAAGAAGACATGGAGGATTTCACCTTTATGACCACGGGCGAATATGGCGGTATCGGAGCACAAATACGAAAGGCCGGTAAGTATACCATGGTTGCCGAGCCTTATGAAAATTTTCCTGCGCAGGTCGCTGGCCTCAGGGCTGGTGACACAATACTTGCAGTTGATGGTGTATCGACCCATGGCAAGGAAATCAGCAAGGTGAGTGAATTGCTAAAGGGAACGCCCAATACTTCACTGAAAGTATTGCTTAAACGGCCTGGTGTTAAGGAGCCTTTCGAGAAAACACTGGTAAGAAAACAGATTTCCATCCCCAATGTACCCTATTACGGAATGGTTGAACAGGGCGTAGGGTATATAAGGTTAAGCGGATTTACAAAAGATGCCGGTGCCGAAACCCGTGATGCGCTTTTGGCATTGAAAAACCAGGGCGCCAGGTCAATTATACTCGATTTGCGCGGTAATCCCGGAGGCCTGTTGATTGAATCGGTTAATGTAACCAATTTATTCATTCCACGGAACCAGGAAGTTGTTAGTACCAAAGGGAAAGTTAAACAGTGGGATAATGTATATAAAACCATGGCAGAACCCATCGATACATCAATTCCGCTCGTAGTTCTGATTAACCGCGGTTCGGCCTCGGCTTCAGAAATAGTCGCCGGGGCTCTGCAGGATCTCGACCGTGCAGTTATCATCGGTCAGCGTACCTTTGGAAAGGGACTGGTGCAGACAACCAGGCCGGTGAGCTATAACTCACAGCTTAAAGTCACTACCGCCAAGTATTATATTCCTTCAGGGAGGTGCATTCAGGCCGTCGACTATTCCCACAGAAACGAAGACGGAAGCGTTGGTTATATACCTGATTCCCTTATCAATGAGTTTTCAACCCTGCATGGCCGCAAGGTATTTGACGGGGGAGGAATTACCCCTGATTTTCCGGTTGAAGACGTGCTTCCCAGCAAAATACTCATCAGCCTCTATTCAAAAAACCTGCTGTTCGATTATGCCACACGGTATGCTTCAACGCATACAATGCCGGATAAAATCGGGGATTTTCGCTTTACCGATGCTGATTACAATGACTTTGTCAACTTCCTCAAAGGAAAAGACTATGATTATACCACCGAAAGCGATGACCAGCTCGAAGAATTGATAAAAACCGCAAAGGAGGAGAAATACTACGAAAACGCTGAAGCGGCCTTTACCGAATTAAAGGGTAAACTGGCACACGACAAGGAAAAAGATTTACAGACATTTAAGGCCGAAATATCAAGGTTACTGTATGAGGAAATTGCCAGCAGGTATTACTATCAGAAAGGCCGGATCATTGCTTCGCTTAAGGATGATCCCGAACTGGCAAAAGCCCTTAAGGTGCTCTACGATTCAAAAGTATATTCCCAGGTATTCACAAAATCCTTTAGTCATAGCAGGGAAAAAGCAGCCATGCACTCAGGCGAGTAAATCTACCGGTGCAATGCTATGTATTGGTTCATTAAATTGTCGTAAGCGGCCATTAACCGGCGCATAACAATATTTGTAACCGCATACTGTGCATTGGCAATGCGCTTGATGGGAAGAACCTTGGGCGAGGTCCCCGTAAAAAAAGCAGCGTCAAAATCTGCCATACTGGTAACCGGAATAGCCCTTTCGATAATTTTTACCTGATGAATTTTGCATAGTTCCAGCACCTTCTGCCGGGTTATACCCAATAAAACCCTGTCGGCACCTGCTGTATAAACGATGTTTCCCCTTACAAAAAAAACATTGGTTTTGCTTCCTTCGGTTATACAGTTTTGGTCATCTACCAGCAACGCTTCGTAAATGTCGCTTGTACTGATAAAGGACGAAATCCGCCCGGCAATGTCCATGTGCATCTTTTTTATGTTCGGGTCTGTTCTTTCTGCCTTGAAAAGATCGGCATCCACACCATTCATATACATATACTGATTAGGATAGAAGTGAGGTATAAAGAACGCATACAGCGAACCGGGCATCCCTTTCTTACTGTGCAATACAATCTTTATGTTGCCGGTGAAATTGTTGTTGATGCGTGCCAATTCGTTTAAGGCATTCCTGAGTTGATCAATATGCAGTGCATATTGCACGTTAGACATGGAAATGGACTGTTCCAATCTTCGCATATGTTCTTCAAAAAATACCACCACGCCTGAAATCATCCGTACGACTTCATAAATCACCAAATCCTTATCAAACAAGGGCAGGGCTTTTTTCAAAGGATCAATAAAATCATTATCCTTGAAATAATAAAGGCTTGTATTAATGCTCATAAAAGCACTTTATTTAAATTTATCATTGAGCAATAAATATATACGTCATCGATCCCAGCTGTTTCGAAGGTGCTTTGGGATCGGCATTGAAAACTGCAGTCATGGCCGACCTGTAAGCTTCTTCTTTAAGGCATGGATCAGCTGAGGATTTGTTCTCCTGAATCATGGCTGTAACAACATTTCCAGACTGGTTAATAACGATATCCATGATCACGGTACCTCCGCCCTGGCATTTATAGGTTGGTATATATATATTTCTGTGCCATCGGCCTTCAAGAAAGTAAGATACCGTTGTGTTGTCTTTTCTGATGATGTTGGGAACATCCGGGTATTTTTCTTCAGTGCGGGCTTGTTCTGCTTTTTCTTCAATGGCGTTTTCATCAGCTTCCGTCAGCGCTTTCTCCATCTCTCCACCGGGAGACTTAAGGGTGGAAATCCCCAGTTCCTCCAGAACCTGTTGTTCATACGCGCTGGTACTGATTTCCTTGTCCATTTTACTGGCTACATTCGACGCTATGCTATGAAGCGTCTGCCTGTCGAGCGAGCCAATCTCTTCACCCATCAATTCCCTGGATTCCTCAACCTGTTCTTTTTCCTGTTCCGGGGTGATCAATTCTTCATTGAATTCAATCAGTACCTGTTCCTCCTTATTAATATCTTTCATTTCTCCCAGTTTAATCCAGAAGAAGGCAAGTACCACCAAAAGGTGAACGGCGATGGCACCAAGTATACTGTTTACGTGATCAGAAAAAATGTTACGCAAGTACTGCATTTTTATTGGGTAAAATTATGGTTAAATTTGAGAATTATTCCTGTGAAATGAAACTGCCACCGATCATTCTATTGCTCATCATTTGTTTCTATACGCAAAAATCACCGGCACAGTTTTATTTATCCGGAGAACCTCCTGCCTCTGTAAAATGGAACAAACTTCATACCAGTCATTACAACCTTATTTATCCCCGATCTATTGATTCCCTGGCAAGGGTAGTGGCACGGGAACTTGATCATTATTATCCGATGGTCAGTAATAACCAAAACAAAAAACGAAAAGTTGAGGTAATATTGCATAACACTTCGGTTATTTCTAATGGTTTTGTTACACTGGCTCCCGAACGCATGGAATTGGTATCAACGCCTCCCGTTGAGACTTATGCCCAGGACTGGATAAGCCAGCTTGCCCTGCATGAATCCCGGCATGTTGTACAATTGGAAATGCTTAACCGCGGTTTCACCAGGGTTTTCGGATTGGCGACGGGCCAAATTTCAAGGGGATTGGCCTCCGCCATGATACCCTCCTGGTTATTCGAAGGAGATGCCGTGGTTCATGAAAGCCTTTATTCAAATTCCGGACGTGCAAGATCCGCAGCTTTTCTTATGCCATTGAGAACATTGTTGATCCAGCATCCCCGGGATTTCTCATTCGACAAAGCAGTATTCGGATCCTACAGGGAATATGTGCCTGATCACTACCAGTACGGATATGTCCTTACCAGATATGGAACAGCTTCATTCGGAAGCAACCTGTGGAATGACGGATTTCATTATGTGGCCCGGAATATGCCTGCGGTTTGGCCCCTGGCGTTCTATCTCAAAAAGAGAACGGGTATGTTTAAGTCGGGTTTATATTATCATGCGATAGATTCATTTAAGACATTGTATAGCAATAAGAAAAGTAATATTAATTATAGTGAATATTCAAGTCATAATTCCGGTAAAAAGGTATATACCAATTATATTCAGGCTCACCAGCTTTCAAAAGATAGTGTCATTGCCATTTCAAGGGGATATAGGGATGCCGGAAGCATTGTTGCCATCAGCAATGGAAAAGTCAGGCGCATTGTCAGTATGGGCAGAAGCCTTACCCCCCGCATGGACTATAAGTTTCAAAGGGTTGTATGGGATGAGACAGAGAACGATCCGCGATGGGCACAAAGAAGCTATTCTGTAATAAAAATGCTGGATATGCAATCGGGCAGGGTTAAACAGTTAACCAAAAAGAGCCGCTATTTCTCTCCTTCCTTTTCACCCGATGGTAAGACACTGTGCGTGGTTGAAGTTACGCTTGATAACAGTCATTACATTACCATACTGGATTTGGACGGTCGCGTGGTGCAGCGCCTTCAGGCAGGCAGCATTGAAGTGAAATATCCGGCCTGGCTTAACGATACTGTTATTGCGGTTGTTGCCGTAAGCAACAGGGGAAAGGCGATTGAAACCAGGAACCTGGTTACGGGGGAACATAAAAATGTTATGCCCTATCAGTACAATGAAATCTCGGATTTGCTCAGCCATAACCAATACCTGTTGTACAGGTCCAACAGCGATGGCATCGATAATATCTTTGCCATTGATACGCGGTCGGGTGACCATATTTATCAGATAACCCACTCCTTGTTCGGAGCATATTATCCTTCCATAGGGGTTGATTCCCTCACCCTCTTTTTTTCGGAATATGCGCACAACGGATTCAATATAGTTTCCGTTGGACTCGACACCACCCGGTGGGAGAGAAAGGACATGGAAAAAGAAAACCTGCAGCCTGTGGTCGAAGCCGATACAGCCGTATTTCCTGCATCCCGGTATTCAAAAATAGGACATGCGTTTAACATTCATTCCTGGCTACCCTTTTATACCGACATGGATGACCTGACAAGCAGCGGCACCGATGTTAACATTTCGCCGGGATTTACCATATTCTCACAAAATACGTTAGGTACAGTTATTTCAAGTTTAGGTTATGATTATAGGGAAGGTTATCACAGGATCCATCCATCCCTTGCCATCAGGGCATGGTACCCGGTAATAGAGTTCAGTGGCACGATGGGTGGCCCCAGGCAGGTTACCCCGCTTCCTGAAGGAGTCACATTGCCCGGTAATGCAAGTCCATATTACGCATTCGACATGACGGCGTATGTGCCGCTTACGTATACGAAAGGGAATGTAGTCTTACAGCTGCGACCGGAACTCGGAATGGAACGCGGTTCTATCTGGTACTACGAAAATGAAAAGTTGAAGGAAGGCATTAATTTCGCCCATGTAAAATTCAGCAGCGCTGTTTTTACCAGGCTGACCATGCAGCAACTCTACCCCCGGTGGGGACAAACAGTGCAGGTTTCATTTACCAATGCCCCATGGCATGCCGGAATGTTCGGATCTTATTCATCGCTTGCCTCAACATCCTACTTGCCCGGCCTGGCATACAACCATCATTTCCTTTTTAGGGCAGGGTACCAGGTACAAGGTCCGAAAAGGTACTACCTGCCAATTAACCGGCTCACTTTCCCCAGGGGTTATGAAAAGACCATTTCAGAGGAAATGATGCTGGTAAGTTTTAATTATGCATTTACCGCTGCGTATCCCGATTGGTCAATTCCGCCTGTACTGTACCTCAAGCGAATAAACCTTAACTTTTTTTATGACCACGCTTACGGACATGGGTTAGGCGAAAGCAGGAGATCATATGCCTTCATCAATTCCCTCGGATTCGAAAGCTGGGCCGATGTGCACATTATACGTTTCATATTGCCTTTTTCTGCGGGCCTCCGGGCAGGGTATATGCTGCATGATGATAAAGCATTCGCTGAATTGCTATTTTCCGTTGATACCGGCATTTTTTAAGCCATTCTGAACCGATCCTGCCAGGTAATTCAATGCTTTAACAATGCAGGCTTCTATTTCAGCATAATTTACCGCGGCCAAACTTCCGGTATATATGAAAGCCAAATTTATAGTATAAGTAGAAGTAAGGTCTGCTAATATATTTTTATTCAGGCGATAAGATTCGCGCATTAATCGTTTTATTCGGTTACGTACCACCGCTTTTTTGAACTTTCTCCGGGGAACGGTAACCAGAATGGCAGCGCCCGGCTTTGCGCCGGATTCAATGGTATACAACATTTTAACCGGATTAACGGTATAGGGCTTTCCCTGCATAAAGATAGAATCGATCCTGTTGTGCAAGCGGAGACGCTCGTTAGGCCTGAGTTGGTGCATCGTCATTTTTTTAAGTTAATCCTGAACACCGTTCCCTTGTTCAGTTCTGATTGGTATACGAAAACACGGCCCTCATGGTATTCCTCGATAATTCTTTTTACAAGTGAAAGTCCAAGCCCCCATCCCTTCTTTTTTGTAGTATAGCCCGGCTTAAATATACTGACTATTGCAGATTTCGGAATGCCTTTACCGGTATCGGCAACATCGATGATTACCAATTGCGTTGATTGAGTAAGGGTAATTTCAATGTTCCCTTCTCCCTGCAAGGCATCTATCGCATTCTTGCACAGGTTTTCAATCACCCATTCAAATAGTGCTGCATTCATTGGTATCATAACCGGCTCAGGGGGAAGGTTGAGCCTGAACACAATCTTGTCCGACGACCTGTTTTTGATATAATTAACCGCAGTATGGACTACTTTAACAATATCCTGGGCAGTAAGCACCGGCTTAGCGCCTATTTTGGAAAACCTTTCGGTGATCTTTTCCAGTCGCGCCACATCCTTGCTTAATTCGGACAGCATTTCTTTGTCCCCGTTCTTAATTTTCATCATTTCAACCCAGGCCATCAGGGATGATATGGGAGTTCCAAGCTGATGGGCAGTCTCTTTTGACAGGCCCACCCATAACATGTTTTGTTCAGCTTTTCTTGAGGTGCTGAAGGCTAGGTAAGCTACAAGGATAAACAGCAGCACAATGCCCAACTGGTAATAGGGATAAAATATCAATTGGGTTAGCAACTTCGATTTACTGTAATAAAGGTATTGATTATCGCTCGGCGGCAATGAAATTATCACGGGTTCGGCATTTTCCTTCATTTTCTCCAGCTTCCTGCTGATGTACCTGTCATTGCTCAGTTTAGACGGATCGAGGTTTCGCGAAAAAACGATGTTGCCGGCCGAATCGGTAACGATCACCGGAATGGTTTGGTTGTCTTCAATGATGTTGGCATAGAAATCAAGGTTTGTCTGGTCGTTGCCGGAGTTAACAATTTGTTGCCATGCATCAGCCAGCATTTCTGCCTTTATTTGTTCCTGCCGCGCCATTTTTTTAACCAGCTGGTTGGTATACATCAGTGATGCCATACCGATGATAACAGCAGCAATGAATAAAACAAGCTGCCAGCGCTGTTTTTTATTCGGATTCAATACTTCTATCGGTTAAGGTTATTCTTCCCATATTACCTCAATATCCTTGTTACCTTCAGGTTGCTGATCAGGTTCTTTACCGGGTTTGTCACCGGCAGGTTCTTCCCATTGAACTTCAAAATTGTCTTTAACGGGCTTATCAGGAGTCTCTTTGTTCTTTAACCTGTTGCCAGTGAGTCGGAAAGCCTTCTTTCGGTCAAGTTTTACATCAAAATCGCTTGGTGTTCCCGCCACGATCAGCGGAATGGTTGTTTGGTCATCGGGAGATTCTTCAATCAGGAATTCATCGATTTCCTTTTTCCTTTTCCTGGCCTTTTTCGACAAAACTTCTGACAACAGCACGTTCATCCTGTAATCAAACTGGTTATCAAAGGAATGCTGGCCGGAGATGCTGATGTTAAAGGCCGATGAACTAATTGCCATTTCGGGAATGCTTACTACCCTGTCACTTATATTTATCGTATTGTGCAGCGTGCTGAAACGGATGTGCCTGAGTTCTTCCACTGAAATATACCTTGAAAGCTTCAGCATAGGCTCAAAATCAAGCAATTCACCGTTGGTAATTTCGAATTCACCGGTCACTTTCATCGATGATGGTATAAGCTTCAGGGTGGAATCCCATTTTGCCTGGAAATTCATGGCACCCTCAAGCTGCCCTTTCATGTTTTTGTCGAGTATAAACTTCTGGGAAAAATTGTTAAAGGCAAAGAAGAGTTCCCGGATATTTATCTTTTGTGGACGTGCATTGCAGTACAATGTAACCTGATGGTCCTTATCCATGGTGATTAAACCTTCTCCGGCTATTGAGCCGTCGGGGAATCGCATGGACACCTCATTAAGGTATACTGAGTCTTTGCGGGCCGACATATTCAGGGATACATTGCCGGCCTTAAATTTCCCACCGACAAGGGTGCCGGCACGCACTTTTGCCCGAAGCCATATGTTTTCAGGGAAAACCGACATGCTTTTGTAACCCGAGGAAGAACGTGAACTGGTTGGTTGATTTATATATTTGGTAATGTCTAAGTTGTCGGTATTTAAGTTAAGCGATAATTTAAGAATTCCCCGGCGAAGAAGATAATTTGTCAGGTTTGCCACGGTGCCACTGAGCGTCATGGTGGTTTCATTCATTCTGAGGCTCAGGCTGTCTATGGTTACTGTGTTATTCCACCCGGCTCTGCCGTGAATTTTGTCAAAAGTCATGGGCAGGCCCTTGAATTTAATTCCTGCATTTTCAAAATAGAATGTCCCTGACTGCAGAAAATCCAGGGCCAATGCCGAAGAATCAGTTATTCGCTTTAAACTGCCCCTCGCGGTAAAATCAGCCTTTACCTCACCCTCCAGCATCTCTATCGTATCGATTGAAGCAAAGGCTTTCATCGCCTTTAAATCCGTATTGCACACCAGGCGTGAAACAAACGTTAACTTCCTTAGGTTGCTCAGGGTGAAGCTTCCATTAATGTTTCCTTTTCCGAGCCGGGCAGACAAAGTGTCAATGGTTGCCTTGAAATTTGTTGCATTGGTCCCCGATGCCGAGCCTTTAAGGCTAATCGAATGAAGTGATTCCCGGGTTTTAACATTGCGGGCAATGCCATCTTTCATTTCAAAATCGGCACGGATTAACAGGCGATTGATGTCGGAAGCAGGCCCCTTTACCAGCAAATTCATCCTGCCGGTTCCGTTAAAAGCATATCCACCGGTGTTAAACCTGTTTCCTTCAGGCAACAACGACATTACTTCTTCAAGGCCAAATTTTGCCACCTTTACTTGCATATCGATGGTATTTACCTTGTCTGAAATATATTCACCTTGTAATGTTACCGTTGCTTTATTTATCTGAAGTTTTCCTTCAGAAATCGCCAGCTTTTTTTCTCCATACCTCATGTGCATGGACAGGTTAACATTGGCATTCCGGCTTAGCAGATTGTCTTTGATGATAAAGTGTTTAATCATCACTGATCCTTTGATGTCTCCAGCCAGCACGCCTTCATTGAGGCTGCCCCTGAAATGAACTCTTTGCCCTCTGCCGGAAAGTTCAAAGGCCTGATGGAGTGATTGTATGCGAAAGGCGGATGATGCAATTTCGATGTTGCGCAGGTTGAAAACGTATTTTTTCCCGCTACCTTCGTCCGGTTTCCATATTTTAAGGTTATTGCGGTTATGGTTGTCGAATAAAATATTGATGTTCGCACCTGAAATCGCAATCTTTTTGACTTCGTATTCTTTGCTGAGCAGTTTCAACAGGTTAAACTGAAGGTCAATGCTTTTGGCCCGGAGTAATGTATCTGCGTAAGCGTTCATAAACGCTTCCGATGAAAAGTCTTTCCCCGAAAGGATTTCTGCATTGGTAATCTCAATGGTTGCGTTGGGGAATCCTTTTAACACACGAAAACGGATATCTTCCATGGAAAGTTCCGTAAGCAAATGCTCATCCAGATAAGCCCTGAGATATTCCACCAGGGTCTTTTTATAGGCCACCGAAACAAATACCAGCGCTGCAAGCACTACAAAAACAAATGACAGCAGTGCCAGCGTAACGATCTTCAATAATTTTCCAATGGAGAAATGATTATTCATAGCGAAAATGCTGCACAAAAATAATACCCTTAAGTAACTCCCGGCAAAGTATATTTATTACCACGCAGCAAAAGTATAGCGAATTAAATTAATTAGGGAAATCAGTTTGTAATAATCTTCGTCCGCGCCGGGTTATGGGCAGAATAATCAACTTTTACCCCATGGGTAAGAAAATGATGAATGGAGACCATGATTTGTGAAGTGTTCAGGGGTTTTGAAACATAGTCATCACAACCTGCGGCTTTCATTTTTTCGCGGTCACCCGCCATGGCAAATGCCGTTTGGGCAATTACGGGAAGTTCAGGCCTTATTTCCTTGATGAGCCGTGTTGCTTCCAGCCCGTCCATCACGGGAAGCTGGATATCCATAATCACCACATCCACCCGGGTGGTTTTCACCATTTCCACCGCTATCTCGCCATCGGGTGCATGAACAATGGTTGCATTGGTCTTCCGCAAAACTTCCCTTAGGTATTTGAAACTATTTATGTCGTCTTCGGCAATGAGAATGACCTTACCCTTCCAGTCGTGTACCGAAGAGGCCGTGGTGCCTTTTGTTCTTTCAGGAACAACGGTAATGCGCAAAAAAGGCAGGGTAAAAAGGAAGGTTGTGCCTGTCCCTGCCATTGAGTCAACCCACATATCACCTCCCAGCAATTGAACAAGGTTTTTGGCAATGGCAAGGCCCAGGCCTGTACCAACAATATTCTTGTCCTCCGACCTTTTTGCGCGCTTAAACCGCTCAAAGATGACATCAAGCTCTTCACGCGTAAGTCCTGGTCCTGTATCCTTTACATAAAACTCAATAAAACTGTCATCCTTTACCGTATAGCCAAATTCTACCGAGCCATTATCGGTAAATTTGATGGCATTGTTAATGAGGTTAACCAGAACCTGCCTTAGCCTGAAAGGATCGGTTTTAATGAAGATTTCAGGCTGATTCTTATCGGGTTTAAATTCAAGGTTAATGTGCTGCTTGTTAAAGCGATTTCTGGTCTCGGTGGAAGTGGTCAGCAATTCTGCCCCCAGGGATTGTAAATCACATTCCTTTTTAATGATTTTAAGCTCTCCTGCTTCAATTTTTGCTATATCGATGATATCATCCACCAGGTTCATTAAAATCTCGCTGCTCGTTCGAATATATTGCGTAAAATTCTTTTTCTGGCTTTCGGGAACCTGATCCGAGGCAAGCAGATTTGAAAAACCGATGATGGAATTCATTGGTGTGCGGATCTCATGCGACATATTGGCCAGGAAGGATGATTTTAACTCGTCGGATGTTTTGGCCCGGTTGGTTTCCTGCTGTAAGGTCTTTATGTAATTTACCCGCTCGGTAATGTCAATAATGATTCCGCGACGGCCGGCCAGTTTTCCTTTTCGCATAATGCTATCGGAATATACGGACACCGGGAATTTAGTACCATTCTTCCGCAATGCGATAAAATTGGAATTCTCAATTTTTTCTATGCCCAGAATATCGCTGTCGTTCGATTCGGATACCAGGGTTTCAATCAGGTTCAGCCCTTCCTTCAAATCCTCACTTCCGAAGCCAAAAGCCTTATACCATGCCTTATTGACGTAGGTATAATTTCCGTACACATCGGTTTCAAAAACGCTTTGAGGAAGCATGTCGGAAAGCTCCCTGTATTTTTGCTGGTTATCATCGGCGTTCTGTAAGGCGGAATCGCGTTGCTTTTCCCAAATTTTCAACTGGGAAATGAGGTTTCTGAACTCACGGTAAATTTGTTTCACCTCCCTTGCCGAATTGTGGAGGTCAATGGAATGACTGTCGTCCGGCTTGTTTCGTGAAAAGGTTGAAATATAATTGGTAAGTGCTTCAAGATGAGAAACCAGGTGACTGGATGTCTTATAGCTAAAGAATATGGCCAGCAGAAGAATAATGACCAGTGATCCTCCGTAATATATCTTCAACCGGCGCAGAGACGCTTTTTGAAGCACTACGGTAGCATCGTGCAGCGTATCCAGCTGACCAATAATATCACCGGTTATGGCATTCAGTGAAGCCCTCAACGCGACATTTTTTTGTATGCCTGATCGGTGGTCATTTTCAACGAGTCGCAGTATTGCAGCCTCATAGTTTTGAATCAGCCGGGTGGTTTTTGCCTTTTCATCCGCCGAAATGGCTGATGATGTTGCCACCCTTGCGGTAAGGTCTTCTGCCAGTGAAGTCAGGGATAACCTGGCGGCAGTGTCGGGTTGCTGAAAACAGGTTCTTTCAAGTTCGAGCAATGCGGAAACATCGCCTTTTGTAATGCCTTTGGCGTTGTTTAACTGGGCAGCATATTCTGAGCGTTCTCCTACGAGTCCGAAATGGGTGTTTCCTTTCTTATAAACCAGGTAAACCAGGCTGTCAAATGAAACGGAATATGCATCAAGGCTTTCGGCAACCCGGCCGATGCTTGGGGTGATACCAAATCGTCCGGCTTGTCGCGACGCTTTAATTTCAGCCAGCTTTTCCTTAAGTTTCTCATCGCGCTGGCGGTATGAAGAAAGAAAAGGACTTTCACCCTTCAGGAAAAAATCCTTTGTTTCAGGATCAATGGTGATAAAATCATTGGCTGCCTTATTGCCCTTCAGGAATTCAATTTGAATATCCTTTATCTTAAGGGCTACCTGTGAAATACTTTTTTCCCTTGCCTGGTATATGAGGTTTGCAGGAATAATTAAGCCTGCCGTTAGTAGCATAAAAGCAACAAACCAGGCCAATAGCCTGTATCTTATGGAATTAAGCATGCTACTAAAAGTGTTTTCATCACTTAACCAAAATACTCAATTCTATAACAGCCTTACCGGTAAAAAAGGAAAAGTTATTGACATGTTGTTAAAAGTGAAGCATAGTTATTAAGAATGTGGATGATGGAAAGATTGTCTTCTGGTCCTCTGTTCTTATGGCCTGCCTGCACTGCCAGGGCTGAGTGGTGGCAGGCAGATAAAGGGGCTGTAGCTTCAAGGCCCAGAGGGACGACATTATGGTAAAATATCAGCAGATGCTGGATGCCCCACCTTCATACTGTCATTATGGGGCTTTCAGCCCCAAACCCCGAGTAACTTTTTTTCTACAGCGAAAAAA
>CAZYDI010000002.1:0-126058 GCA_964646255.1 uncultured Bacteroidales bacterium
TCTTGGATCTTGGATCTTAGATCTTGGATTTTCACCTTCGCTCCATCGCTCCCTCGCTCTCCCGCTCCCTCGTTCCTCGGTCTTGGATCCTGGTTCTTAGATCTTGGATCTTAGATCTATTTATCTATTTAAATGCTGATTCTATCATAAGCCCCCTGAAATAATGCTTGTCTTTGTTTGCAGGTTCACCTGTTTCCCAACCGACAACAAAATAGTATTCCGAAGGCTTTTGTGCATCGGCTTTCAGTGAAATAAGATGGGTATTTACAATACCAGGTCCTGATTCCGGAGCCTCGCTTACGCTGACGAATCCATCGGCAGGAGTAACAATGCCCATGCCCAGCATTTCACCGCTATAGCCTTGAGCACCATGGGAGAATAAAATGACGCGTGAATTAGCCAAAAGGGTATCTGCCGGTATCTGATGAAGATCAACAATACCGGTAACCAGTTCTTCATCACCTTTTAAATCATTAATCCACACTTTGCTGCGGTAGAAATGGTCGCCGCCGTGTATCGAAATCCTGTGTGTCACATTATACAGCCTGTCGCCGGCAGGCACATTTTTATACGACAGCTCAAGCACCGACCTGATGGGCCCCTCGGTAATGATTTTATACTGTCCCTGTTCACAAGGACCAACGCGGTAGAGTGAGTCACCTATCTTAATTGCTATAGCCCCGGCGCCAAGGGAATTACCCACTTTCAGTATGTCCATGCCCCAATCTGCAAGGGAATGATACTCACGACCATTCACACCCACACTGTCCATAACCATTTCGGGGGTACGTTTGCCAAAAATATCTATGCCGTTGCGCGCATCATAGTAATTACGAAATGCTACAACATCGTTTTCCCATGCCGGTCCTTCCATTTGATAAACCGGTGCCGTGAACTTCGTATCGTTGGTTTTCATTCGTATGTCGTTGCTCACTTCCTCAAATGGCTTCTCCATGCGGCCGAAACGAATATTGGTCCGTACCGGAAAGCCCGGTTGTGTATCCGACACGGTAAAATAAACCCTGAGTGTTTCACCGGCCTTGAGATCACATTGAAACACCAGTTCATCCCAGGTTCCATCGTTATTCATGTCGTCACATTGCGAGGGCAACAATTCACCATTTTCGGTTGTCACTGTAACCGGAAGGACAACCGAAGTATCGGGCAGGTAGTCAGCCAGTGCTTCACGGTTCAGGATTACCGAATAATCATTCAGGTCGGTTTTGGAAGGGTTTGTAATGGTAAAGGAATTATCCTTGCTGCATGAAACAATCAGCAGTGTAAGAACAAGGATGTGGAATAAGCCATTTCTCGCCTTTTTCATGGTTATAGGGGTTTATGGAATTATCAATCAAGGTCGTTTTCTCCTTTAACATAGCCAAAGTTGGCTAATATTCCGCCATCTACAAACAGTATATGGCCATTAACAAAATCGCTTGCCCTGGAGGCAAGGAACAATGCAGCATTGGCAACATCCTCAGGTTCGCCCCATCGGCCGGCAGGTGTGCGGGTCATGACAAGGTCGTTGAAAGGATGACCGTTTTCCCTGATGGGTGCGGTTTGTGATGTGGCGATATAGCCCGGGCCTATACCGTTAATTTGAATATTGTATTTTGCCCATTCGCAAGCCATATTGGAAGTCAGCAATTTCAGTCCGCCCTTTGCCGACGCATAGGCAGAGACAGTGTTCCGGCCGTAAATGCTCATCATGGAACACATATTGATAATTTTTCCCATTCTTCGGTTAATCATTCCGGGAACTACCCTTTTTGAAACAATGAGCGGAGCAACCAGGTCTACGTCGAGTACTTGTTTAAAGTCGGCCACGGGCATATTAAGGATGGGAATTCTTTTTATGATACCTGCATTGTTGACAAGAATATCCACGGGGCCCACCTGTTTTTCAATCTGCGTAATTCCCCTGTCAACATCGGCTTCATCAGTTACATCAAAAGTCAACGTATATACTTCCATTCCTGCATCAGCAAAAGCCTTTTTGCAGGAATCCAGTTTATCCTTTTCACGGTCATTAACACAAACCCTGGCACCTGCTTTGCCCAGCAAAAGTCCGATTGCCAGGCCAATGCCATGTGTTCCGCCTGTAACCAGGGCTACTTTTCCGGTAAGATCAAACAATTCTTTCATGGTTGTTGAGATTATTTTAGTTCATTGGGTTGACGGATATTCATATCGTCGTAATTCAGGTTTTCACCTGTCATTCCCCAGATAAAGGAATAGGAGGCAGTTCCTGCGGCACTGTGAATACTCCATGAGGGCGAAATAACAGCCTGTTCATTTTGCATCCACAGATGACGGGTTTCATGGGGTTCACCCATAAAATGGCAAATTGCCTGGTTCCCCGGCACTTCAAAATAGAAATAGGCTTCCATTCTCCGGTTATGGGTATGGGGAGGCATGGTATTCCATACGCTTCCTGCATGCAATGTGGTAAGACCCATTTGCAACCCGCATGTCTGAATTACTGAATTAATGAGCAATTTATTGATAGTGCGATGGTTTGAGGCTTCGGCACTTCCCATGACTGCAACAACCGCATCTTTAACCGTTACTTTCTTAGCCGGATAAGCGAAATGGGCTGGTGCGGAATTGATGTAGAGTTTTGCCGGATTTGATGCATCGGCTGATGCAAAAGTAACGTTCTTTGTATCCTTGCCAAGATACAGGGCTTCCTTGTATTCAAGACTGTATTTAACCCCACCGGCTTCAACAATGGCTGAACCTCCCACATTGATGATGCCCATTTCGCGCCTGTCAAGAAAATTCTCCGCCTTGAGCTCGGTAAAGGTATCAAGGGCCAACTTGTCTTTTAAAGGCATTGCGCCACCAACAATATACCTGTCATATAGCGTATAGGTAAGGCTAATTTCTCCGGGGATAAATATTTTCTCGATCAGAAATTCCTTACGGATTTTGTCTGTATCATAGTTTTTAAAATCGTCCGGATGATGGGCGTATCGGAAATCTGTTTTCATAAGCGATATGTTATTTGTTTCTACTTAGTTTTTTTCTTTATGCTTAAGGAGAAGACGGTACACTTCAACCCCTGCCAGAAGAAATGCACCGGTTCCGTATACCTCAGTCATTTCACGTGTTACATGCTTAGGGTCATAACCTATGGGTTGTATCCATCCAACTTTTCCATCAGGCCATACTGCTTCCGTCATGGCCTTCCATCCCCTGGTCACTGCAGGCATGTACCCTGTCCGGTCGAGATAATTATTGCGAACCCCCCATGCCAGACCATAAACAAAGAATCCGGTTGCGCTCATTTCAGGATTAGGATAACTGGCAGGATCGAGCAGGCTTGCATGCCAATACCCATTCTCATCCTGCAGGGAAACGATTTTTGCAGCCATTTCCCGGTAGAGGTTTATAAAATATTCCTTGTGGGCATAATCATCCGGAAGTTCACTGATGATAATGGGTAAACCGGCAAATACCCATCCATTTCCCCTTCCCCAGAAAATTTTTGCTCCGTTTGCCTCGCGTTGGCCAATAAAGCGTGAATCCCTGTAAAATAAATGCTCTTCCTTATCATATAAATAGTCGGTAGTGGCTTTGTATTCTTTAACCATGAAATCCAGATAACGCTGATCTCCGGTAATGGCTGCCATTTTTGCCCATACCGTAGGGCCCATGAACAAGGCATCACACCACGACCAGCGCTCTGTAGCCCAATAAGTATCCGTAAAAACAAATTCGAGGTCTACCGACGACGGATTGCTCATGATCTCATCCAGGTATGCCCTCATGGGTTCAAGCATCTCCTTTTTGCCGAATTTCCTGTACATTTCAAGGTACATCTGCCCGACACAATAGTCATCGGCATGGTACTTTCCGAGCGGATCAGTGCGATGAAGATAGGTCCACCCGTTCCGATAACCGATTTCCTTCAGCCAGTTGTAATACCGGTCATCTTTGGCAATCCCTGCATAGGAAACCATCCCCGTGTATAGCGCGCCATTCGTCCAATCTGTTTCCGTGTGCGTTAACGGCGTTTTAACCTGATAATCGGCTACCTCTTGCAAGATATCGAGTATTGATGAAGGTTTGAATTGTGAAAACAATGGAAATGACAGCCCAAACAACAGGAATAATGAAACGGCCAAATAGTGTATTTTCATCTTTCTCTCATTTATGATTCAAATTTACTTTTGTTTCTGTTGAATACAAACAAATCATCTAATAATATGATCCATTTCATTGGACTGCCCTTCAAAATTTACTTTTATCATGGTTACGAATCAATATTTTATGTATCTTAAATATCTAATTCGCAGACTTTATGTCAAAGGTTTCGGTATCCTCCAGGGTCCTTATCGTTGCCTCAGTGTTTTTGTTTATAATGGCAAAGGTATCCTTCTCACAAGAGGATAAGGAAATCAAAAATGTACTGTACCTGAATTCATATGCCCTGAATTATACCTGGGCAGACAGTCTTGTTTCAGGAATACAGGAGATATTCATCAAGCGCAGGGATATCCATTTATATATTGAATTTCTTGATGCACAGCGATTCGGTAAAACCACTTTTCAGCGTGCCCTTCAATTGTACCTCGAAAAATACCAAAACATCAGGTTTGATGCTGTAATTACCAGTGATAATGATGCCCTTGATTTCATGATGTTGTATGGCGACACGCTTGCACCCGGTGTTCCTGTTTCATTCTGCGGGATCAACAACCCGCAGGATTACCATTTCGACAATTCAAGGTTTTATGGAATACTTGATGTGGTTGATCTGAAAACCGAAATAAACCTTATCATGAGGGTGATGCCTTCAGTGAAAAAGCTGTATTTTATTACCGACCGCAGCACTACAAGTTTGTTAAACCTGCGATATGCCCGTGAGCTTGAGCAGGAATACACCGGTCGGTTACAATTTGAATATGTCCACAACTATTCCGTTGATGACCTCATGGTTGCTGTAAGCAAGTTTGAGAAGGGAGGCGCTGTTGCATTAATGAATTATTACCAGGATAACCAGGGACATGTAGTAAACCCCAACGAAATATATAAGGAAATTGCAGAAAGAACACCGGTTCCGATTTTCATGGACAGCGAAAGCATGCTTGGCCGGGGAATTGCAGGTGGTATTATTAACAATGGCGCTGCTCATGGCCGTGAGGTAGCGCTTTTAGCACTCAAATTCATCGATCAACCCGGATTCATACCCGATCAACGGGTAACGTTACCCAAAAGCAATTACTATTTTGATTATAAAGTGCTTGATAAGCACAAAATCAGTCTTTCATCTCTGCCTGCAGGCTCTTTTGTCATTAATATTCCACAGACGAATGCAAAAAAATACATTAAGTTTATTGTGTTGCTTACCGGTATTATTGGGTTTTTACTTCTGGTTGTTTTACAGCTTTATTTGAGTTCCCAAAAGCGTAAAAGGGCTGAATCACTTGTAAATACGAAGCTTATTGAAATACAGGAAAAGAATAAATTGCTTGAACAGGCGCACAGGCAGCTGAACAAAATGAATACTGAACTGGCTGAAATGAATGAAAGCCTTACACGAACCAACACCGCCCTTGTAATTGCAAAAGAAAAATCCGAAGAATCAGATAAACTCAAATCGGCATTCCTAACCAATATTTCTCATGAAATAAGGACACCGCTCAATGCCATAATTGGTTTCTCGGCTTTACTCAACGATGCCGATTTATCCTGTGAAGAAAGGTGTGAATACTTTGGCATCATCAATTCGAACAGCGACCAGTTGCTCAGGATAATCGATGATGTGCTTGATTTATCCAAGATTGAAGCCGGACAGCTTAAGCTGCATATTGAATCCTTTTTTGTACATGAGTTCCTTAATGAAATTGCAGATAGTTACCGGCAGGTGGTAAATAGGAATCATGTGCAATTGGTGGTTTCCGAATCCGATATACAACATCAGCTGATCATGAAATCCGACCGGGCAAGGTTTAAGCAAATATTCGGCAACCTTTTGTCCAACGCAGTAAAATTCACTCATAGAGGATCCATTGAAATCGGCTATTCCTTTATCGGCAATAAGGAAATCACCTTTTATGTAAAGGACACCGGCATTGGCATTCATCCCAAGGAATTGCGCCTTCTGTTCAGCCGGTTTTGGAAAGCCAATGCACAAGGTGAGCGTTTCTATTCGGGTGCCGGACTGGGCCTTGCAATCAGCAAGAAACTATGCGAAGCCATGGGGGGAAAAATCAGGGTAGAGTCAGAATATGGAGTCGGCACTACATTTTATCTGACATTCCAGGACTATATTGTAAAATCACAACCTAAAAACCAGCCCGTTTACACATCACTCCCGAAGAATGCACTGAACCTTGAAGGTTTTGTCGTTGCCATTGCGGAGGATGAAAATGCCAATATGTATTTGCTTAGCAAATTTCTCCGTGAAACACAGTGTGAAGTATTGATGTTTAAAACCGGTAAGGAAATCATTGACTATTTCAATACCCATTCAAGGAATGTTAAGGTCGACCTTATCCTTATGGATATCAAAATGCCGGACATGGATGGAATAACAGCTTCCGCAATAATCAAAAATAAACATCCCGAAATACCAATTATCGCGCAAACAGCCTATGCAACGGCAGAGGATGTTATTAACATTAAGGACACGGCAATTGACGACTATGTTTCGAAGCCAATAAAAACATCAATTTTGGCTGAGAAAATCAGGAAATTATTGTATCCCGAAAAAGCCGGCCAACGTTTAAATTATTAAACAGCATTGATGGTTAAAGGTATTCTAAGGCTCATATTCCTTACAGCAATCGCCGGATGGTTATGGTTATCAGTTAACGGCCAGCAAAATCAACAGGAACAACACAATATTCTGTTCATAAATTCATATGCCATGACCTATACATGGTCGGACAGCCTTGTGTCCGGTGTAAACAGCATATTCTCAGCCCGCAACGACATTAATGTGTTTATCGAATTTCTTGATGCCAAAAGATTTGACAAATCACAGTTTGCATCCATTTACCGCCTTTATAAAAACAAATACCGGAATACGCGGTTCGACGTTGCCATGGTAAGTGATAACGATGCGCTGGATTTTATGATGATGTATGCGGACAGCCTTATTCCGGGCATTCCCATTGTATTTTGCGGTATCAACAACCCCGAGGATTATCATTTTGATGGTACCGATTATTATGGCATTCTTGACGGAATAGATTTAAAGGAAGAAATCGACCTTATTGCACAGGTAATGCCCGATGTTAAAAAACTATATTTTATTTCAGACACCGCCACAACAACCAGCCGTATTAACCTGAACTACATTAAACGCATTGAACCCGGGTATGCCGGGAAAATTGCTTTTTCATACGTCTGCGGCCTTTCTGTTGATTCACTGGTAAATACAGTTACCACATTTGAAAAGGGCAGTGCCATTGCGCTCATTAATTACTACCAGGACCAGGAAGGGAATCCTTATAATCCTGAAAATATTAATCTTTTGGTTACCAAAAGTTCTCCGGTGCCCATATTTATGGAAAGTGAAACACTCCTGGGCAAAGGAATTGCAGGCGGAATATTCATCAAGGGAAGGGTTCACGGTCGCGATGCTGCCAGGCTCGCATTGAATTTCATCGACAATAAAGGGTACGTTCCACCCCGGAGAATAACCAGGCCTGAAAACCGGTATTACTTTGACTACAATATAATCCGAAAGTTCAACATTAATGAAAATTTGCTGCCCGAAAGCTCGGTAATAATAAACAGACCAAGGGCAGAGCTTTTAAAATACATAAAATATATTGTTGCACTTGTTGCCATAAGCGGGCTCTTTCTTCTCATCATCTTTATCCTGTTGCTGAACACAAGAAAAAGAAAGAAAGCAGAGAATATCGTAAAGCAAAAGCTGGAAGAAATTAAAGAAAAGAACCTGATGTTGGAGCATGCCCACATGCAGGTGAATGAAATGAACACCGAACTTGAAGAAATCAATGAACACCTCTCGCATACCAACAATGCCTTAAACCTTGCCATTCAAAAATCACAGGAATCCGACCGGCTTAAATCAGCCTTCCTTGCCAATATGAGTCATGAAATAAGAACTCCTTTAAATGCCATTGTAGGCTTTTCAAATCTGATCAATGAATTGGAATTAAGCCCTGATGACAAGAAAAACTATTGCAAAATAATCAATTCAAACAGCAATCAATTGTTAAGCATTATCGAGGATATTCTTGATATTTCAAAAATTGAAGCCGGACAATTAAAAATTTATTTTGAGATTTTTCCCATCAATGATTTGCTTAAGGAATTGATGGAATCATTCACCCAAAACCTGTCGGATAAGCCTGTTACATTAAAACTGAATCTTCCGGAGAATACCGGCAAATTGTTGCTGAGAACCGACCGTGTTCGGTTTAAACAAATACTGACCAACCTTTTATCCAATGCTTTGAAATTTACCAATGAAGGCGTGGTTACCATGGGCTATACGCTTGACTCAGAAAAAGAAATTACATTTTTTGTAAAAGATACCGGAATCGGTATCGACGAAAAAAACCTCAAATTTGTCTTTGACCGGTTTTGGAAACAGGACGAAGATATAGAACTCCTGCATGCCGGAACAGGACTGGGGCTTTCCATATGCAAAAGTCTATGTGACGCCCTCAATGCGACAATCAGGGTTGAATCAGTAAAAGGCACGGGATCCGCTTTTTATGTAACAATGGGTGATTATTTCTACGGCAAAAGTGAGAACCCGGGCGATTCCATATCAACGGTAAATTACACGCCATACGATTGGCAGAATGTGCATATCGCCATTGTAGAAGATGAAATCAGTAACCAGTTTCTTCTATCGAGTATACTAAAAAACCTGCATTCCAATGTCCATAGTTTCCGCAACGGTAAAGAAATTGTTGATTTCATAACCGGCAATGACAATCCCGGGATCGATGTGATTCTGATGGATATTAAAATGCCTGTTATGGATGGTTACGAGGCAACCCGCATTATAAAGGAGTTCAAGCCTGACATTCCCATCATTGCGCAAACAGCCTATGCCCTTGTCGAAGACATTGAGAAAATTAAAATGGCCTCCTTTGACGATTACCTTATTAAACCTATAAAACCCGGACAGCTGGTGGAAAAAATCATTACGTTAATTTTTCATTGACGAATTTTTCCAAAACCCTTTGAAGATTAGGCGAGCCTATTTCCTGGAGTTCATAGGTAACCCTTACCGTTGGTTTATTGATGCTGATAATCCTGTTGAGGTCGATGGGCGTTCCAATCACCACTACATCGCATGGCGTATTGTTAACCGTCTTTTCGAGATCTGCTACCTGCTGTTTTCCGTAGCCCATAGCCGGTAATAAAATGCCAATATCGGGGTAGGTTTTAAACGTATCCTTAAGCTTGCCAACCGCATAAGGCCTGGGATCTACCAATGAACCGGCACCCCATTTCATGGCAGCCACTGTTCCTGCACCCAGCTTCATTTCGCCGTGGGTAAGCGTTGGCCCATCCTCAATGGCCAGGCAAGCTTTGGCCCTGATAATATCCGGGTTATCGACAGTGATTGGAGAAGCTGCGTCTATTACAATTGCTTTCGGATTTACCTTGTTTATGTTTTCCCTTACCATCTGTATACTTTCAGGTGAAGCCGTATCGATTTTGTTGATCACAACAACATCGGCCAAACGCAGGGTTATTTCGCCGGGATAATAGGACAATTCATGCCCTGCACGGTGCGGATCGGTGACCGTAATGGTAAGATCGGGCTTGTAAAAAGGAAAATCATTGTTTCCGCCATCCCAGAGAATGATGTCACAACCATTGGGATCCTTTTCAGCTGCCCGCAAAATGGCTTCATAGTCGACGCCTGCATAAATTACATTCCCTCTTGCAACATGCGGTTCATATTCTTCCATTTCTTCAATGGTGCATTTATGCTTTACAAGGTCATCCAGGGTAGCATATCGCTGAACTTTTTGCTCTTCAAGGTTTCCATAGGGCATTGGATGACGCACTGCAACTACCTTCAAACCCATCCCCATGAGAACTTCGATGATACGTCGTGAAGTCTGTGACTTCCCGCAACCTGTACGTACCGCGCCAACGGCAATTACCGGCTTTGAGCTTTTCAGCATTGTCCTGTCTGCCCCAAGCAAAGTAAAATCTGAACCTGCAGCGTTTACCCTTGCCCCCAATTGCATCACCCTGGTATAGGGAACATCACTGTATGAAAAAATGCATTCATCAACCTTAAATTCATTTATCAGTTTTTCAAGATCACTTTCTGCGTAAATGGGAATTCCACCGGGGTAAAGTTTTCCTGCCAGCCCGGCCGGGTATTTCCGATCGGCAATATCAGGAATCTGAGCCGCTGTAAAAGCCACTACTTTATAATCACCATTATCCCTGAACCGGGTATTGAAGTTGTGGAAATCCCTTCCTGCAGCACCAATGATAATAACATTTTTCATAGTCATAAGAACAGATTAATGAATTGATGAATAAAGTAACATTATTTGCTGTTGAAAGTTAGTGACTTTTGGCCATACAGGGATATGATATTTGGCAGTGTACATTTTATCAACTTTGTATTAAATTTACTAAAAACCAAATGGTAACGTTTAGATATGGATTGGACCGGCTTACTCCCGGTTTAGCCCTTGATATCTGCCGGGGCAGAATAAAAGGGGAGCTAACGCGCAAGGTGATCCAAAGGCTGGAAGAAAACCGCGCAGCTGTTGATGCCATTGTTTCGGAAGGAAAAACGGTATATGGCATCAATACCGGCTTCGGACCTTTATGCACCACGGTTATTTCAGATGAGAATACACGCAAACTGCAGCTTAACCTCATGTATAGTCATGCTGTCGGGGTTGGTGATCCCATTCCCGAGGAAATCAGCAGGTTAATGCTTATTTTAAAAGTCCATTCCCTGGCTTTTGGATACTCAGGCATTGCAGTACCTACCCTGATGAGGATCCTTTGGTTTATCGAAAACCGGATTACACCTGTAGTTCCTTCGCAGGGTTCCGTTGGAGCATCAGGTGACCTTGCACCACTGGCGCACCTATTCCTGCCTGTTTTAGGATCCGGGTCGGTTTATGAACATGGGGAAATAAAACCTGCTGCGGTAATCCTGGGCAAATACAATTTAAGTCCGCTCGAAATGGGTGCCAAAGAAGGGCTTGCCCTGATAAACGGCACGCAGTTTATTGCCGCACATGCGGTTTCGTTCATTGAAGGAATGCAGAATTGCCTGGATAATGCTGATATCATAGCTGCTATGAACCTCGAAGCCATGCTTGGATCAGTAAAAGCATTCGACGAAGAATTGCACCGGCTTCGGCCGTTTAAGGGAGCCCTGTATGTTGCTGAACGGATGCGCAAGCTCATAGGCAATTCGGAAATTGTTGAATCACACCGCAATTGCTCAAGGGTCCAGGACCCTTACTCTCTTCGCTGCATTCCGCAAGTTCATGGCGCTACACGGAATGCCTATATACACTTAAAACAACTGCTTATTGTAGAATTAAATGCTGTAACCGATAATCCGGTAGTTTTTGGTAAAGATAAATCCATCAGTGGGGGAAATTTCCATGGCCAGCCGCTTGCATTGCCAATAGACTATGCAGCATTTGCCTCTGCTGAAATTGGCAATATTGCGGACCGCCGCATTTATCTCTCGTTAATGGATACCATCGAAGGACTTCCTAAATTGCTAATGAAAGAAACCGGTTTGAATTCAGGTTTCATGATTCCCCAATATACCACCGCTGCATTGGTCAGTGAAAATAAAAGCCTGTGCTTCCCGGCCAGCGTTGATAGCATTCCTACATCATTAGGCCAGGAAGATCATGTAAGTATGGGATCGGTTAGCGCAAGAAAAGCCTTGCAAATAATTGAGAACCTCGAAAAAATTCTGGGAATCGAACTGTTTTGTGCAGCACAGGGATTCGATTTCAGAAAACCTTTGAAATCAGGCATGCTTATTGAAGCCTGTCATGCCCATGTGCGCCAGTTCATTCCCCATATCGACCAGGATGTGTATCTTGGCGATTATATTAACGGCGCTATTAATATGGTTAAAGCCCATGAGCTTACAAATCTTACTACCGATGTAGCCCTTGAAAAAAAGATTGATTTAAAAAATCACCTCCATGAACTTTTCGGAATTTATTAATACTTATGCAAAACATCCTCATTACCGGTCGCCGGTTGGCAGTGACCTTCATGCTTTAAGCTGGCAAACCGAGGCCCCCCTTAGGATGCTACTGAATAACCTGGATGCAGAAGTGGCTGAAAACCCGAACGAGCTTATTGTTTATGGCGGTACGGGCCAGGCGGCCAGAAATCCTGAAGCTGTTAAAGATATCATTAAAATCCTCCTTCAACTCAAGGATGACCAGAGTTTGCTCATCCAGTCGGGTAAACCGGTAGGCGTGGTTCGTACTCATCCTGAATCACCACGCGTGCTTATTGCCAACAGCAACCTGGTTCCTGCCTGGGCAAACTGGGATTATTTTAACCAGTTAAAGGAAAGAGGACTGATAATGTACGGCCAGATGACGGCAGGAAGCTGGATATACATTGGATCACAGGGAATTCTTCAGGGAACCTATGAAACGTTTGCCGCTTGCGGTAGAAAGTATTTCGGTAACGATACCTGCGGAAAATTGCTGGTATCCGGTGGATTGGGAGGTATGGGAGGAGCCCAGCCACTCGCCGCAACCATGGCAGGGTATACATTTCTTGGTATTGATGTGGATGCGGAAAGAATCAGGAAAAGACTCCATTCCGGTTACATCGATCATATGACAACATCGTATGATGAGGCGATTCAAATGCTAAATAAAGCCAGGGACAGTGAGCAGGCCATTTCTGTCGGACTGGTGGGCAATATTGGCGATGTTCTTGAGATGATGCTGGGTGATAATATTATCCCTGATGTCCTTACCGACCAGACCTCAGCACATGACCCGTTAAACGGATATGTACCATCGGGATTGTCATTACAACATGCCCTGGCGTTGCGAAAAACCGATCCAAAAGGATACCGGGCCCTTTCTTTGAAGAGCATGGCCAATCACGTAAGGCTTATGCTGGAGATGAAGGCCAGGGGCAGCATAATTTTCGACTATGGCAATAACCTCAGGGAGTTTGCCAGGCAGGGCGGAGAATCGCGGGCTTTTGAATACAACGGCTTTGTTCCGGAGTTTATCAGGCCGATGTTCTGCGAAGGTAAGGGACCTTTTCGCTGGGTAGCGCTGTCTGGTGATCCGGAAGATATTTTCACCACCGATGTTGCATTGGCTGAAGCATTTGCGGGCAACCATCATTTGAACCACTGGCTTAAACAGGCAGGCAGGAAGATTTCGTTTCAGGGCCTCCCCTCGCGGATTTGCTGGCTCGGGATGGGCGAAAGAGAAAAGGCAGGTCTTATTTTTAATCAATTGGTAAGAAACGGCAAGGTTAAAGCCCCGATTATTATCGGACGCGACCACCTTGACTGCGGTTCCGTAGCATCACCATACCGCGAAACAGAAGGAATGAAAGACGGAAGTGATGCGGTTTCGGACTGGCCCTTGCTTAACCTCATGGCCAATACCAGCGGCGGGGCAACCTGGGTGTCATTTCATCACGGAGGGGGTGTAGGCATAGGATACTCGCAACATGCAGGCATGGTAGTGGTTGCCGACGGAAGCGACCGTTCAGAAGCCTGCATCAGGCGTGTGCTGTATAATGACCCGGCAATGGGAATTTTCAGGCATGCAGATGCAGGGTATGAAGAAGCGTTGAAAATATTAAATAAATTTGAATCCTGACCATAATTGCACGCAATGAAACAGCTTAAACTCATCGGTCCTTTCAGGCAGGTTTTAACCATGGACGATCTTCCGTCCCGTGGCCCGTTGTCAGATATCCAACTGGAAATTGTAGAAAATGCTGGAATATTGGTTAGCGGAGATATTATTTCGGCTGTTGGCCCGTACCAGGAATTGACCCAACTTGCTTCATCGATAGAGACCATTAATGGCAATTATGTTTTAATGCCCGGAATGATCGATGTGCATACCCATATTTGCTGGGCAGGAACCAGGGCTCCCGAATATGCCATGCGACTAGCCGGTGATGATTATACCCGTGTAGCCAATAAGGGAGGTGGCATATGGAGCACGGTGCAAAAAACAAGGGAAGCTACGGAAGATCAGCTTGTGGAAATAACCGTTAACCATGCCAACAAAATGCTTCAGCAGGGAATAACCACCATTGAAGTGAAATCGGGCTATGGTTTAAATACCGAATCAGAACTCAAAATGCTGCGGGCTATCCGGCAGGCCAACAAATTTACTGCAGCTGACCTTATACCTACATGCCTGGCTGCACATACAAAGCCAAAAGACTTTAAAGGATCCTCCAAAGAGTACCTGCAGTATATTGTGAACGAATTGTTCCCGGTTATTATTGATGAACAGCTCACCTCTCGTGTGGATATCTACATCGATACGGGCGCCTTTTCGGTTTCTGAAAGTTATGCCTTCCTCGCCGAGGCAGTGAAAGCCGGCTTTGATGTAGTAGTTCATGCCGATCAGTTTGCTGACGGAGGACTTATTGTTGCCACTGAAATCGGGGCATTGAGTGCTGACCATCTTGAAGTATCAACACCCGAGGATATAGGCATGCTCAGCAAGAGTGATGTTATTCCTGTTGTACTGCCTGCTTCCTCCCTGGGACTGGGACATACATTTGCCCCTGCCCGGAAAATTCTTGGCAGCGGTTGCTCATTGGTAATTGCATCTGACTGGAATCCGGGTTCCGCGCCTATGGGAAAACTCCTTACCTCAGCGGCCATACTTGGGATATATGAAAAGCTTACCATGTCTGAAACACTGGCCGCAATTACATGCAGGGCTGCACCTGCCCTTAAGCTGACTGATCGGGGTATAATCAAGCCCGGTATGCTGGCTGATTTTATTGCCTTTCCCTGCTCAAGCTATAAGGAAATCATTTACCACCAGGGTGGCCTTATGCCCGATGTGATATGGAAGAAAGGCAGAAGGGTTATGGGATGATCAGTTGCTTATTTTGCTGTTTACAATCCGCAAAATTTCTCCTTCCTCATTCATTGCCCTGGTCTCCATTTCTGCTCCTTCCTTCAGTATTCCCGAAACAAAGTTTTTATCGGCAAGGGAAGCAGCATTGATTTTTACATTCAAGAAAGCGCTCATAACGGCACTTCGCGCACAAATTGCAGCTACCCCGGCATCGGAGACTGAACTGGGAAGCCCGTTTTCGGCCATGGCCCTGATCAAGCCAAATCCATCGCAAACCCTTCGCATTACCTTTAAAGGCACTTCAGCCGCATAACGCGTTGCATTCTGTATGGCCCGGTTCCTGGCTTGCTTTTCCTCATCGGTGCTCTTTGGCATTCCGAAAGCCTGCATTACCAAATTGAATGCGTTGGTATCCTCATCAACCATGGCAAGTAAATCACGCTGAATGGCCATTCCTTCTTCGGCCATGCCGGAAAAATGCTGCCATTGATCATCCCAGCCTGCCTTATGTGATGAGAGATTGGCAACCATTGCTGATAATGATGAACCAAGCACTCCCAGGTATGCTGCAATTGACCCTCCTCCCGGTGCAGGTGCTTCGGAAGATGTTGCTTCGGCAAAAGTTCTAAGGTTCATATCAACAAGCCGCTGACCTGTATTACTACGCAGCATATACTCAATGATTTTCCTATCAGGGTCAAATGGTGCCAGATCATCCAATCCAAGGGAACGAACTGCTATTTTAATAATCTCATGCTCAGGAATGCCGGCAGAACGCTGCTGCTTTTTAAGAAAATACTTTCCGGCCTCAATCATGGCATTTAAGGGAATCAAGCCAACGAGTTCCGAACCGGTAACACGTAATCCCCTTGCTGAAGCACGTTCACATGCCGTATCAAAAGCAATATGCAATGGTGTTTGTGATAAATCGGTAAGGTTAACCGATATCTGCGCTATTCCGTATTCCTCAATGTACCAGCCGATGGCCTTTACAGCTTTCAGCAAGCCCGGCTCATATAAGGGGTTACCCTGTTCATCTTTAATGACTTTTCCGGTGACCGGATTACCCTCGCGCTTTACCCTGCCCTTTTCCCTTATATCAAAAGCAACGGCATTTGCCCTGCGTGTGGAGGTAGTATTGAGGTTAATGTTATACGCTACAAGGAAATTGCGTGCACCAATAGCCGAAGCGCCATGCCTGGCAATGTTGGCATTCCATGCATCGGGCCCAAAATCGGGCTTCCAACCGGCAGTCGCTATCTTATTCGATAATCCTTCATATTCCCCTTGCCTGCAGTTGGCCAGGTTACGACGCTTTTCCTCATAGGCAGCAAATTCATAACAGTAAACCGGAATCCCCAGTTCCTCACCTGCCCGCTTTGCCAGTTTTCTTGCATACTCAACTGTTTCATCCATGCTGATACCCGAAACAGGTATTAACGGGCATACATCGGTTGCACCAAAACGTGGATGAGCTCCCTTATGGTTGCTCATATCGATTACTGCCGATGCCTTCTTAATGGCCATGAACGCCGCTTCGCAAACCGAAGCCGGATCACCTACAAAAGTCACCACAGTGCGGTTGGTTGCCTTTCCGGGATCAACATCAAGCAGTTTTACGCCTTTTACTTTTTCAATTTCGGCGGTGATCTGCCCGATCACCTGCATGTCTCTTCCTTCGCTGAAATTGGGAACGCATTCAATAAGCTGGCTCATAATGATACAATTACCTTGTTTACCCAATAAAGTTAACGCTTAAAAGTTGGCAAAACAATGATGAATGCAAACGATCGTGAAACAGCAAAATTGATACCTTTACGGGTAAAACACACCATTATGAAAACAAGAATGATTGTGGCGTTGGGTCTTGCTTTGATATTTCCCGTGCTCATTGCACAACCCGTAAACCGTTTTATCATCATTGACCAGTTTGGATATTTGCCCCAATCAAAAAAAATTGCGGTTATAAAGAATCCCCAGACAGGCTTTGATGCCGGGGAATCCTTCTCGCCCGGTTCAAATTATGTTGTTGTGGAAGCAACTTCCGGAAATCGAATATTCCGCGGACAACCGGTAATCTGGAAATCAGGCGACACCGATGAATCATCGGGAGATCAAGCCTGGCATTTCGATTTTTCTGCCGTTACGCAGGAGGGCAATTATTATATCCTTGACTCTGTAAAGAACGTCCGTTCTTACGAATTTGCAATTGCCGGAGATGTTTACAGGGAAATCCTCAGGCAGGCCGTTAGGACGTTCTTTTATCAAAGGGTAGGATACCCTAAAGATGCGCTGTATGCCGGAGTAGAATGGGCTGATAGTGCAAGTCATATGGGTCCGTTGCAGGACACACAATGCCGTATATATAATGACAGGAATAATACTGCAACCGAACGCAATGTGAGCGGAGGCTGGTATGATGCCGGTGATTTTAATAAGTATACATCCTGGACTTCAAATTATGTTGTTGAAATGATGAAAGCATACCTCGAAAATCCATCAGCCTGGGGTGATGATTATAACTTACCGGAATCGGGGAACGGAATACCCGACTTGATTGATGAAGCCAAATGGGGTATTGATCATTTGCGCAGGATGCAGGAAGCACATGGCGGTGTTTTATGCATCGTAAGTGAAGACCATGCCAGCCCGCCATCTCTTGCAAGCGGACAAAGTGTATACGGGCCGCCCACTACGCTGGCAACCTTTAATACATCGGCAGCACTTGCCCTTGCGGCGAAAATATTCCGGCTGATCAATATGAAATCTTATGCCGATACACTGGTTATGCAGGCAGAAAAAGCCTGGCAATGGGGTGTGTTGAACCCTGCCGTTATTTTTCATAACAATTCATCTTCAAATGGCTCGGAAGGCGTAGGTGCAGGTGACCAGGAAGGAAGCGACTATGACAGGCAAATGGCAAAACTTGAAGCGGCATGCTTCCTTTACGGGGCAACAGGAAATACCACCTACCGGCAATATTTCGACACACATTACAACGAGGCGCATATGCTGCAATGGAACTATGCCTACCCCTATGAAACTTCGGTACAGGACCTCCTGCTGTATTATACCCAAATTAAAGGAGCAACTTCTGCTGTCTCCAATAACATAAAGAACGTGTATAAAAATGCCATGACCGGTAATACGGATAATTTTCCTGCCTATTATTCTTTTAAAGACCCCTATAATGCCAACATGGACGCATACACATGGGGCAGCAACAACCAAAAAGGAGGTGTTGGCAGCATGTTTTACAATACCATTACCTACAATACTGATGTTGCCAGAATTCAGGATGCCCGTGATGCCGCAGAAGGATATGTACATTACTTTCATGGTGTTAATCCGCTGAATATCGTTTATTTAACGAACATGTATGCTTTTGGGGGCGACAGTTGCGTCAATGAATTCTACCATACCTGGTTTTGCAATGGAAGTCCGCGTTGGGATAGAGTGGGCACCTCATTGTATGGACCTCCACCGGGATTTGTTCCCGGCGGACCCAATCCCTCGTATAAATGGGCTGGTTGTTGCGATGATCCCAGGTCATGTGGCTCCGATGCCAACAATGCTGTATGCGGTTCCGAAAATCTTACCCCGCCACTAAACCAGCCAAAGCAAAAATCATATAAGGATTTTAACACAAGCTGGCCTTTGAATTCCTGGGAAGTGACCGAGAACAGCGGCGGCTACCAGGTTAGTTATATCCGTTTGCTTTCGAAGTTTGTTACCGGCTACGATTGCAATGGTGATTACCTCGGCACTGCTTACATCGACACCTGCGGAATATGCTCTGGCGGTAACAGTGGAAAAACGCCAACCGATGAACCATGCGATTGTCCTGAACATAAAGAAGAGACTGTGCTAAACGTGAATGCATGTGAGGAATACATTTCACCCAGCGGAAAAAACATTTGGAATACTTCGGGTGAATACATCGATACCCTCACTGCATCAATCGGATGCGACAGTATACTTCATATATACTTAACCGTTTTGCAACCCGCATCATCGTCCCTTGAGGTTACCGCCTGCGAAAACTATGGTTCACCCAGCGGTAAATATACCTGGAATATTACCGGTGAATACAGCGACACGCTTACAGCCTCTTACGGATGCGACAGCATAATTTTTTTTACATTAACAATTGTGCAACCTTCAGATTCAGCTATTGATGTTGTAGCCTGTAAAGAGTATGTTTCACCTGGCGGAACCATCTGGACAGAAACCGGCACGTACCGCGATACCCTTGTGAATTATCTTGGATGCGACAGCATTATACTGGTCAACCTTTCCATTACAGAAGTAAACACAGGAGTCATTCAATCCGAAGACACCCTCACTGCCCTCGCTGAAGACGCCACTTTCAGGTGGTTGAAATGCAGCGATTTTTCTGAAGTTGAGGATGCAACCGGTGCACGTTTTACACCGGTGGAGTCAGGAACATATGCGGTTGAAGTAAGTCAATCGGGATGCGTAGATACTTCTGCCTGCTATGAAATAGTGATTACCGATATTTATTACCATTCACCCGGCTATACGGTAAAAGTATTTCCAAATCCAACCAGTGCACATTTTACCATCTCACTTCCCGGTGCATATGAAACAACGGCGATTGAATTAAAAAACCTTTCCGGGCAGGTAGTTCATAATGAAGTCAGGAACAATGAGCAGATGATTGAAATGTCCGTTGATATTCCATCGGGAATATACCTGTTAAGCATTAAGCATAACAACAACCAGGGTGCAATGATGAAACTGGTAATTAAATAATGGGCTTGACAGCCTGGTGTTTTATGGTAAGGATTTTATAAAATTGACCATTGCCGTTGTCACTTCTATATTCAGGGGTATATATGGCTTAAAGTAGGTTAATTGGTTATAGTTCTCATCTTCATCAGCATCCTTGAGAATATAATTCATATTTTTTACCACCTTCAGCTTAGCATCGGGCTTTGCCTTGGCCAACATTTCTGCATTGTTTACCGGGACAAATAAATCGTAGTAGCCATGTATGATCAATGCCGGCACTTGCAGCTTACTAAATTCTACTGCCGGATCATAGGATAACAGTGATTTAACAAAGGGCTGTACTTCAAAACCCAAAACCGGAGTTAGTGATGGGCTAATGGTATCAATCCTGATGTCAGAAATGAGTTTATCCAGAATTATTTCGGCTTCGGCCTGCATAGGTTTTGGAGCGTCCTTTAGCGAGTATATAAGAACCTTATCATACCGCATGCCGGCCCCTTCGGCTGAAATAAAAGCATCGGCTCCGGCCTTGCGGGCTGCAATCATCCCGACAAGCGATCCTTCACCATGCCCCAGCACAATAATATTTGTATAGCTGGATGCTTGTTTAAGGTAATGAATCCAGGCAGTGGCATCATCAATATAATTATGAAGCAATAAAACAGGGCCGGCTTTCTTTCGCCTACTTTTACCTATACCCATTTTATCGTACCGCAAGGAAGCAATCCCCTTTCTGGCAAATGCTTCGGCCAGCAACTTATAGCAATTGTTGTTCACTTTTGTTCCGGGTGAATTTCCGTCTCTGTCGGTAGCCCCTGCTCCGGGTACAATAAGTACAACCGGACCTGATTTGGATGTTTCGGGAATGGTTAATGTGCCGTAGATTTCACCTTCAGGCGTATTGAGTAAAAGGTTTTGCGATTTAAAGCCATAGTCAATCCCTGTTTGCGCGGTAAGCAAAGGATAAAGGAATATAAAAAATAAAAAGAATAAGGCGTTTTTCATTGGAATTTCTTTACGGATAAATATTGTTGAATCTGGCCGGAGCATCAATGGCAAAGACCCCGTATCTGATCGAGATAATTACTTCACGTGTTTCTGCAATATCCGGCACCAAAACCACAAGCCTGTTTTCGGTAGCTGATATTACCGTTGCAAGGCGGTTATCAAAATATACCTGGTTCCAGGGTATATAAGGACTGAAATTTCTGCCGGTAATGGTTAATTCATCCCCAGCGTGACCCGAAAGTGGTGAGAACCCCAGAATTTCCGGAGGTGAAGTTCCCTCGCTTCTGAATGCAATTTCATTTCCATACACGATTTGGTTATCCGACCTTGCAAAAGCCCTGGTATAATAGCGTTCGTCTTCGGTAAGACCAACATCAATCCTTTGTGAATACTCCCCTTTATCAGGTGTCCCTGCCTTTGAAAGAACATAATCATTTATGGTAGGCATACTGCCTTTGCTAATGACAAAACCATATTCCACAACATCATTATTCACGTGATAAACATCGGCAACTAGGGTAACTCCTGATTGGTCGTTATCTTCCGGTTCAAGGGTAACCAGAAAGGCGTAATCCCTTGACTTTACATCAGGGTCTTTTTCGCAACCGCAAAAGAGAAAAAGCAATACCAATGCAATATTTCTGAACAGGTCCATATTAGAATTTTATAGCTGTAATCAACTGAACAACCGATTTGCCTGCTGAAGGCTCTTGCTGAAATGCCCTATACTGCCTTGAGAACCGCAGTTCAAACAGCAAAGGATGATTTTTAACCACCTGGTACTCTATACCCGCGCCGATGACGTAACCAAGCTGTATATCAGAAATAACCGGGCTATTGTTGAGCCTGTCAATTTCTATAACACCAGGCTCACTCACAGCTGCAGTGTATATCCCGGTTTCATTTTTAAAATTATATTCCAGGCAACCTCCGGCATTAACAAAAGCATCAGCTTTTTTAACAGGAAGTATAAGCCGGCACAAAACGGGCACACTGACGGCCGAACTTTGAACTATTAGATCGTAATCCTGGCCGGAGCTTTGGTAATAGTACGAAAATCCCAACCTTGAGTAAAGCACTTCACCATGAACAGAAAACCGGCTGAGCAAAACGGGCTGATCAACAAAAATCCCCAGTGAAAATCCACCATGAAATGTGTAATCAAATTCACCGAAATAATCAGGTTCATCAGGGGGCATAAGCCTGGTGAATCCATATCCCGCCACCAAACCGTAACGAAGGTAAGGAAACGGGCCAACTTCACAGCGGTTATACCGTTCCACAAATTCCGTCAAATAATTTTTCCGGTAGGCAACAACCCTGGCTGCATCATCAATTCCGGGGCAATCCATGGTCAATCGCTGAAGTTGTGTATGGTATGATTCTCCGTCATTCGCTCTCCTGGGTATTTCGGTAAGCAATGATGTGTCAGGGCCAAGAAAATAAGTCTTGTAATCCTCATCCTCATAAAAATACAAATCCGTTTTTCCGTCAACCAGTTTTCGCAGGAATACCTTTTTCATTTCCTCCTTAACCATTACATCACTGGCATAATACACCCTTCCATCCTTAAAGCCATACTCCTGAACCTGATGGGGTGTGTAAACAACCGCACTGTCGCCTATCCTCAAAATACACCGGTTTGTATTCGACCAATCCCCGGGGTCCCAAAGTTTGACATTGTCAAAACGAACCCCGTCCATGATTACATAATCCTGCTGGGCGTTAAGCTTGCCGGTAAAAAATACTGCCAGGGTACACAGCAATATAATGAAAATTGAACGGGATGGATGAATCATGCTTCCGTATTTTTACAACGCACAAATTTAAAAATTTGTCCAAATAACTGGTTATGGTATCAGCAATACTTTGCCGGCCGACATGGTCGAAAGGTATGTATCAACGGCTTTCCGGACCTCGTGAAGGGTATACCGCGCCTGTACAGGTACCAGAATATTTTCCCTGAGCATACTGCGGGATTTTAATATGCACGATAGTTTTACAGGTAACGGTTGCTCTTTAAGCCAGTTCACCAGGTAAAATCCTCCGGCTTTTTTATTGCCGTTTACCAATGCACGGTGATCCAGCACAGGATTTTCACCACTCAGGTTTCCGTAAATAATAATGGAACCTGAATACGACAGTGCTTTTGTCAGGACAGGGGTAAACATTCCGCCAACCGCATCCAAAGCCAGGGTAGGCTTAAATTCTGCTGCACGGGCGTTAAGTTTTCGTTGAAAGTCGGGATCGGCACTGTTAAGTATGTGTTTAATTCCCATCGAGGCAAGTTGCTGAACCTGAGATTCACTTCTTACAATGTTAATTATATTTATTCCCTGCTGACTTCCTAAAAAATTGATGAAACGACTCAAGGCACTTGCTCCTGCCGTGTTGATGACCGAAGTATGCTTTTCTTTCCTGATGATTACAAAGAATGCAGCAGCAGTCATGGGGTTTACAAGCATCATTGAACCTTGCTCATCCGACACATTCTTTGGTAAAGGAACACAGCTCATTGCGGAAGTAACCATGTATTCGGCCCAACACCCGCTGAAATTATGTGCTGATGCACAGGACACCCTTTTATTCATCAGTAATGCAGGCACCACACCTTTGCCATGGCCGACAACCATTCCGCTGCCTTCAATACCCCCTATGAAGGATACCTTGTCCCTGCTGTTAAGCTGACGAATCCTGGCCAAATCGGAAGGATTTACCGGAGAGGCTGCGATCCTTACCAAAACCTCTCCTCTTCCGGGCCGTGGAACCGGCACTGTATTAACCACAAGCTCATCACTCTCGCTCACCCCTATAGCAAGCATGGTATCAGGAATCGAAATTTTCATATAAAATAGAAGATTTATTAAAGTAATGGGGATAACAACCGGGCTGTCCTTTCACTGAGTTTTATGTGCGCCGGCCTTGCTTTCCATTGCGCATAGGTAATCGGCCTGGAGTGCTGCAAGTCGCTGGTAAAGGATTTCTTCACCTGTTCAGCAAATTCGGGTCCGTATATTATTGCGTTAACCTCAAAATTCAAATCAAAGCTCCGGTGATCGAGATTAGCCGTTCCCAGAATGGATATGGCGCCATCAATTACCATCGATTTGGCATGAATGAATCCTTTATGGTAACCAAAAATCTCAACTCCCGATTTCAACAGTTCGCCGTAATTCGACCATGCTGCAGCATTAACCAGTGGTGAGTCAGAAAAGCCCGGCACAAGTATTTTAACCCTGGCACCGCCCAATGCAGCAACTTTGAGTGCATCCATAATGCTTCCACCGGGGATCAGATAAGGTGTGGTTAGTAATATTTCCTGCTTGGCAAGGTTGATGGCCTTTAAGAATGAAAGCTTAATGGTCGACGCAGGTGAATCGGGACCGCTGGCCGCAATTTGCACACTGATGTTCGAATTTTTCAGGGGCCTGGCATGAAAATACACCGGATCCGGCTGCATTTTCTGTCCCGAACAGAAATTCCAGTCACATAAAAATAAATGCTGAAGAAAGAATATGCCGGGCCCATCAATGCGCAAGTGAGTATCCCGCCAGTATAAACGGCCTCTATCCGAAGGATTGTTGATATACCGGTCGGCGATATTAATTCCTCCCACAAAGCCAATTTCACCGTCTACAATGACTATTTTGCGGTGATTCCTGTAATTGATCCGGTTGGCGAGGTATAACAACCGAACCCGGTTAAAGGGAAATGCTTCCACTCCTCCTTTGCGCAATTCATCAACCAGTTTTTTACGGATGGAACGGCTCCCATAATCGTCGTATATCAACCTTACAGCAACGCCCTGCGATGCCTTGCGAATGAGCAGGTCCTTTATGGTATTGCCTATAACATCATCATCGTAAATATAGTATTCAAGGTGAATATGGTGTCTGGCTTTTTCCAGCGCCGAAATCATTTCGGGAAATTTTTCCTCCCCGTTAATGAGAAGCTTTACTGCATTGCCAGAGGTAAGGGGACTCAAACTATCATTCATCAATAAACTGACAAGGCTGTCTCCCTGTCCTATATCCAAAGCATTACGCTCAAGATTCTGTGCCGATAATGATATGGTCTGCTGATTCAGTATATAAAGCTGCTCCTCGTCCTCCACCAGTTTTTTGCTGTAAATCTGGCGCTTATGGTAGTTGATGCCAAAAATAAAATAGAATATCATTCCCCCGATGGGAAAAAATATAGCCAACAGCAAATATGCAAGGGTTTTGGAAGAACTTCGGGTATCCAGAATAATGCGGATACAAACAAATATCAAAATGATGAAATATACAATATCAAATATCAGTACAGGTTTCATCAGGCAAGTATGAACAAGAAAAGTGATATCTAAAGATAACTTATTTTTTTGAAGTTAAATCACCATCTTGCTTTAGTACAATGCTGACAATTTCCGACCGGGTACCAATCCTTAAAGGAGCACCCCATAATCCGATCCCGGAGGAGACATAAAAATGCGTATTGCCTGATTGCAGGTAGCCGTAACCCAATTCATAAATTTTCGAAACAATAAGGTTTATCGGGAATATCTGACCATGATGGGTGTGTCCGGAAATATGCAAATCAACATTTTCCGTCGCGGACTCATTGAAACCACGTGGCTGGTGATCAATCACTACACTGGGAAGGTTTTTGCGGTGGCCGTTTAATAATGCCTTTAACGGCATGCGTTTATGGTTGGTTATATCATCCCTGCCAATAACCACTAATCTGTTGTCAATCACCACCGAAGAATCCCTTAACACATTAATTCCCGCCTTTTTAAGGTATGCCAATGCCCTGTCGATACCAGCATAATACTCATGATTACCGGGTGCGGCATATACGCCATAGGTGGCATTCAGCTTACCCAACTCGGCAGCAAGGTCTTGATTTTCCACTGTTTGCATATCCCGGTCGAAAGTGTCACCGGCAATCAAAATGACATCCGCATTTTGACCGTTGATAACCTCAACCCATCGGGCAAACCGCTTCTTCCTGACGAGATTTCCCAGGTGAATATCGCTCAGTGCAACAATTTTGATATCCTTTTCAAGGGTTTCTCCTTTGTTGAGTGCAATACTGATTTGGGTAACCCGGGGATTCGCATAATGAATAAATCCAATGGAGGAAATGATCACCAGCATAACCATCAGGCCTATGAAATAGTAAAGCTTCACCTGCGTATAGTTTTCGGTAACCCAGGCTGGAAAAATGCTGAAAAAATGATTGGCTAAACGAAGAATATCGGCCAGGAAGGCGCCCATAAGGATGTAAATAAAAAGGATAATCCAATAACCGCCAATCCGTTCCATTATGTATGAAAGCCACTGCGGTAGATGATTCCCGAGAAAGATGGCAATGAATACCGCTGTTGATGCAAAAACAAAAAGGAAAGCATACAGGATATGCACGAAAGCCTGTTGAGGTAAAGCCTGCCATCCCCTTATAAACAAATATACATTGAGCAGAATGAAAACAACAAAAAGCAATAGCATACGCAGAATGGACATAAAAGTGAAATTCAAAAATTTATTCAATGCTGTTCAGGTTGAATAATTCAACCTGAACTTTATTCTAACTATTAACACCAGGTTTTACAAACAGTTTAACACAAAAGGCAATCGCGTTATTCTGCTTTTCCCTTTATCAGGTATGACTGTTGGCCGAATGCCATGCTGGGCCAAAAAACCATGGTTAGTGCATCATTATCAAATGTACAGTCTATTTTAAAATGATGCGGACTTTCAATATAACGCAAGGTAAGTGTAAGCGTGTTCTCACCTTTCCATGCGCAAGCACTGGCGGTTTTATACGTGGCACCGCCAAGGGGCCCGGTTAGACTCGGCCCGGGAACTTCTGTTTCGTCCTCAATCCATTTCTCCGATCCGAATTTTACATTATACACAAGGGAATCGTTGTTCATTACTACCTTGCAGGTATTATCGGCAAAACCGAAAGTGATGGTTTGCATGCCAAGAAAATTTTCCTCCAGGATGTATTTCTTTCCATTCACACGCTCCGCTATTGCTGGCGTTGAAAGGCTGCTATCGGGTAATATTGCGAGTTTGCTTAACCTTTCTTTTAACAAGTCAGCCACGGAATCATTGGCCGGTAATACCCCATCTTTCATTGCCGGAAGCAGGTATTTCCACACCATGTTCAAAACATCCTGCATATTGGGAGTCTCACTGGTTATGGCTACAACAGCATCTTTTTCGGGCAAAACGATGATGTATTGTCCATAAGCCCCATCAGCCCTGTACGCGTTATTACGGCACCTCCAGAATTGGTAACCATATCCCTGCATCCAGTCGCTGGACTCCTTATCGGCCTGAGGAGCATCAGGAGCCTGGTCTATTTTAAATGAGGTTGCTTCTTCAACCCAGGATGAAGGAATTATTTGCTTCCCGTTCCACATCCCTTTCTGAAGGTACAATTGCCCGAATTTAGCCATATCTTCGGTTTTTAACCTGAGACCCCAGCCCCCGGTGTTGATGCCCATGGGGTCGGTTTCCCAATCAATTCCATTAATTCCCAACGGTTCAAACAACCGGGGCGTAAGGTAATCAATGACTTTTTCGCCGGTTACCTTTTGTACAATAGCCGATAGCATATAGGTAGCCAGGGAATTGTACAAAAACGTTGAACCAGGCTTATTAACGATGGGTGTATTCAGGAACAATCTCGCCCAAATGCTGTCACTGGCTGTCCAGAGGAGCGAAGTAGGATCGGGATCCTGCCCTGCCGACATCATTAACAGGTGCTGAATGGTAAGCCCGGCAAGAAACGGGCTCACGCTATCAGGCAGGTAATCGGGGAAAAAGGAAATGACTTTATCTTCCGTAGTAATGAGCTTTTCATTTACTGCAAAGCCAATTGCCGTTGAGGTAAAACTTTTGCTGGTTGAATATAGTGTATGCCGGAGTTCAGGCTTATAAGGCGACCACCATCCTTCGGCAACAACCTTTCCGTGGCGCAGGATCAATATGCTGTGAAATTCATTAATGCTTACAGCTGCCGAATCAAGGAAAGCAATAATATCTGCCGAAGCTATTCCTTCGGCTTCGGGTATACTGCGGGGCAATGAACCAGGAACAACCCGGGGAGCATTCCTGCATGAAACCAATAACAAAAAAAGCACAAAAGGTGCTATCACTATGAACTGGGTTCTTGTTTTCATAATTAATATTTAGTGTTGTAATTGCTGCCTATGTTGAGTTTTCCCCTATTTAACCAGCATGCTGGCATTTTTAATTGCGGCAATGCTTCCTTTTTCATTGGCTATTAACTGCCTGATATCGGATTCTTCCACCCTTTTTACACCAAGGGTTCTACAGGCAACCTCATCCAGCGACGTGAGCATTTGAATATTGATTCGTTTTGTTTTTTGCATCATGGATAAGGCTGTTCCACCGTTGCCCTCATAGTGCTTTTCGAGCAGGGCAAAGGCTGCTTCAAAGCTGCCTGTTTCAAGGTACTTCATAAAATAATTCGAGCCTATTTTATCGATGCATTCGGCAAGCACAATGAGTGTGCCCCCGTCTTTAACAAAGGCGGCTGAATGGTGCACCGACTTGTGCGCCTGGATAAAATTGATGTCTTTCGGATATCCCCCGCCTGAAGCAACAACCAGATCATATAATTCACTGCCCCCGTACCTGAAATAACTGTCATGAATCCGGCAGGCACTTTTGAAATCTTCATAACTGCTACCCGTCAATAACCTGCAAACCTTGCCTGATGAATTAAGGATTCCGTGAATGGAGATTTTTGGCGGCATAAAGGAATCAATTTCCTTAAGGTCTTCGGCCAGGGGATTGCCTTCGAGATTGCCGGGCTGACATCCGGCAGAAAGGCTGCGGTTTTTGAGGTCGAGAAAAAGTCCGTGGTTATGATAAACCGCCTCTTTTAATGCCAGGCCGGGAAACAAAAGTTTTCGTCCGCCACCATAGGCGGCAAAATAATGGTGGGATATGCTACCAAAGGTAAGTAACAGGGAACTGTTCAAAATGTCTTTTCTAATGGCAACAGGAGTGCCTCGCGAAGTGGTTCCTCTTATTTCAAAGGCGGATGCATCGGTACAATCATGATGAACAAATGTATATTCCCGGTAAACATCACCATAGCTTTTAAGGCTTTCCTCATCGGTTTGCCTGGCATGTGTTCCGTAGGCAATATAGAATACAATGTTCTCTTTCTTAGCACCCTTGTTCAACAGCAAGCCTACCAGCCACGGAAGATATTCAGGATACCCGCATAACCTGGTTTTATCCGAAACAACAACGGCAACATTAACATAACGTGAAGGGTCGGCAGGCAACAGCTGCTCAAGGTTATGCACGAAATTTTCTTTGCTTACGTCGTAAGCCGGCTCCCTGAATTCGGGGATATGTGTTCTTTCCGGGAAATCAAAAGCTATGCTTTTGCTTCCGTATTTTAAGTCAAGTTGCATGGTTCAAATATACTAAATCTGTTTCGCTTTCTTCTATTCTGCTTCCCTTGTGCGTAATAATATGAAAATCCATTCATAAGCTTAAGCCTTACACGCTTTTCTTTGATGCATTGATCACCACATAAGGAACGCTAAGGTTGAGGCCGTTGTTGGCGGCAGCATGAATATTGAGGTATTGCTCAATTTTCATAAAAACTTCATTTCGCAAATGCTCCGGACACAGTTCCATCCATGGGCCCTTAAAGGCAAGTTTGATGAAACCATGGTTGAGCATGGCAGTAGCATCGGTAAAGCGGTAATTGAACTGATCATGCTCCAGGTTGCTGATGGTAAAGTTATGCCTTTCAAAGAGGCCAATGATCTCCCCGATCGGTTTACGTTTTTCATAGATGTGTTTTTTCATCACTTCAACCTGACCGTTCAACTCCAATTCCTCGAAAATCCTTTTCATGGCAGAATAAAACTCAAACATACTGGTCTCTGTGTTCATGGTCATAATAAGCCGGCCATGGTCCTTTAGTATTCTATAGCACTCTCCGAAAACGGCATCCATATCATTCACGTTATTAATCCCATTATTGCTGACAATAAGGTCAACCGACTCCTCAGCAAGCGGAATTAATTCAGCTACACCCTGAATCAAACGTACGTTAGAAAGTCCATGATGGTTTATTTTGTTGTTAACCAGCGCATGACATTCAGGAGAGGGATCGATGCCATACACACATGAGGAATCTCCCAGTCTCATGGCCAGTTCAATCAGCGGGAATCCGGTTCCGAATCCTATATCCAGTGCAGTAATATTCTTAATGTAGATAACAGCATCGAGCAGTTTAAGTCCAAATGGTGCCGACCATAGTGGCAGTTCATCGTAATATCCTATGGAGTTGGGGTTTGAATAGTTCATGGTTAATTGAATAAGGGATAAATATAAAAAATCCCGGGAATTGTCACACAATTCCATTGCTTCATTACCTGTTTGAGCCCTGAGAAGCAGGCAAATTTAGAGGCTTTCATGAGCGAAATGTTACCAATCAGTCATCAAAACGTTAACTTGTTGGAATCTGTTTATAATAGTAAGAAAAAATTGGAGGTAAGACCATAGAGATTTCGATGTATCTTTGACATGATTCTAAACAAAATCAGCAATGAGAATTCTGTCTTTCAAAAAATGGCATTGGATTGTATTTATCCTCATCCTGGTCTTTGGAATTGTGTTGTTTATAGCACCGCGTTTTGCACGCAGATACATTGTTAAAAACAGCATTGAACTGATTGGCCGAAAGGTTGAAATTGAAAAAATCAGGCTCAACTATTTCACAGGTACTTTACGGGTTGAAGGTTTCAGCATGCACGAAAAGAACGCTTCAGCAGTATTCACCAGTTTTAAAAAATTCAAAGTCAACCTGAAATATCTGCCTCTTTTACGCAATGAAATTCATGTAACTTCAGTATTGCTGGACTCTCCATACGTGAAACTTATTCAGGACGGGAGCCATTTTAACTTTTCAGACCTTGCAAAATCGGACAGTACAACAGCAGATACAGTTAAGAAAGCGACCCTGAAATATGTACTGGAGAATATCCGGATTCAAAGCGGGTATGTACAGTATACTGACATCCCTATTGACAATACAATTGCCCTGAACAAGATAGATCTTGTAATCCCCGGATTCACCTGGAACAGCGAATCGACAAGCCTGTCGGTAGATTTCAATTTTGTGGACGGAGGCTCGTTGTATTCAAAACTTGAGCTCAACCAGGCAGACAGTACTTACCTGCTGAATCTGAAACTCGACAGCCTTAATCTGAACATACTGCATCCATACCTTGTGAATAATTTGAATATTTCAAAACTGAACGGATACCTGTCGAATAACCTTACCATAAAGGGAAGTATGCAGCATGCCCTGCAATTGCTGGTTCAGGGTACGAATGAAATTGACGAATTCAGCCTTTTCGATACGCAGGAAAGGACAATGCTGGCATTTAAAAAGCTTTCCGTAGGCCTTGATACGTTTTTACTGGATAAAAACAGGATTATCCTGAATGACATTGCCCTCACTGATCCTTATGTGCTGTTTGAACTGGTGGATACCGTGAATAACTGGAGTACCCTTGTCAAGCCCGCTGAAGCAGCTGAGGAAGATACACTTGCACAGCAATCCGATACAATATCTGAACCGACCTTTTTCACATTTGCCAAACTTGTTGTTACAGGAGGAAAGGTTGAATACTCCGACAAAACAATGCGTTATCCGTTTGGTTACCACATCGGCGATTTGCAACTGGAAAGTACTCCGGTACCGGGTTCACAGAGCATTTTGTCATTTGATTTGTCTGCCCTGCTGAATCAAACCGGAAAACTAACAACACATGCAGTTTTTAATCCGGAAGATATGACCGATATTGAGTTTGATATGGCAGTTAACCAGTTTCGCATGAAAGACCTGGATGCCCTGTTCAAACATTACTTTGGTTACCCGGTGGCAAGCGGAGTGTTGAATTTCTCAACCGAAAATGTGATCCGAACCAAATCACTACAAAGTGACAACAGCATTTATTTCAGAAAATTCACGCTGGGTGACCGCTCAAAAGAAGAGGTGCCTGTTAAAGTACCTCTAAAGCTGGCCCTCGGAGTACTCTCTGACAAGGACGGCGTTATCGATCTGAAAGCTCCGGTTAAAACCAAAGGTGAAGAAGTTGAAATCAGAAATCTTGGAAAAATAATTCTCCGGATCATTGGTAATTTGTTTATTAAAGCCGCCACATCGCCATACAATATGCTTGCCGATATGCATGGCACAAACCCCGACAAACTTAAGGAAATACCCCTGGAATTATTTGAGCCCATGCCCGGCAAAAAAGACATCGGGACCATTGATATCCTGGCTGATATCCTGGATAAAAAGCCCGGGCTTTCGGTTACCTTTCTTCACGCCACTGATGAACCGCACACTTCAGATACACTAGCCTATTTGCTGGCACATAAGGCATTTGAAAATTTCCTGAAAAATAACGATCACAATAATGACTCCGATAGTGCATTCGCAACATTTTTAATGCGCGGTAAAGTGTCTGACATTGGTTCAGGGATTTCTGATTTATGCCGGAACTACATTGGTGAAGAAAGACTTAAGGGTAAACTCGATTCATTGAGAAACCTGCAGATGGATTTTCTGAGGAATTATCTGGGCAGTGAGACCAATCTGGAAGACAAAAGATACACCATCAGCAAGGCTGTATCCGACACCATAAGACCTTCGCAATCACCGGTATCGTTCATGGTTTTCTTCGGGGCTGCCGGAGAATACCTGGAGGATTGATGCTTACGCTGTTCCAAAACCAGTACCACGCTTAAACCCAACCTGATAATTTGCTGACGGACATTTTGATCCGTGTTGATTGATGTTTGTAGAGCAACGAACAGAACGATTCAATTATTGATGTATTTTTACCCCATAAATGACTTAATCCCCGAATATGAAATCAATGGTGTTAACCGGCCTGAGGTGCTCCGAAATAATTGAGAAACCTGTTCCGCAAATAAAAAAGCCCAATGAGGTGCTCATTAAAATGAAATCGGTAGGCATTTGCGGTTCAGATATTCATTATTACACCGAAGGAAAAATCGGCAGCCAGGTGGTTCAATATCCATTCACGGTCGGACATGAAGGAGCCGGTATAATTGAAGAAGCGGGGCAAGAGGTTAAATCGCTTAAGCCCGGTGACAGGGTAGCCATTGATCCGGCCATGCCATGTTATCATTGCGATCAGTGCAAAGCCGGCAGGTTTCATACATGCCGAAACCTTAGGTTTTTGGGCTGTCCAGGTCAGGCAGAAGGCTGCCTGTCGGAATATATTGTTATGCCGGCAACAAGCTGTTTCCGCATCAGCGACAATATGACCCTCGATCAGGCGGCACTGTCGGAACCCCTGGCCATCGGTGTTTATGCTACCACACTTTCGGGTTCGCTAAAAAACAAAAGTATCGGCATTCTCGGCTCAGGTCCTATCGGCATTAGCGTTTTGCTTCCTGCCCTTGCTGAGGGTGCAAAAGAAGTTTTTGTAACCGATAAAATAGACCAGCGCTTATATGTGGCCAAAAAAATAGGGGCAACATGGACAGGGAATCCTGACAAATCAGATATTGTTGCCGGCATCCTTGCCACCCAACCTCAAGGGCTTGATGTCGTTTTTGAATGCTGCGGAAAACAGGAAGCAGCTGACCAGGCTATACAACTCCTGAAACCGGGTGGCAAACTGATGATCATCGGCATTCCTTCATTTAACCGGTGGAGCTTTGATGCTGACAACCTGCGGAGAAAAGAAATTGATATTCAAAATGTACGCCGCCAAAACGAAGTCGTTGATAAAACGCTTGACCTGATTGCCAGCGGCAGCCTAATACCCGATACAATGCAAACCCATACCTTCCGTTTCGAACAGGTCATCGAAGCCTTTAATATGGTTGCTGCTTACCGTGACGGTGTGGTTAAAGCCATGGTAAATTTTTGACTTTTACAAATTCTCATGTATTATGGTTCTGGAATCCGGAAATATCACCTTGCGCCATTTCAGGGATAACGATGATCAGCGGTTGGCTGAGCTGGCCAACAATGAAAAAATCGGAATAAACCTGAGGGATGGCTTTCCTTTTCCCTATCGTATTGAAGATGCCCGTAAGTTTATTGCCTTGTTTAAAAACCATCCGTCCTATTTTGCCATTGAATTCAACGGTGAGTATGTGGGAAACATCAGCCTGGTTCCTTTGGAAAACGTTTACCGGCGCACTGCCGAAATTGGTTATTTTCTGGGCGAACCTTACTGGAATAGAGGAATAATGACACATGCGGTTAACCTCATCACCGATTTCGGATTTAAAGTGCTTGACATGGTGCGCATTCATACCGGTGTATATGAATATAACCCTGCATCACAAAGGGTGCTTGAGAAATGCGGATATATTAAGGAGGCTGTTTTTAGAAAGAACATCTATAAAAACGGGCAAATGTACGATGAAATCCGGTTCGCTAAAATCAGGGAAGACTTAATGGCATAAAGACTTGTGATTGTGACGGATATAATTTTTCTAAACAACCTGTAAATATTGCTACTTTAAAATGACGGGTAAATGACGTGGCTATTTCGGTATGATTCCGGTAATAAGGCTGTATTATTGACTGGAAACTTAAAACCATTCAATATGAAACAACCGGAACTAGGTAAGAAAATATCCGAATTGAGAAAGGCCAAAGGCCTTACTCAGGAGGAGCTTGTTGAAAAATGCAACATCAGCGTCAGAACAATTCAACGCATTGAAAGCGGAGAAGTAACACCACGGAGCTATACCATTAAAACCATTCTTGCTGCCCTTGATTATAATCATGACAGCATGTCCGACGAAGAAGGGCTTGTCGGCAGAATTACAGGCGGCTTCAGGCGATTTTTCTTTTGGAATATTGATGAATCACGGCCTTCTGATTTCCTCATCAATCAGTTTACCATCGCATGGATATGGGGGCTGGTGTATTTTCTCACGGGATTTGCAGAAGCTACTGCAGAGTATTTCAGGTATGAGGAAGAACGCATCATCGTCGGCAAATTTTTCTACATTGCGGTTAAAGCGGTGACTACTTTGGCATATGTTTACTTTCAGCGTGGATTTATACTCATGGGAAACATATTTCGCAATGACCTTCTTAAAATCATTTCCTTCTTTCTCATTTTTGGTAATATCCTGGTAGCGGTGTATGATATAGCTTCCTTGTATTACTGGCCAAAAGAAAGGGCTTTCGTACTTGGCGCTGAAGGATTGACTTTTGGAGGAATAGGCATAGTATACGGCGTCTCCCTGATGAAAATGAAGCCATTCCTGGGAAGGGTATCGAATTGGGCAGGCGTTTTCGAAATTATAGCGGCGGCATTTTTTCTTACCCTTATTTTTGCCTTCATAGGCTTTATTGTACTGATACCTGCTGAGATTTTCGAAGTGATCATGCTTTTTAAAGCAGCCGAACTTATCAAGGCAAGGCAAAATGATCTGAACACCTAAAAAAATTACTAACTTTATGTCCTTCTTTACCAACACTTAATGCCCCGATAATGGCCAGAATTCTTCTTTATGCATTTATTACCCTGCTGGGTTTTTCATGCTCGGCACCAGAAAAACTTTTAACCGATGAGCGTGCTGAAAGAATATATTTCGGCAAGTCGGGAGGTTTTACCAACATTCCGGTGAGATATGTGTTGATTGACAGGGCTTATATATTTAAAATTGAACAGGATAAATTCATTGCTATCTGCAAACCTTCAAAAAATGAAATTACGCAATTTAACCTGCTGCTTGAACAATCCAATATTCATGAATTGAATTTGAATGAACCGGGTAACATGACATATTATATAAGGATTGTAAAGAATAACAATGAAAAGGAAATTAAATGGACGGATACCTCTTTAAACAGCGGTGTGAAGGAATTGTATAAGGCTTTAGTATCAATGGTAAATAAGGACATATGAGAAGATTTCTACTGATTGTTGCACTGGTTGCGGGCTCCCTGATAACATCCGCCCAGCAGGACTCCTTTAAACAGATTCAGAAAAATAAAGCAGGAACCCAACAGGCCGGATTTAAATACAGGGTTATCAATGGCAGGGCTACCGGGCCAACAGCCGGAATTTCCCGATCATCTGCACCAAAACAACTGAATTTTAAGGCGGATCTTACACCTGATAAACCAATTGTGATACGAAAGAACAGTACTCCAATTTATATAGAAAGAAAAGTAAAACTTTTGTCTTCGCTGGCTGGTGTTGCGCCTGCTGAACGGTTTTTCAGGTTCATGGAAGAATCAAAAACCTTTACCGGAATACCCAATCCCCGCGAAGCTTTTAATGTGAGTAACATTATACATGATGACCTGGGAGTAACGCATATAAGGAGTGTTCAGCAATTCAGGGGAATTGAAATCTACGGTTCTGAAACCACTTTACACCTGGATAAAAACACTGAACGGTTAACCGGATCGCTATGGGCGGTGAAGGAAAATACCCGTACAATTCCTGAAATCAGCTTCGAACAAAGTATCCTTATTGCCAATCGGGATTGCGGAAAATCAACGGTTTTAAGGGAACTCAGTGTTGAGGAAAGGCGGTTTCTGCATTATGATGGTCCTGCATACAACCTTGTGCTTTTCAAAACCGACGAAGGTGATTTCCGGCTTACATGGGAAATAACCATCAGGCCGAATTTCATTGAAGAATGGAAATATTTTATTGATGCTGCTGACGGAAATATCTTGCGCAAATACAACAATACCAACTATGATGGTCCGCTGACAGGCAATGCTCCTGATTTAAACAATACAACACGAACCGTGGATGTTTTTCTTGAAAACGGCATGTATTACCTTTACAATGCCGCAGAAACCATGTACAACCCAACCATTGATGAAGGGCTCATTATAACCCTGGATGCGAACAATACCTCCACCACCGCACTTAAATATACCATGGTCAGCTGCGATGACAATGCATGGACAGGCCATAAAGCGGCCATCTCGGCCCATTACAATGCAAAACAGGCTTATGCCTATTTTAAAACTAAATTTAACCGCAACTCCATTAATGGCAAGGGAGGAAACATTGTCTCTTTTGTGAACGTCGCCGAGGATGATGGCTCTTCAATGGAAAATGCTTTTTGGAATGGTTATGCAGTGTTTTACGGAAACGGAGGCAATGCCTTTAAATCACTGGCTGGAGCACTGGATGTTGCTGCCCATGAACTTGGTCATGGCGTGGTCTCAAACACGGCAAATCTTCAGTATTTCGGCCAGTCGGGGGCCATTAATGAATCATTTGCGGATATTTTTGGTTCTATGGTCGACCGTGATGACTGGTTGATTGGGGAAGATGTGGTTAAAACGGCTTTTTTTCCGTCGGGTGCATTACGGAACATGGCCGATCCGCACAACGGAGGCAACAGCAACAACCATTTCTGGCAGCCATCGCATCTATCGGAAATTTACCTTGGAAATGATGATAATGGAGGAGTGCACATTAACAGCGGCATAGGTAATCATGCGTATTATCTTTTTGCCACTGCGGTTTCAAAAGAAAAAGCCGAACTCGTTTTTTACAGGGCTTTGGAACATTATTTAACCAAGACTTCGCAGTTTATTGATCTCAGGATTGCAGTAATAGAGTCGGCAAAGGATTTATATGGCGCATCTTCTGCAGAGGTTACCAAGGCGGCAGAGGCTTTCGATGCAATTGGTATATATGCTGATGTGCCGGAGGAAACGCCTGATGACTATGAAGCAAACCCGGGCCAGCAGAACTTGCTCATTTATAATACCGATGACAACTATCCATTTACACTTTATACTTCACCCATCCCGGCTACCAACTATTCACCACTTTCGGCAAAAGAAATGAAAAGCCGGGTAAGTGTAACCGATGACGGGAGTGTAGGTGCTTATGTAGGTTCCGACGATATCATTTATGCCATTAGCCTCGATAGTCAAAACCCTGCTGAATCCGAATTATCAGGTGCGTACTTTGACAATGTTGCGGTGTCGAAAGATGGGAACAGGATTGCCGCTATATCAACCGAAATTGACACAGCCATATATGTGTATGATTACATCAGCGAGGAATGGGGAAAATTTACCCTGTATAATCCCACAACAAGTGACGGATCTATGGTTTCGGGCGGAGTATTGTTTGCTGATGCAATAGAATTTGATCACAGCGGCGAATACCTTATCTATGATGCGTATAATGAGTTAAATTCCGATGTAAGTGAAGATATTTCATACTGGGATGTCGGTTTCATTAAGGTATGGGACAATACAACCAATACTTTTGGCGATGGTTCCATAATAAAACTCTTTACATCGCTGCCCAAAAATGTCAGCATTGGCAATGCCGTATTCTCCAAAAACTCTCCCAACATAATCGCATTTGATTATTTCTACGCTGATGATTACGAGGTGGATTTCAGGATTTATGGCGCCAATCTCGAAACAGGAGACATGGATGTGATCACAGCCAATACTGACCTTGGCTACCCGTCTTTTTCAAATAACGATGACCGGATTGCCTTTACCTACACGCAGGATATGGGATTTTATAACCGCGAAGACATTTACACCATAGGACTGGATGACAATAAAATTTCACCCGAAGGATCGGCGCAGTTCGAGATTGATTATGCAAAATGGCCGGTATACTATGCCACAGGAGACAGAAATCTGGAATTAAAACCGGTGGCCAATTTTACTGCTGATTATAAAACAGGAAGTGCTCCACTTGTGGTTCAATTCGTTGATTTGTCAATGAATACCCCAACGTCGTGGACATGGAATTTCCAGGGTGGAAATCCGTCAGTCTCCCATCTGCAAAATCCGTTGGTTACCTTTAATGCAGCGGGAACTTACCGTGTGAGCCTGACCGCTTCCAACGGATCAGGCGACAATACAATTACCAGAAATGGCTACATAGTTGTAAGCGGAACAACAGGAACCGGCAATCCGGTTGAAGCGATAATATCCTTTTATCCTAACCCCGTAAAGGACGTATTAACCATTACCGGACCGGACAATGCAAAGGTGGTCATCTATAACCTGGAAGGACGGGTATTGAAATCCCTTGCAGACGAAACACTTATTGATGTATCAGACCTTAAGCCAGGCCTGTATATTCTGGAAATAGTTACAGGAAAGGACAGCCACCGGTTTAAGTTGTTAAAAGAATGATAAACTGCACCCCGATTTAGCGTATTTTTTATAGGGTTTGTTATTGGTTAAGTGTCTTTCTTTAAAGAGCATGCCCCATGAAGCCCTTTTCTCTTTTATTCATTGCATTTATACTGTGCCTTACAACAACAAGTGCACAGCATATTACCGGTGAAATAAAAGAACAGATCATCATTCCCGATACAGGATTCATCAAGGTTTATGGCGAAAATGCCCGGGATGTATATCCGCATAAATATGCTTTACCCGTAAAAGCCATTATTGATGCTGATGATAGCAGGCAGGATATTATTGTCATGCGTAACAGTCAGCTTCCCGTTTTTATTGAGAAGAAGAAATCAGCCTTAAAAATTGCCTCAGGTTTAAATCCTGAAAAACAGCTTTTCAGTTTTCTGAATGAAATCAATGCAGTTACGAATATATCCTTTCCCGAAGAACATTTCAGGGTAGTGAAAACGTTTACCGATGAACTCGGAACAATTCATGTAAGAACGGTACAGCACTATAAGGGAATTGACATTTACGGATCCGAAACCACCTTCCATACCGACGGCGACAGGGAAAGGCTTACCGGAACGGTACATAACCTAACGAAAGCCGATCCGCATCCCCATATTGACACCATGCAAGCACTGGCTATTGTGGAAAATGATCTTGGTATACAAATAAAGCACAGGGAACTGACACAGGCTGAAAAAGATTTCTTCGGGGATTCTGAAACGCAGTGCCAATTAATCTTTATGAACACAGGCGCCAATGAATACAAGCTCGCATGGATGTTTACGGTAAGGCCCGGCGTGTTCTCAGAATGGAAGTATTTTATTGATGCAAGGAATGGCGAAATTCTTCGCAAATACAACAATATCCGGTCGGATGGCACAGTCAGCGCATCCGGAGTTGACCTTAACAATATGATGAGAACCTTCAATGTATACCTTACCGGAGGAATTTTTTACCTGTATGACATATCACAAAAGATGTTCAATGCTGCAACCAACGAGGGAATAATAATTACCCTCGATGCCAATAATACAGCCACTGAAAACCTGGATGTCTCTTACGTAACTTCGGTGGACAATGCATGGACGCAAGCTGCTGCCATTTCAGCCCATTGTAATGCCATTCAGTTTTATAAGTATTTTGAACGAACCTTTGGGTGGAACTCAGTCAATGGAGCGGGCGGAAATATTATTTCCATTGTAAATCTGGCAGCCGATGATGGGAGTGCACTCGAGAATGCATTTTGGAACGGCAAAGCAGTTTTTTATGGGAATGGCGGGGAAAACTTCAAACCCCTTGCAGGTGCACTTGATGTAACAGCTCATGAGTTGAGCCATGGCGTTATTGATGCAGCAGCAAACCTTGAATATTACGGACAGGCGGGTGCCATTAATGAATCTTATGCCGATATTTTTGCCTGCCTGGTCGACAGCCTTGACTGGACTATTGGTGAAGATGTAACCAAAGAAAGCTTTTCGCCGTCAGGAGCCATGAGAAATATGGCCGACCCGCACAATATGGGTGACAGTTCAAAACCTTACTGGCAACCCATGCACGTTTCGGAAATGAATCTCGACTCCGAAGATAATAACGGAATACACATAAACAGCGGCATATGCAATTATGCCTTTTATTTGCTGGCATCAAGAATTGGCAGGAATAATGCGGCAAGAATATATTTCAGGGCACTCACTACTTACCTTACAAGGACTGCAAGCTTTACCGACTTGCGAATTGCCATAGTGCAGTCGGCAAGAGATCTTTTTGGTGATTATTCACAGGCTATGACAGAGGCAGCCAGAGCATTTGAGGAAGTAGGAATTTACGAGGAAGAACCGGTGGAAGCTAAATCGTATGAGACTAACCCCGGAAAACAAATGCTCCTTTCCTACGATACCAATCCCGAAGACCCTGTTTCACTATACCATTCCACAGCTTTAGGCACCAGTTACCGGCCGATTACCAATACTGTAATGAGAGGAAAAGCAAGTGTTACCGATGACGGATCGAAAGCGGTATTTGTTTCCAATGACCGCCGGCTTAGAACAATAAACACCAATTCACCGGAAATATCAGAAACCATCATTTCGGGATTTGGTTATTATGATCACGCTGCCATAGCTAAGGATGGTAAGCGGATTGCGGCAACAAAGGGCTTTATGGACGGCTCCATTTATGTATTCGACCTGGTGTCGGGGCAATCGCGTCAGTTTATACTTTACAATCCGACAACTAGCAATGGCACTGTTGACAAAGGAAGTGTATTAAAAGCCTATTCTCTTGAATTCGATATTACCGGAGAATACATTATTTATGATGCAAACAATGTTATCAGCTCCAGCAACCTTAAAGATATTAACTACCGCGACATAGGCATAATAAGGGTTTGGGATAACAAAAACAACAGCTTTGGCGATGGAAAAATCACCAAGCCGTTTTCTTCACTTCCGGCCCATGTAACTCTGGCCAATCCTGTATTTTCAAAGAATTCGCCATTCATTATTGCATTCGATTATTTTTATGATGATGGCATTATTGAAGTATATAAAATTTACGGCGCAAACCTTGAAACCGGGGAAACCAAGCCAATAGTCGTGAATGACAGGCTGGGATATCCCTCTTTTTCGACAAAGGATGACCGTATTGCGTATTCAACCATAAACGGTTTCAATACCCAGGTGGTAAAATCAATAAAACTGAAGACGGATAAGATCAGTTATGACGGCGATCCGGGAGTGCTGGTGCCAGATGCAAAATGGCCGGTTTATTTTTCGACAGGTGTGAGGCCGCTTGGATTGCAGCCGGTATCCAATTTCACAGCCGATTATAAACGCGGGAATTATATGCTCACCACCCGTTTTATAGACATGACACAGAATTCTCCCCAAAACTGGCATTGGCTTTTCGAAGGCGGTGAACCTGCGGAATCCTTTGAGGAGAATCCGGTAGTTAATTACAACAGCGTTGGCGCTTTTAAAGTAACACTGATTACCGCCAATCAATTTGGCAGCGACACCCTGACTCGCGAAAACTATATTCAGGTCGTTGATCCTACGCCCTCGGATAATTCCTTTCCCGAATACATAGCCCTTTATCCGAACCCGGTGAATAAAACGCTGCATATTACCTGCATCTCTCCTTTTGAAATCAATATTTACAACATGCAGGGCAAGCCGATACTGTCCTCACATGAGCATCAAATTGACGTGTCATGGCTGAAACCGGGTATGTATATTGTAGAACTCAAAACCACCTCAGCTGTCCTAAAGCAAAAAATCATCAAAGATTAGGTAAACTTTACTAATTTTAGGTCGGTAAGCGAATCAATACCCACTTTAATGAAAACCATAACGCTCAGTCTTTTATTTGCGTGCATAGCGTCTATGCATGCACAAACGGGAAAAGTCATGGATCAGTTATCGATGACAAGCAAGATCCTGAATATGGAAAGGAAATATGCCGTATACCTTCCTCCCGATTATGAAACATCACAAAGAAGTTATCCTGTGCTTTATTTGTTGCATGGTGCCGGAGATGATCAAACCGGATGGATACAGTTTGGCGAAGTTTTGCACATTGCCGATGAAGCCATCAATAGCGGCAAGGCCACTCCCATGATCATTATAATGCCCGATGCCAACACAGGCCAGAGAGGTTATTTCAATGACATTAAAGGAAAATGGCGCTATGAAGATTTCTTCTTCGAAGAATTTATGCCTTATGTTGAAAAGCAATTCAGGATAAAAAACGATAAGAGGTACAGGGCAATATCAGGATTGTCCATGGGTGGCGGTGGCACATTTATGTATGCACTGCACCATCCTGAGCTGTTCTCCTCTGCCTGCCCGCTAAGCGCTGCAGTGGGTTCTCTTTCGTTTGAACAGGCAAAAAAAGGCTTTATGGATAGAAACATTACGGACGTATCTGATGCAGAAATTGACGCCTGGTACAAAAAATACAGCGCATTTCCTTTAATCGACAGCATGCCGGATAACCTGAAAAATTCGGTACGCTGGTTTATCGACTGCGGAGATGATGATTTTTTATATGAAGGAAATTCGCTGGTGCATATTGCAATGAAGAAAAAGGATATCCCGCATGAATTCAGAATTCGTGACGGAGGACATACATGGACATATTGGAGGGCCTCACTGCCGGTTGTACTGTCGTTTATATCCGATGCATTTCATCAGCATTAGTGCGTTATCAACAATGAAAGCCGGGTAATATTGAAAACTTTTCACTGTTATCCTTTTCATTCTTTTTCGCTCTTAATAAATTTGTATTGCTTAAAATTTATCTGCCATGTCAAAAGAAAAATCTCCATCAAAAGAAAAAGAGAAAAAAGTTGCTAAGTTGTCCCTTAAGGAAAAAAGGGCTGCGAAAAAGGAAAAACGTGATAAGAAGAGTTAATGATTTTGTTTGGTTTTCCTGGGTCTCAATTATTCAGAATTTAAAATATTTTATGTACCTTGTAGGGGTACTAAACCTTAATCCAGGAAACAATGCTTAAAAATTTACTCGAATTGGTAAAAGAAAATGCAGGTGACGCTATCATTAACAATCCTGCAGTGCCTAATGAAAGGAATGATGCTGTTATCAAGGCAGCAACCGACTCTTTGTTTAAAGCCCTCAAAGGTAGTACAAAGGGCGGCGGTGTAAATACCTTAAAAGAACTTTTTCAACAGGGGGATGGTAATCTGGATTCCAATCCCGTTGTGAATAAATTATCTGCCGGAGTAGCCGGCGATCTGATGAAAAAATTCGGCCTCGACAAGGGAGCGGCAAACAAAATTGTGGCAATGCTGATTCCTATTGTATTGAGCAAAATGATCAAGAAAACCAACGATCCGGGCGATAACAGCTTTAACCTCGATGGCATCATCGGTGCATTAGCCGGAAAACAGGGGGGACTACTGGGAGCACTGAAAGGCCTTTTAGGCTCTAAGTAAAAAATGAAGAACATCATTGAAAAAGGAGTGATTTAAATCACTCCTTTTTTTGTATCCTTTTGTTTATGCTCTTCGTATACAATTGCTTTGATAAAATGACAGGGTACTTACCATAAAAAGGTGATCCAAATCACCGCCACGATGCAAACAATTATGTGTAAAACCCCGTAAATAAAGCAAAGCAAAAAAATAAACGTATGCAGATGCAGATGAAGAAAACGATTACATTACTGGTATTGATTTTTGCAGGTTTGAAGATTGGCTACGCCCAAATCAATAACGTAAACCAGGCGCAATCCCTCTACATTTACAATTTCTCACGGCTTATTCAATGGCCTGCAGGAAATCAAACAGGAGAGTTTATAATAGGGGTAGTAGGGGATGAGGATTTATATAAGAGTCTGATAACCTTTGTTGGCAATAAGAAAGTAGGTACCCAGCCAATAGCAATTAAGAAGTTCGACAGTCCTGAAAGTATTTCCCGGTGCCATATTGTATTCATAGGCAGTGCCAAGTTAAGCGCTTTTGATGACGTAGTCAGCCGGCTGCGCGGGTCGAACAGCTTAATAATTACGGAAAAGAAAGGTATGGTAAACATGGGTTCTGCCATCGATTTTTTCCAGGACCAGGATAAACTAAAATTTGTGATCAATTCAGAAAACGCACAAAAATATAACCTCATTGTGAGCAAATCACTCGAGGATATGGCATATAGAAACTAACTTTTAGTCCTTTAGGTCAACCAGCCAGATTGTCTGGCAGGCATTCATAAGGATACGATTAGTATCGGCAAGTTGAAAACCCGATAACAAGTCGTATCCTTTTTTTATTGCATATGCTGAAAGATTAACCTCAGCTTCCTCGCCTGAAACGTTGGACAAACAAAAAACTTTTTCGCCGGTACTGCTTTGCCGCGTAAATGCAAATACCCTGCTGCCGGTATCGATCACTTCCATATGGCTGTCCGGGTTAAAAGCCCGGTGATTGCGACGAATAATCAGCATCCTTTTTAAGGCTTCATAAACCCGTTTAACCATGGTATCACTATACAATTGATCCTTAACGCCATTATAGCGCAATTTCCGCCGGTTTATGCTTCTTGCCCGTCCTGTTGCTATAACGCCTTCATGATCATTGGGGGTTGCCAGCAAGCTGTGAATGTAAAATGCAGGAATACCTTTTAATCCCATCATAATAGCCTGTGAACATATAAACCGTTCGAAATGCAGATGGTCTTCGCCTTTTGAAGATCCTTTCATGGCTTCGAAATAGGTTATGTTGATTTCATAGGGACTTAACGTACCATCCGCATTGGTTTTCATGCTTACCAAGCCTCCAAACTTTGTCATTCCCTCTATTAAAGCGGCAATTTCTGATTCCGGCAATAAGCCCTCAAGCGGTCGAACTCCTATTCCGTCGTGCGAAGCGGTGTAATTAAGGAATGTTTGTGTAGTATCTGTGCTGGGAATTTGATGCGCCCATTGTGTCAGATAAAGACTGTTTCCGGAATAAAGCGCATGCAGAAGCAATGGAGGCAGGCTAAACTGGTAAACCATATGGGCTTCATCGCTGTTTCCGAAATAACTCCAGTTTTCCCTGTTTGGAACATTCGTTTCGGTAAGGATAATGGTTCCGGGACAGACATACTCCGCAACATCGCGCAACAATTTTACAATTTCATGGGTTTCTTCCAAATGAAGGCATCGGGTACCATTGCACTTCCATAAATAAGCAATGGCATCCAGCCTGATTAATCGTATGCCCCTGGCTATATAAAAGACCATCAACCTGATGATTTCAAGTAAAACATCCGGATTGCCAAAATTTAAATCAACCTGGTCGGCACTGAATGTTGTCCAAACCTTCTTCGTTCCTGCCACAGAATTAAATCCGGTAAAAAGAGGTGTGCTCCTGGGCCGCACTACCGAAGAATAATCAATGTTTTCTTCCTGCAGCAGAAAGTAATCTTTTACTGCAGGGTCATTATTCAAATACCTTTTAAACCATGGATGACCCGATGATACATGGTTGATAACCAGGTCGCCCATAAGTAAAAAATCCCGGCCTATGGCTTCAATATCGTTCCAATCACCCAGCAAAGGATCAACGCTATAAAAATCAGAGACAGCAAATCCATCATCAGAAGTAGAAGGAAAAAACGGCAGGATATGCACACTGCTGATCATGTCGCCCAGTTGATCGTTCAGGAAACGGTGCAAGCTTTGCAACGGATGGGTTCCTTCTTCATATATACTGTCACCATAGGTGATCAGAATAACCTCTTTCTCACTCCAGTGAGGTCGTGGAGGATATAACTTTGATACCATTACCAGAATACGGTTCACAAAAGATTCCGAGAAATTTTCCTTGTAAATCTTCTGCAACCTTCGGGCAATTATTGTGGCAAATGCAGCTGTATCAGGTACTATTCTTTGGGTACCGGCCATATTAATGCAACCCTTTCGTGAAAATGTTATTGATTAATGGTTTCAGGGAGTCGGATATAACTTTATTACAAAGTTTTTCGGCAATTACCCTGAGGTTATGTACAACAACCTGGTTTCTGTATTGGTAATCGCCAGCCAGTTTAAAGGTGGTTTCAATAAGATCACCCGACATAATATTATCCTCAATGAAAGGGAGATTGAACCCAAGAGGTTCCAAATCAGTCTTGTAAATCCCATACTTATTAATTACCACAGGCAATCCGGCAGCAAGCATTTCAAGGAGGTTATTGCCGAATCCTTCAACCTGACTGAAATACGTTCCGATACCACCGGCAGCAGCAATGATCGCAGGGATTTCTGAAAAGTTATAGAATTTTTTGTCAACGATAATATCCCTGTGCGACAAGATGTGACTTTCGCCAAAAATCAAAAAAACAGCCGACGAAGGAAACTCTTCTTTTTTCATGGAGTAATAATCAATGAGGAACTCTTTGTACCTGGCCTGCTCATCACCGGAATGACCCGAAATAAGCAACGTAATACATTTCTTTATGCCGGCATCGCGGAATCTTCTTTCCAGGGCAAAGGCAAGGTCAATGGCAAATTCTATCTTTTTGCGTGGCACTACCCTGGTATGTTGCAACAGAACCAGGGTTTCATTCATGGTGTAACCGGCTTCATTCACTTTATCAAGCAGTCCGATATCCTTGAAAAAGGAAAGATTATAAGAATCCTGCTGCGGAAAAATCAGTTCATTCCTGCTCCAGTCGAAGTCATTCCAATTCCAGGTCAAATCGTGCGTATTTGGTATTACTACGGTACGCTCTTTGAAATACTCATCAAGCCTGGTTATTCCGTATTTTTTAAAAACACTGCGGGCAATCCCGGGTTGCAATGAATTGATAAAAACTATACCATCAACATAGGTTCCAGGGAGGTACTTCAGAAACGGCTGTAATGATTTTCCGGGCGTGGAGAACTGGTCGCGCTCAAAATATGAATCGTGCCACCAGACAAGAATCTTTGGCCATATGAGATTCTGATTACGCAATTCTTCAAAATAATAACCCAGGCCAACTGCGGTTATAAAATTATATATGTGTGAAGTGTTGTGGGCAATAATGATGTCGATATTATTCCGCTGAACAAAATTGGCGATGATGTCTTTTGCAACCAATGCGTTTTCATGAATAATGGCGGCGAGCGATTCATCATCAGGATCGTTGAATTTATTGAGGATCAATTTATGCACCTCGTTCTTATGCCAGAATATATCATTGGTTTGGGCGTTAAAGCGTGGAGAAGTATGGGCAGCCAGGAAATAAATGTTTCCCAGTGGTATACCCACGTGCTTAACCATTGCATCAACACACTGATCAATTACTATAGACACACCGTCATTCTTCCCGATGAGGGAATGCACAATGCCGTAATTCAAATGTGAAATATCCATTATTCAATAATTTTTAACAACTGGTTAAGTTCAGTAATAATAAAATCAGGTTCCAGGCCGTTCACTCCGGGATAATCCCTGCGCATTCGCAATGACCTTGCATCGCCTGCAAACAGGGCGGTTTTAAAACCGGTTTTATGCGCAGGCATTACATCCCGGTACATATCATTCCCAACAAAAAGAACTTCCCGGGGCTTCAGGTTATACTTCACGCTGCATTGCTCCCTTACTTTTTCAAATAAAAAATTGTCCGGTTTTGATCGCTTATACTGGTACGAAAAAACGGTAAGGTCTTTATCAAAAGGCTTTACCTCCATTTCTTCGCTTATGGTATTGTTCATAAAATAATTCAAAATCACCGGTGTATAAAACTGGGCATTTGAAATGATTCCCAGCGGAAATTCTTTCATAGCCAAACTATGGATAACCTCTTTCATTTTCGGCATGGGATAAATGGTATTGCTTAATACTTCAAAAACAAACGTAAAACACTTTATGCAAAGCGTATCTCCCATTATCAGTAAATTTCTTGAATGATATTCACGAATTACGGATTCCCATATTTCCATAATATCGACCTCGGGAAATGGCAGATCCGCCGATTTTTCAGATTCATGAAATTCCCGTATCCTGTTTTTAAAGTCGTTCAGCATATTCAGCAAAAGCGTGCCGGTATCCTTCCTGGATGATGCCAGCTTAATTCCGGCAGCGTCGAGTGATTTTTTGAGGTTCAATGAGGTAATCTCTGACTCCTCAACATCGCCTGAAGCTGAAATCACGATCGTTCCGTACACATCAAACAAAATGGCTTTAAGTGAAGGGTCAGGTGAAATTTTGGGCCTCGAATTGGTAGGCACCGGCAACATTTCGGGAGTTTCACTGAGAAATTTCTTTATATAATCCAAGTAATTCATTTCCATATTGCTTGATTGAAAACTTTTCTAAAATTATCTGCCTGTTACTTACAATGGTTTCTTTGGGTACACTATTCAGCATTGATGCAATGACAGGATTTGAAACCAGTAAGCTATTCTTTTGCCGTGAATCATTTATGATTGCTTTGATGAATTCTTCCTGCTGACCTTCTTCAAGGTCCTTGAAATCGGTATTGTGTTTATCAATTACAATGGAATTGTAAAGACAGGGAAAGCTTAAGCCGGCTGATTGCAAATCCTGCATAACGCATGGTATCGAACGCCCTATTACAGGAGTTCCTGCCAGCCAGGGTTCCAAAAATACCATTCCAAATCCCTCCCTGGTGCTTGTAGTAATACAAAAATCGGAGATTGCCAGTAATTCATTGAAATCAATCTTTTCCCCCGCTTCAAATACCATGTTTATGTTGTTTTCCCGTGCAAACTTCTTCCAGCGCTCATAAAATACAATCTCCCCGGGATTTCGCGGTGGCAAGGTGACAATAAAACTGGCTGTGTCTGCAAACAGAGCAGCCAATAGGATATACTCTCCGATATTCTTGCGCCTGATCACCCTTACCGGATAAGTACAGAGCATTTTATGAATATCCAATCCCAGCGCCTTAAAAATAGCTGTTTTTCGCTTGGGTGAAATGGTATAACGTTCACCTTCAGGAGGTAATATTGGGTTCTGAAGAAGATGCATGCGCTCAACAGGAATTCCATAGCCGAGCAACCGGCTGTAATCGCATGAATTGATAACTACATAGTGATAATTGGGGAAACCGGGATACAATGCCTCCCCTAGCTCCACGCCGGTTATACCAGGGACAAAATTCTCAAGGATTGCCAGGTTTGCCGGCCGGTCCTCAGCAAAATCATGACAGTGATTGACTACCGCAAAGCCGGCTGCTGCAAGCTTATATACGGCTGATGTAAGCAGCGGATTCTTCCCAAGATTTGCATTATGAAAATGAAAAACAGTTGAATGCCGGCTGTAACCCGAAAATAGAGCCATAATGGCAGAAAGCTTCCGGGCATTTTCCTCAATATCGTTATGGGGCACATGGTAATCAAGAACAGGATTTTCGGCAACCGGATGTCCTGAAAGTGTAGCCATTTTATTTGCGTTCCCACATAATACTTTAATCTCTTCCGCCTGGCCAGAGATTTCCAGGGCCTTAATCTGCGCTTCAATAATCCTGGTAACTCCTCCGGGATTTAAATGATAGTGCACTATGAGAACATCCATGGCAGGTTGGGTTTGTTTGTTAATCTATTTCTTTTTGCATTGATTTGCAAGTTCTGGCCTATTTTTAAGGAAATAATTTGCATTTTACATCGTTTCCTTTATACTAAGCGAACAACAGGATTAATTGAATTGTTTATCTGAAAACTTGTAAGAAATGAAATCCTTAAAGGAAAAATGGATAAAACCCCGGGGGTTGGCCTTACTGTTGTGCTGTATGTTTGGTTATGCGATGTCTGCATATGGCACAGGGCCTTTGGAATTTCCAAATGAAAAAATCAGCATTAACCCTGATTATAAAGTAAGCAGGAATTCAAATGGCTCCGTGGTTGTTACATCACTGAAGCCGGATAATAAATCGGTTAAACACGTATTCACTGATTTATATGCCGATATACTGCTTGCCGCAAACAGGAAGATGGATGTTGAAGCCATGGGCAATCTCCTGAAAAAGAAGTATTATTTATCAGAAGATGATTGCAGACGCGAAATCAAACATGCCCTGAACAAACTGTCGGAGTGGAACATCATTATACGCGAGGATAAAATTGCCATGCACTAAACAAGCAGTCAGGCTTTTACAAATACTTCCTGCTTATAGACAGCAAAGTGTTCTCCGGAAGTTATAAATGTATATTTTATTGGATGTCCTGAGATTTTGATTATTTCGATCAGGCCAAGCCCGGCTCCACCTGTTTTGGTAAATACACCGTCGGTTATGGTTTCTTTATAAACGTTTTTCAGGCTTTGTGCGTCGAGTACATTCAAACGTTCAATCCGCTTTTGCAGTGACTGAATATCATCCATACCGATAGGATTTGAAGATTTAATCAGAATGCCGCTTTCTGTTTTTTCAATGCTCAGAAAAGGGAGGTGTTCAAAGGGGATTTCATGAGGCAGTTCATAACTATGTTTCATGATGTTTTCAAGCGATTCGATCATGATCAGCAAAACACGCTTGTAAACACCCAATGTGAGGCCGGTTGCAGCAACCTGCTGCTTTAACTTGTGAATCAATTCACCAATGGTTTCATACTTTATGATACCATGGTATTCAAGAATTACATTACTTTTCAAATGATCAAGGATTCAAAGAATGATCAGGGTATAGGGTTATTGAGAGTGCTGATGTTATATCAACGAATTTTCAACCAAAGGGTTACACCTGTTTTTAAATATCGTTGCTGTAGCCATCATCTTTTATCAAAATATTTCCCATTGATGCCTTTACGGCAAGTTCATCGCAACGTTCATTTTCCCGGATGGTGGCATGCCCTTTAATCCATATAAACTTCACCGTATGCTTTCGATAAACAATTAAAAATCTCTCCCAGAGATCAGGATTTTTTTTGCCCGCGAAACCTTTCTTTTCCCACGCAAAAACCCATCTTTTTTCAATTGCATCGGCCACGTAACGCGAGTCGGTATACACGGTTACTGAACATCCATCCTTTTTCAGCGCCTCAAGACCGGCAATCACCGCCATTAGTTCCATTCGGTTATTGGTGGTGTGGGCATAGCCCTGCGACAATTCCTTGCGGTGAGGGCCCGACAGAAGCACAACTCCATATCCGCCGGGACCGGGATTACCACGTGCAGCGCCATCGGTATATAAAATTATGTTATGTGACATCAGGCAGTTTTATTCCCGTATTTGAAAGGAACAAGCGAATGGCAATGGCCAGCAAAATAATGCCGAAAATCTTTGTTAGTACCAGGATTCCTGTTGGGCCAAGCAACTTTTCTGCAAACCTTGTTCCCCTCAGAACAAGGTAAACGACGATCATGTTCAGGCTAAGGCCAATGAATATAGTCCAATGGCTATATTCTGCCTTAAGTGAAATTATGGTGGTTAAACTTCCGGCTCCGGCTATCAGCGGAAAGGCCAGCGGAAAAATGGACGTATTCTTGAGCGATTCATACTTGAAAAATTCAATACCCAAAACCATTTCAAGGCCCAGGAACAACAGTACAAACGACCCGGCAATGGCAAATGTATTGACATCAACACCAAAAATCTTTAAAAACGGCTCCCCCGCGAATAAGAACAGCAACAGGAATCCATAAGCAACCAACGTTGCTTTGCCCGATTGAATTTCACCGGATTTGCGCTTTAATTCCAGGATGATGGGTATTGATCCCGTAATATCAATTACGGCAAACAATACCATAAACACTGTAAGAACATCAATTATCCTTATTTCCATTATTTGGGATATTTACAATTTTCAATTCCTCAATCAGGTGTGATGCCCCGGCAAATTTGTCAATGATGAACAGGACATAACGGATATCAACGCAAATGCATCGCTGCAAATCCGGTTCAAAAGCAATGTTACTGCTCATGGCTTCCCAATTACCGTCAAATGCCAGCCCAATAAGGTTTCCTTCTCCGTCAATTACCGGACTTCCTGAATTACCTCCGGTAATGTCGTTGTTTGTAATAAAACAAACCGGCATTTCACCATTGTCACCATATATTCCATAATCCTTTGTATTATAGAGGTCTTTCAGCTTTTCGGCAACGACAAATTCCGGATTATCAGGGTCCTCTTTTTCCATAACTCCTTTAAGTGTGGTTGAATACAGGTAATGAACCGCATCACTGGCCATATAATCCTGTACGGTGCCATACGTCAGTCGCATGGTAGAATTGGCATCGGGATAAAACTTTTTGTCGCCATGCATTTCCTTCAGCCCCGCAATATAAAGCCGGTGTCCCTTATCGAATGTTGTTTTTGATGTGGCCTCATCATAGTATGCATTCCTGTACAACGCCATAACAGAGCGGGCAATGATAAAAGCCGGATCTTTATCGAGTGTTGCGGCCAAAGGATTGGCAATGAACTGCTCAAATTTTTCACGGGTACTGAACACAGAATTATTCATTACATAACTGGCATAAGCTGCAGTGTTGTTCTTGAATTTTCGCCTGATGGTCTCATAAAATTCAGGCTGAAATTCTTCCGAAACATTATCCCTGTAAAGCCGGAACATTACATCCATTACTTTTAAGTCGGTGGAAGGATTGTACTCTTCCATGAATGCTTCCCACCTGTTTTTGAGCGCATCGGTATGGCGTGAGATTTCGGATGCATTGGCCCCTGCAGTCAGATTGGAATACAGCGTGCCTGCATTGTTGGCCATCGCCACCAGCTCACATGACAATAAGAATGACTCATATATGTATTGCTGCACATGTTTGGACGTTCTTCTTTCATCAACGGCCCTCTTTATAAGATCAAGCGCATTACCGTACTTCGATTTGCGTTGCTCATTCAGGTTCACCCAACCCAGGAAATCCTGCTGCTCCTTTTCCTTTTTATCGAGAATATTCAGTTGCTTAAGTCCCGCATTCTGTCCTATCGAATATTTCCAGTAATTTGATGATACCTGGTATTTTGAGGCATATTGAATGTTTACTTTCTCATTGGCTTCCATGTCTTCCTTTAAAATGGTAAGCCGGTTACCCCTTATTTTTATCCGGTTGATATTGGTAATATCCGTGAGTTCCTTAATTTCAAAGGTGGTCATATACCTGGTTGTAGTGCCGGGAAATCCAAGCACCATGGCAAATTCGCCTTCCCGCCTAGGCGTAAGTGAAACAGGAAGAAAATGCCTGGGCTTAAGGGGAATATTGTTTTCACTGTAAGATGCGGGCTTACCGTCGGGACCGGAATATACCCTGAAGATACTAAAATCACCCGTATGTCTTGGCCAAACCCAGTTGTCAGTTACATCGCCGAAGTTTCCGATGGACGATGGAGGAGCGCCGACAAGCCTGACATCCCTGAAAATTTCATACACAAAAAGGTAGTAATTGTTGCCTCCAAACATAGGCTTTACACTGGCAGTATAGTGATTTCCCTTTGTGGCGGCCCTTATAATGGAATCTGACCTTTGCTGCAACAAGACTCCTCTTGCTTCCTCAGTAAGTGTATCGTAAACCTGGTAAAGCATCTGATCTGAAACATCTTCCATACGGATAAGGAAGGTTGCCGTAAGACCGGGATTTGGGAGCTCTTCCTTACGGCTCATGGCCCAAAAGCCATCCTTAAGGTAGTTGTGCTCAAGGGAACTGTGATTCTGAACATAGTCATTTCCGCAATGATGATTGGTAAACAGGAGTCCTTCATCTGAGACAATCTCTCCCGTACATCCTCCTCCGAATATCACAATAGCATCCTTAAGGCTGCTGTTGTTTATATTGTAAATATCTTCCGCGCTCAATTTCAACCCCAGGGCGCTCATGGTATCCATGTTCAACTTCTGTATCAGGGTCAACAACCACATACCTTCATCTGCCCTTACTGAAAAAGATAAGGTAGCAAACAAGCCCAAAAACAGCAGCAATTTCTTTTTCATATATTAAAATTAGTATAAATGAACGGTTTAAAATTTAAAATCACACTCCAGCTGCTGGTCTGTAAGCGAAAAGCTTTTCCGGTGGTAAGGTGAAATCCCATGTTTTATAATAGCCTCACGGTGCTCGCTGGTAGGATAACCCTTATTGGTATTCCAGAAATATAAATTATACTTCTCATGAAGTTCGATCATATACTGGTCTCTCCAGGTTTTGGCAAGAATGGAGGCCGCCGCTATGGACGCATAGATGCCATCGCCTTTAACAACGCAGGTGTGAGGTATCTTTTGATAGGCATAAAACCTGTTGCCATCAATAAGTATATGGTCCGGGCGGATGCTTAGTTTATCCAAAGCCAGGTGCATGGCCATTATTGATGCACGCAGAATATTCACTTCGTCTATCCGGTTATTGTCGATACTTGTCACAGCCCAGGCAAGGGCTGTTTTTTCAATTTCATAACGCAATTCCTCACGCAAGGCAGCCGGTATCTGCTTGGAGTCATTCAAATCAGGATTCCTGTAATCATCTGGTAAAATAACCGCTGCAGCAAAAACAGGGCCGGCAAGACAACCCCTGCCTGCCTCATCGCATCCGGCTTCGTAAATCCCAGGTATCAGACAACTTTTCAGCACAGTATTTATTATTGTTGCATCCCGATCGTTAAAACTTTCTACTTTTGTAAAGAAAACTATTTTCAATTGCTTTGAAAAGGAAATTTGTCACAAATCTTGCCCTGTTACTTTTCTTAAACCTGCTTGTTAAACCAATTTACGCTTTTGGAATCGACGTAGGTGTGCAGAATGCCGTTGGTGCCGAGCAATATGGAAATTATTTCATCCTGCTGAATTTTACCCTGATTTTCCAGATTATTCTCGACCTGGGAATTGAAAGTTTCAGTCGCAGAGAAATTGCCAGGCATAATCAATTGCTCAACAAGTATTTTTCATATATACTTCCCCTGAAACTCTTGCTTGGCTTAGCCTATTTTATCATTTGTTCGGTAATCGGACTGGTTATGGGATGGCGGGGACATGAATTCCTGTTACTTTTGGTTATGCTGTTGAACCAGTTCCTTGCAAGCTTTATCTTGTATTGCAGGGCTAATTTGGGAGGTATGCACATGTTCGGGGCCGACAGTATAGTTTCGGTGATTGACAGGTTCGTAGTTATTGTCATTTGTGGTTTTCTGTTGCTTGACCCGGTTACACGCGATTTATTCAAGATTGAATGGCTTGTATTATCCCAAACAGCTGCCTATTTAATCAGTGCAAGCCTTGCCTTCAGCATACTGTTCTCTAAAACAGAAACAGTTGTTTTCAGGTTTGACAAAAGGTATTACCAGACTGTTCTAAAGAAAAGCATTCCCTATGCCCTGTTGTTTTTATTAATGGCTACATACTTAAGGATTGACTCCGTGTTACTGGGGAAAATGCTTGAAAACGGAAAGGAACAGGCCGGCATTTATGCACAGGGTTTTAGAATTGTTGAAATCATGTCGAATTATGGCTATTTGTTTACGTTAATCCTTTTGCCTGTTTTCTCACGAATGATCAAGCAGCGTGAATCCGTTGAAACCATTACAAGACTTTCCTTTTCCCTGCTCATAGTTCCAGCCGTTATCCTGGTTTTCGGATGCCTGACCTACCGTTCCGAAATCATGAACCTCTTGTATACCAGGCATGTTGAAAGCTCCTCTGAGGTTTTCGGAATCCTGGTATTCAGCTTTTTGGGCATTTGCATAACCTACATATTCGGCACCCTGCTTACAGCCAATGGCAGCCTGAGGCAACTCAATACCATGGCTTTCCTGGCAGTTATCATCAATCTTACACTGAACATTATGCTTATAAGGCGTTTTGGAACAGTTGGGGCGGCCATAGCCAATGCCTCCACGCAACTGTTTACTGCCATTTACCAAATGATCCTTGCGAAAAGAATTTTCCGTTTTAAAACCGACTACAGGTATATCCTCTATATGGCTTTATTTATTGCCATTATAGCCCCCGGCAGTTACTTTCTGAGCCAGTTAAACCTTTTCTGGGTTTACACATTCGCCCTGTATATTGTGCTTGCCTTACTTGTTTCATTTGCCCTGGGACTTATGAAGCCTCGTGCAATCTTTGACATAGTAAATACAAGCACCTGAAGGCGTAATCCTATAAACAACATTGCAATACCATCATATAATTTCGGTAAATTTGCCGTGAAATTGAACTTTACATGAACCTTGTTATTGACATAGGAAATACACGGACAAAACTGGCCTGGTTTGAACACGGAAGGCTCATGGATTCTGTCAGGATTGATGATGATATTGCTGTTGCCATCACATATATTGGGAAATCGCCGGTTCAGCATGCCATCATTTCATCTGTTGGTGCAAAGGACGAGCTTATTGTTTCAGCATTGAAAAATGCAGGAATACCCTGTATTGTGCTGGACCATCAAACACCACTACCGGTTGAAATATCATACGGTACGCCGGAAACCCTTGGCCGCGACAGGATTGCTGCAGCTTCAGGGGCACGATATGTTTGTCCTTACTGCAATGTTATGATTGTTGATATGGGAACTGCAATCACCATAGATTTTGTTACCGCCGATGGCAAGTATAACGGGGGTAATATTTCCCCGGGAATGCAGGCTCGTTACAGGGCTTTGCATGAATATACTGCTAAATTGCCCCTTACGTCAAAGGATCCGTCATTCCCCTACTTCGGCACCGACACCCGCACGGCCATTGTGGCCGGAGTGCAACAGGGAATAATATTTGAAATAAACGGCTATATTGAGCGTTTTGCCCGTGAATATCCGGCCTGCGAATTCATCCTTACAGGTGGAGACGCGGATTTTTTTGTTTCTAAACTTAAAAGATCCATATTTGTAATACCCGATCTGGTTTTAAAAGGGTTGAACTATATACTGGAATTCAATATTACAGGCATGAAGCCATGACAAAAAGGAGCCTTGCATCGTTACTTGTGTTTCTTATTATTGCCTCCCTTGTTTCATGCAGGAATGATTATGATATCATTCAGGCATTGACAAGTGAAGTTACCCTTCCGCACGTAACCGGATTTGATATTGAACTGGCCTATACCGATTCAGGCCGGTTGAAAGGAAAGATTTATGCCCCGGAGGTATATCAATTTGTTGAAGTGGATGAACCTTATTACGAATTCCCGAAAGGTATGACAGCAGTGATTTTTGATTCTGCAGGAGGAAGCTACAACATCCATGCAAATTACGGGATTTTTCTCTACCAGCGTCAGCTTTGGGAAGGCCGTAATGAGGTGGTAATTAATAATGAACGGACAGGCGAGAAAATTGAAACTGAGCAGATTTACTGGGATCAGAAGGAAAAACGAATTTACTCTGACAAGTACACCAAAATTACCAAAAAGGAGGGTGTTTTTATCGGCGAAAACGGGTTTGAAGCTGATGATGCATTTCAAACAACCCGTATGTTTGGTTATTCAGGAACAATGAGGATCAGTGAAGAACGTGATTCTTCTTCAGCTGATGAACAGCCGTAACTATGGATAAACTATTCTATATCATTTTTACCCTTATGCTTGCTGCCTTTTTTGCAGGCATGGAGATTGCTTTTCTGGCCTCCAATAAGCTGCGCATAGAACTCGACCGCAAACAGGGGCTGATATCATCACGCATCATTCATTTTTTTCAGGAACGATCAGGACAATACATCGCCACTATTCAGCTGGGCAACAATGCAGCCATTGTAATCTATGGAATTTTTATGGCACGTTCACTGGACCCGTTTTTAAGCCGTTTTATAGCAACTGAATCAGGCGTTTTGACAATCCAGACCATAATTTCCACCCTTATAGTGTTGTTTATTGCCGAATACCTGCCCAAAACGCTTATAAGAATAAATCCCAACCTTGCGTTAAGGGTGATGTCTTTCCCATTGCTGGTTATCTTTATTGTCCTTTATCCCATAAGCATAGTCATCCACCGCATTTCAAACCTGATCCTGAAATCAATCATCCGTTCCGAAAAAGTTTATCAGTACGACCAGATGGTATTCGGCAAGGTCGACCTGAATCATCTTATCGACGAAAGCCAGGACAGTTCAAGAGAATCATCAAATGAAGAAAAGGATGAAATTAAACTCTTTCAGAATGCACTGGATTTCTCCAATGTAAGGATCAGGGATTGCATGAGGCCACGAACCGAAATCGCAGCCGTAAGTATTACGAGCACGGTGGAAGAATTACGACGAAAATTTATTGAAACAGATTTTTCCAAAATGCTGATCTATGATGCTGATATCGACAATATGGTGGGCTATGTGACATCAAAAGAGCTTTTCAAGAATCCGCCCGACATCAAGTCCATAATGCTTGGCATATCCTATGTACCCGAAACGATGGCTGCCAATAAACTGCTGAAAAAATTCATACAGGAGCACAGGAGTATGGCCGTAGTGGTTGATGAATTTGGTGGTATTTCCGGATTGATCACTATTGAAGATATTATTGAAGAAATTTTTGGTGAAATTGATGATGAGCACGATGTAGATGAATTCATCGAAAAGAATCCCGCAAAGGGCAATTACATTTTTTCAGGCCGGCTTGAAATTGACCACCTTAATGAAAAATTCGGACTGGATTTTCCCGAATCTGAAGAATATGATACCCTGGCAGGTTATGTTATTTCGCAGCACCAAAACATTCCTAAGGTGAATGACAAACTCGTTATCGGCAAATATGAATTCCGGATTCTTAAAGTAAGCAAAACCCGGATTGAACTCATTCAGGTCAGAACCCTGAATGAATAACCTGTAGTAACCCAAGGACACCTCAACCACCCTTGTGAAAATTTCATTTTCATTCTTTTAAATAAGATAAATTGCTATATTCGTACCCTGTTTTTTTGAACATTTTAATTAAAGGTTTTACATGGCAATTCTTGAAAAACTGAGAGTTAAAGCCGGTTTATTACTGGCTATTGTGATAGGTTTGGCCTTACTTGCATTCGTATTAAGTGATTTGCTTGACTCGGGAGGATCCCTTTTTACGCGGTCGAAATATGAAATTGCTGAAATTATGGGTAAATCCGTCCCATACAACGACTATGATGCAAAAGTACAGCAGCTTGAATATATTCAAAAGCTGCAAACCGGTGAATCAAATCTCGATGAGGAAACCATGGATAATATCCGCACTGCAACATGGGAAAACCTGATTCAGGATATGCTTCTGGAAAAACAATACACCAAGCTCGGTATTGAAATCTCTCCGGAAGAACTTGCCAATATCATTACCGGTGAAAACCCCCACCCTGCAATTGCCCAGCTTTTTACCGACAGGCAGACAGGTATTTTCGACCGCAGAAGCTTTAATGAATTCATGGCCCGGGTAGGCGATGATGAAGAAGCGTCGGATGAAAAAACATACTACCTGTTTCTTGAAAATGAAATTGAAAGGCAGCGGAAAAATATTAAATACCTCAACCTCATCCGGCAGGGTTTGTATGCAACCACATTTGAAGCCCAGTTACAGTTGAAGGAAACCTCCTCTGCGGTAGATGTTAATTTTATTGCCAAAAACTTCAACACCATTTCCGACTCGGCTATTAAGGTTAGCGACAGCGACCTTAACAATTATTACAAGGAGAACCTTAACCTGTTTAAACAGGAAGAATCACGTGATATTCGCTATGTTGTTTTTGAAGTAGTGCCTTCGGAGGCCGATTATATATCAGCCGAACAATGGATAAATAACATTAAGCCTGATTTCGTAAATGCCGAAGATATGGCCCAGTTTGTTAATATGGAGTCCGATCTTGGTTACGATGATATAAATTACAGTGCCGGTAAGTTATCCGACACCCTTGTTAAAGTATTGTTCAATGCTCCGGTTGGAACAACATTCGGTCCCTATTTTACCGACAACTCCTATCGAATCTCACGTCTGGCTGAAGTAAATTACCTGCCTGATTCGGTAAAAGCCCGCCATATACTGTTGCGTCCTACCCAAGCCAATGTTCAATCACTTGAAAAAACAGCTGATAGCATTGTAAACCTGATTGAAAAAGGAACTGCTGAATTTGAAGTATTGGCCATGATGTATTCAAGCGATGGAACTGCACAATCTGGCGGTGACCTCGGTTGGTTTACCGAAGGTGAAATGGTAAAGCCATTTAGCGACTCCTGCTTCTTTGCAAAGAAAGGTGATGTAAAAAAAGTGCTCACCCAGTACGGCATCCATGTGGTACAAGTAACCGATCAGTCCAGACCGGTACGTAAAGTGCAGATTGCAACCCTGGTTAAAAATGTTGTTCCAAGCGAGGAAACTGATCACAATTATTATTTGCAAGCCAATGAATTCGCCGGTAAGTATGACAGCTACAATGAATTTAACAAGGCTATTGAAGAATCAAAAGGGAGCATAGCTGTTGAAAGTGCTATGGGACTGGCTCCTATGGATAAAAGAGTTAATGACCTGGTTTCTCCCCGCCAACTGGTTACCTGGGCATATAAAGCCGAGGAACAAGATGTTTCACAGGTTCATAAGTTTGGAAACAAATACGTGGTGGCAATAGTGGATAAGGTAAGGGAAGAAGGCCCTGCTCCTTTTGAAGACGTTAAAGCCGATATCATGAACAGGGTCAGACAACAGAAAAAGGCTGAGATTCTTGTTCAACAGTTCAACGACAAAAAACAAAACACACAAAACCTGGAAGATCTGGCGAGGGCTATGGGATTGGCGGTAGAACCGGTAAGCGGACTCAGGTTCACCTCCTCCACTTTGGGCAATGCGGGTATTGAGCCAAAAGTAATTGCTGCTGCCTGCACTTACGAAAAGAACACGCTTTCAAACCCGGTAATCGGCGAAAACGGAGTTTATGTGCTTTCAGTGACCAACATAACAGAACCCGACGAAGCCAACAGCCCGGTTGAGGTATACAGGAATTATGTTGAAAGAAACTACGCTGCCCGTACCAATTACTATGCATACGAAGCATTAAAAGACCTGGCAGAAATTAAGGATAACCGCAGGGAATTTTATTAGTCATTGTATACCCTCAAAAGAAAAGGCACAATTCACCTGTGCCTTTTTTTTATGCCCTCTCCAGGTAATCCTTTGATTTAAGAAGTTCTCTTACAGGCAACATATATTCCCTGAATTCCTGATAGCTCATATCTTTCAGGTATATTGCGCCATAGCTGCGCCTTAACATGGGATTGCTGCTTTCATAAAAATGCTCCTTGCCAAGTAACTCCACAAGGTCATTGTGTTGCTCCACCCATATTTTCTGTGCCAGTTCACTGAATGTACCGTCAAGCTCATAGCTCGGAAACGAAGCCGATCGCTGGCTCAGGAAACAACTGTTGAACATGTTGTGCAGTACGGCAAATGAATTAAGTGAAACCGGAACAATCTTATTTACCTCATGAATCTGGTAACGCGACCAAATATTTCTGTATCCCCAGATGCGCAAATCGCTTTCTTTCTGCTTGATAACATAAGCATCCAGCGCGTCGGCAAGCGCGATAAGTGCCTTGAAATGGGTATCGGGCCCGCTCCCTTCGGGGTCCAAAGCAAGGGTAACGATGGTTGGCTTTATACTGTCAAATAACCGGACTATGGGTTTCACGTCTTGCTCCTCATTGGGATAATCCGGGAATATGTTGGCTGAGTAAAACGGAAGCCTCAAATGATAAACATGGTCCATATCAATGCCAAAATATGCCCATACAAGTTCAGCTTCATATTCACGCAACCAGCCTTTGATAAGGTGAAAAATTTCGGGCTCGTTTCGTCCGGGTTCAATACGGCTCAACTGCGAAATAAGGTTTACCGTGAACTCTCCTACCCTGGCTATGTCATGCGTTTTGAGGTGATCAAGAAACAATCTGCATAGCCTGCAGCTGACATTAAAATGGCGGACATCTGTATTTTGGGAGGCAATGCCATTCAGGTACCCTGTGATGTCATCCTGGGCATTTTCATAACTGGCAAGCGCCGTAACATCCTTTTCAATATCAAATTTTCCCGAAAGTATATGATTTCGCAGGTTCTCAAGACACTCCAATACGTATTGGTTTGTAACCGCCGTAAAACCGCTTGTGCAATAAACAAAATAATTCTGATTCTTTGGCGACCGCACAAGGTGATGCAACAGGGGGAAATACGCCAGTTCAATATCGTCATGGTGGGGTGCTGTATGAACAATCCGTTGATTATCCGGAATGTTCAGGCCCGTTTCGATTTTACATCCGATGTTTTTAACTGAATCCTCAAAAAGATCCTTTGCTGGTTTTCCACTGATCCTGGCAGCAATTTGCCATTCCTCAATACGATGTGCAGCATCATCAATCCCGCGCTTATCGGTTTTCCCGATTAATCCGGTGTTTCGCAAAGTCCCGTCATGAATCAGTTTCCCGGTGTATGAGGCAGGGAGTATAGCGCGATTCATTAAATGCCGGATATTTTCCTCGTTTAATGTTAACGCACTGGTTGCGCTACGGGCTATATAGAAACGGGCGCCCCCTAATTTCTGCAGGCTGGTTGCCGGATAGCTAACCGAAGGACTATTCTCAACCGCATCTTTAACAACGCCTGATTTTGATTGTCCTGCAGCCATAATAATGGCTACAGTATCTTTATTTTGTGTTATGGTTTTAAGTCCTATGGTTATTACGGCCTTTTTCTTTACCACCTCAATTCCACCCAGATCAATGGCAGCTGCTGCCTGACTTTCATAATTTATATTGGTAAGACGTGTAGGTGAATGATGCGCTGATCCACTTACATTGAATGCTATATGGCCGTCGGGGCCAATACCGCCAAGGAAAAAACCAATCCCTCCGCGCTCCTGTATATCATCTTCATAATTCTGGCAAAACTGGTCAAATACCCTTATGGCCTTCTGGCGCAACAAATCACGCTCCGTTTTAGGTTTTTGTATGCGCAAAGTAAGGTCGATGACACCATCGGGAAAAACCTCATTTACATTCTGCATTCGGCCAAAATGTTTTCTTGTGTCTCCAGGGAAATGAAACGTGTCAATCAAATGGACTTTCCCGGGATCGAGCCCGAATCCCCGGATATAAAATTTATTAATAAAGTACCCAAATGAACGTTCATGTTCCGGTTGAATCGGAAAAAACTCATCCATCTGGTAAAAATGCAAAGAGGCCATATCCGGAAACAGGTTTTTAGCCAACCCTATTTTGGCCAGCAGGCCATTATTCATCTCCCTGCGCCAGTTTTCAAGGTAAAATTGCACCCACCTGATAAAGAATTCCGGCGTCTTGCCGGTAGGCAATGCAATCAAGCCGCCCCTGTTTAAACTTACCCATTCAAGAAAGCGCAAAGCGGTTAGTTGACCTAATTCAACATAATTGTCCACAACAATAACCGGTATCTTTCGATATATGCTGCTTGCATCATAGTCAGTGTGCAGGCTGCTAAAATAGGCTTCTACCTTACTTGATTGATTATAGGGCATCAGGCATTTTTTGTTGGTGTTGGTACTATAAAATTATTAATTTCCGGTGAAAACCCTGGCATTTTTAATTGGTTTAGAATCATTTAAGATTCCGGTGTTTCATGTCAAAGGTCATTTTTTTTGGGTGGCAAATTGCCGTAACTTCGGATATCTGAACAATACAGCATGGAAAGAATTCTTATAATAGGTGCTGCCGGACAAATAGGATCTGAGCTGACACTTGAACTCCGGAAAATATATGGAAACGCAAACGTCTTTGCCACCGATGTCAAGGAAGCGCCCCCTGATATTAAGGAGGGCGGACCTTTTCAGTTGCTTGATGTGATGGACGACAGGCATCTCATCCATTTCGTTATACGCAATAAAATTACCCAGATTTATCACCTGGCTGCAGTGCTCTCGGGTAATGCCGAAAAACTTCCCACACAGGCATGGCATATTAATATGAACAGCCTGATGAATGTGCTCGAAGTAGCTAAGCTCGTGGAAGAGGTAAAGAAAGTGTTCTGGCCAAGTTCCATTGCTGTTTTTGGTTCATCCACACCGAAGGAAAAAGCGCCCCAGCTAACGGTAATGGAGCCTTCAACCGTTTATGGCATCAGTAAACTTGCCGGAGAAAGATGGTGTGAATATTATCATCACCGGTATAATATTGATATTCGAAGCCTGAGATATCCCGGGCTGATCAGTTACAAGACCGAACCGGGAGGAGGAACTACCGACTGGGCAGTAGAAATTTATTATGAGGCAGTACGGAACAGGAGTTATAGTTGCTTTGTTAGTGAGCATATATCTTTGCCCATGATGTTTATGGAAGATGCCATGAATGCTACCATACGGCTTATGGAAACAAGCAGTGAAAACCTGGCTTGTCATTCATCTTATAACATAACCGGACCAAGCCTTAATCCGCGGCAAATGGCCGTTGATATCCGAAGACATATCCCCGGCTTCGATATTACCTATGAACCTGATTTCAGGCAAAGCATTGCTGAAAGCTGGCCCGGAAGCATAGACGATACTGAACTGCGTACAAGTATTGTATGGAAGCCCAAATACGACCTTCAGCATATCACCGACAGGATGATTGAAGAAATCAGTAAAAAGCCCAATCATCAGAATCCTAATCATTCATAGTAAACCTGATATTATGTACGGAAAAATAAAAGCACATCTGCAGCATGAATTGAAATCAATTGCCGACGCCGGATTGCATAAGCATGAGAGAATTATTGTATCGCCTCAGGATGCCCTGATAAAACTTGATAGCGGCAAAGAGGTGTTAAACTTTTGTGCAAACAATTACCTTGGCTTATCCTCTCACCCGGCGCTGATTAAAGCTGCTCACCGGTATCTCGATGAACATGGCTACGGCATGTCGTCCGTACGGTTTATTTGTGGAACAACCGACCTGCATAAGGAACTTGAAGAAAAAATTGCAGGCTTTTTTGGCACTGAGGATACCATTTTATATGCTGCCTGTTTTGATGCCAACGGTGGGGTATTTGAGCCACTTCTTTCTGAAGAGGATGCGGTAATATCTGATGCATTAAACCATGCTTCCATCATTGATGGCGTGAGGTTATGCAAAGCACAGCGCTTCCGCTATGCAAATGCCGATATGGCCGACCTTGAAGAACAATTAAAGAAAACCGCATCCAATCGATTCAGGCTGATCGTTACCGATGGGGTTTTCAGCATGGACGGTAATGTGGCTCCTGTAGATGAGATTTGCCGGCTTGCTGAAAAATACGATGCGCTGGTTATGGTTGATGAATGCCATTCAGCAGGGGTTGTTGGAAATACCGGCAGGGGGGTAACTGAATTATTCAATATCAGAGGGCAGGTAGACATAATCACCGGTACGCTGGGTAAGGCTTTTGGCGGTGCCATTGGCGGGTTTACAACAGGCAGAAAGGAGATTATTGAAATACTCAGGCAAAGGTCAAGACCATACTTGTTTTCTAATTCCCTGCCACCTATGATTACCGGTGCCGGTATAAGAATGTTCGACATGATGTCGGAGACTTCCGCGCTGCAGGACAGGTTACATGAAAATACCGACTATTTCAGGGATCGCATCTCCAAAGCAGGATTTACCATTAAGCCTTCAAAATCGGCAATTATTGCCATTATGCTGTTTGATGCCCGGCTTTCGCAGGATTTCGCAGCCCAGTTGCTTGATGAAGGCATATATGTCATTGGTTTCTATTTCCCGGTGGTCCCTAAAGGAGAAGCGCGCATAAGGGTTCAGCTATCGGCTGCCCATACGCGTGAACATCTTGATAAGGCCATCAATGCATTTATAAAGGTGGGACGCAACCTGAAGGTTATACAATAACCAGGTAACAGTATACAACAGGTATAACAAACAGCAAAGAATCAAAACGGTCGAGCACTCCACCATGCCCGGGAATGAGTTCGCCTGAATCTTTTATGTTTGCGTTGCGTTTCATCAATGACTCTGCCAGGTCGCCAAACACGCCAAAAACACTTACTATAAGGCCTATGACCATCCAGTCCTGAACGGCAAGTATTCCCATAATCCGGTGCATAAATAAGGCCGCTCCCATGGTAAATATCGTTCCGCCGGCGAGTCCTTCCCATGATTTTTTTGGAGATACGCGGGGAAAAAGTTTATGACGCCCCGCACTTATTCCTGTTACATAAGCCCCTGTGTCGTTTATCCATATTAAAGTGAGCATCCCAAGGGCTATCCGGTGGGTGAAATGATTTGCATTGACTTCCGGAAATACGATCCCATGTAAAAGGGACAAGGGTACAATAATATACAGCAAACCAAAGAATACCCTGGGGAGCGTTTCCGTCATACCGGATGAATACAAAGCCATGATAAAGGCTATAAATGGCAATAAGGTCAGCACAAAGAGATAATTGATACTGATGATACCGGCTCCTGTAAAAAAGGAAACACAAAAAACTATAACGGCCGATACGATGCCAAGCATACCTGAGGCCGAATAAATGTCAAGCCCGGCTATACGGTAATATTCCATCAGGCATAACAGCCCGGCAATAAGAAAAACCGCGCCATACGTATATTTACCCAGGAAAAAGGATCCGATTATTACTGCCAGGTAAACTACTCCTGAAATGGTCCGTTGAAACAGGTTATTCAACTTGCTGCTTTTTCAGTTTCTTCACTATCAGTTTCAGTAACTTTCTTGACTTTACTGCTTTTTTCACTTTCTATGTTTTCATGAGCAGCAAACTTGCGTTTTCCGAAAATCTTTTCAAGATCTTCAGTGAAAATCACCTCTTTTTCAAGCAATTGTTGCGCAAGTTGTTCCAAACCTGCCTTGTTTTCTTTTAATATCGCCAGTGCATGTTTGTATTGCTCATCGATAATTTTCTTTGCCTCGTCATCAATTAATTCTGCTGTTCTGTCGCTATAAGGCCGCTGAAAAGAGTAATCGTTTTGTCCGGTAGAGTCATAAAAACTGATATGGCCTAGTTTCTCACTCAATCCAAAATACGTAACCATGGCATACGCTTGTTTGGTAACCCTTTCCAAATCATTCAGCGCACCTGTGGAAAGTTTACCGAAGGTTATTTGTTCAGCTGCCCTTCCTCCAAGTGTAGCAGTCATTTCTTCCAATAGCTGATCGCGGGTGGTAATTTGTCTTTCCTCGGGCAAATACCAGGCCGCTCCAAGTGATTTTCCCCTTGGAATAATAGTTACCTTTACCAATGGGCTTGCATGCTCAAGCATCCAGCTTACTGTGGCATGTCCGGCCTCATGATAGGCAATGGTTTTCTTTTCATCAACCGTAATAATTTTGTTCTTCTTTTCGAGTCCGCCGACAATCCGGTCAACCGCATCAAGAAAATCCTGACGCTGAACCACTTTTTTATTCCTGCGTGCCGCGATTAGCGCAGACTCGTTACATACGTTGGCAATATCGGCTCCTGAAAAGCCCGGTGTTTGCCTTGCAAGAAAATCAATATCAAGATCCTTGTCGTATTTTATGGGTCGCAGATGCACCTTAAAAATTTCCTTACGCTCATTCAGATCGGGAAGTTCCACGTATATCTGACGATCGAACCGGCCGGCCCTGAGCAAAGCCTTATCAAGTATGTCAGCCCTGTTAGTGGCCGCCAGAATAATAACACCGGCATTGGAGGCAAAGCCATCCATTTCGGTCAACAATTGGTTTAATGTATTCTCACGTTCATCATTGGCGCCCATATTGGGATTTCTCCCTCTTGCCCGGCCAATGGCATCAATCTCGTCAATAAACACGATGCAAGGTGCCTTTTCCTTTGCCTGCTTAAACAAATCCCTTACACGTGAAGCACCAACACCCACAAACATTTCAACAAAGTCGGAACCCGAAAGTGAAAAGAAGGGAACGTGTGCTTCGCCGGCTACAGCTTTGGCCAGCAGGGTTTTGCCGGTACCCGGAGGGCCAACCAATAATGCACCCTTGGGAATTTTGCCGCCAAGATCGGTATACTTCTTGGGCTTTTTAAGAAAATCAACAATTTCCTTAACTTCCATTTTGGCTTCTTCGAGGCCGGCTACATCCTTAAAATCGAGCCTTATATTCTCATCTTTGTCAAATATCCTGGCTTTCGATTTTCCCACATTGAATATATTCGTCCCTCCCGCTCCGCCTCCTCCGCCGCTCATTCTGCGGAAAATGAACATATATATGGCCACAAGCAATACAAGCGGCAGTAATATATACAACGTATCGCTGAATGAACGTTTGCGAATGAATTCAGGATATATTTTTTCGGCTTCGGACAGTCCCGTTTGGGATTCATCGAGTTTTTTGGTAAACCACTCATTAGAGCCAATGGTCATGGTATAATGCGGACCTGTCTTGGTAAATGCATTGAATCCCTTGCTGAAGTTCTTTTGATGCTTAGGCTGTTCAAGTTTATCTGCCTTTATGTAAATCTGGGCATATTGCTCATTTACCACCTGTATTTTTTCAATTTCACCTTTCAGCAATAATTCGTTCTGAAAGAATTTCCAATCGATTGAAACAGGCCCCTGGTTTGAATCAAAGAGAAAAATCAGTACTATGGAAACACCAATCAACGCATAAATCCACATTGAATTAAAACGCGGCTTTTTATTTCCCGGTGTATTGTTACCGTTTGATTTAGGCCCGTTTTTGTTTCCTTTACCGTTTTCCTCGTTTTGTTGCTTTATGTCCCTGCTATTTTCTTCCATTATATATTATCTCCTTTTTATTCGTCTTTTATCATGGTGATTTCTGCATCACCCCACAATTCTTCGAGTTTGTAATAGTCCCGTGCTTCTTTCAGAAAAATATGAACCACTGCATTTCCATAATCCAGCAATATCCATTGTGCGTTTTCAACCCCTTCCCTGTGAGATACCCTGATCTTTAATTTTTCTGCCAGTTTATCTTCTACTGAATCTGCCAATGCCCTGACTTGTGTAACTGAATCGCCATGACAAATAACAAAATTTTCACATGGCATATAATCCAGTGACGCTAAGTTTATCTGGATAATTTCAATAGCCTTCTTTTCTAATAATCCTTCAATGATATAATGCAGTAATTTATCTTTTGCCAAGCGTCATAATCTTTTACAGAGCAAAAATAATGAATAAAATGGTTGAAGCCGAATTCCACGCCATTTCTTATTTTATCACAAATACGCTAAATTTATTAGCAATTTCAATACCAAACTAGTGAATTAATCATAAAGCACTAACCAATTATTATGGTTAAACATATCAGCATCGGCGAAACCTTAATCCATTTGACTTCCGTTGATTCAACCAACCTTTATGCTGCTCAACTGATCAGGAAGGAAATTCAGGATGGCACTGTAATTTTGGCAGATTATCAAACACAGGGTAAAGGCCAGGGTGGAAATCAGTGGTTAAGCGAGGCCGGAGACAATTTATTGTTTTCCGTTATTCTTAAACCCGCTTTTCTTAAAGCAGACAAGCAATATTACATTTCAATGGCCATTGCCAATGCACTTACAGATTTTATTTCCACACTGTGCGACAATGTTGCCATAAAATGGCCCAATGATTTATTGGTTAACCATAAAAAAATTGCCGGCGTTCTTATTGAAAACACCATTATGGGTGAGTACCTGCGAACAACCATTGCAGGTATCGGGATCAATGTTAACCAGGAGAAGTTTCCGGCTGAACTGCCGGAGGCAGTTTCCATCAGAATGGTAACGGGCAGGTATTTTACATTACAGGATTTACACAGGCCTTTATTTGGCAAACTATCTGAACATCTTAACCTTATATATGAAAATCGTTTGGGAATCGTAAGAACCACATACCTGAATTCACTTTTCGGGCTTAATGAATGGCACCAGTTTTCAGATGCTCACGACAGGTTTGAAGGAAGGATAACAGATGTAGCGGATTCCGGTGAACTAATGGTACTAAAACGCAATGGTAAAATTTCCAGCTACGGGTTCAGGGAAATTACCCTTCACCGTATGAAGGACCGCTAGATACTATGCATTGAAGTCAATGGTTTCAACCTTGTCCATCATAAGGTCAAGGAAGCGTTGAAGTGGTGCGCGTGCCATCATTTCAATAAACATATTCAGGTTGGCATCAAGATGTACAAAGACCTCCGAAGTCTGGGGTGTTTTTTCTTCAATATGCATGTGTATGGTAAAATCGGCAGAAGTCCCCTCAACAGGTTTCACGACCAATAAAGAATTGGGATACTTTTCGGCAATGGTCAGGCCTATCCTTCCCAATCCGGTCATCTCGAATAAGATGGTATTTTCCGTGATGTCAACTTCGTTTAACTTCTCCTGCGGTAAAAGGCCCGCAAAATTTCTGAAATCAGCGATGTAGTTAAACACCCGGGAAGCATTTCCCTTTGCAATTCCTCTTCGGCTATCAAGGCTTATCATAAACAGTAAATCATTTATTGTTTCCAGGTTTCAGGCGATTTTCGCCAATCCTTAAGGGTTTCGAGATGATGCTGCCCGATATAACCTGTTTTTAATGCCAGTTCAATGAGGGCTTCATAATTACTCAGGGTAAATAAAGGACAGCTGGCCGATTTAAAACCTTCCTCAGCCTTTTGAAAACCATAGGTAAATATGGCAACCATACCCAGCACATCACATCCCTTATCCTTCAGTGCCTTTACGGCCTTTAAACTGCTGCCGCCTGTTGATATCAGATCCTCTATAACAACAACCTTTTGTCCTTCTTTTGGTTCACCCTCAATAAGGTTTTCGAGTCCATGCCCCTTGGCTTCCGACCGAACATACATAAATGGCAGCCCCATTAAATCAGCTACCATGGCGCCTTGCGCAATAGCTCCTGTTGCCACACCGGCAATTGCCTCTGTTGATAAATACTTTTCTTTTATTAATCCGGCAAAGCTAATTTTGATTGTATTTCTTATTTCAGGGTATGCCAGCGTTTTACGGTTATCACAGTAAATGGGTGATTTCCATCCCGAGGCCCAATTGAAAGGCTTGTCCGGACTGAGTTTTATCGCATTACACTGAAGAAGAAGTGCGGCTATTGTTTTATCATAATTATTCATGCCGTAAATGTACAAAGTTTTTTTCAACGAGCGGATTGTCCTGCTTACCGACGACTTTATCAGAAATTTCCAGATAAGGCATGGACTGTTTTATAAATATCGCAATGTAAGCGAACTCAAGGAATTGCTTGATTTCTACTGGGACCTCAGGCAGATTGAATCGCTGTTTGTATTTCATCATGACATTGAGGAACTTCGTGAACGGTTCAAATCATGTTTTCAGCAGGTGTATGCAGGAGGCGGACTTGTCAGGAATTCAGAAGGAAAATTCCTTATCATAAAAAGGCGCGGTAAATGGGACCTTCCAAAAGGCAAAGTGAACAAAAATGAAACCATTGAAGATGCAGCATTGCGTGAGGTTACCGAAGAAACAGGGCTTCATGGAATATCCATCATATCCCCGCTCATGTCTACATATCATTGCTATTACATAGACGATCAAAAGATTCTGAAAAGAACCAGCTGGTATGATATGCTGTACACCGGTAAAGAAGTTCCTGTTCCTGAAGCCGAGGAAGACATTACCGAAATAAAGTGGATATCAAAAGAGGAAATAAAACAGCTGTCAGGCAATACCTTCCCGGCCATTATGGATGTACTGAAATACTCAGGGCTTGTTTAAATCACCCCTCGATTTCATTACTTCAAATAGCTGTTGCTCGAAATTTTCCGCCGGTGAAACGGCTGGGGAATGAATAAGTTTGCCATCGGGGCCAATTAAAAAATAGGAAGGAAACGCACGTATGTCATATTCCTTCAGTATTTCCGGCTGCTCGTCATAATATAAGAACTGCCAGTCATATTTATTTTTGCTGAGGAACTGACGCAGAACCTCTTCCTGGGGATCGGTGGATATGGTAACTATGGTAAGGTATTTATGATGCTTTTGATGCAAAGAGGCCAGCATATTAAACTCATTGAGGCAGGTGTAACTCTGGCAGGTACAGAAATTCAGGTAAACATACTTTCCCCTGAAATCGCTTAATTTCACAAGTTTGCCGTCAATATCCCTGAGTTCAAAGTACGGGGGCTCATATCCCGGCTGAAGCCGCGTAATCTTCTTTCTGATAATTTGCGCAAACTTCTTATGATCCTCAATTGTGGTTCCTGCCGCAAGGGAATCCAGAACTCTTAGAAGCCCGCTGCGGGAGAATTGGGAACCATAGAATTCATCATGCACCTGTTTTAAAACAACGAGTTCAGTAAGTGTGTCATTACTAAAATTGGTTGAGAGGGAAAGTGTTTTCCTTAATTCTTCATAACTGCCCCTGGTATTAATGTCGTCGAAAATTTTCCTGCCCACCGTGGTCCTTGAAAAAAAGACAAAATATTTGTGGAAGACCTGGTTGAATAAATCAGCATAAGCCACATTGTTGTACAATACCGGTTGGTTGTTAAAATACTCGTCTGAAATGCTTTGCACCCGCTGCTGGTTAGCAAGCATTTTCAGCACGCCATAATGATATTTTCTGTAATTGCGGAAGTATGCATGATCATATTCAGCAAAAGGTTTTTCCATTTGGGCAATGTCTTCGGCAAGCTTTTCAAAGTCCGGTTTCAGGTAAATACTGTTAACATGCTTGTCATAATAGGGAATAAACGTATCGTCGAACATCATGATGAGCATGTTAAGGTCGGTACTGCTGAAATTGGCAAGTCCCAGATGAATTTCAACCGGCTCAAAGTAAGGATTCAGCAAGTCTTCGGCAGACTTTTCCCTGTATTCTGGCAGGATCAATTCATATGTTTTTCCGGGCTCTGCAAAAAAGTAGGCCAGGTATATGCCAGGGTACAGGTGTAATTGGACAGTCTTTTCAAGGGGAATGGTAAGATAGAAATCACCTGAATCAGAAACCATGCAGTTCCCGACTGCCTCTTCAGATCCTGTAATCCAGTCAGCAGTTTGATAAAAAGTAAGCTGTTTACCTCCATAGGAAGGTGCTTTACCGCGGATGGTAATTTCGCCAGCCCCATCTGCCAGGTATATTCCTGCCATAAAAAAGCCAACAACCAGGACAATTCTTAGCATCATTGCTTATTATCAAGCTTAAAATTCAGAGGGACAAACAAACTGGCGTCACCGCCCTGTTTTATGATTTCACGGATGATGGATGAATTGACATGGGTATGTTCGGGAAGCGTAAGCAGAAAAACCGTTTCAATTTCAGGATACATGGCTTTATTTGTCTGGGCTATGGCACGCTCATACTCAAAATCGGCTGCAGTTCGAAGCCCCCTGAGTATGTATCGCGAATGCTCACTACGACAAAAGTCGATGGTAAGGCCCTTAAAAATCTTTACTTCCACCCTGCCGTTGGTATCCTTAAACACATTTCTGATTTCCTGCGCACTTCTCTCGATAGGGAAAAACCGTGATTTTGTGGTATTGAATCCAATGCCTACGATCACCTTATCAAACATATCCAGCGCTCTTCGCACTACCGATTCATGACCAATGGTAAAAGGATCAAAAGATCCCGGAAAAACAGCAATTTTTATTTTATCGTTCGACATGTTTATGCTGAATTGTTTCATGATGTAAACATACAGAATATAGTTTACTTTTTTTGGCAATCACTGTAGTACATCTTATGGTGATTCAGATCACCTGAAAAAGGGTAGTCCGGCGGGGTATGGTCAGAACTGAATTATTCTGCTTTTACCTGTAAAGCACCAAATACAACGGGAGCATCTATGATGAGCTGGTTAAGGGCTACACCAAAGGTATCGGTGCTGAACTGAATTGAACCAAAGGCTACTGTATTTCCATCCGGCATGGTAGCCCCTGCAAACACTGCATCAGACTTAATCTTAACCGGTGTGTTTTTGCTTATCCTTATAACCGAATTACCGAAAACGGTATTGACCTTTATGCGAATTGGCTCGTTATCCGGAAATGTGATGTTTCTGAAATCGTATACCGACCGTCCGAAAATTACATTATACTCTGCATTGTCCTTTGGCTGATCGGTAATGGACCGCTCCTCAAACATATTTACATTTTCTTCTTTGTGTATGCGAAACATCCATGGTTTTCCAACCAACATGCTTACTCCGACAAATATGAGGAAGAAGGCAAACAATACGCCAAACAAGTTGACATCAAACAATACCCTGAAGATTGCTGCCAGACCGATTAATACCAGCAATACTCCCCAAAAAAGTCCTGGTGCCATTTTCATATAGTTTTAGATTTACGGTGTAAAGAAAGGGCAATTCAGCATTGTTAAATACCATAATTCGGTAAATGAACGTATTATACCGGTATCAGGCGATATTCATAGGATTATTCACTCTGTCATTTAACAGTGCATTTTCAAATACCTGCATTATATTATTAACATAGTGGAATTTCAGGCCTTTCAGGTAAATCTCGTTTATTTCTTTTATGTCTTTCCTGTTCTCCTCAGAAAGAACAATTTCGCTGATATCGGCCCTTTTTGCGGCCAGAATCTTTTCCTTTATGCCTCCTACCGGAAGCACCCTTCCGCGTAAGGTAATCTCTCCCGTCATGGCCAGATTTTTCTTCACCTTTCTTTGTGTTAATGCAGAGGCTATTGAAGTGGCCATGGTAACACCAGCCGATGGACCATCCTTGGGAATAGCACCTTCGGGAACATGTATATGCACATTCCACTTTTCAAAAATTTCCGGATTCAGCTGGAGCAAATCGCTATGCGACTTAATATACTCCATGGCGATTACGGCGGATTCCTTCATAACATCCCCAAGGTTCCCGGTGAGGGTAAGGTTTCCTTTCCCTTTACTCAGGCTGGTTTCGACAAAAAGAATCTCACCTCCTACCGCTGTCCAGGCAAGTCCGGTCACTACTCCGGCAAATTCATTGCCCTGGTATTTGTCCTTAATATACCGGGGAACACCCAGTATATCCTCTATATCTTTTACCGTAAGCGTCTTATTGTAAGCATCACCAATGGCTACTTTCCTTGCTATTACCCTTACCAGTTTTGCCAGCGTTTTATCAAGTTCTCTCACCCCGGATTCATGGGTATAATTCTCGATCATATATTCGAAAAGCTTTTTAGACACTTTGATGGCATCTGTGCCTAACCCGTGGTTCTTTAATTCTTTGGGAAGCAAATGTCTTCGTGCAATTTCAACCTTTTCCTCAATAATATAGCCGCTCACATTGATAAGCTCCATCCTGTCGAGAAGGGCAGGGCTGATCGTACTTGTCGTATTTGCCGTTGCAATGAACAATACCTTGGACAAGTCGAATTCATGCTCTACGAAATTATCATAAAACGCGTTGTTTTGTTCCGGGTCAAGCACCTCAAGCAGGGCTGATGAAGGATCGCCATGGAAGTCCTTTCCCACCTTATCTATCTCATCAAGAACAAAAACGGGATTGGATGATTTTGCCTTGCGCAGGCTTTGAATAATTCTTCCGGGCATGGCTCCAATATAAGTCTTCCGGTGGCCGCGTATTTCAGCTTCATCATGCAGTCCTCCCAATGACATTCTTATGTATTTACGGTTCAAGGCCTTAGCAACAGATTTGCCGAGCGACGTTTTACCTACTCCCGGAGGTCCGTATAAGCAAACAATGGGTGACTTCATGTCACCTTTAAGCTTAAGCACTGCCAGATGCTCAATAATCCGGTCCTTAACTTTCTCCAGTCCGAAATGGTCCTTATCGAGAATTCGCTGGGCTCTCTTCAGATCAAAGTTGTCCCTGGTATACTCATTCCAGGGCAATTCCAGCAATGTTTGCAGATAATTTAACTGTACAGAATATTCCCCGGTGGCAGGATTAAGCCGGTTTAATTTATCAACTTCCTTCAAAAAAGACTGGTCAACTTCCTTGCTCCATTTCTTCTTTTTAGCCCTGTTTTTAAGCTCCTCGATTTCCTGTTCTATAGGATTGCCACCCAATTCATCCTGTATGGTCTTCATTTGCTGATGCAGGAAATACTCCCGCTGCTGCTGATCCATATCAATTTTTACCTTGGTCTGGATATCGTGCTTGAGTTCGAGCATTTGAACCTCGCGTGACAAATACTGCAGCAGTGCAGTCGCCCTTTTTTTGAGGTTATTCTGTTCCAGCAAATGCTGCTTCTCATGCATGCGGATATCACTGTTTGAACTGATGAAGTTGATGAGAAAGGCGGAGCTTTCGATGTTTTTTACGGCAAAAGAAGTTTCCGGCGGTATGTTGCTGGAGAGTTTAATGATTTTCAGTGACAAGTCCTTGAGTGAACCAACTATAGCCTCAAATTCATGATCTTTCCGGCGTGGCTTTATGTCATCAAGCGGCGAAACCCTGGCCATATAATAGGGCTCGGTTGACACCATTTCCTTAATGACAAACCGGCGTTTACCCTGGATTATCACGGAGGTGGAACCATCGGGCATTTCAAGGATGCGCAATATCTGCGCCAGTGTTCCTATATTATACATTTCGCCGGGCTCAGGATCATCTACATTGGGATCCTTTTGCGCAACAGTTCCGATTGTTTTGGTTTTCTGGTAAATATCCCTTACCAGGCGCATGGATTTTTCCCTCCCCACGGTTATGGGAATGATGACTCCCGGAAATAAAACGGTATTCCTTAAAGGCAGTATTGGTAATATATCGGGAACGTTGGTTAAAGAAATGCTTTCTTCATCCTCTTCACTGATCAACGGTATAAAATCTGCATCTTCATTAACAGGTGACGATAAAATCATTCTGGTTATCTTTTTATCCTGAATTTGACTCATAAAAATCTTTTCCTCCTGTAAAATTTAACAAAAAAATAGACAATTTGTCAGTTGCCCTACCTCAAATTATCAGGGAATACGCAAGCAATCTCCATGCCATGGTTCAAATTGTTTTCCGATAGCGTCCGGTTAACTTAAAGACTTTTTCAAGTATGTTGCGGTCGACGTCGCTCAGCGTTATCTTATTGATTCTCATAATGGTCTCAATGGTTTCAATTGCCTTGTCAAGCCTGAAGGTTTCATAGCCCAGCGCTCCTCCCCACGAAAATGAAGGTATAAAATTACCGGGGTAACCCGGGCCGTATATGTTGGATGATAACCCTACCACCGTTCCGGTATTAAACATCGTATTGATGCCACACCGGGCAAAATCACCCATAAATAGTCCGCAATACTGTAAATCGGTATCTTCAAATTTTCCCAGGGCATAGTTCCACAATTTCACTAACGTATAATTGTTCTTAAGGTTGGATGTATTTGATCCGGCTCCAATGTTGCACCATTCGCCAATTACCGAGTTCCCCATGTAGCCTTCATGAACTTTGTTGGAATGGCCCAGAATGACTGAATTGGTAATCTCGCCACCAACTTTGGAATAAGGCCCAACGGTGGTTGGACCATAAATTTTTGTGCCCATTTTCATAATTGCCCCTTCACATAGGCCAAATGGGCCGCGAATATGCGTACCTTCCATTATGGTTGTGTCCCTGCCTATGTAAACCGGACCCGGATTTGCGTTTATGGTAACGAAATCAAGGGAAGCCCCTTCCTCAATAAAAATTTCATCGGCATTCATGAGGTTATTGGTAGAATTAACCTCGGCCGAACGCCTGTTTGCGGTAAGCAATTGGTAATCCGACCTTATTTCTTCGCCATTGGTACGGTATATATTCCAGAGCTTTTCGATACGGTTAAACTTCGCGCTGGCTTTTTTTACAAGCACTCCCCGGGGGGCGCTCCCGTCAAAATCATTCACTGCCGTTGCATCAATGTAACCTGCAATCAGGGTATTTTCACTTACAAGGATTTCACCTTTTTTAAGTGAGAGGATTTCCATCAGGATATCAGCATTGGGTGTTACCGATCCATTGATCAGAACATTGTTATCGGTAATGTTTGCGGGATATTTCTCTGTAAGGTAGTCCAGGGTAAGGAATGTTGTTTTGGCATTAAGCCATTTTTCCCACTTTTCGCGAATGGTAAGGATTCCAACCCTTATTTCAGCTACAGGCCTGATAAACGTAAGCGGTAACAGATGGTCCCTGTGGTTATCATCAAACAATATGTAATTGCGATTATTATCCGACATGATGATTATTAATGTGTTATGCAAATATACGTGAAAGAATGATTGCCGGATGCCTTATTAAAATAAAAACTCCGTTCTCATTTGAGTGAAAACGGAGTCGGATTATATCGAACAAAAACAACCTCAATTACTGTTTTTTCTTGTCGTAATGGCTTTTGTAACGGTTCATAAACTTATCAACACGTCCTGCAGTATCAACCAGCTTCATCTTACCGGTATAAAACGGGTGCGAGGTATTGGAGATTTCAAGCTTGATCAGCGGATACTCTTTACCATCCTCAAGTGTTACCGTTTCCTTTGACGAGGCCGTTGACTTTGTAAGAAAAGTGTGACCATTCGACATGTCCCTGAAGGCAACCAGCCTATAACTTTCAGGATGAATTCCTTTTTTCATTTTATTAATCTTTAATCGATAATTCCAATTGGGCTGCAAAAATAAACAATCATTTTAAAACTTCAAAACTTTCTATTCATTTTTCCTGTCTTTCGCGAATTTATTGCTAAGGTTGTTGAAACGTTCAAAAGGGGCATGAGGATCAAATAAATACCTGTAAGTAATATGGGTTTTGCCCTTGGTTGCGCCAAATTGCGCATACATACGATTAACCGTATGGTTGTAATCGCCAACCCATGATAATTCAAGCTCTTCATAACCGGCTTTACGCATGGCATCGGTGACTTTAATATATATTCCTCCTACCACTCCTGTGCGTTGAAACTCAGGTATTACGCCCGACAGCAACAACCTTCCCCTTGTTATTGCACGTTTTTTATAATACAGCAGTTTAATAATATTCACCAGGTTTAGTTTGCCATTTTTTAGTTTTCGCAAAGCCTGGTTAACATCGGGGAATACGATAAGAAAACCTATCGGCTGGTTCTTGTGATAACCAAACCAGATAAATCTTTCGTCCAATATGGCGCGTGCATCCTGAAAGATATTGTAGATGTCATTATATTCCAGGGGTGTATAATTTTCAAGAAAATCAGCCCATATTTTGTTATACATCATTACAAGATCCTTCAGGAACACTTCAGCATTCTTCATCTCAAACTGCCGGAATGAATAGTCTGGTTTGCGCCAAAACCTTTCTCCGAAATTGCGCATTTGTTCGGGATAAGGATTCGAGAAATTATCGTGATAGCTGTATTGCTCAAAATAGGTTTTAAAGCCATAGTTTTCAAACAATGCTTTATAATAGGGAAAATTATACGGCATTCCATAACCCTGGGGAACAAAACCTTCAACCAGCAGACCCCAGTTAACGAAATTTTCTCCAAAATTTACCGGACCGTCCATGGCTTCCATGCCTTCGCCCTGAAGCCAGTTTTTTGCGGTATCAAACAGCAAATCAGCGGCTTTTTGATCATTTATGCATTCAAAAAAACCGATGCCGCCTGTAGTTTGTGCATTTTGAACTGCCTTATGCTTATCATAAAAAGCGGCAATTCTTCCGATCAGTTCTCCGTTCACGTCCCTTAATATCCACCGGCGCGCTGCTCCGTGCTGCAAAGATGAATTCTTTGAAGGATTAAACGTATTTTCAATTTCCATATCGAGCGGACAAGTCCAATTTGGATCATGCTTATACAAAACCTTTGGGGTATCCAAAAAGGCCCTTACCGTTTGCTTGTCATTTACTTCGATTGGCTTCATTTCTTTTACAATTTAAACCATTCTTGCAACCATTCTTGCGCTGCAGGCTGCGAACGGTGTTGAAATTCATTTTTTTTGGGGTTGTAAATATAGTCTTTTTTCCATTCCTCGATATTCCGGATAATGGCTTTCAGGGCGCTGATCAAAAACAGCACTTCATCATCACGCATAACAGGATGCAGCGAAATTCTAACCCATCCAGGCTTTTCCGATAAATCGCCATGGTTTATTTTCTCGGTTATCTTATGTGACTTCTCGTGATCAACCTGAAGTAAAAAATGTCCATAGGTTCCTGCACATACGCATCCTCCCCTCACCTGTATTCCAAAACGGTCGCTGAGAAGTTTAACGATCAGGTTGAAATGTATGCGTGTATGGTAAAAAGAAATGATTCCAAGACGGTGGCAATGCTCGCCTGCAAGTATGCTGATCCCCGGGATTTGACTGAGTTCCTTCAACAAAAGTGCGGTTAACTGATGCTCGCGGTTCATGATCTTGTCTATGCCCATGCAAGCCTTCAGTTCCATGGCAAGTGCAGCACGAAAAGCCTGTAAAAATCCGGGGGTTCCGCCATCCTCCCGGGCTTCAATATCATCCACGTATTTATACTCTCCCCATGGGTTTGTCCAATCTACAGTTCCTCCACCGGGATCATCAGGAATATCGGATTGGTAAATCGACCTGTCAAATATAAGAACGCCTGAAGACCCTGGCCCACCAAGAAATTTATGCGGCGAAAAATAAATGGCATCCAGTTTTTGCATAGGATCGGCCGGATGCATATTTATTTCAACATAAGGTGCAGAAGCGGCGAAATCAATGAAGCATAGCCCTCCGTTTTCATGCATAATAGCAGCCATCTCATAATACGGGGTGATAATACCGGTAACATTGGAACATGCGGTAAAAGCCCCGATCTTGAATTTTCTGTTGCTGTATTTCGCCAGTACCTCACGCAAAGACCCGGTATCAACAAGAAGATCACCGGAGGGCGGAATCATTACAACCTCGGCATCGGTTTCATACCATGAAGTCTGGTTGGAATGATGTTCCATGTGGGTGATAAATACCACAGGCCGGTCATTGATATCCTCAAAGCTGTTTTTTTTGCGTTTATTCCCACAACGTAAACTCAGAATCCTCTGTAGCTTATTCACAACCATGGTCATTCCTGAACCCGCGGTGATAATGATATCTTCAGGACCTGCATTTACCTGCTTTTTAATAAACTCATGGGCATACTTGTAACACAGCGTCATCCGGTTACCCGTTTCACTGGTTTCGGTATGCGTGTTGGCAATAAAGGGACCAAATACTCCGGTAATCTTTTCTTCGATTGGCTTATATAACCTTCCGCCGGCAATCCAATCAAAATAGCTTATTTTCTGTAATCCATAGGGTGAAATGAATGTGGCATCGTTTCCTATGATCTGCGCTCTGAATGGTGCAAAATATTTTTCCAGGTCAGCCATGAGAAAGTTTTGGAATGTGGTTAAAAATACGAATAGTTTTTATAGCACCTACCTGATAAAAATACCTAATTTATAATAAGAAAAGGGCATCGTTCTGCAAAGCTGTTTCACAGAAGACACCCTTTACACGGGTGGAAGACCGGGCTCGAACCGGCGACCTCCAGAGCCACAATCTGGCGCTCTAACCAACTGAGCTACGACCACCATATGGGAGCGCAAATTTAATTATCTTTTAATGTTTTTAAAATAAAAGCCAAAAAAAAGTCACTCTATTCATTTTCAATCACTTGGTAAATTATTGATAAAGTGTAATGCAATAATTGGTGGTTTTGTTTAACTTCAGGGGTAGTATTCTGTGTAATTACACCCATTGAACCATGGGGCTATCTAAATGTTTAACCATTCTCGTTTACAATTATTTATAACCGTATGAAACCAATGACTATTACTGAAAAGATTGCTTTTCTGTTTTCGATTTTGCTGGTAGTTATTTCCTGTGCAATTAATCCGGTAACCGGAAAAAAGCAAATTATGCTTATGTCCGAAGCCCAGGAAGCACAATTGGGGGCCTCGTACGATCCTCAGGTACTGGCCACCATGGGTGAATACAAAAACGATAAGATACTTGCATTTGCTCAGGAAAAAGCAACGGCAATGGGTCAAATCTCCCACAGGTCAAAAGTTGAGTACCATGTGCGTCTCATCGATTCCCCGGTTGTCAATGCTTTTGCGGTTCCGGGCGGCTACATCTATTTTACCCGGGGAATACTCGCCCATTTTAACAGTGAAGCTGAACTCGTGGGTGTGCTCGGGCACGAGATGGGGCATGTTGCCGCACGTCACTCTGCCAGCCAGCAAAGCAAACAGCAAATTGGCCAGCTCTTGCTTGTTGGTGGCCTTATGGCTTCACAAAAATTCGCCCAATATGCAGAATATGCCATGCAGGGAATGCAATTGCTGTTTTTGAAATTCAGCCGTGACGACGAAAATCAATCCGATCAGCTGGGTGTTGAATATGCTTCAAAAATCGGGTATGATGCTCACAAGATGGCAGACTTTTTCAATGTTTTGCAACGAATGAACATGGCTTCGGGCCAGGAAGGTATTCCAACATTTTTGTCAACGCATCCCGATCCGGGGGACCGTTACAACAAGGTTCATCAAATGGCAAAAGCCTGGCAGGACAGCTTAAAACTGCCAGCCTATAAAGTGAATAGTGAATCGTACCTGGCAATGATTGACGGGCTTATTTATGGTGATGACCCACGGCAGGGATTTGTTGAAGGAAATACCTTTTACCATCCCGTACTTAAATTCAAGTTTCCTTTCCCGGCAGGATGGCAATTGGAAAACCAGCCATCGCAGGTGAATATTGCACCGGCTGACGGCAGGGCACTTATGGTTTTCACCCTGGCTCAGGGCAACAGCCTGCAGGAGGCAGCTTCAAATACATTGCAACAGTTGCAACTTACACCGCAGGAAACTAAAAATTCGACTGTTAACGGAATGCCTGCCATAACAACGATATCCCAACAAAACATACAGGACCAGGCAACCGGTCAAACACAGACCAACCTGGTAGTTTCCAATTTCATTCAGTATGACAATGCCTATTATGTATTCCACGGAGTGTCAACGGATGAAGATTTTAACGTGTATTTCGGGGCTTTTGGCTTAACGATGAATGGCTTTTCGAAACTAACCGAAGGTTCAAAGCTGAATGTAAAACCGAAGAAAATCATCATAAAAAAGATTCCCCGTACGGGATCGTTTGCAAATGCGCTGAAAACTATGGGAATTCCTGAAAACCAGATGAATGAACTGTCCATTCTGAACAACCTTGAATTGAATGATCAGGTGCAGGTAGGCAGGTTAATAAAAACCATCGGATACTAGATCCGGCGCATTTCAGATATACTTATTCAGTATACCATAAAGGATAGGACGTTGAATCGGTTTTGAAATGTATTCATCAAAACCTTCTTTTTTCAGTTTCACAATTTCTTCAGCAAGTGCGTAAGCAGTTTGTGCAACCACGGGTATGCTTATATTTCTACTTCTGATTTCATGCAGCGTTTCAATCCCATCCATTACAGGCATTTTTATGTCCATAAGGATTATTTTGATATCAGGGATGTTCAGAACCATTTGTAGTGCCTGCTTCCCGTCTTCGGCACGCAACACGTTGGCATTTGCTTTTTTCAGCAACTTGTCAATATAGTTAAAATTGGCCAGGTCATCCTCTGCAACCAGGATGGTACAATTCCGGTAGTCAGGGATTTCTTCGGGCTCACTGTTTTTGGGTTTCAGCTTATAAACAGACTGTGTACCAATTAATGGTATGGTGAAATAAAAAGTTGATCCTTCACCCGGTTTGGAATGCAGCCACATGCTCCCCCCAAGCAGATTCACCAATTGGAAAGAAATGGCCAAACCCAGGCCGGTACCCCGGTGCAGTTGCTTTTTGTCATCTTCAAGCTTCCGGAAACGTTCAAAAATGAGCTCCTGGTTCTCTTTTTTAACGCCAATACCGGTATCCCTCACATAAAATTCAAGCATCTCTGCGTTGGATACCTTGGAGCACCCTACTTCAATGTAACCTTTGGCGGTAAACTTTACTGCATTGTTGATAAGATTTGTAAGTATCTGGTTTAACCTGAGGTTGTCGGAAATAAAATGCAGGTTCCTTACTTCATCGCTCATGTTTACCCTAAGTTCAACATCCTTGTTTGATCCCAGGTCATCCCGGTTCATAAACATGGCAAAAATACCCGCCACATCGGCCAGGAGTGATTCAACCGATACTTCCTGCATATTCAGCTCGAGTTGTCCTGCCTCAATTTTCGAGATATCAAGAATATCGCTGATCAATTCGAGCAGTGTATTGCTGCTGCCCTGTATGATCCGGTTATACTCTTCACGCTCCTGATCGCTGAGGCTCTTTTCGCCCAACAGTGAAGAAAACCCAAGTATGGCATTAAGGGGTGTTCGTATTTCATGTGATAGATTGGCTAAAAACGAGGATTTCAGCTTATCGGATTCTTCGGCCTTGTTTTTAGCCTGGATGAGTTCCCTGGTACGCTCTTCAACGAGGCTTTCCAGCCTGTTCCTGTGCATGTCCAGTTCCCGGTTTTGGTCAAGTATCTTTTCCTGTTGCTCTGCGAGGACTTTGAAATTCCACTCCAACTCATCACGTTGCGACATCAGCTTTTCATTCTGGGAATTGATTTCTTCCTGTTTTTCCTCAAGGGCTACGGCAACTTCTTCGAGTTGAAAAGTTCGTTCCTTCACCAGCAGCAAAAGCTTTTTTTGCTGATTCCTGAAAAACTCTGTTCTCATTTTATAGCCCATAAACAGCAACCCTGCTACGAGCAGACTTAATGAAACACTGAATGCAGTTGTCTTCCACCACGGAGGTAAAATCGTTATTTTAAGCAATGCCCCGGTTTCATTCCATTTTCTGTCGTTGTTTGAACCTTTTACCCTGAACACATACTTCCCGGGATTCAGATTGGTATAGCTGGCTTCATTTTTGTTCCCGATATAAACCCAGTCTTCATCAAAGCCCTCCAGTTTATAGGCATATTGATTTTTCTCCGGATTGGTAAAATTAAGCGCGGCGAAACCCAGGGTAAAAGATGATAATTTCGATGAAAGCTTAATCTCATCTTCCAGGTTGATGTGCCTGTCCAGTATATCGGCATGGTGCCTGGGATTTACCAATCCGTTGTTTACAACCAGCCTGGTAAAATAAACCGGGGGAACGTAGGGGTTATCTATGACACTATCCGGCGTGAAAAAGTTAAATCCGCTTTTGCTGCCAAAGAAGATCTTCCCGTCATAGGAACGCAACACCGAAACATAGTTAAATTCATTATTCAGTAATCCATCAGCAATGTCATAATTTCTGAACTCCTCTTTCCTGATATCAAACCGGCATACGCCTTTGTTGGTAGATATCCATAATATATCATGCTGGTCAAAGATCATCGATTGTACGGCACTTCCACTCAGTCCGTCAGCCTCGGTAAAATGACTGAAGGTTTTGGTTGACGGATCAAAACGATTAAGGGCATGGTCTGTCCCAATCCACAAGGCACCATCCCTTCCTATACAGATATCATACACGCAATTGCCAGACATGTTGTTTTTTCCCGAACCGGAAACATAATTGACAAAGCCGTCAGCAACCCTGTCATACATACTTAATCCGTTTCTGGTTCCTACCCAGATATTTCCGTTTTTGTCCTCGGCAAAATCATATACATCGTTATTTACAAGGCTTGACGCGTTGTTTGCGCTATTTTTGTAATGGGTGAAGGTCCCGGTTTTTGGATCATAACGGTCAACGCCGTTTCCATGGAAGCCTAACCAAAAATACCCGCGTGAGTCTTCATATACCGACCATACATTATTTCCTCCAATGCCATCCGGGTTTTTAGCATCATATATATGATGGGTGTATTTTCCGGTTGAAGGCCGGTAAATAGATAATCCCTTAAGGTAAGTACCAATCCAGATATCACCATTTCGCGACTTATAAATCTCAACCACACTGTTGCTTTGAATGGAGGCAGAACTGTTGCCGGCTGAAATATGACTGACCTTTTGTTTAATCGGATCATAAACATCAATGCCTTCACCGTCATAACCAAACCATATCTTTCTGTCTGAATCCTCACAAATGGTAAATACCGAACCATTGGTGAACCTGCCCTCCTTCAGGGGCAAATCCGTTTTGTTCAGGAATTTTTTGGAGCCCGGATCGCAAATATTCACTCCTCCATGATAGCAGCCTATCCATATTATTCCATTGGGCGACCGGTAAATGGTATATACCTGATCGTTGCTTATTGAAGCGGGGTTATTGGCAGAATGGGTATGGTAGCTGAAAATTCCGGTTTTCTTATTATAAATGTTGAGGCCGCCATGATCGGTTGAAATAAGAAATATTCCATTTCCCACTTCAAGTATATCGCTTATGGCATTTTCGTTGAGATTCCGGTTCGTTTTTCCTTTTACAAAATGCAATAGCTTGCCGGTAGCCTGGTCATACCGGAACAGCCCTATTTCGGAGCCGCACCATACATTGTCTTCAGAATCCACATATACCATTCCAAAGGTTGTAGTCAGCCGGTCAGTTACATTGTCGGGATATAAATGAAACGTCTTGCCCGTTCGGGTAACAGGATCGAACCTGGTGAGCACCCCTTCCGGCGAAGCAAGCCAGAGAAAACCTTTCTTGTCTTCGGCAATCCCAGTTATATAATTGCTGCCAATGCCATTGCCTGATACTGAATCGTTTAAAAGAGTGGTAAAATTATCACGTTCTCGGTTGTACAATAATAATCCGCCACCGGCTGTACCAATCCAAAGGTTCTTTTGCGAATCCTCAAAAAATTCCCTTATGTTGTTGTTGCTTATTGAAGCAGAATCGTTTTTATCATGGGCATAATTCCTGAAGTAATCTTTATCTCTCACCAGCCTGCTCAATCCATTGTAAAAAGTGCCTACCCAAAGAATTCCGTAACTGTCTTCGAATATTTCACTTATAAAATTGGAAGGCAAGCCAAGCGTGTCCTCAGCGTTGAATTTATACACAACGAATTCACGGCCATCATATTTATTTACGCCTATATTGGTACCGAACCACATAAAGCCCATCCTGTCCTGCAGGATAGTTCGGACAGTGCTATGGGACAATCCGTCCTCTACCTTCAGGTGCTTGAATCGAAACTCAGGAACTTGTGATAAAACAGGAGTTGTAAAAACCAGCAACAAACAGGTAAGGCAGCGCAGAAAAGAAGAGATTTGCCTGGTGAGTTTCAACATGGCTTGTATAACGGTTAATAACCTGATCGCTTGGTAAATATAGTTTTATTTTTTAATAAAACACAAGCAGAAATCATGCTGTATAAAGCTTGATTTTTTACTTATATAACATTGAAAATGATATCTATATTCAAGAAATACAAAGCATCAATGCGTTGTGGAACTGATGAGGTGACCGTTCTGATCGTACATTACCCACTTGCCCCTGGGTTTATTACCGTCAAATTGTCCTTTTTCCTTTATCCGGCCGTTGGAATATAATGATATATATGATCCATGAAGGATATCTTGCTTGTAATTGGCTTCGATGGTTTGGTTTCCATCTTCATCAAAAAATGTCCATTTTCCGGAGATTTGCCCTTTATGGTAGTATCCTTTCCTTCTTAATTTTCCGTTTTTATACCATGAGAGCGATTCACCGTGCAACACACCTTTCTTAAAGGTAAACTGTTCTTTCACCAGGTCGGTGTGGTTGTATGTAACGATACATATACCCGAGTATGGTTTATAGCTTTCCTTCTCATAAAGCATATCTGCACCAATATCTTCCTCGGTGACTGTTATGCGGCTGTTACAGGAAAAGGATAGCAAAACAAATAAGAGCAAATACCACTTCATGACTGTAACGTTTGTTGTTAGTAGTGTTTCTAACTTAAAAACGAATTACAGTATGTAGGGTTAAATTTTATTGATGAACAGAAAAAAATGTAAAATGAAGTACGCAAAAAACCGGATAAACAGTGAATGCCTATTTTCTTAATTCGGATTCCCTTTTCCAGTCCTCTGCCCTGCCTACAAACTTCATTCCTAAAACATACCCTTTCAGTGTCATGGTATTGTCGTCGCCGTCAAACCACATAAAGCAATCATATGTTTTGCCATTATCAGGGTCGTATACTGTTCCGCCTTCCCACCTTTTCTTGTCAGCGTTGTACGAAAAATCCTTCAGTATCATAAGTCCCTGGATCTTCTTATTGCGCTGAGCCGGATCGGGATTGTTCACATCCAGTTTATCCTTTTCCGTTTCGAGCCATTCCACCTTTCCATAATATTTACCGTTTGTGGCTTTAAAGATTCTAACCTGTGATGTTCCCTTGGCAGGAACCCAAATGCCAATTATTTTATCAGCCTGGCAAAATACGGTTGAAAAAAGAAAAAGCGAACAGGCAATAAGGAGAATTCTTCTTTTATTCATAGTCTTAGGAATTGAGGTTAAGGTATTAAAGATACTTTTTTTCTTTCCAATACCACATATTCGAAATCCAAATCCGATTCACCGGGAATGACCGGCCTTTCCCGTGACAATTCATTCCACTCTTCATGGTTAATTGCCGGGAAAAAAGTATCGGCATCGAACTTACGGTGTACAAGGGTCAGGTAAAGTTTTGAAGCAAAGGGTAAAAACTGACGGTAAACCGATGCGCCTCCAATAACAAAGTTTTCTTTGTCATCATCGCACAATTTCATAGCAGCTTCAATAGAATGAACCACCAGGCAACCTTCGAAGAAATCATCCTTATTATCTGAAATAACAATGTTCCGGCGATTTTTAAGGGGCCGGGAGGGTAAAGACAGGTATGTATTTTTCCCCATAATAACCGTATGGCCTGTTGTTATCCTACGGAAGCGAGGCAGATCACCGGGTATATGGCAGAGCAACCGGTTGTCCTTTCCGATTCCCATGTCTTCAGTGATGGCAACAATGATGGAAATTTCTTTCATAAGGCTAATCATTACACCGAAATATCTCCTTTAATATGCGGATGCGGGTCGTATCCCTCCAGAACAAAACTGTCGAAAGTAAACTGATGAATATCCGTGATGTCCTGATTCAATCGCATTGTTGGCAATAAACGCGGCTCACGGCTTAACTGAATCTTTACCTGGTTAACATGGTTGTTGTAAATATGAGCATCGCCCAGGGTATGGATAAAGTCACCCGGCTGCAGGCCCGTAACCTTTGCTATCATCAGTGTAAGCAAAGCATAAGATGCAATATTGAATGGTACGCCAAGAAAGATGTCTGCGCTGCGCTGGTAAAGTTGACAGGACAATTTTCCCTTCGAAACATAAAACTGAAAAAGAACATGACAGGGGGGCAGGGCCATGTTTGCGAGATCACCTGCATTCCATGCGCTGACAATATGCCTGCGTGAATCGGGATTGTTTTTAATGGAATGAATCACGCCGGCAATCTGATCAATGGACTCCCCGTTATAACCGGGCCAGCTGCGCCACTGAAAGCCATAAATGTGCCCCAGGTTACCGTCCTTATCGGCCCAGTCATCCCAAATGGTAACTTTATTATCATTAAGGTACTTTATGTTGGTATCGCCCTTAAGAAACCATAACAATTCGTGTATTATTGATCGTAGGTGAAGTTTCTTGGTGGTCATCAGCGGAAAGCCTTCAGCCAAATCAAACCGCATTTGGTAACCAAAAACGCTTATCGTTCCGGTTCCTGTTCTGTCGCTTTTTTCCGTGCCGCTTTCAAGTACATGTTGCAGCAGATTAAGGTATTGTCTCATCAGGTGTGGCAGTAATAAAGGCAAAAATACTAAAGATCCGTGTATCCTTTATTTTCAGAATGCGTTAAAGTTATTTACAGGTGTTGATTTCTTTTAAGTTATTAACAATGAGTAGACATCAATTTTTTAGTATTTTTATTCGGTGGAAAAAATGCCTGTTTATCGGTGTTTTTGTAAAAGAAGTCGTGAATAGTTATAAATTAGTGCGGTAATTAATCCTGAATAACTTATAAAGTGCGGTCCTGCAAAACCTTCAATATATTTCTTGCAATCTTCCTTTTTCTGTCATTGCCGGTAAGGGGCCAATATGACTTCGGCGTCAGTGCAACCGAAGGCTGCTCTCCATTGACAGTGCAATTCAATTTTATATCAACAGCAACCATCGATACCATTGATACCTATTATTGGTCTTTTGGCAACGGCTTTACCAGCAATTCATCGGATCCTGACCCGGTAATTTTTACCGAAGGTGAATACGATCCTACGCTGGTCCTTAATTTTGATAATGGAGGCGAGGAATGGATAGTTAAGCCCGACTATATACTGGTGCATCCGCCAGGCCCTGAAGCTCGCTTTTCGTATGCAAGGCCTACCCAGTCATTTTACTATTATCAGTTTGAGTCTACCGCCTTATTGGATACTGCAGCCCATGATTATACATTTACATGGAATATTGAGGAGTTTGCGCCACGAACAGGAGAAAACCAGGACATTACGTTTCCAAGGGAAGATACGTTTTCAGTAAGTCTGACCATTACCGATGAAAACGGATGTGAAGGTATCGCTACGGAAGATATTGTTGTTATGGAGGAAATAGAAATTCCAAACGTTTTTACCCCGGGTGGAGATGATGATGTCAACAACTTCTTTATTATTCAAAGCAACAGTTCGGTTGTTCTGCGGATAAGGATATACAGCCGCACGGGAGTACTTGTATATGAGATGGAAGGCTCCGCAATAGCCTGGAACGGTGAAACCGCTTCGGGTGATAAGTTAAAGTCAGGCGTATACTTTTATACCCTTGAAGCAGTGGATGGAGACCCCGGGAAAATTTACACCAAATCGGGATTCATTCATATGTACAGGAAAGATTAGTTCTGCAAAAATTTTTTTATGTTCAGGTTTAGCTCATGCAATATTATATTGCCTGCACTCATTGCTTTATTATTGATTCCCGGATTTTCGGCTGCCCAGGAACAAAATGCCCGGCGCCCTAAAGTTGGATTGGTTTTAAGTGGCGGAGGGGCAAAAGGACTGGCTCATATAGGGGTGCTCAAAGTGCTTGAGGAAGCTGGAATAGTACCCGACTATATCAGCGGAACAAGCATGGGGAGCATTATGGGTGGTCTTTATGCCATTGGCTATTCTGCAGATGACCTGTCAAACCTTAATGCCAGTGTGGACTGGCCTGTACTTCTGTCCGACATTGTTCCGCTACGGAACGTTGCACTCGATGAAAAACATGAATACAACAGGTATTTTGCTGAGCTTCCCATCAGGAACGGGAAAGTTATGCTCCCTTCCGGAGTACTCGAAGGCCAAAACCTGGGCATGTTGCTTTCGGGTTTAACCTGGCGGACCGCAGGGATTGATTCTTTTGATCAGTTTCCTTATCCCTTCAGGTGTGTTGGCACAGAGATCATTCAAGGAGAAATAGTCAATTTTATGAAAGGCGACCTTGCCCTGGCAATGCGGGCCAGCATGGCTATCCCAAGTGTTTTCACGCCGGTAATACTCGACAGTTCGAGGGTAGTGGTTGATGGTGGGGTAATTCGCAATTTTCCCGTGGATGAAGTTATTGAAATGGGCGCTGATATCGTCATTGGTGTGTATACTGGTTTTGAGGACCAGGTAAAACCCGAAGACCTGAATTCGCTTGCAAAAATTTTAGGACGCTCGGCTGGTACATACGGCATCTTCGATTCACGTGATCAGGCCAAAAAAGTGGATATCCTTATCATCCCAGATCTTACCGGCTATACTTCAGCTGATTTTAACAATGGTGTGTATATTGAAAAAGCGGGGGAGCTGGCCGCCCGTGAGAAGCTTGACCAACTCAGGAGGCTTTCCGACAGCCTCAATCAATTTGGTATCCGGCAGAAGCCTGCACCCCTCAAGGAAATCGATAGCATATTCATAACCCGGGTAACCGTCAACAAGCTTAATTACTATGACCAGAGCCTGGTATACGGAAAACTTAACATAGAGGAATACGCTTACCTTACCAAACAGGAATTGCAGGAAAGTATTGAAAGGCTGTTCGGAACGCAATATTTCAACAAATTAACCTATTATTTCAAAAAGGAGGGACCGGGCTTCCACCTTGTAATGAATGCCAGGGAAAAACCGCCCGCTTCCTTCAAAGTTTCTATGCACTATGACAATTTTTATGGTGCAGGCCTTATCCTTAATTATACCGCGAGTAATTTGCTGATATCGGGAACACGCCTGACAACCGTTGTTGATTTGAGTGAATTCCCCCAGTTTAGCGGATATTACCGCAAGTATACGGGAAAGCGAATGAATACCCTTGTCGGTGTACAGGTTTATTATGAGGCAAACTTTATTCCCGGTTATCTGGGCGGTGATGAAGTGGGTTATTTCAGACAAAACAGGATTACCGGAGAACTCTCTGCTAAACGCAATATGGGGCTTAACCAGCAAACGGGAATAGGGTTGATTTTCCAAAACGCCGCTGTTTTTCCTAATAAATCAATGCAAACACTCTATCCCGACGAGTTCAACTTCAAAAGTTATGGCTATTCGGGATTCGGACTTAATGCCAGTTACCGGTTAAATACCCTGAACGATATAATGTACCCCTTTGAAGGCTCCTTCATTACCTTTGATGCCACCGGCATATATGAACCTTACCTTCATGTGAAATACCTTTCGGATACCATAGCAAACGAAAACTCACTGAACTCCATAGGCACCATTCTTTTGGGCATCGACAATTATAGTCCCCTGGGCCCGCGACTCTGCCTGAACACCGGTTTATCCCTGGGCCTGAGCTCTGACGAGTACATTTCGGCTGACCATTTTTATGCCGGAGGCCATAAAAACAATATCCGGCGAAAACATATTCCCCTGGTTGGCTTTAACCTGGCCGAAGTAGTGGCAACCAATTTTATTAAAGTAAAATTTGGGCTTAACTACAGGCTATACCGGAACTTTCAACTTGAAGTATTGTTAAATGCCTTGTCGACAGGGAATAATGTCCAAAATATACTGGACAATGCTATGGATCCACGATCGGACTCGTTTTACTTTGGCTATGGCACAGGAATAACCTATAAAACCCCACTGGGACCTTTGTCGGTATTCCTTGCTGACAACAACAGGGACAAGGATATTACCTGGTATTTAAACTTTGGGTTTACTTTCTGATTCAAAAACGTTTTCCGATTACCTCCCAGTCAAGGATTCCCCATAAAGCCTGTACATAATCAGGTCTTTTATTTTGGTAATCCAGATAATACGCATGTTCCCACACATCGAAAGTAAGCAGGGGCACAAGGCCTTTTTTCAATGGATTGCCTGCATTAACCTCCTGGGTGATTACCAGGGATCCATCGGCATTCTTTGACAACCAGGCCCATCCGGAACCGAATAATGTAACAGCCGATTTTGAAAACTGCTCTTTGAAGGCATCAAAGCTGCCGAAAGTTTGATCAATGGCTGATGCCAGACTGCCCGTCGGTTTTCCCGTACCTTTGGGCGTAAAACTGCTGAAATAAAAAGTATGATTCCAAACCTGGGCACCATTATTGAAAATAGGGCCGTCAGCACCCTTCACTATTTCGTCGAGGGTGGCATTTTCAAAACCTGTACCGGCAATAAGACTGTTCAGGTTGGTTATGTAGGCCTGATGATGCTTACCATAATGGTAATCTATGGTTTGCCTGGAAATCACAGGTTCAAGAGCATCGGCTGCATACGGAAGTTTAGGCAATTCAAATGGCATGATACGTAGGTTTAAAAAATTAAACCTACAAGATACAAAATTTACCGATGCTCTTGTTTAAGATTTCCCGATAAAAAACAGACAAGCGGTATGATCCTTTTTCCCTTTTATTTTAACCGCCTGGCTACCTCATCCCAGTTAACGACATTCCAGAAGGCTTCAAGGTATTCATTTCTGCGGTTCTGATACTTCAGATAATAGGCATGCTCCCAAACATCGACCCCCAAAACCGGGTTACCGCGTACTTCGGATATGTCCATCAGAGGATTGTCCTGGTTGGCAGTGGAAGTGACCTTAAGCTCACCGTTTACCTGTACCAGCCATGCCCATCCCGATCCAAATCTTGTCATCGCCGCATTGGTAAATGTTTCTCTGAATTTCTCAAACGAACCAAAATACCTGTCGATGGCATCAGCTATACTTCCGGTTGGTTTGCCTGATCCACCCGGTGAAATAACCCGCCAGAAGAAGGTGTGGTTGTAATGCCCTCCGCCATTGTTGCGCACTGCGGCAGGAAGCTTTGACACCGTGCTGAGCAGTTCCTCCAGGCTTTTGCTTTGCAGTTCATTACCGGTAACTGCATTGTTCAGATTGTTTACATATGCCTGGTGATGCTTTGTGTAGTGAATTTCCATGGTGCGTGCATCAATGTGTGGTTCCAACGCAGCATAGTCATATCCCAATTTTGGTAATTCGAAGGCCATAATATTGAATTTTTATTGTTTACTATTATCTTTTTATTTATAATTGTTCTAAATAATATTAAATCTTTAACATTTTTCTGCTGATAAAGTTTAACACAATGTTGTTTTTGTTTTGAAATAATTGCCGCATGAACTTCTTGTATTCTTTCGCAATTCATATCTTTTACAGTGTCGTGCTGATAGCCTCTTTGTTTAACAAAAAGGCACAACGCTGGGTCAAAGGCCGCCGGAACTGGGTAGAAAAAATCAAAGCATGGCAGCCGGCTTCAGGGTTAAGGTTATGGTTTCATGCTGCATCGCTGGGTGAATTTGAGCAAGGTATACCGGTAATGGAAGCAATGAAAAAACGTTATCCCTCCTGCAATATAATTGTCACATTTTTTTCCCCCTCGGGATATGAAAACAGAAAAAAGGATCCCCGTGCAAATCTGGTCACCTATCTGCCGCTTGATACCAAAAGAAACGCCCGTAAATTCATTCAAATAATCAATCCCGATGTGGTTTTCTTTATCAAGTATGAATTCTGGTACAATTACCTCAGCCAACTCACCCGGGCTGGTATTCCGGTTTACCTGGTATCGGCAATATTCAGGCCTTCACAAGCCTTCTTCAAATGGTATGGAAGATGGTATATTAACCAGCTGAAACACTTTAAACATATTTTTGTGCAGGATGCTGACTCCCTTACCTTACTTAATAATAACCACATCCATAATTGCAGTATTTCAGGCGATACCCGTTTTGACAGGGTTAAAGAAATTGCTGAAAAAGCCAAAGACATTGCCATCGTTGAGTCGTTTGTAAAAAACCACTTTTGCCTCGTAGCCGGAAGTACATGGCCTGGTGACGAAGAAATACTATGCAGGTACATTGATGAGTCGTCTTTGGATATGAAATTTGTTCTGGCACCCCATGAAATCAGTCCCGCTCACATTCAAACCCTCACTGCAGCATTAAGGCAAAATGCGATCACATTTTCAAAGGCGTCAGTTGATAATGTGCGTTCTTTCAAGGTATTGATCATTGACAATATTGGCATGCTGTCCTCCATTTACCGGTATGGTAATATAGCCTATATAGGCGGGGGCTTTGGCAAGGGCATACATAATATTCTTGAAGCAGCTGTATATGGTATTCCGGTGATATTTGGCCCTAATTACCGGAAGTTTCGCGAAGCAGTTGGTATGGCGGCTATAGGAGCGGCACTCCCGGTTAATTCATACAGTGACCTGAAAGACCTGCTGCAAAATAAGCTATTACCGGGTTCAGCCCTGATTAAAGAAGCTGCACAAAAAGCATTATCTTACGTCGGTTCCAACACAGGGGCCGCTTTCATTATTACCGACAAAGTGTCAGGTATGCTCATGAAAAGAAGCACATAACTAAATATTCCTGACATTAGTGAATTCTTATCAAACAGTTCTCCTATGATTTCATCACACACGTATAACCAGTTAAACCAGCGTTACAAAAACTATGTAAGGTTGTTAAACATTACCGACCCTTATATACTGGAACATGTCGATTTCAAAATAAAACACACTTATCGTGTTATATCCAATATACAGTTTATTGCCCGTGAAACAGGCCTGTCAAAAGAGGATATTATCCTGGCGAAGATCATCGGACTTGTACATGACATTGGCCGGCATGAACAGTTTATGACATACCGCACATTTGATGACAGTGTATCGGTAAACCATGCCGGTTTAGGCATTGATATTTTAAAAAAGCTGCAATTTTTTAATGGAATATTGGATGATGATCATGTGGCACTTGTTCTGGACGCTGTCAGAAACCACAACATCCACAAACTTGGCAAAAATCTCAACGGAAGGCTTCTCCTTTTTTCAAAGCTTATACGGGATGCCGATAAGGTTGATATCTGGAAAACCCTTTCCATGATGAACATCGTGTTCAAGATACTGGACAATGACCATCCCGGAACAGCATATAATGTGCCCCGGGACTTTCATGAATGTTTTCGTGCCGGCACCACCATCGGATCGGGTGCAGTGTCGATGAACGATTACAGGTTATTAAGGTTAAGCTGGATATATGACATGAACTTCCCTGCAACATTCAGGCTGATCCTAAAGCACAATTATGCACAAAAAATACTTGATAAAATCCCTCCCTCCGGGCCGAAAGATGAGATAGCCGGTATAATCCGGCAATATATTCTTCAAAAGGCCGACGGTATAAGATGATTTAAAAGTTCAGTCGAAGCAGGTCATCCGGGGTGTCGATCCCGAAACTTTCAAATTCGGTGATGCGCATTTTTATCCTGAAGCCATTTTCAATCCACCTGAGTTGTTCAAGTGATTCAGCCAGTTCAAGGGGTGATTGGCTCAGCCGGGTTAGTTCCGGAAGTATATCCCTTCGAAAGCCATAGAGGCCAATGTGCATATAAAACTGATGACGGCTGATCCATTCCTTTTCCTGAACTCCCCTTATGTAAGGAACAACCGACCTGCTGAAGTAAACGGCTTCATGCCGGGCATTTAAAACGACCTTGGGACGGTTAGGGTCGAACAAATCATCCGGCGAATGTATTGCCTTAACCAGGGATGCAATTTGTGTATTTTTCTCATCAAAACAGGCAGAAACCTGCTTTAATTGTTCCGGATCAATAAAGGGTTCGTCGCCCTGAATATTAAGGACAACATCAAATCGCTTGCGTTCATTGCTTTCAACAATATCCACAGCCTCGGCACACCGGTCGGTACCGCTTTTATGGTGAGGGGAAGTCATTACCACTTTTCCCCCGAATGCCTTTACAGCGGACTCAATACGGTTGTCATCGGTTGCCACATACACATTTTCAAAAGCCTTGGAAGCCTGTTCATAAACCCGCCTGATCATGGGCTTACCTTTAATATCAGCCAAAGGCTTTCCCGGAAACCGCGAGGATGCGTACCGTGCAGGAATTATACCAATAAATTTCAGCTCAGCCATTCATCATTTATCTTTTGGTTGGAGAAAAGTATGAAAAAAGAATTAAAGCCCCAAACTTAGCTGGACGCCCCACGATTTATACCGGTCTTTATCGAAACCGGCAAAAATCCCGATATTGGCAATCATAAAAATTCTTCCAACGCTGTAACCCACTTCCCAGTAATGAAATCCACCCCCGCCAGCAAGATAATTCAGGTGAAGGTTCTCATCCCAAAGCTTATTGCTTAAAAACGGCAGCTGCTTTATCAGCAGATAGGGTGCAGCGTATTGGGCATGCGCTTCGGCATACTTATCGGTAACCGCATAGCGGTAAAAAGAAAGTAACCTGAACGCGCCTTTTGCATTGGTAAAGATGACAGGCAAGCTCTGGTTATTAAAGTATTTGGCGTCCATGGCATATAAATTGTCAACATTCAAAAACATGCCACCCTTAATGCTCCACGAAAACTCATTCATGATGCCCCAGTTAATTTGCTGACGCATGCCTGCCTCCAGATACATATAATCAGCTGTGCTATTGAGAATGCCCGGAAATGCCATCCTGTTCCGGATAAAAAATGTAGGGTAAGCTGAATGCTGGTAATGTTTCCTCCCTCCGGAAATCTTGTAGTAGTACCTGGGAGTATAATCAAGGGTGATATCCCAGTAAGCCTCTTCATTGTAAACATTTCTGCCCGGACTATCCAAAAGTCTACCGGGTATGTTGGGCGAGTAATCCCTTGATTTACGGTAAAAGAAAGAGAAATCACTGTTGTTTTCCAACGTATTTGCCTTACGGTATCCAACCTGTGCAACCAGGTTCAGCCCTGTTGCTATTTCAATGCTGTTCTGCAAATACACAAGATCCTGGTTATACAATTTAAGATAATTTCTCCGGAATACCAGTGAAGCAAGAGAATTTACGATGCTGTTTATCCCGGATTCACCGTTGTAGTCAGCTGACAGGCTTCCTATATAAAACCTGACTGTTCCGTTCCGCATGGGCGCATAATTATAATCCGCCGTTGTCCACCACATCAGTTTCTCCCTGCTGAAAGCCCAGGCAGCACCGGGATTAATGCTAAGGAAATGCGAAGAATCAAAATTGTGTTGTATCCGGAATGTCTGCTTATAAAGAAAGCCATCCACCGTATTGAAGTTCATTTTTTTATGGTTTATCAGTCCCTCATATACTATCCGGGTTCGGTTGTTAAACAGGTTAAACCCGGTTTCGCTGATTAAAAAATGTAGGAATCTTTTTTGTGAAGCGCTGTCTTTATCCGTTGATACCGTGTCAGCGGCTATGTCTTTGGTCAAGCTTTTACCTAAAGCATCAGATTCAATTGAACTGAGCGGTATAGGCCTGATGGTATTCCAGTAAAACGTATCTTTTTTCATAGCCCCGCTGTCAATAATAACCGTTGTCTTCCCGGCGTCTTCTTCCTTTATCTCCAATGACTTTTTTCGGATGGTATCGCCTTTGTTTTCCCTGGCCATCCTTCCGGCGATCTTAATCATATCCCGATTGGTAAGTTCTTCCTTAGCCAGAAGCGATTCAATTTCTTTCTGGTTCCTGGTTTTTGGTTCCGGGATTTCCCCGCTGTCACTTGTATGCTCGTCAACGGCTTGTATGCCGGCCAATTGGCTATTCAATACAACATTGGTGAATTTTGCAGCACTTACGTAAGTAAAACCGGCTTTTGCACCCATCAGGGAAGCTTTAACCGCAATGTGGTGACTTACGGGAAGCCAGGCATTCCCTTTTACTGGTGAATATATAACCGAATAATTCATGGTGCCAAAAAACATGCTCATTGCCATCTCTGATGAATGAAGGCACCAAAGCCTGTCCACAATGTAAATGTAACCCTTCATCAATTGCTGGCTGTCGCGTTTCGGGATAACCCTGATTTTGAAAATAACGGCACCGCCTTCATCGAAAAATCCTTCATATTTATATTGATAATACCGAAATGCATTGCGTGACAGGGGAGAAATAAAATCGTCAATTTCCGATTCATATAAACTCGACTTTATCATTGACATTGGATTAATCTGGCTACCCTGGTTTGGGAAATTGCCATTGCTTGACAAGACTTTTTGCTCATAGCTGTCGGGAGCATGAAAGGTAACCAGGTTAACCGACTCCTGCATAAAAACATCCCCTGACTTTAGCGGTGTATCGTTGGCTAAAACCTTGTTAGTCATAAGTTTTGGGATTTTCTCCACATGTATGGTCCCTTTCAGGTATATTTCCGCAACGTATTCCTTAACCGCAACAAGGTGAGCAGGTGCACGGGCAATGACTTTACGCATAATGGCGTAGGCCGGATCCTCTTTGCCCGGCGTAATGATAACCTCTTTAACATCCACAGGTTGCTCCCTTAGGATAACATTACGGGTAACCACCCCGGTCTCAATGACTACCTCTTCTTTAACCTGGTAATACCCCATTGCTTTAATAACAATAGAATGTTTTCCGGGATCCAGGCGGATTTCGAAGTAACCCTCGGTGTTGCATGTGCTGCTGGTGAGGGTTGTTTCATCATAAACCACGGCAAAAGGCACCGGTTCATGGTTACTGTCGGTTATTTTTCCCTTGAGGATCTGTGAATAGGATGAAGCATAAACGGAGAGTAAAAAGGCGAACAAGCACGTTTTTTTTGTGAGAAGGGTCATAAATATGGGATTTTGAAAATGACGGTTAACATATAAAATAGTTACAAGAGAACCGTTTGCTAAACTGTTAATAAAGCATAATACTGCAACGTGACATTTTTTCATATACTTTTTTACCCTTTACATTAAACGGCCGGAGGCTTTGTCTTTCTGACAACCGAATTGGTAAACAAAAAGGCACCTGATTTCGACCCTCTCGAAAAAATTTGTAATTTTGTCAGCTTAACTATTATCATGGATCGTCCTGACATTATTAAAATAAAACAACGATTTGGAATAATTGGCAATTCACCTGCCTTAAACAGGGCTATTGACATTGCTGTTCAGGTTGCTCCCACCGATCTTTCGGTTCTGGTTACCGGTGAAAGTGGTGTGGGAAAAGAAGTTATGCCGCAAATCATTCACCAGTTCAGCACACGCAAGCATGGTACTTATATAGCTGTAAACTGCGGGGCAATCCCTGAGGGGACCATCGACTCGGAGTTGTTCGGGCATGAAAAAGGCTCTTTTACCGGGGCATACGAAAGCCGTAAAGGCTATTTTGAGGAAGCGAACGGAGGAACGATATTTCTGGATGAGGTTGCTGAATTGCCTTTGGCTACTCAGGTGCGCCTTTTAAGGGTTCTTGAAACCGGCGAATTTATTCGTGTAGGCTCTTCAAAAGTAATTAAAACCAATGTAAGGGTTATAGCTGCTACCAACGTTGATATTCAAAATGCCATTCAACAGGGAAAATTCCGTGAAGATTTGTTTTACCGGCTGAGCAGTGTACCCATTGAAATGCCGCCCTTACGGAACAGGCGTGAAGACATAAATCTGTTATTCAGAAAGTTTTCACTTGATTTCGCCGACCGTAACCGTATGCCTTCGATAAACCTCACTGAAGACGCTACTGACATTCTGACCAGTTATCGCTGGCCCGGAAACATCAGGCAGCTTAAAAACATTGCTGAACAAATATCCGTTATTGAGGAACAGCGATTAATAACAGCAGATGTGCTTCGCAATTACCTGCCGGATTATTCGGAATCGAAACTTCCTGCTGTTTTCGACCATGTTGACCACAAAACATTTGCAACGGAAAGGGAGATTCTGTATAAGATTCTGTTCGATATGCGGAATGACATGAATGACCTTAAGAAACTGGTACACGAAAACATCACCAAAGTATCAGGCGATAGTGAAGCACATCCGGGTCACCTTATTCCGAAATATGTTCACGATATTGAACCCATTTCGCACGAAGAAAAACAAAACCGGAAATTCGAACGTGATAATATAGATGATATCCAGGATACGCAGGAAATTATCGAAGAATCACTATCATTGTCGGATAAAGAAATAGAATTAATAAAGAAGGCACTCGAAAGGCATGGCGGAAAAAGAAAATATGCCGCAGCCGAATTGGGCATTTCGGAAAGGACTTTATACCGGAAAATTAAGGAATTCAATATTGAGTAAGTTTCATGAAGCATTGCAAAAATAACACCTTTCTTACCGCTGTTTTACTGATTACTGTTGCCGGTTTATTAAGCTATTCCTGCTTCTCGGTCAACTATTCCGCAACAGGGGCTACTCCTCCCGGGAAAACATATTCTGTGCAATTTGTAGAAAACCAGGCAAGGCTTGTAGAGCCGGGTTTAAGCCAGTTGGTTACTGAGCAATTGAAGGATTATATCCGTGCAAATTCAAAACTGGTATTGATAAACGGGTCAGCCGACAACGATTTTGAAGCTGTGATCACCGGGTATGAACCCAGCGTTCCAGCATCGATTGCAGCAGGCGATGTGGCTACACAAAACAGGTTTACCATAACCATAAAGGTAAGATATACCTGTAATGTAAATCCCGAGCTTGATTTTGAAAGCAGCTTTTCAAGATTTATGTTGTATAGCGTAGACAGTGATTTTGAAACAGTAAAAGCTGAACTTACCGAAGATATTTTGGAATTAATGATGGAAGATATTTATAAGAGGGCTTTTGTAAACTGGTAAAAAATTATGCACACCAAGGCGCTTATTGAAAATATGATTCATTCCAAAGGACTCAATGCTGATACCATTGGCAAATTGGAGGATATAATAAAAGAATATCCCTATTTTCAATCAGCCCGCCTGATGTTGTTAAAGAACAGGTTTGTCAATGGCGACAAAAGTTGGCAGAAAGAGGCTGAATCGGTCTCGGCTTACGTTCCCGACCGTAAGATCCTGTATTCCCTTCTGTATCCGATGGTTGCCACCGAAGACGAAACCCCGGCACAGGATACAGAAACCGCTGCACTATCAGATGCAGGCAGCGAACATGGTATTTCCGGGCCTGAGGAACAACAACAACCAGTTGAAACGACAAAACAACCCACCTTACGCGATAACATATCCAATTTGCTGAGCTTGCAAATGGAGGAGCTTGAACTCGTGGATCCGGATGAGGCCGAACTGGTTCCTGAGATTGCTATTGACATAAGCAAAACGTATGGAAGCACCCCTGAGGACCCCGATATTTTTCAGCTTGAAACCGAATCCCAGGTTGAGACCGCGCCACCAGGCCAAACCAACGGGAAATCCGGATCAGAACCACAGCAACCGGTTCAATCGCCCGATATATCAGCCAATAACGATGAGCTTATTGATAAATTCATCGTTTCTAATCCAAGAATTGAACCCCTTAAATACAATAAACCCCCGGTTGACATATCAGAAGACAGCGTAAAAGAGCACGACGGAATTTTTACCGATACCCTTGCAAAAATCTATGTCAAGCAGGGATATTACAGCAAAGCCATATTTGCGTACGAAAAATTAATTTTGAAATATCCGGAAAAAAGTGATTACTTTGCGGCTCAAATTGAAGCGATAAAAAAACTAACGAATAAATAGTAATTCAATGTACGGTTTAGTAATAGGAATCATCATTTTTGTAAGCGTTCTGCTTGTTCTTATTGTATTGGTACAAAATCCAAAAGGTGGCGGACTGGCATCCAGCTTCTCTTCATCCAACCAGTTTATGGGAGTAAAACGCACGGCAGATTTCATTGAAAAAGCAACCTGGGGTTTTGCAGCCGGGATAGTGCTGCTCAGCATCATTGCAACCATGATTCCACGCAATACAGGCGGACAGCAACGGTCAAAAATTATTGATGTGGAAAATACCTATAACGATCCGGGTACCAACATACCGGCTTATCCAACCCTTCCGGCAACCGACCAGAATGACGAGGATCAATAACAATCGTTTCATTAAAGCATCAAGTGTCAGTATGTCATAAATACTGACACTTTTTTTTGTCTTAACCGGGTCACACGTATTTTATGTTATATTCCTGATTTAGTGATATTTATTCAACTCATCCCGGTATCTTTCTTAACGGCTTAACTGAAATAATGTCAAGTTATCCATTGATTCAGGACTAAATTTGTATTTGGCATAAATTTCGATAATGGCATTACAACCCTTGGATAGGAAGTTTAACTCAAAAATCAATTATACAATGGCAAATATTAAAGGAAAAGTTAATTCAGGCAAGGTTTTAATAAAGCCTTTCCCGGCCGAAGAAAAAACAGCCAGCGGGATTATAATCCCTGACTCGGCAAAAGAAAAACCACAAAAAGGTGAGGTGGTAAAGGTTGGCGATCCCAAGAAAGACGAACCCGTTATTGTAAAGGAAGGTGATGTTGTGCTTTATGGCAAATATTCCGGAACCGAACTCTCGATTGAAGGAAATGACTATTTGCTGATGAATCAGTCTGATATACTTTATGTTGAATAATCTACAAATAAATAAACTTTTGAAAAATGGCAGCTAAAGAGATTAAATTTAATATCGAAGCCCGCGAACAACTTAAGAAAGGTGTTGACCAACTGGCCAACGCAGTTAAAGTTACGCTGGGTCCGAAAGGCCGTAACGTTATTCTTGATAAGAAATTTGGTGCTCCCCTGGTTACTAAGGATGGGGTAACCGTGGCAAAAGAAATAGAACTTGAAGAAAACTTTGAAAACATCGGAGCACAACTGGTAAAAGAAGTTGCTTCAAAAACGAATGATGACGCCGGTGATGGAACTACCACTGCTACCGTTTTGGCTCAGTCAATTGTTACTGTCGGACTGAAAAACGTGACCGCAGGTGCAAATCCCATGGATTTGAAAAGAGGGATTGATAAGGCAGTTACAGCTGTAATCGAAGACCTTAAAAAACAATCACAATCCGTTGGTGAAGACATTACCAAAATTGAACAGGTTGCTGCTATTTCAGCCAACAATGACCATAATATTGGTAAGTTGATTGCTGAAGCTATGGGTAAGGTTAAAAAAGAAGGTGTTATTACTGTTGAAGAGGCGAAAGGAACAGAAACCCATGTTGACGTAGTTGAAGGTATGCAGTTTGACCGTGGGTATATTTCAGCCTATTTTATTACTGATCCTGACAAGATGGAATCAGTGCTTGAAAATGCCTTGATCCTTATCACTGATAAGAAAGTCTCCACAATGAAGGACCTGCTGCCGGTTCTGGAGCCTATTGCACAACAAGGCCGTCCTTTGCTCATTATTGCTGAAGATATCGATGGTGAAGCACTGGCAACCCTGGTTGTTAACAAACTCAGGGGCTCACTGAAGATTGCTGCAGTTAAAGCTCCCGGCTTTGGTGACAGAAGGAAAGAAATGCTTGAGGATATAGCAGTTCTTACCGGTGGAGTGGTTATTTCTGAAGAAAAAGGTCTTACCCTCGATGGTGCAAAACCGGATATGCTTGGCAAATGTGAAAAGGTGGTTATCGACAAAGAAAATACAACCATTGTGAACGGTGCTGGTGAAAAGAAGAACATCGAAGGCCGCATCAAACAGATTAAATCACAAATGGAGTCAACCACTTCGGATTATGACCGTGAAAAACTGCAGGAAAGGCTTGCCAAACTTGCCGGCGGTGTTGCCGTACTCTATGTAGGAGCTGCTTCCGAAGTTGAAATGAAAGAAAAGAAAGCCCGTGTTGAGGATGCTTTGAGTGCTACACGTGCAGCTGTCGAAGAAGGTATTATCCCCGGTGGTGGTGTTGCTTACATCAGGGCAATCAAATCAATTGAAAACCTCACCGGTGCCAATGAAGATCAGAATACCGGTATAGCCATCATTAAAAGGGCACTCGAAGAACCTGCCCGCCAGATTGTTGAAAATGCAGGCCTGGAAGGTTCAGTGATTGTTCAGAAAATTAAGGAAGGTAAAGCTGATTTCGGATACAATGCACAGGATGACAAGTTCGAACCCCTGTTTGCAGCCGGAGTTATCGATCCTACCAAGGTAGCCCGCGTGGCACTGGAAAATGCAGCTTCCATCGCAGGCATGTTCCTGTCAACCGAATGTGTTGTTGCAGAGAAACCTGAAAAAGATCCTCCTCCGCCAATGGGTGGACCCGGTGGAATGGGTGGAATGATGTAATAAAAAAAAACCCTGCTGTGTGGCAGGGTTTTTTTTATGGCATGAATGGACAGGTCGCGGCCTCTCCTTACGATTCAATTAATTTAAACCCTTTGCCGTGCACATTGATGATCTGTACCTTGGGATCTTCTTTAAGGTATTTGCGCAGTTTGGCAATATATACGTCCATGCTCCGGGCATTAAAATAATTATCGTCGACCCAGATGGTTTTCAATGCAAAATTGCGGTCGAGGATCATGTTTTTATTTGCACATAACAGCTTTAGTAAATCAGATTCTTTGGTGGTAAGCTTGTTTTCGGTATTGCCGTATTTCAACATTTGGGTATTGGGGTAAAACATATAATCGCCTATTTTATATTCCGATTGAGGAGCGGCTGAAAGATCTTTCCTGGTTCGCCTAAGCACCGCCTCTACACGAAACAGTAACTCTTCCATGCTGAAAGGTTTGCTGATATAATCATCAGCCCCTGCCTTAAAACCTTCGATAATGTCTTCCTTAAGCGATTTGGCCGTCAGAAAAATGATCGGAATATCCGGGTTGGTAACCCTGATTTCACGGGCCAGTGTAAATCCGTCTTTCACCGGCATCATCACATCGAGAATGCATAAATCGTAATGATTCCTGATAAAGCTCTTATATGCCTTTTCTCCGTTAACAAACCAATCGGCATCATATGATTTCACAATAAGGTATTCCCTGAGCAACATTCCCAGATTTTCATCGTCTTCGGCAAGAAGAATCTTAATCTTTTGCATGGCTGTTATTTTCTATTAATGGTAAATAAATCTTAAAAGCACTGCCCTGGTGGAGCTCACTTTCCACTTCAACAAATCCGTTATGCTCTTCAACTACCATTTTCACATAACTCAATCCCAGTCCGAATCCCTTAACAGTGTGAATGTTTCCGGTGGGAACGCGGTAAAATTTTTCGAATATCTTCTTCTGGTCGTTCCTTGAAATACCTATGCCATTATCTTTAACAGTAATAACAACATACTTAAGTTTATTCTGTGTATAAATCCCTATATCAGGATTCTTGTCGCAATATTTTATGGCATTGTCGAGCAAATTCGACATTACATTGGTAATATGGACATGATCGGCCTTAACCATGAAATTCTCTGCATTCAGTCCGACGGATAACCTGCCATTACGGCTTTTAATCTGCAGCGAAAAATTATCCACCACACCGGTAATGATTTCGTGCATGTTCTCCATATCGAAGTTCAGCTTTAGTTTGCCCTTATCAAACACCGAAGTCTGAAGTACTTTTTCAACCAGGCTGCCAAGCCGGCGACATTCCTCGGTAATAATTTTTGAAATCTGACCGGTATTTTTTACTTCTACCGGGATGCTTTTATCCCCCAACATTTGTGAGGCAAGGGAGATGGTGGAAATAGGGGTTTTTAGTTCATGCGTCATATTGCTGATGAAATCGCTTCGGATTTCCGAGAGCCGCTTTTGCCTGAACATAATAAATACGGTAATGGCAAAGCTGAACAAGATGATGAGTGCAAGCAATAACGACGAAATGGCAAGGTAACCCAACGATGCAAAGAGGAAATCGCGTTTATCGGGAAAATAGATCTTCAGGTAATTGGAATTGACACTTGCTTCATTGGGAAAGAGTTGTACACGGTAATACTCGGCTTCGGCAAAAGGATCGAAGCCGGCTGAACGGTAAGCAGTATCATTATTCCAGCGGATCACTGTGTACTCAAAAGGTATATCGATATCAGAATCGGTAAGCACTTTATGAATAACAGCTTCCAGTTCCGGTGAAGTTATGCGGTTTTCAATGTCAGGCGAATCAAAATAGGTGGTGGCTATAATCCGGTCAACAAATTCACGCCTGTTTTTGAGCCATTCCTTAAGGTGTCTTTTATCGGTGCCCTGAATGGCGATGCCTTCATCGCCGGGGTCGGAATTTTCCTCATCCGGCAATACTGCAGCTGTGGAATCGGAGAATACGGGCTGAACAATACGGGCAGAAATTTTAGCAATCTCAAGCTTTTCAATTTCATGGGTAATATCGATCATCGAGCGTGTAATCAACTGATCGAATTGCTTTTCCTTGACGATAACAGCATTTTTTATCCAATAGGCTTGAACAAGAATCAAGGACGCCATGGCAAGACCCATGAAAACCGTGACAATCCATATTAACCGTTTGCTCATGCAAACAAAGATACTTGTATAACAATTTGCCTGTAAGGTTTTTAACAATCTTTAACAGTTAAAGGTTTTAGTTCATAACGAGGTTTATTAACTTAGCTAATGCAAACAAATAAATACAATCAACAGTGTTTTCTTCCCCGAAAATGTTGTTTTGATTACATGAATGTGTTCATTTTTAACCAAAGCAAGGTTAGGGTAAGTATTTCGCCCCGTCAATCGACGGGGCTTTTTGATTTAACAAGTTTTAGCTAAATGTTGTATGAAATTTGTACCTAATCGATAATTTTACGCGTTTTTAAGTTTATAACAATGACAGGTGCTGGCCATACCATAGATGAAATGGTTTTTGAGAACAGGAACAAGGAATATGGTTCCTACCAGCTCAGAAAAAAATACCCTTTGCGGCTAGCTATCGGGTTTTCGGCTTCGCTTTTGTTTGTTACCTTAATTACCCTTGGTTATTTCTTTTTTCTTAAAGAAGCAGGAGATGAGACCATTTATATGATACAGGGTGATTCACCCTATCTTAAAACCGTACAAACCTCCTTGCTGTCACAGGAAGAAATTGATGCCTATTCCGGCGGAAAGGAAAAAACTGAAGAACCTGTTGAGATCCCGGCCGAAAAGCCGAGTGCCAACCCGGTACGAAATTTTATCGTTAGCGAAGAAGCAATATCCGATACCTTTACTGCTGTGGATGAAAAACCCGATGTTGCCGATGAAGACCTCGATGCAGGATACCTTGTTAACGACAGCACTGCCTTCGGAGGATTTCTATCGGGGCTCGGACATGGGCAGGGAGGCAGGTTTGACCGAATCCCTGAATTCACAGGTGGTAACCCCACAAAATATGTTGAGATGAACTTGCGTTATCCTGCTGTAGCAATGAAACAAAAAATCCATGGCACGGTGATTATAAGTTTCATCATTAATAAAACCGGACATGTTACAGATGTTAAAGTGGAAAAGGGAATAAACCCGATTTTGGATGCTGAAGCAGTTAAAACTATTAAAAATATGCCGGCCTGGAAACCAGCCATGATTAACGGAAAGCCGGTTAATTTCATATTGCTGATGCCTATATATTTTGTGCCTGTTGGCTAACCCGGAAACACTTTTAATTATTTTTGTAGCCTTTCTGAAAAATTTACGTTAAATAAAAAAATTGAAATTCTATCCTATGATTAACTGCCTTTTACTGCTTGCACAAACCGACCCGGGATATACTATGGAACTCACAGCCAAAACAACAACGGGCGAAATTTCATTCCTTCAGCTTTTTATTAAAGGAGGCGTGATATTAATACCCATTGTTCTGCTTTCTATTGTTGCAGTATACCTGATCATCAAAAAATCGCTTGACTTAAGCAAGACCCTTGCTATCGACCCGGGATATGTTGCCCATTTCAATGAGCTTTTAAGAAAAGGCGATTTGAAATCTGCTGAAGTACAACTGGCACAGGACAATTCTTCGTATGCCAACATCTTCAGGCGCGTGGTTGGCAAAATCGGAAAGCCTGCTAAAGAAATCGAAAGTGCACTTGAGTCGGCAAGCAACATCGAAGTGGCTCGGGTAAGTAAAAATTTGGGATACCTTGGCCTCATTGCCGGTATTGCTCCCATGCTCGGCTTTATCGGAACAATCTCCGGAATTATTAAAATATTCTATAACATATCCCTTACCGATAACATAAGCATCGGTATCATTTCAGGTGGATTGTATGAGAAGATGATCTCCAGCGGAAGCGGATTGATCGTAGGTATTATTGCTTTTGCCGGTTACCACATGCTGAACATGAGAATAGATAAGTTTATCTCGCAGGTTGAAGAAGAGGCTTTCGAGTTTATGAATATTGTCAGCAAATAGCGTATGAAAATTAAGCGCCGGCACGATTTTAAAGCAGAGGTAGCAACAGCTTCGCTCAACGACATCATGTTCTTTTTGCTGTTGTTCTTTCTAATTGTTTCAACCTTTGCCAATCCTCATGTTATTAAGTTGTTTTTGCCAAAGGCCAATTCCAGCCAGACGATTGCAAAAAAACAAATGACACTTTCCATCACGCACAAAAAATTATATTACCTCGATGACAGGCCGATACTGTTTCAGGACATAGAACCGGAACTCGCTTCGATAAAGGCAAAGCTTCCTGATGTTACCATTGTAGTGCGTGCTGAATCATCCTTAACCATTCAGGATTTGGTTGACGTCTTGCAAATAGGAAGCAACCTTGATGTTAAAATGATATTGGCCACCCAGAAGGTTGGTGGCAATTAAAAGGCAGGGAACTATTCAACCAGGATATTCGCTGCGCCCTTCAGCTTATTCGTTGGCAATTCAAATGCGGCAGAAACTACAGGAACAGCCTTAAGGCCTTTAACTAGACTTTTGAGTTCCTGCTCGCTTACATCGCCGATTACCTGCAGCAGAAAATCGATGTTTTTAACTTCGGGAAACAGAAATCCGTCGGGACAGCGGTTGGATATCAGGTATAGCTTAAAATAGCGGTCCTCATCATGAAAAAGGTACCTGCCAAATTCGAGATCCGACTGCAGTTTAACCTGGTGTATGATCAGGTTCTCAATGCGGGTAAACTGCAATTTCATATGCTCATTGATTGCCCATACAAGCCTGTAATCATTCTCATGCGAAGAGATTCCGATGAGCTTGAAATTGGACTGGCCATCAACCTTCAGTTTAACCGTTTTCTTTTTTTCAGGCACTCCTGAATTCATAATAAATGTCTTGATTAGGCACCAGTGGAGCTGTATTTGAGGGTTGAACAAAAATAGGAAAAACGATTGATTTTTGGAAGTTAATGCCCCGGGTTATTCAAGAATCTGTAGAGCCTGCCTGGCGGCATTTTGTTCTGATTCCTTTTTTGAAAAGCCACTTCCCCTGCCAATCACATCATCAACAACAAAAAGATGCGTGATAAAAACCGGCATATTGCTTTGTTCTTCGAATTCCTCAAAACTGGTAAAACTGACGGACTTCTTGTTTTTTTGTCCCCATTCGATGATTCTGCTCTTGAAGTCGATTTCAGTTGCCAGTAAACGATTGATATTTATATCGCTTTGAATGATTCTTTCGAGCACAATTTTCTTTGTTTTTTCGTATCCCTTGTCAAGGTATAAAGCCCCGATGAGCGCTTCGAGGGTATCACCGTAAACCGACTTATGGTTATCGCGTGACATTTTGGATACAATCATTTCTCCGATGCCCAGCTTAATGGCAAGGTGATTCAGATTATCCCTGTTTACCAGTTTCGAACGGGTTTGGGTAAGAAAGCCCTCTTCCTTATCAGGGAATCTTCTGAAAAGATATTCTGCAACAAGGGAGTCAAGAATGGCATCACCCAGGAATTCAAGCCGTTCATTGTTTAGCTTGGTATCATTGAAAATGAATTGTGAAGCTGATTTGTGCACAAAGGCAAGCTGGTATAACTTAAAATTCCTGGGCCTGAATCCCAGAATTCTTTTAAGTTGCCTGACAAAACTTTTCTCGGGTGTAAACAGGTACTTATCGGTTCGAATGAACGATTTTAACACTGCTAAACTTAATATTTTCTGAAAATTACCGAGGTATTATGACCTCCAAATCCAAATGTGTTGCTCAGTGCTGCATTAACAACCCTTTTCTGAGCTTTATTGAAAGTAAGGTTAAGTTTTGGGTCAATTTCCTCATCGGGATGAACGAAATTAATCGTAGGAGGAATAATGTCATTCTTGGTGGCCAATATAGCTGCAATAGCTTCAACAGCACCTGCGGCGCCAAGCAAATGCCCGGTCATCGACTTTGTGGAACTGATGTTAATCTTGTATGCATGCTCACCAAATACAGTCTTGATGGCTTTGGTTTCTGATAAGTCCCCCAGGGGCGTAGCCGTACCATGAACGTTAATGTAATCAATATCTTCGGGTTTCATTCCGGCATCTTCCAGGGCGTTCTTCATTACCAGCATAGCGCCAATGCCCTCGGGATGAGGAGCAGTGAGGTGATGTGCATCCGCTGATAGTCCTCCACCCACTAATTCCGCGTATATATTAGCACCACGGCTTTTCGCATGTTCATATTCTTCGAGCATAAGCGCTCCGCCACCCTCACCCATTACAAATCCGTCACGGGTTTTGTCAAAAGGCCTTGAGGCGGTTTTATATTCCTCATTGTTGGTAGAAAGCGCGTGCATGGCATTGAAACCTCCGATGCCCGGCTCACAAATACCGGCCTCGCTACCACCCGAAACAAATAAGTCAGCCTTACCTAATCGTATTAGATTATAGGCATCGATAATGGCATTTGTAGCTGTAGCACAGGCTGATACAGTGGCATAATTGGGACCCCTGAAGCCATACTTCATTGAAATATGTCCTGCAGCAATGTCCGAAATCATTTTTGGAATAAAAAACGGATTAAAACGAGGTACACCGTTCCCTTTGAAGTAATCCCTTACTTCATTGAGAAAAGTGTTAAATCCGCCAATGCCTGAGCCGAAGATTACCCCGACCCTGTCTTTATTTACCGTTTCCAGGTTGATACCTGAGTCTTTAACTGCCTGATCGGCAGCCACCAGAGCAAAAATGGTAAATAAATCGTACTTCTTCTGTTCTTTCCGGTCAAAGTAATCTTCGGGATTGAAGTTCTTAACTTCGCAGGCAAATTTGGTTTTGAAGTTTTCGGTATTAAAGCGTGTAATTAAGTCCGCTCCACTGACTCCGTTTATCAGGTTATTCCAGAAGTCGCTAACATTATTACCTAAAGGAGTAACCGCCCCAAGGCCGGTAACTACAACTCGCTTTAACTCCATAAATGACAGTGTTTGTGATCAATTACTTCTTTACATTCTCATCAATGTACTTAATGGCGTCGCCAACGGTGGCAATGTTTTCAGCCGCATCATCAGGAATTCCGATATTGAATTCCTTTTCGAATTCCATGATCAGCTCAACGGTATCCAGTGAATCAGCACCAAGGTCGTTAGTGAAACTGGCCTCAGGGGTTACTTCGCTTTCATCAACACCTAATTTGTCAACAATAATCGCTTTTACTCTAGATGCAATGTCTGACATAATACCTAATTTTAATTGTTTTTAATTTTTTAAAAAATGTTGTGCAAAGAAAATGCAATAATAAGGAAAAAACAAACATATTTTTACTTTTCTTTGGCAGAGGGCTTGCACGTAATTGATAACTAAGAATATATACCTGATATATAGCACTATAAAACACTCATGAACAACCTGGCCATTTTTGCCTCGGGCTCCGGAAGCAATGCGGAGAATATTATGCAGAATTTCTCAAATGAGCCTCTGATAAATGTTTCCTGCGTATGTACCAATAATAAGAACGCCCTTGTTATTGAACGCGCCAAAAAATTCAACGTGCCGGTCCTGGTCTTTAACCGTGATGATTTTTATTACCGGACAACGGTGATGGAATACCTGAATGACAAGCAGATAAATTGGATTATCCTGGCAGGCTTCCTTTGGCTTGTCCCTTCTGATATGACCAGACAATACGGGGGCCGGATTATCAATATTCACCCTGCACTCCTGCCGAAATACGGCGGCAAAGGAATGTATGGCCATCATGTACACCAGGCGGTTATTGATGCCGGGGAACCTTTTTCAGGAATAACCATTCATTTTGTGGACAATGAGTACGACCGGGGTGACATTATTTTTCAGGCCTCATGCCCTGTAGGGCCCGGGGACACACCCGAAACACTGGCATCCAAAATACATGAACTCGAATACCAATACTTTCCGAAAATAATCAAGGACGAAATACTGAAACACAGATAGACCCCTGCCAAACATGGAGCAAAATAAATATATTGACATTCATACCCATACTTATGCTCCGGCTGATGACACCATTGTGCTGCTGAATGTGTTTCCGGGTGATGATGCTGTGACTTTAAACGAGGCCTATAAATCAATCGGCGAGCATCCCTGGCATATCAATGAAGAACGCTGGCCCATGGCAAAAAAGGCCATCGAAAAAGCGATGAACAACAATACGGTTATAGCCATTGGTGAAACCGGGCTCGACAAAAAAACCAACATTGATTTCAAACTGCAAACAAAAGTATTCCTTGAGCATCTTTCAATAGCAGAAACATACCGCAGACCGGTTGTAATACATTGTGTGAAGGCATATAGTGAAATTCTGGCCATTCGCAATAAATCGGACCAATCGATTCCCTGGATTTTTCATTGGTTTAATTCCGACGAAAACATGGCCCGTGAAATTATCCGTAAAAACGGTTATGTATCTTTTGGTATAATGCTGTTTAAAGAAGAGAGCAAGGCCTTCCGCACATTTAACAAATTACCCCCGGATCATATATTCCTTGAAACCGACGATGCAGGTTACAGTATTGCTGAGGTATACGACAGGGCCGCTTTTTTAAGAAACTGCGACATAAAAAGCCTGCAAAAACAAATTATAGGTAATTTCGCACGCTGCTTTCATCTTTAAACTATGGAACATTGGCTTAGCCGCACTGAATTGCTGATCGGGGCAGACAATCTGAAGATACTAACAGGCGCCCACATTCTTGTTGCAGGATTGGGAGGTGTAGGCGGCCATGCAGCCGAACAACTTTGCCGGTCGGGTGTGGGCGAACTAACCCTGATAGACGGAGATGTGGTTTCAGCCACAAACCGTAACCGCCAGATCGTCGCATTATCCAGCAACGAAGGCAAGGGAAAAGCTCAGGTGATGGCCGACCGGCTAAGGGATATTAACCCCGGAATTCGTCTTCATATTGTCGGTGAATACCTTAAGGAAGATCGCTTTGCGGAAATACTTGAGCAACGCTTTGACTATGTTGTCGATGCCATTGACACCCTCACTCCCAAGGTTTTTTTACTCGCCGGAGCGGTAAATAAGGGCTATAGGGTGGTAAGTTCCATGGGATCGGGGGGTAAACTGATGCCTGAAAAAGTCAGAATAAGTGACATATCGGAATCACACCATTGCAAATTTGCCGGTATAGTGAGAAAATACCTTCACAGGCAAGGTGTTTATAAAGGAATAACCGTTGTTTATTCTCCTGAAGAAGTCAGCCGAAAAGCTATACGCGAAATTACAGGGGAAAGCAACAAGCGATCAGTTGTGGGAACCATCTCTTATATGCCGCCGGTATTCGGATGCTTCTGCGCTTCGGTAGCCATTCGGGATTTACTTCAGAAATACTGATCCCGGATTTCGGATGGTGATGAAGGGCTTTTTTTCCTCCGCTGATTTTGCACGATGTTCAATAATATATCGGTATTAACCGGCTTTGAGATATAATCATTACATCCGGCTGCAATAGCCTTTTCACGCTCACCTGAAACAGCATAGGCACTCTGTGCAATAATCACCACCCCTTTATTGAATTTCCGTATTTCGCGCACAATCTCATAACCATTTGTTTTCGGTATTTTAATGTCTATCAGCATCAGGTCGATGTCGGGTACTTTGTTCAGGGTTTCAATGGCTTCATAACCGGTACCAACATGAAACAATTCGCCGATATAATCCTCCAGGATGGAGGTTAGCAACAACACATTCGACAAATCATCTTCAGCAATCAGCAGCTTCATTTTTTCGGACCTCTCGTTTATGTTTTGACCCGAAGTCTTATAAGCGATGATGCCCGACTCTTCAGACATGCTGACATACGGAATGGTGAAATAAAATGCTGATCCTTTTCCATAGGTTGATTCAACCCAGATTCTGCCGCCCAGCATTTCAATGTATGCTTTACAGATGGAAAGTCCTAAACCGGCACCTTCATATTTACGGGTAATGCTATTGTCTGCCTGCACAAACCGGTTAAATACCTCCCCGATTTTTTCAGGCGGAATTCCTATCCCGGTGTCCTTTACATAAAACTCAAGTACATTTCCCTTTTTCTCATATCCAAAATCAATCCTGCCCTCATTGCTGAATTTAATGGCATTTTTCACCAGGTTCATCAGTACCGTATATATTTTGTCCCTGTCGGTATTGATGAGTGCCTGTTCTGTGGGAAGGCCGCACTGGAAATTCATCCTAATGCCCTTCCGTTCTGCCTCCTTCTGATAAAAAAAGGTAATAAATTCAAATTGTTCATTAATGTTGGCAGGTGCCAGTGATACAGCAATCTGGCCTGCCTCTATTTTGGAAATCTCAATCAGCTCATTAATGATGTTAAGCATCCGTTCACCGCTTTTCTCAATAATGGTGATGTATTTCTTCTGCTGTTCTCCGGTGATCTCGGGCTTTTTTAACAACGCGGCAAACCCGAGTATACCATTCATGGGAGTGCGGATCTCATGGCTCATATTTGACAAAAAAGCCGTTTTCAGACGCTCATTCTCCTCCGCTCTTTCCTGGGCTACCCGCAGCTCTTCCTCCATTCTCCTGATTTGGTCATCCTGCCGAAAATTGGCAATACCCGTACGAATATCATCAATCATCATGTTCAGTCCCATTGCCAGCGCATCCAGCATATTATTCCTGCCTGACAGTTCTAACTGAACCGTATAATTCCCGTGAGCTACCTGGGCTATGGCAGCAATAAAACCCCTGATCCTTTCATTATCGGAAATTTCTTCTGGGCTCATGGTTTTGCAGTTTCAGTTTTGTCTAATATCATGCCTGTTGGGAGTGTTAATACGCTAACCATTCCAGTGCACTTTGTTTGTCATCAAAATATTGCAGTTTGGGTTTTTCGGCGCCTATCATCAGGAAATCTGCCAGCACTTTCGCAACAGGGTGCGAACCAAGAAAAGCAATTTTGCGGGTGTCGGCCCGGTTTCCAATCTCATTCCATATCTTTCTGGCCTCAGGGAAAAATTTACCGGCCTCATCAAGAATAACAAGGTAACTTACTTTTCCCCCGGGCATCGAGGCAATTTGCTGATGAAGCTTAAAGTGGGCAGTGGCAATTTCGTGATTCTGGGGGCCATTAACAACAATATGAACAACTTTACCTTCATTAAGGATAACTTTATTGTTGCTGACCAACCACAGCTGATTCTCTTTTACATTTCTGATTTCACTGATGCCGCCCATATATTCCTGATTAACATGTTTAATAAAAACGGGTTTCCTGGCTGGAATATCATCTATAAACTGCCCAATAATCAAATATAATAAATAACCTCCACTAAATCAAGGGTAAACAACAAATAATACATAAAACAAAAAAAATATACCGGTTGATGCAACCAAATCATTAATAAAGTGTCATTATCAAAGTTAACCCCCAAAACTATGAAAAGAACGCTGATTTTTATTGCATTATACGTTATAGCGAATGAATTTGTTTTAGGACAGCAGATTACCCAAACCATAAGAGGTACCATTGTAGAAGCCAATACGGAAATTCCGGTTACCGGAGCCACTGTAATGCTGGTAAACAGCGATCCTGTTGTTGGCACTACAAGCGATGCAAACGGCGCTTTCCGGCTTGAAAAAATCCCGGTCGGTCGGCATACCATCCAGGTAAAATTCATTGGTTTTAAAACAGTGACGCTGGCTGCACTTGACCTGGTGTCAGGCAAAGAACTTGTCCTCAATATTAAGCTGGAAGAGAGTTTTATCGAGACCGGCGAGGTAGTTGTCAGGGCAAATTCCCGGAAAGACAGGCCATTGAATGATATGGCCCTTGTTAGTGCCAGGTCGTTCAGCATCGAAGAAACCGAAAGATACGCGGGCAGCTGGGGTGACCCGGCCAGAATGACACAGAATTTCGCCGGAGTGATGGTGGGATCCGACCAGGTGAATGCCATTATTGTCAGGGGGAACTCGCCGTCGGGATTACTGTGGAAACTCGATGGTGTTCCCATTCCCAACCCGAATCATTTTGGTGATATGGGTTCGACAAGCGGCCCGGTGAGTATGCTGAACAATAATGTACTCAGCAATTCGGATTTTTTCAGCGGAGCTTTTCCTGCTCAGTATGGAAATGCATCATCAGGAGTCTTTGATCTGGGGATACGCAGCGGGAACAATGAGAAAAGGGAATATATAGGCCAGATCGGATTTAATGGCTTTGAACTGGGTGCAGAAGGCCCTATTTCGAGGAAATCCGGATCATCATACCTGGCCAATTTCCGCTATTCAACCATGGGTGTGATGGAAGCCCTCGGAATCGACATTGGCGTTGGCGCAGTGCCTTATTACCAGGATCTCTGCCTGAAAGTTGACCTTCCTGGTACACCCCTCGGTCGTTTTACGCTGTTCGGATTAGGCGGCAAAAACAATATCATTTTCGATGACGATGAAGATGAGTACCACAGGAAATTATATACAAAAGCGGAATCCAGGGTGGGGGTTTTAGGGGTATCGAATGTCTTCAGAGTGGGTGAAAACTCGCGTTTTAAAACCACGTTGGCCGGAACATATACCGGCAACACAACACTAAGCAGATCTTTTAAGAATCAAATACTTGACAACGATTACGGAGACGATTTTCATGAATCGAAAATATTTTTATCAGAAGAGTTTCGTGGAAAGCTGGGAGCAAGGGACAACCTATTGGTTGGTTTTAGCCTTGAATCCATTCATATGGAGTATCTCGATAGTGCTTTCCTCGATGAAACCGGTATTTATGTACATATGCTCAATTTTGCAGGTGATGTTGTTTTGCTGCAGGGATATACGCAATGGCAGCACAAATTCTCCGATAAACTGACCATAATACCGGGATTGCATACACAAAAAATAAACACCAACAGCGAAGTAGCCGTTGAGCCGCGCATATCCCTGCAATGGCAAATGAATCCTGCCCAGTCAGTAAGCCTGGGTTATGGCCTGCACAGTCAAATGCAGTCCCGCAAAGTATATTTCAGGGAAGTGCTTGTTGATACCATACAGGGAATATATACACAACCCAACAAGAAGCTTGATTTTTCGAAAAGCCATCACATGGTACTTGGGTATAATTACCTGCTGAATGATCACCTGAGAATAAAAGCCGAAGTTTACTATCAGTGGCTCTATGATATTCCTGTTAAAAGGTATCCTTCTTCCATTTCAGTCATCAATGCTGAAGCCGGTTATTACGACATGAATCTTGACAGCCTTGTCAATAAAGGAACAGGGAGAAACTACGGATTGGAAATTACCATTGAGCGTTTTCTTACCGGTAATTACTATTACCTGGCAACGTTATCATTGTTTGATTCCAGGTATAAAGCCAGCGACAACAAAATGCGCAATACAGCATTTAATGGCAACTATGTTTTTAATGCCCTTGGCGGATATGAATTTCAGCTTCCGGGCCAAAATTCCTTGTGTACCGATGTAAAATTCACCTGGGCCGGGGGTATGAGGTCAATTCCCATCGATTACGCTGCTTCGGTAGATGATGGTGAAACAGTTTACGATTATGTTCATGCATTTGAAGAACCAAACGACGATTATTACAGGGTTGATTTACGGATATCATTTAAAATGAACCGTCTTAAATACAGTATGGAATGGGCACTCGACATAACCAACCTTACCAACCATAAGAATAAGTTTTTCGATATGTACAATCCCGATACGGGAGAAATTGAAGAAGCATCAAAAATGGGTATTGTACCGGTTATGTTGTGGAGAGTCAGGTTTTGAACTTTTTGGGTGTTGGGAAGGTAACTTAGGTGTTGTAACAACTGTATTATTCACCAAAACCTTACCAGCATGAAAAGCAAAACCTTTTTTGCCTTGTTGAGCCCTGCCCTGCTTATTGCCCTTATGATCGGGTGTTCCGATGGAAAGGCCAAAGAACAGGTTGCCGATGTATCTGCCGAAAATAAGGTGGAACGCGGTGATTATCTCGTTACGGTTATGGGATGCCATGATTGCCACTCACCGAAAAAAATTGATGCCCAGGGAGCATCGTTAATCCCTGAATTGTTGTTATCGGGATACCATTCCTCTCCTGAAGCTGTAAAACCCGATCCGTCATGCATAAAAGGCGGCTGGGTATTAATCACCATGGACCTTACCACCGCTGCGGGTCCCTGGGGGGTAAGCTATTCGGCGAACCTAACCTCCGATCAGTCAGGAATAGGAAACTGGACCCTTGAAAATTTTAAACGCGCCCTGAAGGAAGGAAAATTCAAGGGAATTGAAAATGGCAGAACTTTGCTTCCTCCCATGCCCTGGACTAACTTCGTAAACATTGCCGATGAGGATGTGGACGCAATTTTTACTTATCTGCAGCATACAACTCCGGTTGCCAATGTTGTTCCGCCGCCGCTGCCACCAAACGAAATGTAATAAAAACCATCATGACCGGGATACCTGGAAACCCCGGTTACTTACATTCATTTTTACAAAGCGTGCCTTGCTGTTTGGCGGATATGTGGATAAAATATGGTGCACTTTTGCTGCTGCACCCGGATCTTTGGCTGCAAAAAGCATGTATCCGCCGCCACCGGCACCCAGCAATTTAAAACCAAGACAATAGTCCTTTACGGCACGAACGATCTGTTGTATTTCAGCAGTACTGGTTCCGCTGTCCAGGGAATTGTTCAGCTTCCAGGAACGGGCAATCATTTTTCCCGTAAGTGAATAATCTGAGCGCTGGATAGCATCGGATAATGTATTGGCATGTTGTTTAATAGCATCAAGAATACCCAGGCAATGCCCGTCATTTAAAAACATACCCCTTACAATCTCGGTAAGGATATTCTTTGCCACCCTGGTTATTCCGGTATAATACAGAAGCCAGTTATCCTTAAACTCGGGCTGGACAAATAAATTATCCGGTATCCATTTAATGCTTATGCTGTTCTGCACTCCCGGCTGTGATTGAAGGAACTTGATACCGTGAAGAATCCCGCCATACTGGTCCTGCCAGCCTCCGCCTGTAGTCAACAACTGCTCAAGAACAAGGGTTTGATGACATATTGTACTGCGGTCCCAATTCAGGCCGCAAAAATCGCTCAGTGTTCCCAGAATGGTGGCAGCAAGAATGGAGCTCGTTCCCAAACCGGAACCCTTTGGAATGGCTGCCAGGAGCGAAATTTCAAATCCGCCGCCAAAATCCCTCAACTGCTCTGCCAGGGAATGGTATGATACGCCGCAGAAATCAGGGTGAAATCCGGCCAGGTAAAGTGCAGCTTTGGGTATTGAAAATGGCGATCCCACCTGTTGAAAACCCCTGATATCATTAAATGTATTGACCTCCTCCGATACGCCATTGTCAATGGAACGCATGGTAATCTTAAACTCCTGGCACTGTCTTATAAAAACCTGTATAGGAGGCTGTCCGTTAAGCTCTACGGCTAAATTAACAACACTGCCTCCATTTTGGATGCAATAAGGCGGGGTATCGGACCATCCACCGGCCAGGTCAAGCCGGGCAGGACTTCTTCCCCAGATAATCTGATCGGCATAAACATTTATTTTCGGAACCATATCCGTGCATGCCTTACTGCTCATTGATCTTTGCAACAGGGTGAAAGCGTTTGTTTCTTCATCCGCCGATTCTTTTAATTGCCCTTTTATTCTGTAGAATTCGGATCGGAACATGTGATCACGGCAACGAATCAATGCCGGCTCTGCTTCATCGGGCCGGTCAGGTAAAGGAATTGGAGCGCCTGCAAACTCACTGGCTACATAGGTCAGGTCGGTTTGATAAAAAATGCTTCGCTTGTAATTCAGGGCCAGCTTTGACAGGTTTTGCTGCCTGAATTTTTCTCTTTGCCTGAAGAGCCTGGTAAGGTTTGCACGCTCACTTACCTGGTCGGCGGATAACCGTTCCGCAAGTAACCAAATGCCTTTTAGTGCTTCTCCACTCGTTGGTACAAGCATCCACTTAAGCATATGCCCTGCCGATTCCATATCCCTGACTACCGGAAACAACGGAGCCGACTGAATATCGGTATCAATATCCACTCCTGCATCCTTAAGGCATAGATTTCTCTTGTTAAACCAATGAAGGGCAGGTTCCCCCATCCAATGGGTTGAGGAATCACCTGCATTTCCGCGAAAGGGGTCCGAAATGGCATAGGTTCGGATAACAAACGATGCCTCTCCCACGGGTACGATATCGACACATATACCGGGCAAAAGACTAATTTCCCAGTCGTTCCCCGGAACTCCGGTAATAATGTGATTGTTGCTCAGGTTCCATGAAGACGGGATATGACTGTTTTCAATCCATATATGGTGTTGATGGCCGTTCCAGGATATGTCGGCCAATGTGTTCTGAACAAAAATTGATGGATGGGGCTTTACCTGTAAGTGCCAGATGCTCCGTTGGTCAAGAACCATATTTTGTATGCGTTCCGTAGAGGTAATAAGTTCCATTGAAGTTCCGTAATGCAAAAATTCAGCATTGTGCATGGGAACCACAGCTGAAGAAAGTACTGAAACTTCACCGTCCGGTGTGGAGGGATTCTTTCCAAGGCACGTGCCAAAGGTGCCGTATAAATCATAGAACAAGGGATTCTCAAAGGTTTCATAGTTGCCGTTAAAACACTTCTTCATCAATATCTCTGCTGCACGGTTGCTGAGTATCCATATCCCTGCATCCATCAGGAAAAGATGCGATGCCGAAAGCTGTTCAATCCTCCCCGGTGAGGGTTTTTGCAGCATGAAATCGAGTTGTTGCGGATCGGTTCGGGAAGTAAAGAAGACACCATGATTGGATGCAACATGTGGGTCGGCCCAGATGCCAATGCACACGATATCGGCATCGGGCAATTCAAAAGGCAGTTCATTTGCAGCAACCAAAACATCACCCGATGCTATTAGCATATTCTGTGAAGGACCGGTAATATCCATTATTTTCTCCAGCAACGGCATCTGACGATCAAGGAGGCATTGGTTCAAGCGCTGGCCCAGGCTCCACTTAAAAACAGGCAAAGGGGCAAGGATTTTTCCCGAGGGTGCATAAGCAGGCAACCTGCGACCCTGGCCACCGGCATGAATAATAATCCGCTTTTCCGATGCCAGGTAGTCACCAAAGGACAATCCGGGGGCCGTGCACCGCTTATGCTCCCTTAACAAATGCGCTGTTCCCCCTCCCGACCCTGCCTTAAAATCCCCGGGATCACTAACCACAAACCAATCCTTTGTACTAAGGCCTGTAACTGTGTGAAATGAGTCAACAAGATTCCCGGGAAGCGATAGTAATGTCTGCATACCTTATCAAAAGGGTCAATTTAAATAAAAACCGTGATTTTTCATTACTTTTATCAGACCAAAACTAAAAAACATGGCGTTTGACTGGCTGTCAGGAGTTAAGGATATTGCAGAACTCATCGCAAGTTTGGGAAACCTGGTTAAAAATAACCGTGCCACAAAAGACCTGCTTATCCGTGAGCTCAAAATTAACCTAAAGGCGTTTGAGACTGCACAAAAATCAAAAATGATTGATTATGACAGGCTCCTCGAACTGCTCAAAAACACACAGATAAAAAAAGCCAGGGAAGAGCGCTTCACTTTCCAGACCATTAAACGTGGAAGCCTGGAGGATACCCACATAAAGGACAGCCGCAACAGCAGGTACATGGGCAAAAATTGCGAATGGCTGTTTAAAAATATCGACGAAAAAATTGAAGACCTGGTTAACCAGAAAAAATACCATGGTTCATTAAACCAGATTGAAAATGCCAATATCCCCCTTCAGTTTTCCAATCTTTTCTACAAGATGAAATTGCTGGCAGACTTTCTCAGGGAATAACATCAGCCGAAATTTTATAATAGCCCAGCTTTCTGTTGCGGATGGCAGGAATAACAATGGTTTCGCCCAGTGTATCATAGTACCTTATGGGTGAAGGATACAGGGCTTTCTTCTTCCATGATTCAAGGGGTGTTTTGGTTATATTTCCGAATTCATCAATGGCTATGGCAAGCAGGTAAGATTTTCGTGGAACACTAAAAGAATGCAGTTTACCGTTCGCACTGATGTTTCTGGTATCATCATTATAAAGTATAACAATACCTGAACGGTCTATTGGAGCCATGAGTGCATATGAGCATAAACTGTAATTTAAAGCGTCCATGGTTCCGGTTTCCCTCATAAAATCCCTGTAATCGGCCAGGTTTAATCCTTTCGACTCGAGTGAGCTGGCGGCAAAATTTTGCCTTTTCGGAAGTACCCTTGTCCAGTAAACCTGCCCGTTTGATTCCAGGCTGGTAACAATAAGGTTATTGAAGGTATTGTAATCCTGTCGAAAAATCTGTTCGGCAATCAGGATTGTTTTTCCATTCTCCCGCAGCTCGAAATCGCTTATCACATAGCTGATGACCTCTTCCTCATTAATCATTGGTTCGTTGACTGAACTTAGCTCGGCCAAAACCGCTTCATCAAAACTGTTCAGCACATACTCGGACGATCGCCCGGTTTTATCGCCGATGCTGAAAAAGAAAGTGCCTTTAATTCCCGACCGGAAAAGTTCCGACCACAAGCCGGCGCAAATAAGATCGCCCTTTTCTCCGGCAATAATCTGTATTCCCCTGATGTAGTTTTCTTTCAGTGTAACGGGGTATTCGAGGAAATCATTGCCATCGTTGGTGTATCGATAGATGGTGTATAAATTTCTTTCTTCACGCAGCAGCGAAAGAAGTGATTCGGGCTTGAGCAGGCTGAGTATGGAAACATTGCCTGTTTCGTCAACCAGGTATGAATTATCACGTGGTCCGGGCCCCTTATAGGTATATGTATCTTTCCTGTTCCATACAATATCAAAGTTTTCGCCAAAAACAAAGTACTCGTTAAACTGAGCCCCTGATAAGGGAAGCTTGATTCTGGAGGCGATCATCAGCTTTGTTTCCTTCTTGGAGATGGCCACATGAAAATCGGGCCAGTTGCCCCTCACAAAGTCAATTGTAGCAATTTCAATAAGCTCAGTTACCGGCAACAATGTTTCTTTATCGAGCTTTTGATAAAACAGTACCGTTTCATTGAATTTACGCTGGGTGACAATCACATACAGCTCATTATAAAAATGTACCAATGCTTCAAGGTCATACGTCCTGAATCCTTTAAAAAGCTTGATGGGTTCCTCCAGAACCCTGGTCAGGTTGTGGTCAAGTTTTTCAAGGATGTATTGATTTCCTTCATGTTTAACGATATAAAAATATTCGTTGTCATGCCCGAAAATTTTATGCATGGTAATGCTGCTGGGAAGCACCTCCTTTTCCTCGCTTTTTGTCAGTGTGATTTGCTGAGCGCTGACCCTGCTGTATATAACAACTATGAAACAAACGGCAAGACTTATAAAAAGATTTTTATACATACGCTATAGGCTTCACTCCTTCAAAGCTAGTAAAGTTTTCTCACATCCACACTTAGTTCATATCAATCAGAAAAGACCTGTCAGAGTCCTGAGACCTGACAGAGTCTGGTTCCACCGTAACGATATTTTCTATTTCACTTCTCATAACCTGCAGGCTATGAATGCAATGAAAATATACATCTTCCATTCGTTTATTTGTGGTTAAAAATTCCCGGACCTCAGACAGATCTATAAATGACACCATTATTCAATAGCCCCGGCCTTCAGGCCGGGGTTTCAGATTTATTTATTTCCAAAGGCCAGGGCTTCAGCCCTTTCTTATAATCCAACAGGTCAGTACAGGTATATAATCTCATCCATACATCATGGCCAAAATATGCCTACATTTAACCTTCGTAATACAGCCATAAATGGATAAGGAAGTAATTGCCGCCATAGCGCTTGGCATTGGCTTAAGCGCCAGCGCCGGCTTCAGGGTTTTTGTCCCCCTTTTTGTAGCCAGCATAGCAGCGCACACTGGATTTCTGCCGGTGAACGAAGGCTTTCAATGGCTCGCAGGCTGGCCTGCCATGATATGCTTTGGAACAGCCACCATCGTGGAAATTCTTGCCTATTACATCCCGTTTATCGACAATGTACTTGATGCCATTACCACTCCCCTTTCAATAATGGCAGGCACCCTGATGCTGACCTCGGTACTGCCCGTTGACAATGAATTTCTCCGGTGGATCAGCGGCTTCGTTTTTGGCGGCGGCACCGCAGCTACCATTCAGGCCGGAAGTATGCTTACGCGACTTGCATCAACCAAACTAACCGCAGGGATGGGTAATCATGCTGTAGCCACAGGCGAACATACTGCCGCCATAAGCACTTCACTTCTTTCGCTGGTTATTCCGGTGGTAATTGCGGTACTGGTATTGGTTTTCATTATTATCATCCTGTTGTTGATAAAAAAGAAGAAACGCCGTTAGATCGCTGTTAA
>CAZYDI010000003.1:0-7849 GCA_964646255.1 uncultured Bacteroidales bacterium
TGGAACTTAACCGTACCAGGAAATTCGCGGTATCATCCCTGCTTGCTGCCGTTGCGTTTCTTTTTATTTCGGTATGGGGCTTTCAGCAGCGGTCCGAAGCAATGAAACGTGCCAAGGAGGCTATCAACCTTAAGGAAGAAGCGGAATATAACCGAAAGGAAGCGGACAGCCTGCGCGTTGTAGCCGAAGGCCGTGCGACCATTGCCGAAATGCAGGAATATATTGCACAAATCAGTGCCGATTCAGCTGATAAGGAAAGGGCTATTGCTTTCCTCCAGTCAAGGATATCACAGCAGGAAAAAGAGATTGCGTTTCAGCAGGCCGAAGAAGCAGCCAAACGCAGTGTAACCTACCAGAAAGAAAAGGAAGAAGCCGAAAAAACAGCCGAGCAGGCAATTGAACAACAAAGCCTTACTGAAAGGGAAAAAATACAGGAATTGCGCAAAAAAATGCTGTCGATTGCCCAAACAATGGCTGTAAAAACCACACAAACCGATGATAAGAACCTTCGGGGACTTCTGGCCTACCAATCGTTTCTGTTCAACAGGGATTATGACGGCCAGGCTGATCACCCCGATATATATATGGCATTGTACAGTGCGCTGTCGGGATTTTTTGGTGACAATTACAACAACCTGAGTGGCCATACCGGTTCGGTCCGATCACTTGCATTTGTTCCGGGAACCGCTGTATTCTACAGTTCAGGTGTTGATGGTAAAATACTAAGGTGGGACCTCAACGGCAATGCAAAATCATACCGAACGCTCATCAGCAATCCCCTTAACCGGTGTATGGTTATCAGTCCTAATGGACGCTGGCTGGCCAATGCAACCCCCACATCGGGAATTCAGCTTTTTAACCTCAATACCTCCAATGCCGAACCAGAACTTCTGCAAGGGCATAAAAGCTGGGTTGGCGTGCTTGCATTTACTCCCGACAATAAAGGACTATTCTCCGGCAGCAATGATAAGACCATTATGTATTGGGACCTGACATCCAATTCGGGAAGCATTTTTGTTACCCTGCCAAATACCAACATAAGGTGTCTTGCAGTCTCGCAGGATGGCAAGTATGTTTATGGCGGAACCGATGACGGAAGGCTGATCCGGTGGAAAACTGACACGAAAGAAGAAACCGTATTGTTCCGGTCGGACAAGAATACCATATTTGCGGTAGCGATAAATACCATCGGCTCAAGACTGGCTTTTGCCGATAAAAACGGATCGCTCAGAATTCTCGATACCCGGTCACATACGGTTATACGTACGCTCACTGCTCATTCGGTGCGCATTACCGACGTAAAATTCAGCCCAGATGACAGGCAAATTGCAACAACCAGCCTGGACAAAACATTGAAAATTTGGGATGCGGCAAATTTCAACAGCAGGCCTGTTTCTATTGATAAACATACCAAATGGGTGCTGGCGGTGGCTTTTAGTCCCGATGGCAAATACCTGGTATCATCTGATGAAGATGGGAACATCTATTACTGGCCAACGCATGCTTCCTATATGGCCGAACAAATGTGCGGTAAAGTTACCCGAAACATGACACAGCGTGAATGGGAAACCTATGTCAGCTACGATATAAATTATCAGAAAACCTGTCCTAACAAATAATTTCAATGCCCCCAATGACCAGTAATACAATTTCTCGTTCCATTATTGCACTGTTTTTTATTGCAGTTGCAATGCATGGACTGAGCAGTAACGTTTATGCCCAGAATGATTGTGCAGCCAAAATACAGGAAGCACAAAGGTATTATGACCAGGGGATGATTGATGAAATTCCCAGCATGTTGGCGCCCTGTATGGCTGATGGTTTCACACGCACCCAAAAAATTGAGGCATACAAGCTCATCATTATGTCGTATCTGTTTGATGAAAACCAATTCGAAGCAGAAAAGACCATGCTTGAATTCCTCAAAAAATATCCTGAATATGAAATAATGCCCAATGACCCTGTTGAATTTGTTTACCTGTTTGAGTCGTACCGCACTGCGTCGGTATTTTCATTTGGGATTATAGGCGGTGTTAACTTTACCGATCCAAGAATCATTGAGCCTTTTACCACGTTTGATATGAACGAGGCTGTTCTCTCCAATTCCATCAAACCCGGATTCCAGGCAGGAATAGGTGTTGAACGGTACATGAGCCGAAAATTGCTGCTTAATATTGAAGTCTACTTTGCCCTCAATCAGTATGAATTTACGGATGAACGAAGGGATGCGCGTTCATTAAGCGTTGTTACCTTCAGGGAAAAACTGCATAAAGTGGAAATTCCTTTGTCGCTGGCATACGAATTCCAGATAAAAAAGACGCACCTCATTGCACGTGCAGGATTTTCACTGGCAAAAATAGCGAATGTAACAGGCGAACCTTCGCGTAAATTCATTGAAGGTTCACCGGCCATTCCCGGAAATGATATCGATATTACCGACTATCGCAAACAAATGCTCTACAGCGGACTTGTTGGCCTGGGAATGCGGTATAAAGTTCCCCGCGGAATAGTTTCTGTGGACGTCAGGGCCAAAATGGGTTTGAACAATATCGTTAATGGCGATAAAAGGCGCGATAACGACCTCCTGCTCAATCAATTTCACTATATGGATGATGACTTTTCACTGAATATGTTATCGGTTTCAGTTGGATACTATTTTTCATTTTACAGTCCCCGAAAACAGCGTTAATCATGAAAAACTACCTGATATGTATTTTTGCGTCGGCCATTGTTGCAGTTACATTTTCGTGTGATAAGGATGAGATTTCAAACGAACAGTCCGAAAGCTTTATTAAATACTATACCAACTTTCCCGAATTTACAGCTGCAGATGTTGAAATCAGCGGAAGCGGATATGCAGTGCTTGGGACTGCGATGACAGAAGACTCGGGAACGCAGGTTTGCCTTTTTAAAACAGATGAATTTGGAAATATTGTCAGTAAGCCCCGGCTATACGGAAGAGAAGGTGATGACCGGGCCTATTGCCTTAAAGTGCTTTCCAATGGTGATTTTGCCATTTTAAGCACTTCGGTAAATCCGGAAACCCAAAAATCTGAGGGACTTTTTATTTATACAAATAATACCGGTACACCATTGTGGTCGAGGATTCTCACTGCCGAAGGCAACATGGAACCGCGGTATTTTGATGTGGATGCCAATGGCCGGTTCTTCATTACAGGATATATAGATGTTTTGCCTGATAAAGGAAGACAAATTCTGATCATTGCACTCAACAACGACGGAACCAACTACTGGCCAAATTTTCGCAATATTGGTGTGGGCGGGGATGAAGAAGGTTTTCATCTGCAAATCCAGGACAATGGATATATGCTGATAACAGGCCGTGCCCGCTTGTCAATCTCCGGATCGCCCGTATACCAGACCTTCATTTGCACGGTGAACGAAAGCGGAATACAGGAAGACTGGTCAGATATTGTTTTTCTTTCTACAGCCAATGTTGCGTTAGAATCGCAGGGTCAGGCCATACTAAGCATCGATCAGAATAACTGCCTGATCCTTTCTTCGGTAAAAACCGGTACGAGCTATACCGTAGCCCTTTCAAAGTTCAACAGGGATGCCAATGCCGTACTTTGGCAGGAAGAATACACCTCCGACGTTAGTGAAACAGCACAAACGTGCTTTATCGAAAACCAGAAAGTGTATATTTTGGCCACCACTGGAGCAACAGGTTCAAATAAGGCCATTTCACTTATTACAGCCGGTATATCAGGAGAATTTCAAACACGCACCAGTTTTGGCAGTGGAACAGAATTGTCGGCCGGTGATTTTGCCAAAACCAGCGATGGTGGATTTATCATAACCGGCAGCAATATGATTGCAGGAGGAAACAATACATCTATTGCCTTAATAAAGACGTTGGATTCCGGGTTTTAACTTCAGGGTTTCCTGATCTTTCTCAGAGATCAGTTCCTTCTATTTTTTGTGCACTTCATCAAATAGTTGCTGCGTTTTGCTTGTATTTTTATAATTTTGTCCATAACCTGGAAACTGGCCCTGAATTGAACCCGGCAGTTTCGTTCAATACGAATTGTTATGCTTACCATTCATTGCGTGCGTTTTTATCTCAATTAACCCTCTCAAAACATGAGAAATTATCAAATCCTCAAATCATATCTGTCAGCCCTAGCCTTTATCTTTGCCGGAACACTGTATGCCGGAGCAGCATGGCCTGCCAAGGGCTTCTCCATTAAAACCCCGACAAGTTATTCAGCCAACATGGCTCCGATGGCTACTCCTGTTGCTGTTGAAGATGAATATTCAGTCCGGGAAGGTGAAGTTCTTGAAATAGCTGAAAAAGGTGTTCTTGAGAATGATTATGATCCCGATGGCGAATCAATATATGCTGAACTTGTTACCGCTCCGGGACATCATGATGGAACTTTTGAACTAGGAATTACAGGATCCTTCATCTATCAACACGATGGAAGCGAGGACAGTGAAGATTCTTTTACCTATTGGATAACAGACAGCACCGAATACAGCACACCGGTTACGGTTAAAATAGAAATCCTGGCGGTAAACGACGCCCCGGTTTTACAGGAAATATCAGCCGGGAATGTATCATGGACTGAAAACGCTTCCGCAGTTGTCCTGTTCCCGAATATTACCATAAGCGATAATGAAAGTGACCCCATTGTATCGGCCACCATACGGTTCACACCTGGTTATCACGCAATGGATTTGCTAAGCTACAACCCTTTGTCAACCGGTATTACCGGCAGCTATGATCCTGTAACAGGTATTTTACAGTTAAGCGGAAGCGCAAGCATTGCCGCTTATCAGTCGGTACTGAGAACAGTAGCCTTCCGGAACAGCGGTGAAAATCCCACCGATGCCCTCCGCACTGTTACTGTATATGTTACCGATGCCGGAACAGAAAATCCAAACAGCAACACCCTGAATAAACTGGTTAATGTGACTCCGGTTAACGATGCACCGGTATTGTCAAACCTGGAAACCTTGCCTTTGGAGTATACCGAAGGCAGCGGGACAATGCAGTTATCCGTGAGCATTAGTGCAAATGATGTTGATAATGCTTTCCTGAGCAATGCTACGGTAAGCATTTCATCAAACTACCAGAACGGCGAAGATGAACTGGTTTTTACAAATATGATGGGGGTTAGCGGTTCATGGAATTCCGGCAGCGGAATACTCACACTTACAGGTACTGACATTTCGCCTGAAACTTACCATGCGGCACTGAGAACAGTTCATTACCGAAACAACAGTGTGTCTCCGGTAACGTCGTCAAGGACGGTTACATTTACTGTTTCGGACGGCTCCACTCCGAGCAACCAGCTAAGCAGGACAATTAATATAAGTTCCGATAACAGTGCCCCCGAATTAAGTAATATCGGTCCGGCAGTGGCGTTCACTGAAGGTGGCAGCAGCGTTCAGCTTACTTCAACATTAAATGTAGCGGATGCAGACAATGCAACCTTGCAGTCGGCTACCGTAAGCATTACCGGTAATTTTGCCATGAATGAGGATTTATTGCTGTTCTCTGCCTCGGGAGGCGTTACGGGTAGTTACAACGCAGCAACCGGAATACTCTCGTTGGGTGGTAACGGAACATTAAATGCCTACCGTACAGTTTTGCGTTCCGTACGCTTTAGCAATTCAAGCCAGAACCCTGTGAATCTGAGCAGAACCATAACATTTATTGTTAACGATGGTGAAGCCTCGAGTTTACCGGCCTATAAAACTGTGACCATCACGGCGGTAAATAATCCCCCGGTACTAGCCGGTATCGAAGCCCCCACCCTGGCATATGAAGAAGGTGATGGTGCGGTTTCAGTTACATCCGCCATTAGCCTGACCGATGCAGACGATACATCATTTCCTTCTGCAACAATAGGCATTACAAATTACCAGACAGGTGAGGATGTATTGTCCTATACGCCGGCTTATGGGTTAACCGGAACATTCAATGCCACTACAGGTCAGCTATCGCTTACCGGCTCTGCAACAACGGCCGAGATGCAGTTGGCATTGCGTTCCGTAAAATACAGCAATACCAGTGCCAATCCCAGTACGGTTACCCGTACAATAAGTTTTACTGTTAATGATGGCGACGACAATAGCAACACGGTAAGTCGCAATCTCTCAGTGACAGCTGCAAACACCGCTCCGGTACTTACCGACCCTGTTTCAACACCGGTAAATTATAAGGAAGGGAATTCCCCCGTTCTCATTACCAATACCCTGGTGGTTACCGATGAAGACAATACCTCCCTGTCCTCCGCCACCATTTCGTTTACTTCAGGTTTTGCCACAGGTGAGGATGTTTTAACCTATTCAGCTGCAACCGGAATTACCGGAAATTACAATGCCACCACGGGCATACTTTCATTTACGGGTGTAGCCACAAAAGCAAATTACCAGACTACCCTCCGCAGTATACGGTATTCCAATAGCAGCCAGGATCCTTCAGAAACAAACAGGGTCCTTAGCTTTATTGTTAACGATGGTGATAAAAACAGTGAGCCTTTGCTGAAAACCGTAACCGTTGAAGGTGAAAATGATCCTCCGGTTGCAACGGAGCTGACCATAACGGCAACCAATAACCGCATTGGAACGCTGCATACGGCAACATTCACTTACACCGATCCTGAAGAAGATGAGGAAGGCAACCATGTTTATCAATGGTACCGTTCGAATTTCGCTAACGGTTCCGGTGCTACGGCCATTACAGGAGCCACAGACCCCACCTATAAACCGGTTATAGCTGATGGCGGAAAATATATAGGATTCGAGGTTACACCGGTTGATGAACACGATTTATCGGGAACCCTGGTACGGATAACCAATTTTCGCCTCATCAATGCGGCTCCCGTTGCTTCAAATGTGCGCGTATACGCTCCTTTGGCAGAGCCCGGCGAAACCATAAAGGGTCGTTTTAACTATACCGATCTTGAAATGAATCCCCGGGGAAATGCACTGTATACATGGTACCGATCCTCCGTTCCAAATCCAACCCCGGCATCACCGGGAACCGTAATTCCCGGGAATGATTCATCATACGTGTTAAAGGCTGCCGATGCAGACAGGTATTTCTGGTTTGAGGTGAAACCGGTGGCTACTGCCGGATCATCACCCGGCGATTCAGAATGGAGCAATGTCATAGGTCCGATTGGCAAGTTTACCGCCAATATTACCGGCAGTGATACGGTATGTGCCGGAAGCGTGATGCAGTTTACCCTTACCATTACCGCCGGGAAAGAGCCCTTTAAAGCCACCCTGCGCCGAACGGGAAATCTGCCGAAAGACACTACGATTTCAGATATCGATGTATCGCCCAGGATCATCAATGTTAAAATACCGGGAACCTATACCTTGCTTAGCCTTACCGACGCAAACAATGATGTTGCAGACATATCCGAATCAAAACCGGTTATTCAATACGTGAGTCCAAAAGCCAAAGCCCTAATCTCGGGTTCAACTTCAATATGCAAGGGGGTGGACACCCATGCGCCGTTAACCCTTACTTTTACCGCCGGAACTTCTCCTTACGAGGTAACCATAAGGAGAAGGGAGGTTCTTCCATACAACGATACCGTAATCAAGGATATAACCACCAACATCTATGGTTTCGATGCCAGGATCATAGGTGACGGACCAACACGCCACCGTATTATTGCCATTACCGACAAAAATGGCTGCGCGGGCGACACTGCCTCAGGTTCTGCCTGGCTTAAGTATACCTTATCGCCTATTGCAACCATAACAGGATCGGATAGCATTTGCCCGGGAGAGTCGGCAAAAATTACCGTGACCCTTACATCAGGCATTCCCAATTGGAGCTTTACCTATCAAAGGGATAATGCAA
>CAZYDI010000003.1:7949-46033 GCA_964646255.1 uncultured Bacteroidales bacterium
ACCCTTACATCAGGCATTCCCAATTGGAGCTTTACCTATCAAAGGGATAATGCAAGTCCTGTTACCATTGCGGGAATTACAACCGCTACACGGTCATTCACGGTTACACAACCGGGTACCTATAGAATTATTGATGTCAGGGATGCAACAGAGCAGTCTGGTTGTGGTACAGGCCAAGCCGTAATCACATATAGCGCTTTACCTTCTGCTGCAATATCAGGCACTACAGCCATTTGCGAACATACCACAACACCGTTAAATGTAACACTTACCGGAAATTCACCCTGGAAATTTTACTATACCAGGAATTTGGGTGATTCTGTCCTTGTCCAGAATGTATCATCGTCTCCCTACGCTTTACCGGTATCCGAAGCTGGTAATTATACCCTGTACAAAGTTTCGGACCGCAACAAATGCACTGGCACTGTTTCGGGAAGTGCAACGGTTTCAGTGATGCCGGCACCCGAAGTAACAATTACAGGACTGAAACAGGTATACAACAGACTCACTGACGGTATAGATACATTTTATGTTTCACCTTCAGGTGGAAGTCTTGCTATGATTTCAGGAATGTTTCAGATTCAGGGAGGATACATTTTTTATCCATTGCCCGCTCCTGTTGGGACCCATAACATCATTTATACATACAGGGCTTCTCCAGCAAGCTGCTATGGCTACGATACAGCTGTCGTAAGTGTACTCGAAACAGATGCCGTTATCACCATTGAAAACAACAGGACAAAATTCTGCACCAATGATGCACCTTTTGTGGTAACCGGAATTAACCAGTTTGATATTGAAGGATTTTTTACAATAAGCGGTGGTACCGGAATTCAGTCGGCCGGAAGGAATGCTGCATTGGTCTTTCCTTCACAATTACAATCAAGGACATATACTATTGTATATACATACTTTAAAGACGATGCGTCGTTCTCCGCCAGTCTTGACATAGAAATAGGTACGCCACCGGTAGCGGACTTTACCTGGGCAACGGAATGTTTCAATGCAGGACAGCCCATTGCATTTACCAATAATTCGACACCGTCGTTTGGATTCTTTACCGATACAACCAGCTTTTACTGGAAAATATATACCCACACCGGTTATGACGAAGACAGTTCCAAAAATATTGTGTATACTTTTAGTGAAGACGGAAGGTACTTTGTTGAACTCCAGGTTCAGAATTCAAATGGCTGCCGCGATACGGCACTTGCCCTGTTTAACCTGAGGCCTACCTTCAGGCTTAATGAAGTATACCTTGAGGATTTCGAAGACAATCCCATTGCGTGGGACACAGGTAAAGAAAAGACTTCGGTAAACAGCTGGCGACTGGATAAGCCTGTGCGACATGGCTCCCCGTTGCACGGTTTTCCGAATGCGCACAGCGGTGAAAAATGTTGGTATACCCACATTAATTCCTACCCCGCCCCCACTGAAAAATCCTGGGTTACCAGCCCGTGTTTTGATTTTACAGGAATTGAACGGCCTATGCTGACGATGTATATATGGCGCCTGTTTAACTCCAACCGTGATGGTGCTAATATGAAAGCCTCGGCCGACAGTGGAAAGACATGGACCCTTGTTGGCGAAATCGGCGATGGCATCAACTGGTATAACAGTTATGGCATCCTGGGACAGCCGGACAATACTCCCGTAGGCTGGTCAAATGACAACGGCATAAGTAATGATAACGATTGGGCAAAGGCACGCCATTCCCTGGATTTTCTGAAAGGGAAAAAGGAAGTGCAGTTTCGCATTTTCTATGGTTCGGCTGTATCGGCCCAGAACAACGACGGCATAGCCTTTGACGATTTCATGATCAGCTCGCGCGATAAAATGGCCCTTATAGAACATTTTACCAATTCCAACCTGGCTAAATCTGCCAGGGCCGACAGTATACTTGATGCTATGATTCAGGTATATGGCAGCAATGTAGTGGATTTGCAATACCATACCTCCAGCCCGGCAGGGGATCCATTCTATGAGCATAATACATCGGTTCCAAAGGCAAGACAACTTTACTACGGATTGTCATCAGTACCTGTGGCTATACTCGATGGAAGTACAGATTCCAGACATTTATTCGATTATGATAATCAATCCCGGCCCCTGGATAAGAATGCCATTATTGTCGAGTCGCTGGAAAACAATATTTTCGATATCAGGCTTGAAGCTTTCCTGAACAACAATATTCTTCATACAGAAGCCCAGATTTGGGCAAAAGAAGATGTTCCTCCTACCGAAATGTCGGTAAGAATTGCAGTGGTTGAACGGTACATCGGCGACGTTGTCGGGAACAATGGTGACACCATCTTCCGAAATGTGGTCAAAGCCATGTTGCCGGGCCCCGGCGGCAAAACATTCGGCCATGCATGGACGCTTGGCCAGGACCGGAGGTTTGAGGAAAGCTGGGAAGTGGAGAATGTTTATGATGTTAACCAATTAAGGGTTGTGGCCTTTATACAGAATGAGCAAACCAAAGAGGTATACCAGGTTGCTTATCTTGATTCCATTGATTTCGATACAAGCATCGACATTCCCGCTCCTCCTGTAACCAAAAAACTGGCTTATTACCTGTATCCGAATCCGGCAGGGCAATATACTACGGTCCAGTTTAACGAAACCATACATGATGACCTTACTTATCAGTTGTTTAACAATACCGGTAAATTGGTATCATCAGGCATTATACCCAAAGGTACTTCCTCAGAACAAATTTATATCGAGAATCTACCCGAAGGGCTTTACCTGCTAAGATTGGCAAATGAATACAAGGCATTGGGGGTTTCCAAATTAATGATATCCCGATAACATTTACACCTGCCGGTTGTTTATATACCGGCAGGTTTAAACGTAATTCAATGCTTGCTTGTGTGAACATTGTCACACCAAATCCCAGGATTATGAATACCACCCCAATCCCAAAACCTTTCCTGCTTTTTCTCTCTTCGATTCTTTTTGTCGTTGCGTTGGATGTGCAGGAAATTGCTGCAGCGCAGCTTTCCAATATAGAAACGAATGCCTTACGTTTCAATGAAGGCAGCGGCCCGCAAAACGTAACCAATACCATCGATGTAGAATCCAATTTTGCAAGGTTTATTTTTTCGGCAACCATAACTTTAAACGGGTACAATCCGGACGAGGATGTTTTGTCGTGTGACGGAACTTCATTAACGGTGACCTGGGATAAAGAAAAAGGCATTCTCCTTTTGTCCGGATTGGCCACCACATCAAGGTATGAAACAGCCCTGAGAAATGTAAGATACCATAATACCAATCGCTATAACCCTTCAACGGATAAGCGTGTTGTATCCTTTATGGTATACGATGGCAATAACAGCAATATCGTTTCGAGAGAAATCATTGTCGTCCCGTCCAATGGCCGGCCCACGCTAAGCAATATTGAAACCGCCCCCCTCAACTATTGCCAGAATTCAGGAGACGTAAGGGTGACATCATCGTTAACCATCGCGGATGACAACCCCGGTCTGGTATTTGCAACTGTTACCATTGCCTCGGGGTACATACAAAATACCGATGAACTTACTTTTGTCAGCCAAAACGGTATTAATGGCAACTGGAATGCTTCCACCGGTACGCTGAGGCTTGAGGGAGTATCCCTTGTAGCATTTTACCAGGAAGCCTTACGTAGTGTAGGATTTCAAACTTCGAGCGCGTCGGGTCATTCACGGACCATCATCTTTTCGGTTAATGACGGCGAAATTGAAAGCAATAAGTTGAGCAGGAATGTCACCGTTTTTGCCCCGCTGACAGCTCGGTTCACCGGAGGAGGATTCGCTTGTGCTGAAGAGGTACGCAATGTCAGCCTGTCGGTGACCTTTGGCGGCACTGCGCCCTGGACATTTACCCTGTCGAGGGATGGTGTTCCCATCGAAAACTTCGGCAATATCCACAGTAATCCATTCACGTTTAATGTGAATAATGCAGGAATATATAAGATCGATTCATTTTATGACGCCGTATGCAAGGGCGACACCACCGGCTCCGGAAAAGTAGTGGTAGCAGCACGTCCTGTTCCCACAGCAGTTATTTCAGGAATTGATACCATCTGCCAGGGTGGTATGGCTGAGTTGCGGATTGCCTTTACAGGTGAAGCCCCGTGGAAAGTAACGGTGAATTATAACGATACCGTTTACGCTAATGTTTTCAGTGAGTCTCCGGAATATGTTTTGCGCGTTGATAAACCGGGAATTTACACGCTCAGTGAACTGTCCGATGTCAATTGCAAAGGTAAAGTCTCCGGCATTGGAACCGTATGGTTGCATCAACCCCCTACAGCAGTAATATCGGGTTCTCCAACAGTGTGTGACGGATCACCTGCCGGTATCATGGTTACATTAACAGGAACGCAGCCATGGACCTATTCTTACCGGCTAAACAGCGAAGATCCTGTTGAAAGAAGGGGTGTTACAAATTCACCCGATAATTTTAATGTATGGCAGGAAGGAACATATAGCTTAACAGCAGTTTCGGATAGGTTTTGCAGGGGTATTGTTTCAGGAAGCGCAATAGTAACTGTTCTTCCGTTGCCGGTGGTAAGTATCAACCCGATTAAGGAGGTGTATAGCAGGGTATCGGAAGAATGGGTTGAATTAACAGCAGTTCCGCAAGGAGGCAGCTTCTCCGGTCCGGGCGTTATACCTTACAACGACAAGTGGTACTTTATAACTAACCTGCCTCCGGTAGGTACTCATAATATAGTTTACAGATACCGTGAATCACCACAATCCTGTTACGGCTATGATACCATTACCGTGAGAATCATCGAAAAAAGCGCAGAAATACAGATTGAATCAAACCGTACGCGATTCTGCAAAAATGATGCTCCTTTCTTAATTAAGGGACTTAACCTTATTAATGATTCACTGGGCACCTTTTCCATTAGTGGCGGTACAGGACTTGTTGACCATTACAACAACACAGCCACTGTATATCCCGCCCAGCTCAACGTGAATCAGTATACCATCATCTATACCCCAAAGGGTGAAACACCCGTAGATAAGGTAATTGAGATAGGGAATGCCCTGTCGGCAAATTTCACCTGGAATATGGAATGCTTTGAAAGCGGGGGTGTAGTTATGTTTACCAATTCAACCCAATCGCCTTTTGGATATATTTCAGATACCAGTTTTACATGGGCCCTGGAAACTGATTCAGGAATGGTTTATGCAAATACCTGGAATGCCGCTCATCAATATACCGCTCCCGGGATTTACAGAATCATGCTAACAGCGAAGAATTCTTACGGATGTATGGATTCTGTCGGCAAGGACTTCCATCTCAGGCCTGTTATAGCCCTGGCAGGTACCAATTATTTTGAAGATTTTGAAAGCAGTTCACTCTGGATTGCTGAATCCAATACGGGCATAAACAGCTGGCGCCTGGGTAACCCGGAAGCTTCGGCCAATTATTTTTCGGGCGCATCATCGGGCGAAAAATGCTGGTACACCCATATCCCGGGAATTGCCGCACCGGCTGAGGAATCACGCATAACCGGACCCTGCTTTGACTTTAGAGGCACTGAAAAGCCAACCATGGTATCGCAAATATGGCGCGCCTTCATGGACAGTAAAGACGGCGCCAATATTCAGTACACACTTGACAATGGACTTACCTGGATTCCTATTGGCAATATCAATGGTGGAATAAACTGGTTTAATGGTTATTATGGCTTACCCGGATTTGAAAAGAAGGGTTGGACAAACGTGAGGGATTCACGTTGGATGGAAGCCAGGTATTCCCTTGATTTTCTCAAAGAAAAACCCAGGGTGCAATTTCGATTTACATACAGTGCCACCGGAAATGCACTCGGAAATGACGGAATTGCATTGGACGATTTTCAGATTGTTGAAAGAAACAGGATAATACTGATTGAGCATTTCACCAATACATCCGATGGGGATTGTGCCCTGGCTGATTCCATGCTTGACGCAATAACCAATGCCCATGCTTCCAATGTAATAAACCTTCAGTACCATACATCGTATCCGCCCAATGATCCTTTTAATGAGGAAAATCCCATTGTGCCAACCACCCGTCAATTTTATTATAACCTGGCTGATGTGCCATACGCGGTAATTAACGGAGGCAAGGAGACAGCACAGCGCATCGATTTCCAATCAACGCACCTCAACGAGGACCAGATCGTTGTTCAATCCTTATACGACAGTGATTTCAGCCTGGCCCTCACAAGCATGATTAAGAACGGTGTATTGTATATCGAACCCTCTTTGGAAGCATTGGCCGATATACCGCTTACCGAAATCACACTGAGGCTTGCCGTAATTCTTCCCGAAGTTCATGGTATAACAGGCCAGAATGGGGATACTGTTTTCAGGAATGTAGTCATTGACATGATTCCTGGACCGGCAGGGACAACCATATACAAGGATTGGATCAGGGGAGAAACAGCAACTTTTGGCCAAATCTATGAAATCAGGAGTGGTTTTGAACAGGACAGCCTTAGGGTAATAGCCTTTATTCAAAATGAAAGCTCGAGGGAAATATACCAGGCTGCTATTGATACACGGGGCCTCCTTTCTTCTTCTGAAGAACCAAGGGTAAAGGAGGACCGGGAAATCCTTGTGTATCCTAATCCGGCGGATGAATTTGTGTATATTGCTTTTAAGGACTCATATAAAGGGATGATCAGCCTTACGGTGTATAGCATTACAGGAAAGGTGGTTTACACTAACCGTTTCGACCATGCCACCGGAAACGGGAAAATCGATACCCGACATTTGCCTGGGGGGATGTATATGATAAAAATAATCAGCCAGGACGGGTCGGAGTATATCGGGAAATTTATCGTGTCACGTTGACAAACCTTGCAACCATTCTTCTTTAACATTGTTTTAGGATAGGACTTGTTCCGTTACGTTACTGTAATAATGCATCTATGAAAAATCCTGTCCTTTACCTGATTGGTATTATACTGGTTTGTATAACTACTGACATTGACGCTTCAAAAAGGCCTGTTCCGCCGGCTCCAAGGGCTCCCGGGCCTTCATCTCCTATGGACACCATCATTCAGCCTCCGGCTGATACAGGGAATCCCGTTCCTCCGGATCCGGTTGACCCTCCGGTGGACACGGTAACTCCCCCTCCGGCAGACACAGCAACTCCCCCTCCGGACCCCGGCAATCCGCCCCCGGCAGATACCGTTACTCCTCCGGTGAATGTGCCAACTGCTGTTATTTCGGGCACCGAACAGATATGTCCCGGCCAGCAGGCAACCCTGAGTATTAGCCTTACCGGAACAGCTCCCTGGCAAATTGATGTAAGGAAAGACGGCCAGGCGTATGCCAGTATAAACAATATTCCGGTTTCACATTACAACCTGAATGTTAATGAACCGGGGGTGTATACTATTGCAAACGTCACCGATGCAGAATCATCAGGCACGGGCAACGGCTCGGGGACCGTGACCCTTCAGCCGGTTCCTGTTGCAGCGTTGGAAGGAGGACAAAACATTTGTAATGACGCGGATGCAGAATTGTCTGTGTCCTTTACCGGGGAATCTCCCTGGCGGTTTAGCTATACAAGAAATTCAGGCCCTCCGCAAATGGTGCAGGATGTTTCAGAAAATCCTTATCACTTTTCGGTTACCGAAGCAGGATCATATACGCTTCATGAGGTTTATGATCAACTTTGCAAGGGTACAGTGTCGGGTATTGCCATTGTTGAATTTTCCGATACTCCGGAGGTTACCATTTCGGGACTTAATGATTACTACAGCCAACAATCGCAGGAGTGGGTCGAGCTTCATGGCTCCCCTGCCGGCGGTGATTTTTCCGGAAACGGGGTTATAGAGTACAACAACACCTGGTACTTTATTCCAGCCCTGGCTCCCGTAGGTTCAACAATGATAATCTACCAGTACCAGGAAAGTACGGAATCATGCCATGGTTATGATACTGCACAGGTAAGAATATTTGAAGTTTCCGCCGATATTGCCTTTGAAAGTGACCGGACAAAGTATTGCATAAACGACAGTCCCTTTCTGGTAACAGGCTTAAGCCTTGGAGGCAATACAGAACAGGGAACTTTCAGCATAAGCGGAAACAGCGGACTTACAGACAACGGCGATAATACCGCAATTATCGATCCTTCAAAACTCACGACAAATGAATATACCATAACATTTATCACAGAGAATGGTGAAATGGTCAGCCGTAATTTTGAAATAGGTGATGCTTTGGTTGCCGATTTCAGGTGGGATACAGAATGCTTTACAGCCGGGCAGCCTGTTGTTCTCAACAATACCTCCGAATCACCCTATGGGTATTTATCCGGATCAAGCTATAAATGGACCGTGCATACCAATAATGCAGCTGTTCAATTTTCAAATAAAGACATTGTTTATAGTTTTGACGCGCCCGGAAATTACAACATTGATCTCACCATTGAAAACTCGAACGGATGCAAGGATACCGTAACCAAAACGCTGGTACTGAATCCGGTTATTCAGCTGGCCGGCAGAAACTATTTTGAGGACTTTGAAAACACATCATCATGGCAAGCGGGAAAATCAATTGATTCTAAATACAACAGCTGGGTTTTGGGAAATCCCGTTCAACAAGGATTCACTGACAAAGGCTTTGACGGCGCTTATTCCGGCATAAAAAGCTGGTATACCCATATTCCCGGCAATCTTGCCCCGCCCGAAAAATCATGGATCACAAGTCCCTGTTTTGATTTCACTGGAACTGAAAAGCCAGCCATTGTAGCCCGTATATGGAGGTCACTTGCTGACAACAGGGATGGAGTTAACCTTCAATACTCACCCGATAAAGGCCAAACCTGGGTTCCCGTGGGACAAATCGGCGATGGTATAAACTGGCATACCGGGTATTTTGGCCAGTCGTCTTCACAAACAACAGGCTGGACGGGAATAAAAGACGATGATTGGATAGAAATCCGCCATGCCCTGGATTTTTTAAACGACGAGCCACTGGTGCAGTTCAGGTTTGCCTATACGGCCTCAGGATCTGCCCTTGGGAATGACGGTATCGCCATAGATGATATTGCGATAGTTGAGCGAAACAAGATGATATTGATTGAGCATTTCACCAATTCTTCGGATAATGAAAGCGCTGATGCCGATGAAAGACTTACTTCGCTGGCACAGCGATATAGTACCAACATCATTGATATTCGCTACCATACATCAAACCCGCCGGATGACCCGTTTAATGAGGATAACCCTTCGGTTCCCAACACCAGGCAGTTTTTTTATAATTTATCCGGGGTACCCTATGCTATTGTTAACGGCGGCACAAAAAACAACCAGCGAATCGACTTCAAAACAACGCACCTCAGCGAACAATCAATAACCGTTGAATCACTATATGACAGTGAATTCCTCATCAATGTGAAATCAATGACGGCTTCGGATTATGTATACGTCGATGCGGAAATAACTACATTAACAGACCTGCCGCCAACTGAGCTTTCAGTAAGGATGGCTGTTATTGAACCAGTGATAACAGGAATAACAGGTGAAAACGGCAGTACCACATTCAGGAATGTTGTAAGGGGAATGATCCCTGATGCTGCCGGCTACAATATGTACCGTGAATGGATTGCCGGTGAAAAGGTAGTATTGCAGGATAAATGGGAGGTTAAGAATGCAGTGGATCCTTCTGCATTAAGGGTGGTTGTTTTTATTCAGAATGAATCAACAAGGGAAGTATACCAGGCAGCAATGGATACAAGGGCGGTTTTAACCGGTTCCGATCCATTCCCCGTGAATACTGCATTTCACATTTTCCCTAACCCTGCCAAAGATTTGCTTACCATTCAGTTTGCAACATCCACGGCAGAAGAGATAAAGCTTGAACTGATCAGTACTGCAGGTACGCTGGTTTATTCGTCGCAATGGCCGGCAGGAAAAAGCAGCATTGAACTGCCGGTAAGCATGCTTGCTCCGGGACTGTATATGCTAAGAATATCAACAGGAGAAGGTGTGCTGGGTAACAGTAAAATAATGATAATCCCCTGATCCAAAGCCTGCGCCGGCCGCCCTGCTTGCCTGGCTTCACTCACAACCCATCACCCACACATCCGGCATACCAGCCATCCAGTTTCACCGGCAGACCAGTATGCGCTGTTGCAAAAAGTTACAAAGATATAGCACGCAATGGCTTAGCTTTCTATAAGGTATTTTGCAAAATTTCTTCCAAAATCAACCATTTGTCTGTGCTTTTCCTGATTGGGAGAGAATTTGCTGCTGAAACCATCCATCACCACATTGAGCTTAAGTGCACGCAATTGGTTTTCGATAAGCTTAACGGCTTCACCGCTCCAACCATATGAACCAAAGGCAGCGGCCTTTTTGCCCTTATCACGCAAGGGGTTGATAACAGCGAACATGCGATACACCGGTAAAAGCGTATTCTGATTGATGGTAGGCGAGCCAATGAGCATTGATTTGCTTTTTACAATCAGTTCCTCGAGATCGCCAAGGAGTATCTTTTCAATATCCACGATATTGACCCGGTAATCTACAACCTCCCTGATGCCTTCGGCAATAGCTTCTGCCATCTGCTTTGTATAACCATATGCAGTGACATACGTGATAAGGATATTATTTTCCCTGCAGAGTGAATCGGCAATATACTGCTCAGCATAGTGTTCGGTGCTTTTTACCTTCTCTTTCCAGGTGCTGCGAAGAACAGGACCATGGCCCGGGCAGATCATGTTAATGTCGAGTGGCTTTATCTTCTCGAGGGCCTTCACCATAAAGCTGCTGAACGGCTTTAAAATAACGTCAAAATAATACTTGAATTCTTCATCATAGCTTCCAACCAAATCATCAAACATGGCATCCCTGCAAAAATGGGCGCCAAAGGAATCGCAGGTGAACAACAACCGGTCTTCTGTCAGGTAAGCATAAATGGAGTCGGGCCAATGCAGGTTGGGTGCACTTACGAAGGTAAGCTTTTTATTTCCCAGGTCGAGGATATCACCATCCTTAACAAAAACATACGGGAACGTACGGTCAACCATATCCTGTAAATAATTGATCGCCTGTCGGCTTCCATACACAACAGCCCTGGGAGCTGCTTCAAGAAGATACTTCAGGCATCCGGAATGATCAGGTTCGGTATGGGTGACAACAATATAGTCAATTTCGGCCGGGTTGGTAAGGCCATTAAGCTTCGTGAAAAAAACATCCCGGAAGGTCTCTTTAACGGTGTCGATTACCACCTTTTTTTCTGCGTTAATGAAGTAAGCATTATAGGTGGTTCCCTCTTTGGTTTCCATTACCACATCAAAGGTGACAATATCCTTGTCGAGCACCCCGATCCAGCTTACATCCTCTGTTACTTTGAGTACCTGATTATCAGCCATTATTATTGAATTTTTGTTTTTTTCAAAATTAATCATTTTTGTAAGGGTCACTTTCTGCCTGAGAGAAAATGCATAAATAATTTGAACTCCCCGCCTGCCTGGCTTGGGCTATGCAGTGGCGGACAGGCGCGTCTGCCTTGCTTGAGCAATTCGGGACCGGGAAGGTTTAAATCACACACAGCGTTGATTTATAATGTCTTTGGTGATTAACTTGCCGGCTATTGGCACTGAGAATCCGTGTACTTAATTGGTCAATTGAACTAATTTTTTACCTTTACGAAAAGGCATGTCCCGGTATGGAAAACAATTGGCTGAAAAGGGTTTTTTATTTCTATCTCGACGGATTCAAAAGCATGGAGGTGGGCAAAAAACTCTGGGTTATCATTTTAATTAAGCTTTTCATCATGTTTGCCATACTTAAGTTGTTTTTTTTCCCCGATTTACTGAAAGTCAAATTTAAGGATGACAGGGAACGGGCTGACTATGTCATTGAACAATTGTCAAAATCAAGGTAATTATGTTTGAGAATATCGATCTTTCACTGGTCAATTGGTCACGTGCGCAGTTTGCGCTTACAGCCATGTACCATTGGCTATTTGTACCTTTAACTCTGGGCCTCTCCTTTATTATTGCCATGATGGAAACACTTTACGTGCGCACCGGGCAGGAAGAATGGAAGAGAATCACCAAATTCTGGATGACCCTGTTTGGGATCAATTTTGCCATTGGTGTTGCCACGGGCATTATTCTTGAATTTGAATTTGGCACCAACTGGTCCAATTATTCATGGTTTGTTGGTGATATCTTTGGCGCTCCACTGGCCATTGAGGGAATTATGGCGTTTTTCCTTGAATCGACTTTCATTGCTGTAATGTTTTTCGGCTGGAATAAAGTCGGGAAAAAATTTCACCTTGTATCCACCTGGCTGGTTGCCTTTGGATCAAACCTTTCTGCTTTATGGATACTTGTGGCCAATGCATGGATGCAGAACCCCGTAGGCATGAAATTCAATCCCGAAATTGCCCGTAATGAAATGCTCAACTTCTGGGATGTATTGTTGTCTCCCGTAGCCATCAATAAATTTATTCATACCATAACATCGGGATATGTTCTTGCCGCGATTTTTGTGATTGGCATCAGTGCATGGTACATGCTGCGCAAAAGGGAAATTCACCTGGCCAAACGAAGCATGCTTATTGCCGGTGTGTTTGGATTGATTGCCTCCGTGATGCTGATTTTCTCGGGCGACGGTTCAACCAAACAAATAGCCCGTGTGCAGCCAATGAAATTTGCTGCCCTTGAAGGACTTTACAATGGCGAGGAAGGAGCACCCCTGGTAACCATTGGAATACTGGCTGCAGCTCCCGGTGAAACTACCGCTCATAATGTAAAGGACTTTGCCTTTAAAATTGAAATCCCCAACTTCCTGTCATACATGGCCTACGGCGATTTCAATGCCTATATACCGGGCATCAATGATTTGGTAATGGGAAATCCCGAAAGGGGAATAATGTCAACCCAGGAGAAAATAGAAAGAGGCCGTCTGGCAAGGGAATCCCTGGCCCAACTCAAAGAGGCGCGAGACAAAAATGATTTTGAAACTTTCAATAAAATAAAAGAACGGTTCAGTGATCCTGAGTTTACCGGCAATTACTTTCGCTATTTCGGCTATGGTTTCCTCGACAATCCTTCGAGTGTGATACCCAATGTTCCCATAGCCTTTTACAGCTTTCACCTGATGGTCGGCCTAGGGTTTTACTTTGTACTATTGTTTGTACTAGTCCTCGTAGGATTGTACAGGCAGCGCATCATGAACAATAAATTCCTGCTTCGGCTTGCCCTGTGGTCGATTCCCCTCACTTACATCGCATCTCAATCGGGATGGGTGCTTGCAGAAATGGGCAGGCAGCCATGGGTTATCCAGGATTTATTGCCCACCATGGCAGCTGTATCGCACATCAATACTTCTTCGGTTCAAATTACCTTCTTTCTGTTTGCTGTTCTTTTTACCGTTTTGCTTATTGCAGAAATAAGCATTATGGTGCGCCAAATAAAATCAGGGCCTAAATAAAAAAGTAAAAACTATGGTTGAATCATTGTCATACACATTTCTGCAGCACTACTGGTGGGCCATCATTTCCCTGCTCGGGGCTGCGCTTGTTTTTCTGCTTTTTGTTCAGGGGGGACAAACCCTTATTTATGCCCTTGGAAAGGATGAATCACAGCGTTCTATCCTGGTTAACACCATGGGCCGTAAATGGGAACTCACGTTTACAACGCTGGTTACTTTTGGCGGTGCTTTTTTTGCTTCGTTCCCGTTGTTTTACTCAACCAGTTTCGGTGGCGCTTACTGGGTATGGATCAGCATATTGTTTTGCTTTATAATACAGGCCGTATCGTATGAGTTCCGGTCAAAACCGGGAAATATATTCGGGCCTCTTACGTTTGAGATTTTTCTTTTTATAAACGGGGCATTGGGTACCATTCTGCTGGGTACAGCAATAGCCACGTTTTTTACCGGATCGGCTTTTACCGTGGATTTTAACAATATAACAAAGATAACCGACCCGGTGATTTCGCGGTGGCAGCATCCGTGGAGAGGGCTAGAAGCGGCATTGAACCTGCATAACCTGTCATTGGGACTTGCCGTGTTTTTCCTGGCACGTGTATTGGGAATTCTTTACTTCATGCACGCCATAGATCATGATGAAATACTGCGCAGGGCTAAAAAGTCGCTTGTGCGGAATGCCATTCCTTTTGTCATTCTCTTCCTCTATTTTGTCATCCGCTTACTCATCAGGCAAGGATTTGCTGTTGATCCGCAAACAGACAAAGTGTATTATGAAAATTTCAAATACCTGCACAACATGCTGGCGATGCCCCTGGTTGCCTTGTTATTTATAGGGGGGACAGGGATGGTATTGTACGGCATATATAAAACATTAAAGGCAGAATATTACCGAAAAGGAATTTGGTTCAGCGGTGCGGGAGCTGCATTGGTAGTGTTTTCACTTTTTTTGCTGGCCGGGTATAATAACACATCGTATTACCCGTCATCCTTTGATTTGCAAAGCTCATTAACCATTGCCAATAGTTCATCGAGCCGGTATACATTAACCGCAATGAGCTACGTATCGCTGTTTATACCTTTTCTATTTGCTTACATATTTATCGTTTGGCGTGCCATGGGCAGAGAAAAGATTTCTGCCGATGAGCTGAATACCAATTCCCATGTTTATTAAATCGCACTGATATGTATACTACCTCAATATTCATGTTGCTCAGCTGGCCTTTGCTGATATACCTCAGCTGGATAGCGATAAGAATTTGCCTTGTATTCTTTGAAAACAGGGAAAAAAAGGCAAAGGAAAGTGCCGGCCTTTAACGTGAATTACAGTATATGCAAGGTGCGGTGAGGAATGCCCACCTGATTGCTATGCCTGCGGATTATGAATTTTTTTTCCGAACCAATTCTGGAGCAGCGACATTACAACATAGGCAATGATGACGAATGACAAGCCGGGCAGTTTGAAGTATCCCAACAGTATTCCTGCAATTAATAAAAACAGGTAGCGGAAAAAGTTCTCACGCAGACCGGCGTTTTTAAATTTAAGCGAAAACATGGGGATGTTTGACACAAGCAGGTATGACGAAACAACAATTACCGGCAGCAGAAAGCCCAGGGTAAGGATTATGCCTGATGCAGGAATGATTTTTTCAGCAGCAAAACCCAACCCGGCAATAAATAAAGCATTTGCAGGCACTGCCAGTCCCTTAAAATTCGATTGCTGTGCAGGGTCAATATTAAATTTCGCCAGTCGCAATGCAGAGAAAACAGCAACAATAAATGCGCTGTATATTATCACAACTTCCGGAAAGTCAGGATTCACCACATCAAAATCAGCACCAGGTGAACTTTTCACATATGACAACAACAAAAGCCGGTAAAGGATCATAGAGGGTGCAACACCAAAGCTTACCACATCGGCGAGGGAATCGAGTTGTTTACCGAATTCGGTAATGTTATTAACCATGCGTGCGGTAAAACCATCAATGAAATCAAAAAAAGCGGCAATAAGTATGAAATAACCGGCCAATGTGAGGTTCCCGTAGGATATAGAAATAACAATTGAAATACAACCGGCAATAAGACCCAGGGATGTAAAAAAACTTGGCAGACCTTTTTTCATGACAGTGAGATTAAATTATAGCAATCAGCTTGTTTCGACTCAAATTCATCATATAGTGCAAATGTAATTCGAATTTGATTTAATTCGTTAATTTTGTACCATTACAAACCACAAAGAAAACATTATCCCATGAAAATTGCAGTGGATTTTGACGGAACTATCGTGGAACATCGTTATCCGCAAATAGGAGAAGAGAAACTCTTTGCCTTTGAAACATTAAAACAACTTCAAAAACTTGGACATCACCTGATTTTATGGACATTCAGGCATGGTAAGGAATTGAATGAGGCAGTAGAGTATTGCAAAAAGAAAGGTATTGAGTTTTATGCCGTAAACAGAAGTTATCCTGAAGAGATTTTTGAACCCGAGTCTAACAGCCGCAAAATTGATGCAGATATTTTTATTGATGACAGAAATGTAGGCGGCTTTCCGGGGTGGAGTGAGATATGGCAAATATTGAACCCTGAATATGCTGACTCGGAATACAATGAATTAAGCAATTTGGCCAAGGGAAACACCCGTGTGGGCAGCAGGCTGAAAAAACTTTTTCAGTAACCGATATGCCCCGGGGTATAGTTACATACCTGGTATTGGCCCTGGCCATCATTCCATTATTAAGTTGTTGTCGTAAGAGCACGCCTCAAAAGGGCGATGATAAAAAGGTGCAGCCCTCAATGGTAAGGCTTGCTTCACCGGAACCGAATAAAGTAATCCGGTGTGGCGATATGCTTGAAATCATTTACCAGGTGGATGATTCTGTTACCCTTGATTCGGTTGAGCTTTTTAGTGGCAAAGAACACCATATGACGGTTCCGGGAAATCCCGGAAAAATTTCATGGAATTCTGCCAGCAGCAAAATGGGGCGGACTACGTTAAGGCTGGTGTTTTATGCCGACACCCTGCGTGAGTCGCACAATGTAATCATCGTTATCCTTTCGGACATTGTCCCCCTGAAATATACATACCGGATTATCGGAAAGTATCCTCACGATAACCAGGCGTATACCCAGGGACTCGTTTTTGATAACGGGCATTTATATGAGAGCACGGGACTTGAAGGAAAATCGTCGGTAAGAATTGTGGACATCAAGTCAGGCAATCCTGTGAGGGTTACACCGCTTGAGCCGCAATATTTCGGTGAAGGCATTGCCCTGTTTAAGGACCAGGTTTACCAAATCACCTATAAATCACAGGTGGGCTTTGTATACGATAAGAAAACACTGGCACGGTTACGAAGCTTTGATTATCAGATAAGGGAAGGCTGGGGACTAACCACCGACGGAACCAACCTGATCATGAGCGATGGTTCATCGGCGCTGTTTTTCATTGAACCCGAGTTTTTTACCCAGGTAGGTGTAATTCATGTGTTTGATAACCAGGGGATGGTGGATTCACTTAACGAAATCGAGTATATTAATGGTAAAATATTCGCCAATGTTTATGGGCAAACTTACATTGTGATTATAGATCCCTTGACGGGCAAGGTTTTAGGCAAAGCAGAATTCAAGGACATAATGCCGGAAGGGTCAATTAATGATTACAGTCGCGTTTTAAACGGTATAGCATGGAATCCGGAGACCAGGCACCTTTATATCACCGGTAAAAACTGGCCTGTACTGTATGAAGTTGAACTTGTTCCTGCCATCTGATCATCCTCATTATCACCTTTTAGGGGCACTTATAAACCGGTTTTGAATAGGCATTGTTAATTGCTATGTTATTGTATTTTAATGGCTTATCATACTTTATTAACAGTCAATTGCCTACCCTTGAATGTTAATAACTTGTTTATAAATGGAATTTTATTGTTTACAAAAGGAACGTTTAATTAAAAATGCGGCGAACGATTAAATTGTATTTTTGAGGCCGTTGATTATGCCGATAAATATTGAAATGTAAAGAAACTGTATGGGAAAAATTATAGCCATCGCGAATCAGAAAGGCGGAGTTGGTAAAACCACCACAACCATAAACCTTGCTGCAAGTCTCGCAGTACTGGAAAAGAAGGTATTAATGGTTGATGCTGATCCTCAGGCCAACGCAACATCAGGGAGCGGATTTGATGTGAAGAACATTAAGACAGGCATTTATGAATGCCTTATTGATGAGGTAAATCCCAACGATGTTATCCTTAGCAGCGAAATTGAAGGACTTGACCTGTTACCCTCAAGCATCGACCTGGTGGGTGCTGAAATAGAAATGCTGAACATGCCCAACAGGGAGCATATGTTGAAAGCAGTAATCGATAAAATTGAAAAGAAATACGATTACATACTCCTGGATTGTTCACCTTCGCTGGGCTTGATTACCGTTAACTCCCTCACTGCCGCTAGTTCCGTTATGATTCCGGTACAATGCGAATATTTTGCACTTGAGGGACTCGGAAAACTGCTTAACACCATAAAAATCATCCAGAGCAGGTTAAATCCCAACCTTGAAATTGAAGGATTTGTACTTACCATGTATGATTCGCGCCTGCGCCTTTCCAACCAGGTAGTGGAAGAGGTAAGACGTCACTTTCAGCAAATGGTTTTTGATACCATTATACAACGCAATATTAAGATCAGCGAAGCGCCAAGTTTTGGCAAGCCGGTTATCATGTATGATGCCGATTCAAAAGGATCACTGAATTATCTTAATCTTGCCCGCGAAGTTCTCCAGAAGAACGGCGATACAAGAATCCCCGAAACCAAAAAAATCATCGATTAAGCTATGACAAAGAAAAACGTACTAGGCAGAGGATTGGGTGCGCTTATCGAAGAAGCAGAAACCAATGAAGTTCTGGTTGACAAAAATGTCGCCGGAGGCACGCATATTGATATTCAACTGGTTGATGCCAATCCCTTCCAACCCCGCACTGTATTTGATCAGGAAGCACTTGAAGAACTTGCCTCTTCAATTAAAGAAATAGGCGTTATCCAGCCGATTACCGTTCGCGAAATGGACAATGGCCGGTTTCAGCTCATTACCGGCGAACGCCGTTACAGGGCTTCTTTGCTTGCCGGGCTTACACAAATACCTGCCTATATTCGCACTGCCAATGACCAGGGCATGCTCGAAATGGCCCTCGTTGAAAACATCCAACGTGAAGATCTCAATGCCGTGGATATTGCTATCAGCTACCAACGCCTTGTTGAAGAATGTAACCTTACACAGGAAAACCTCAGCACCCGGGTAGGTAAAAAACGTGCCACGGTATCCAATTATATTCGACTGCTGAAGTTACCTGCTGAAATTCAGGTTGGCATCCGCGAAAACAAAATCACCATGGGCCATGCCCGTGCACTGGTAGCGGTGGAAGACCCGCATGACCAGTTGAACCTTTTCTATAAAATAATTGAGGAAGAAATTTCCGTGAGGAAAACCGAAGAGCTTGCCCGAAAAATTGAACAGGGCCTTGTCAAAAAAGGCAAAGAGGAAAAGGCTGAAAAGGAAGACGCGCAAGCCCAACCCTATTCCGAGCTTACCAATCAGTTGTCTGACTTCTTTAATGCAAAAGTGTCTTTTCAGCACAACAACAATGGCTCGGGAAAAATTGTCATCCCTTTCCGTTCCGACGATGAATTGGAAAGAATAATCGGTATATTTGACCGGCTTAAATAAAGCGGTCAAAAAAAAGTGCTTAAAACCAACGCCTTTACCGGAATACAACTCCATTTCCGTTTAGCCTGCGTGTTTTGTTTTGCAGGTTTGGGCATGCTTTTATACTCACCGGCTGCCAATGCCCAGGTAATTTCAGCCGAAGAGGCCGATACAGTTGAGGTCGACAGTACCATCCGCACCCACTCGGTTCGCAAGGCAGTAATTTATTCCCTGGTTTTGCCCGGATTGGGACAAGCGTATAACAAGAAATACTGGAAAATCCCGTTTATATATGGTGCAGGGGGTACCTTCCTGTATTTCGCGGGATACAATCAAATGAAATACAAGAAATTTAAGGACGCTCTGTATGAAGGTAATCCTGATGATATCATTACGATCGATGGTTATAGATACCGGTATTCAAGCCTGGGGCTTGCCCGCGACTATTACCGGAGGTACAGGGACCTCAGCATTGCCGGGCTGGCAGGAATTTACCTGCTGAATGTTATCGACGCTATGGTAGATGCAACATTCTACTACTACGACATTTCTGATGACCTGTCCCTGAAATTGGAACCAGCGGTGATAGAAAACACTGGTTTGGTGGGTACAACCGCATCACTTGGTCTTAGTTTAAAATTAGGTTTTTGATTATGTTCGCGAAAATGATAAAAATGAAAAATCCAATAATCCAACCGGTTATAATTGCCCTTATAGCATTTCTGCCATTTAGCGTTTTTTCATCTCCGCTGGATACAGTACCGCGTACCATTGATGATGCCGAAATTCTGGAATTGAATTTTGATGAAAACCTGGATAGTTTGCTCAACCTTTACTATGTTGGGCAGTCACTTGCCAATGATCCTGATTTCTGGAACAACAGCGTTGATTCCCTGGTTCCGGAGTTTTCTGATTCCGTTTATATAGCCCGCCTGAAAAAAATCCCAACCGTGGTCGATCTTACCTATAACTCAATAGTGCGAAGGTATATCGAAGTATATACCATGCAAAAGCGCCCCAATGTTGGTATTATGCTTGGCTTATCTCAATATTATTTCCCCCTGTTTGATGAAATTTTCGACTATTACGATATTCCCAACGAAATGAAATATATGTCGATCATAGAATCGGCACTTAATCCCCGTGCTTATTCCCGCACAAGGGCGGTTGGACTCTGGCAATTCATGTTTGGAACAGGCAGATTATATGGCCTTACGGTTAATTCACTTGTCGATGAACGGCGCGATCCCATTAAATCGACCCATGCAGCCGCCAGGTTTTGCAAAGATCTCTATAAAATATACAACGACTGGATTCTGGTTATTGCCGCTTACAATTGCGGACCCGGGAACGTGAACAAGGCCATCAGGCGCTCTGGAGGCAAAAGAAATTACTGGGATATCTATTATTACCTGCCACGGGAAACACGTGGACATGTGCCTGCATTCATTGCGGCAACGTACGTGATGAATTATTACCGTGAGCATAACCTATATCCTGTTCCTATTGAGTTTCCCCTTGCCAGTGACACAGTTATGGTTACCCGGAACCTTCATCTGGGACAGGTTTCAGAAGTACTGGGACTGCCCCTGCAATTGTTGCGCGACATGAATCCTCATTACCGTGCAGATATCATTCCCGTTAATGATGGCAAGCCTCTTGTATTACGCCTGCCCCTTGAACATACATCCAAGTTTATCGATCTTGAAAAAGACATTTATGCCTATAAGGATTCTATCTTCTTTAATCCTGAAAAAATAATCACCTCTCCCACTGCATACAATTCTGCGGGTGCCGAGCCACCTCCGGGGAATTACACGAAGCTTACCTACACTGTAAAACAAGGTGATAACCTGGGCTTCATATCCACATGGTACCATGTCAGAATTTCAGATATCCGCTATTGGAACAATATCCGGCATAATACCATACGGGCGGGACAAAAACTGGCTATATACGTACCCAATAATAAGGTTTCGCGGTATGAAGGTATCAACAGCATGACCTTTGCCCAAAAGCAAGCCCGTGTGGGTAAAACCGCCCTTCCGGCCACCACCTCCGCTCCTGTGCAGAATGTAACTGCCAGTGGTGAGTTTGAAACTTATGTGGTGAAAAAAGGGGACACCATCTGGGATATCATCAAAAAATATCCGGGCGTAACCGAAGCTGAAATCATGCAATGGAACGGCCTTTCGGATGCCGCAAAGATACAGGCCGGCCAAAAGCTGAAAATCAGGCCAAAATCGTGAAACGTGGTTGATTGATGTAACGTATATTGAAGAGGCCTATGGCTGTTGTTATTGAGAATCGACACTTCAGTATATGAAACCACCGGGTATACTTCTTTTCCTGATCGTTGTATTTGCACTGCTCACTGCAGTGGCTTTTTTCTTCCCCAACAATGGTGTAACCATTGCCAGGGATATAACACTGCACTTTTTTACCCGTGATGATTTACTGTCGGGTGAAAAAGTAACGTATGCCAACATCGACAGGCTAATTGAACAGCAGGAGATATTGAATGATTCAATTCTTACTGCCATAGCTGAAGGTAAGTTTGTTCGCAAGGCAAATGCCGACAGCCTGAAAAACAGCATTACGCAAATCGAGTATCCTTCAATGGACTCAACAGTGCTGTACTCCTTTTTTAAAACCCTCAGAAACCTTCCTGCCTCCGGCCAGTTAATCCGGATTATGCACTACGGCGATTCGCAAATTGAAGATGACCGCATCACTTCATACCTCCGAAACCGCCTGCAGTCAAAATTCGGAGGATCGGGTCCGGGTCTTGTTCCTGCCTCCCAACTATATCCGTACGCGTTTTCGATGAAACAGGAGTCTTCAGAAAACTGGCAACGGAACGTTGGATTTGCGCGACGTGATACCAATGTTGGCCATAACCGCTATGGACCGCTTGCAAGTTTTTGCAGCTTCACCCCTTACAGTGTTCTTAAGCCCGATACAACAGAAGCCTGGGTACGCTTTGGCACCTCTCCCTACGCTTACAACAATACAAAGGTGTTTAACCAATGCAGGATTTTTTATGGCCACAACAAGGCACCCTTTCTTTCTGAACTTTATATCGATCAGCAATTAACCGATGCGGACATATTTCCTTCGTCAACATCATTGGGGGTAATAAAATACTCCTTCGACAGTCCCGGCAAAGAAGTAATGCTTAAGTTTAAAGGACAGGCAAGCCCTGAAATATACGGCATTGCACTTGATGGCAATAAAGGCATTGCCGTGGATAATATTCCGCTCAGGGGATGTTCGGGACTCTTTTTTACCCTGTTCGATGAAGAACTGATGTCGGCAATTTACCGGCAACTGAACGTTAAACTGTTCATATTGCAGTTCGGTGGCAACTTTGTTCCCTCAGGACTTAGTAATTTCACGGGTTATGAAAACTGGTTTTACAGCCAATTGCTTCGGGTTAAGAAGCTGTGTCCGGGAGCCGGAATAATCGTTATCGGTGTGGCTGACATGTCGGTAAAGGATAAGAATAATTACATAACCAATCCTAATGTTGAAAAGGTAAGGGATGCATTGAAATCAGCCTCATTCAAGGCCGGTGTTGCTTTTTGGGATATGTACAAGGCAATGGGAGGGCGGAACTCAATGCCCTCATGGGTATTTGCGGAACCACCCCTGGCTTCGGATGACTTTGTTCATTTCAACCCAAGGGGTGCAAAAACCATGGGTCAGATGTTTTATAACGCTTTTATGCTCGAATACCATAAATTTGAACAATATGCGCAATAGCCTGCCGGTGGTTTTCCTGTTTTTCTATTGCACGGCACTTGCGCAAATGTCACCGGTACCTTTGGATATGCCCGGATATAGCTTCATTCAATACCCGGCCAATCACTTTGAGTTAACAGATCAAAACCCCCAATTTACCAGGCTTTTCGCCAAATTCGATTCCTTACTGCTTAGCGGAGAAAACAAAATTAACATTGTCCACATTGGCGGATCGCACATTCAGGCTGATATATACACACACCGCATTCGCCAGGAAATGCAATCATTTTTTCCCGGAATACTCGGATCAAGGGGTTTCTTCTTCCCCTATAAAATTGCCCAAACCAACAGCCCGTCGAATTTATGGATACGTTACTCGGGCGAATGGGATATATCAAAAAATACACAACCCGCACCCATGAGAATGCTGGGCCTTTCGGGAATTACCACAGGGCTTGTCAGCGATTCAGGCAGCCTTAAAATCGTTGCACAGTATGATACCATCAGGAATTATGATTTTAACCGCATCAGGTTGTTCTGCAATGCCCCGCTTACAGGACAAATACCACAAGTGCTTCCGTCTTCACTGGTAAACAAAATTTCTTTTCACCCTGCCGGACAATACATTCAATATGACCTCTCAGCTTATGCTGATACGCTAAGCCTTGTTTTTTCCAATGCCGACAGCCTCACACTGCCTTTCCAGCTTTATGGCATCAGTCTCGACAATGATGATCCGGGTGTGGTATACAACACCATCGGCGTGAATGGAGCTATGCTTAAATCGTACCTTAAGTGCGGATTGTTTACCAGCCAACTGGGTGCTTTGCATCCCGATTGGATCATCCTCTCCATTGGCACCAATGAAGGAAACACACGAAACTTTGATGCCGAAGCATACCGCAGCGAGTACAACAGCCTGCTCGATTCAATAGAATATATTGCACCGGCTGCAGCCATTTTACTCACTGTTCCGAACGACAGTTACCTGAATAAAAGGTATACCAACTACAACACAGCTGTGATGCGCGATATAATATTCGATATTGCAAAGAAGAGGGGTTGCGGAATCTGGGATTTTTACCGGGTAATGGGGGGATTGAATTCAGCGCAAACCTGGTATAACAGCGGCCTCATGGCCAGGGATCATATACACTTTAACAAACCCGGCTACTTGCTTAAAGGCGATTTATTTTTCAACGCCTTTATGGAGAGCTGGATGAAAGGAAAACAATAGGAACTCCGCCGTAGCCATGCCGGTTGATAATGGCAAAGGAGGGAAGACCGGGAGACCAGTTTCACCCGCCGAAGCCTATGGCGAAGGAGGGAAGACCAGCAGACCAGAAGACAAAATATATGATTGAGCAATTAAAGGACATTTTTTTATTCAACGAGGAAACCCCGCTGCTATTTACCCGCCTCTATTTCTGGGGGTTTTTCCTGGTGGTGATGATTTTTTATTCTCTTTTGTATAAGCAGAAAACATCGCGAAACATATACCTCTGGCTGGTATCGCTTTTTTTCTATTACAAAACAGGCGGCTTGTTCATTATTATCCTGATCTTCTCAACTATTGTCGACTTTTTCCTGGGATTGGCCATATACCATGCCAAAACACAGGGCCGTAAGAAAATGTGGCTGGCCCTGAGCCTTACCATTACGCTGTTTGTATTGTCTTTTTTCAAGTACGATATCTTTTTCACTGAAACCATCAATGCATTGCTGGGTACTCATTTCGACGTTATCAACCATGGCGCGGCATGGTCGAACTTATTGCTGGGTACCAGTTTTGACATTGGAAAACTATTGCCCCCGGTGGGAATTTCTTTCTTTACTTTTCAAACCATAAGCTATTCCATTGATGTATACCGTGGTGAGGTAAAACCGGTAACACGCCTCTCCGATTATGGATTTTTTGTTTCCTTCTTTCCGCAATTGGTCGCCGGACCTATTGTGCGTGCTTCACAGTTTATTCCCCAGATATACAAGGATTATTCGGTAACCAAAGAAGATTTTGGCCTTGCTTTATTCATGATCCTTAAAGGCCTCGTAAAAAAGCTGTTTATCGGTGATTTCATTGCCCTGAACATGATCGACAGGGTGTTTGCCAATCCTATTTCATACAGCGGATTCGAAAACCTGATGGGACTGTATGGCTATTCGCTGCAGGTGTACTGCGATTTTTCGGGTTATACCGATATGGCCACCGGACTTGCACTGCTCATGGGATTTCGTCTGCCCAAAAATTTTAATTCACCTTACAAAGCAAAAAATACAGGAGAATTCTGGAAACGGTGGCATATTTCGCTTTCATCATGGCTCAAGGATTACCTGTACATACCCATGGGCGGCAACCGTGGTGCTTCCTTGTTTACCTACATAAGCCTGATTCTGGTGCTTGGTTTTGTGGTATTGCTGTCAGGAAATCTGGTACTGATTCCGGTGTTTGCCGGTGTTTTCCTGATAACAGGAATTCTGATGCGGTTTTTCCCGGCATTTAAATTGAATGTCAGCACCAACATCAACCTGATGATGACCATGCTTATCGGCGGCTTATGGCATGGAGCCAGCTGGATGTTTATTATCTGGGGAGGCCTCAATGGCCTGGGTGTTGTTGTATACAAATTCTGGCGCAAAATAAGTCCGTGGGAAAACTCAAACCATCGTCTGGCAACATTTTGGAAAATATTTATAACGTTTAATTTCATAACCTTTACACGCATCTGGTTCAGGGGAGAATCCATGCAGGGCACTACCGATTTGATGAATCAGATAGCCGGCAATTTTGGCTGGGCACAGGTACCGGAAATGGTGATGGCCTATTGGAAGGTCTTTGCCATCATGGTATTTGGATTTGTGCTCCATTGGCTGCCCGATGCCTTTAAAAACAAATGGCGCGACAGGTTCATCAATTCCCCTTTCTATGCCAAGGTCATCATCAGTGTTGTTGTCGTATTTATTGTATACCAGGCGGTATCCGCAGGCCTGCAGCCCTTTATTTATTTCAGGTTCTGAGGATATTATTCATTGACAAAATAAAGAATAATTTATATTTGCTTGATAATAAGCCCAAATACCCCTTAAACCTAAAACGATGATCAAACAGTTATACTATTTTCTGAACCCGAAGTATCAAAACCTCTTTTTAGAATATAAGGTTAATTTCAAACCACGTTATGGTCATGGAAAACCGCCTCATAAACTTCTTTATGATATAATCAATGCACATCGCAGTGAGTATTCCTTACTATTGAACGATGCAATAAAATTCTGTGAGGTCTTTCATAAACTAAGGAAAATGGATCAGGAAAAAGACGCTCTGAGACCCGTATATAATAATGGTTATTTGCCCGGGCTTGATATTATCATGTTGTATACGATAATTGCTCATTATAAACCGCAAACTTATTTTGAGGTAGGTTCCGGTAATTCCACCAAAGTAGCGTATAAGGCCATCCGGGAAAATAATCTGAACACAAAAATAATTTCAGTTGATCCCGTTCCTCGTGAAGAAATTGATCAAATAACAGACGCTATTATCCGAAAACCTTTTGAAGATATCAGCTTTGAAGCCATCTTTTCATTAAAGGAGAATGATATATTGTTTATCGACAGTGCTCACCGGATTCTTCCGAATTCCGATTCCATGGTATTCTATCTTGAAGTATTGCCCAAACTTCAAAAGGGTGTAATTCTTCATATCCATGATATTTACCTGCCTTATGACTATCCTCAGTTCATGTGTAACCGGTTTTATTCGGAACAATACGGGCTTGCTATGAATTTAATGGCCAATAGTATTAAATTCAAGCCAATAATGCCAAACTACTTTGTAAGTCAGGATGAAGAATTAAGAAAAATTCTTTCTCCGGTTTGGAATCATCCAAATTTAGATGGGGTAGAACAGCATGGGGGTTCATTTTGGTTGCGGATTCAATGAATTAAGTTATAGAATTCTTATTCCATGTAATCGAATATTTCAGATCTCATGTACATTTCCATGTGTTAAATAGGCAAAAGCAGGGAGACTGCCATCATAATCTAACAACAAATGCAGTTTTACAGCACCTTTCCTGGTTCGAAATTTATCCAATCATAAAGCGATAATGACAACGAGATTACACTTGCATCTAACAGATATATCTTACACCTCAGGTGAAAGAACCCTAGCTTCGAAAATTTAGCTAAATGACGAAAATAATCTGCCAGAATATAATAGAAATCACGGAATATCATCCATTCACGGTTCTCATTAACAAAGGATACGGTTGATTTAGAGGGGGCCTTCTGACATCCAAGATGGTTTATATTCCCTGTGATGTTTCTTAGTCCATTGGATCTATGGTAAACCTCCAATTTTAGATGGAACATTTGAAACACCTTAAGATTTATCCTATTTTTGGAGAAACAATTAAAAAAGGGGTTCATGACGGATCATCCGCACAAGGTTTATCTCAGCCTGATTATTCCATCATACAAGAGTGCTTCAATACTTGAACAAAGCCTTCCTCCCCTGCTTAATTATTTAAAGCTTAAAAAGTTCGATTTTGAAATAATCATTGTTGATGATGGCTCAGATGATGATGGTGCAACAAAAAATCTTGCCCGTATACTGAATGTTGAATTTGCATTCAATCCTGTAAACAAAGGGAAAGGTGCTGCTGTAAAAAAAGGGGTACAAGCTGCCAGCGGAAAGTATGTGTTGTATACCGATGCTGACATTCCGTTTGAATATGAATCAATAGAAAATGCCCTTCATTTTCTTGATGCAGAAAATTACGATGTGGTGATTGGTGACCGGTACCTTGTTGATTCGGCCTATTTTAAAGAAATATCGCTGAAAAGAAAAATATCGAGTTATCTCTTTACAAGTATTGTAAATAGTCTGATTTCCGTTAATTTCAAAGATACCCAATGTGGTTTTAAGGGATTCAGATCCGAAGTGGCAAAATCTCTGTTTATGGTTATGCGTATCAATGGATTTGCGTTTGATGTTGAACTCCTTCATATTGCTGCTGTCAGGAAATTAAAAATTAAACCCATGGCTATAAGCCTCAGGGTTAATACAGATCTTACTACAGTTAAAATTCTGCCCCAGGCATTCAACATGTTTCGTGACCTGTTTCGAATCAGATACCATCAGACAAAAGGACACTATGTCAGATAAAAACCGCATATGGTTTTATGCAGGAACTATTCTCACCATCCTGCTTTCAGCAGTAATCATGAACGCCTTTTATGGCAACCTGTTCGGAAAGTTAAATGAGACAAGTTTTGCCTCGGGTGGTGATGGTTTACAGACTTACCTGAACATTGATTACCATGTTAGGTACGATACTTCTTATATGTCCTGCAACTCAATGAACTATCCTTATGGAGAGAATGTATTTTTTACCAACAATCCTCCCCTGTTCAGCAATACCGTTAAATTCATTAGCAACAATATAAAGGATATATCCGGTGAAACAATAGGTATTTTTAATACCTTGCTCCTCCTGCTTTTGGCAGTTACGCCAATTGTTCTTTACCTGATCATGATTGAACTTGGTATCGGCAAAATTGTCGCGGTTTTTTCTTCTCTCGCCATTACTTTTCTTACACCACAACTTGATCGTTTCGGTGGCCATTTCAACCTCTCCATTGTTTGCGCCATTCCTTTGATGATTCTTCTTTTGTTGAAGTTCTTCAAACGGCCTTCGGTGTGGTTGTCCTTTCTCATTTTTTTGACTGTGATGGCCGGGGCAATGACGCATCTGTATTTTTATGGCATATTTGCCATCCTTATTCTTTTCTTTTATGGCTCGCTGGTGGTTGACAGAAGAAAATTGTTTCATCACAACGCGACTGTCGTTGCCCATTTTCTGGTTCAATTGGTTCTGCCCTATCTTTTGTTGCAACTCATGATTGGAAACCAAATTGCCGACCGGCCTGCGTATCCGTGGGGATTTCTTTACTACCGGGCCTACCCGCAGAGTGTATTCCTGCCCCTTGGAAAGCCCTATGCCCAATTTCTGAATGGCGAAATCAATACCTCTCATATTGATTGGGAAGGATATGCCTTTGTTGGTGTAATAGCTTTCATAAGCACCATGTTCTTCCTTGTCCGTATGGTTATTTTTTGCTTTAAAAAGAATTTCGGGAGCGCATTTGTAGTAACACCAAACAGAAATATTAATATCCTGTTCTGGGCTGGCATAGCTGGTCTGCTTTATTCCTTTGGCATTCCGTTTATTCTTGGACTTGAATGGATGGTTGATCTCATCGGACCGGTAAGACAAATGAGGGGTGTTGGAAGATTTGCATGGCTGTTTTATTATTGCATGAACATTGTAACAATATACTGGCTATGGGAATGGTGGAAAAAATCCGGTTTAAAAATACTTAAGACCATAGCTTTAATTGCGGCAATTCTCATTATGCTTACCGATGCCTGGTATAATGTAAGAAACCGTGGCTTTTCACTTGAAAACACGATGCCTGCATTTTTTGATCCCGAATTAAAGCATAGAGATAATCAATGGATGCTGAAAACAGATCCAAATCAATACCAGGCCATTATATCTGTACCCTATTTTCATGTAGGATCTGAAAATACCTGGATTGATGGGGGATGCGATATTATAAATAGAACATTCACAATCATCAGAAACAGCGGATTGCCTTCAGTTGGCACCATGTTGAGCAGAACTTCCATAAACCAGACTTTTGAAAATGTTCAGTTCATGCTTGGCCCCGTTTCAGCATATACCGATATGAGCAGATTTCCGAATAAAAAGCCTTTTCTGCTCCTTGCGGCTAATTGTGAAATGCTTAGCTCCTTTGAAAAAGAATTAATTGCCCGCGCAAAACAAATTGATTCCCTTGATCTTTTTGGCATATACGAATTACCCTTTGAATCATTCAGTGAGGTTGCAGATTCTATTGCCGATATAACGAAACAGGAATTTAAAACATCATCGTTATTCAAACATCAAATGTTGAGGTCAACGGACTCGATGAAAACATTTGTCTTTATGAATTTTGATTCGTTGTCTGCTCCGGTTTCCTATGTAGGGGAAGGCTGTTATTCTTCCCCGGGAAAAGAATCCGGCATTGTTTTTTCGGGGAATTTGCCCCGGGCCGATACATCTTTCAGGTACCGTCTTTCATTCTGGCTAAATGACATAAGAAGCGACCTTTATGCAAGAACTTTAATCAGGCTGATAGAAAAGGATGAAAATGGCATTGAGGTTAATAATCAATCATGGCAGGCATTCAAAGCAATTGAAAAAATTGATGGCTCATGGGCGCTCATTAATGTTGAATTTCAACTTAAAGATCCCTCAGATGAAATAACCGTTATCATAAACAACAGACTACTTGGAAACAAAAACATATATATTGACAACCTTCTCATTTTCAGGGATGGTACAGTTAATTTCCAGGTTTCGGACGACAGAATAATAAAAAACAACCGGTTTTATATTTCTTCGGAAATACAGGAATTATGATGCAAATGATGGTTCACAGAGAGGGTAAATCTTTGTTCACACGACACAGGATCCTGCTTTTTGCTGAGTTAATGATCGTTCTTTTTTGCTGCTATTTTCCGTTGTGTTATCGTATTGATGCGAACACAATCCGGGTTTGGGATGAAGCCAGAAATGCAGCCAATGCCATTGAGATGTTGCAAAATAACAATTACCTCGTCAGGCACATATTTGGTTCTCCCGAAACCTGGGAAACCAAACCTCCATTATTAATCTGGCTGCAGGTTTCTTCTTTAAAAGTATTCGGTCTGAATGAATTCGCCATCCGTTTTCCAACCATGGTAGCTACCTTCCTGACTGTTCTCCTGCTGATATATTTCTTCCACCGTCATTTCGGAAACCGGTATATCGGCTATATTGCCTCACTCGTGCTGGTGACGTCGCAGGGATATATTGACAGGCATATTGCCCGCACAGGTGATCATGACGCATTATTGGTACTATTTCTGACTGCCATCTGTTTATATTTTTATCTCTATATCACAACCGGCAAAAAGCGTCCTGCCTTTCTCATTTGTCTTGCGCTGCTCTTTATTGCAGCAATTTTTACCAAAAGCATGGCGGCTTTTTTTATACTTCCCGGGTTACTGATTTCGGTTTTTGTATTCAAAGCCGGACATAAGGTATTTATAAACAAATGGCTGTATGTATCCTTTGTTATGGCAATTGTTGTGGTTGGCAGTTATTATGTTGTACGGGAACAAATGCAACCGGGGTATCTGGGTTATGTTTGGAAAGAAGAACTTTTCCCCAGATACAGCGATACGGTTAATTATTCCTACGGCACCTTTTGGTATTACGCCATTAATCTGTATACCGAAAGGTTTACGTATTGGCTGTTCTTCCTTATCCCGGCAATAGTTGTTTTACCATTTGTACTCAAGGGATATACGCGCAAAATGTTCTGGTACTTGATTATTCTCATCGTTACGGTATTTCTCATTATTTCAGCAGGCACAAAAAACCTTTGGTATGATGCTGTTCTTTACCCGATGTTTTCCATTCTTATTGCATTTATGATGCTGAAAATTTTTGATTTTGCTGAAAAAAGGGTACCCATTATAAATCCTTCGCTGTTAAGACCAATATTGCTGATTGCTTTTTTCGCGTACCCTTCAGTGAAAATCATTCAGAAAGTCAGCAATGTTGAAGAATATCCGTGGGATAAGGACATTTATGCAACCGGTTATGTACTCAGAAATCAGGAAATGATGCATAAACTACCCATGCCAATGAAAATCATTTTTCACGGGTACAATGTTCATCTATATTTTTATACAGAAGTCCTCATGATTGAGAATGGGAGTGAACAGGTAACACTAAGTCACATTAACGATATACGATCCGGTGATGCAGTAATGCTGTCACAACAAACAGTGATGGATAGCATTCAGGGTAAGTTTACTTATGAGGTGATTATGGAAAAACCGCCGGTAAAAGTACTGAGAATCACTGAGCAGATTCCCGATTTACACTGAAAACAGCAATCAGTGAAGTACCCTTCCATCGGGAAGGAAATACAAGGTGGTCGAATTGTAATATCAGTGAGAGAAAACGATGAATTCCTTTTTCAACAATACTTTTTGGTGAGATAATTGTTGTGCTTCTCCGTTTCAAAACACGGGCATACCAGTAAAATACCGGATACAACACATGATCAAAATAAGATAAACGTAAACAACTTAAACGTTGAGGAAGCAATTTTTCAAGATCGTTCCGGTGATAGCGTTTGAAATGTCCGTTGAATTCATCATAATTGCTCCACAATTCGCGGCATGCCGGAACAGTAATGACAATAGCTTTTACGAAAGGATAATACGCAATAATTTTGCTGATAAAGGACTCCGGATCTGAAATATGCTCAATAACATCAAACAGGAGGATCACGGTATATTTATTCCGATCCTCGTCAGGTATACTGAAAGCATCCATCGATGTATAAAAATAGGTTTCCGACCCGGCAACAAACTCCACATCAGCTTTCTCAATACCTGTGATGTTGACTTTATGATCATGCAGGAACCTGCTTACAATACCCACACCACCCCCGATTTCAAGCATACGTTCATGCATCAGGTTATTTTCTGTTAAAAATCGCAGGATGATTTTATTTCTGGAATGTGTCCAGAAATGGTTTTCAATACCTTCAGGATATAGATGGCTAAACTGCTCCCGGGTAAAATGCTCCATCGTTACAGGCGTTCGTCTACAATATAGCGCGGCCTTCGTTTTACCTCGCTGTATATTTTGCCAAGGTATTCTCCGATGATGCCGATGCACAGAATTTGAATACCCCCCAGAAAATAAAACGGAAGCACAGTTGAAAACCAACCAGGTACTGTTTTGTGCTGAATATAACCGAATAAGGCATAAATCATCATAACAATGCACAAAAAGAAAACCAGAAATCCGATTACGGTGATCATTCGCAAGGGAACCGTACTGAAAGAAGTAATACCATTCAGGGCAAGTGAAATCATTTTTCGCAGAGGGTATTTTGTATAACCTGCCATTCGCTTCTTACGGTCGTAATAAACGATTGCGGTATTAAAACCCATCAAAGGAAACAATCCCCGCAGATACAGATTTACTTCGGTAAATTGCCTGAATTCATCCAACACCCTGCGGCTTGTGAGCCGGAAATCGGCATGATTAAAGATCACTTCACGGTTAAAAAAGCGCAATATCCTATAAAAGCCAATAGCACTCGATCTTTTAAAAAAGCCATCAGAGCTGCGGTTTTTTCTTACTCCAAAAACAATTTCATTGCCCTCTCTGAATTTCCTTATCATTTCACCAATTACCTGCATATCGTCCTGGAGATCGGCATCTATGGATACAAGGCAATCGGATTCAGCAGCAAATTCCATAAGTCCGGCAACAAGAGCAAATTGATGCCCCCTATTTGCCGCCAACCGCACCGCTTTTACTCTTTTATTTTTGGCACTCATTGCCCGAATGATATTCCAGGTGTTGTCGTTGCTGCGATCATCAACAATTCCGATGAAACTTCCACCATCAACCAACAAATCGTTGCAATACCCCTCAATAAGTGAAAGCAGGCGGTTGATTGTAGTTTCAATCACTTCCTCTTCATTATAACAAGGGATAATTATTCCCAATCTTGGTTTATCTTTCATGACAATTCAATTTAGCAATAATTGAAAAAATCAGTACGCTGAATAGGTAGATCCCGAAATCGCATCGGTTTGCTCTCCTACACTCAGTATGTAGACTGCCTCTTTTGTTTCCGGTGATTGATAGATGTTGCGAATATTAAACCGGTATTTGAGAGAATCCGACTGAAGCTGATTCAAAACATTTTTCATCTTGTCTTCAGTATAATCTGAAAAATACATTGAGTACTCCATATGTGGCTGCAGAAAATCATTTGGCTCTAGTTTTACAGATCCGCTCCAGAAGGAAGGCTCCCATGACATATAAAAATAACAGGAAGGATACAACTCCTGGTATATGCGGGTTATTTTTTGTTTATGTTTTCCGCTTTCAAAAATACCGAAATGCATGGCATATTCAATTGCTGAACTGCCATAGTAATCAGGACATATTATCCTGGGCGTATCCTTAAGGAGAGGTGCTATTTCATTGTAAACAGACAATCGAAGCGCTTTTCTTTCTCTCATTCCGTTCAATTGATTTTTTAATGGTCTTACATTAAATATCAACAACATCAACCCGAAAAACACCAGCAATACTGCCGGAATGGATAATTTTTTGGCAACCGGAAAGACAGCCTCTATGAATTGTGTTGCCAGGAATCCTGTGAATACCGCCAGTAAAAATGAAGGAGTCAGATAATAAAATGAATAATGTTTTGCCACAATCATATACTGAAACAACAATACCAATACCAACCCGACAGCGATACGTACTTTCACATCTGCATTCTTATTTCTTACAAACCATATGATACACAAAAAAACAAGGATTACAAGTGGAATCCAAATCTGGTATGTTGTATTGATGATTTCCACAATATTGTGGTAAAATGCATTTACATCAAGTATTCCCTGTTCACCCTGACCATATTTGCCTTTATGGGTTAACAACAATGTCGACCACCACCAAAATCGTTTAAAATTTAATACTGCAGGAAAAGCAAACAGAAAAAATGCAGGAATTGACAATATTGTATACCGGAATTTAACTTTCCATCCGGGCAGCAACATTAGTGGCAATAAGTAATACGGAAGAAATGTAAGCTTAGTGGCTATGCTGAAACCATACAATAAAGCAAACCACAGGCTGTATTTTTTGTAGTTGCGTTTCTCCTCAGGCTCGAAAAGAATTTTAACCAACAAAATAATCCACACACACACAATGGATGTCATTATTAGGTCTGGCATAAGCCGGTTTGCTGTTTCAAGAGTATACAGGAAAGCAAATGGTGTAAGTTGCAAAACAAGGGCCGCAATTAAATTCCTGGAATATTTATATACAAAATACCCCAGCAGAAAAAGAAAAACTGTGTTAATCACAGCGGCAGTGCCAACGGCCGTCTTTATATAAACATCAGGATTTGTCATTACATCCTGCCAGAGCGACAGACCTGGCCGGAACAGATGAACAACCCAGGATGTGACCGCAATAAGAACCTGAATTGGCGTGCCCGGATGACCAACATAAGTTAAATGAGGCTGTAAATGAGCCAGCAGTATACCATTGAAGAGGTATGCAAATTCAGGATCAACTGTATAAAGAAAATATTTTCCTTCATGGTATATATACAAAATTGAGATTGTTAGAAAAAACAAGGGAATGAACAGGAACCGCCAATTTTTTTGCAAAAAGTTTTTCATATTAAATGTCTGAAGTTTTTAATCTATTGAATCCTGATCTGGTGGTGAAATTCTGTAAACAACTATAGAATTATACTTTGAAATCTGATCTTTCAGATATGGAACAAATGGCTTATATACCAATGCAGATTGAATATCGTTTGTAATAAAGTATTGTGCTCCTTTTGCTGCAAAGGTCTGCATAAGCAGGCTGTCACGACGTACAATCTTTGCGCTCACTTCATTATGCTCCTGTATAACCCATCCTTCGCGGTCCATCAGGTACAATGGCCTGATATACCGGCTTGGATAAAATATGATGCGCTCAACCTCGTCAATGCCCGCTTCACCGGCATTAAATTCATACAGGTCTTTCATTTGCGGATAATCATTCATCCATGATTCATACCGCATTGCATGCCGCTGTCTTCCGTAAGCAACATTCACCACCACAACCATGACGAAAAGAATTTTCATGATATACCATGCCTTCTTACTGAATTCAAACCTCTTTAATACAACAAAAAAGTTAATAAAAACAAAGGCCGGCAATACATAAAACCCGGTATAAAAATAATCGTGATCGCCCAACTGATGAAACCATAATAACGAAAAGGCAAATAAGGCAGCGGTAAGCAGCAATGAGGCCCGCTTTAACAGAGGGTCACATTTTTTCCACAACGGCACCATAAGCACAATTCCCAAAACCATAAACCATAAGGTGGGCGTGTACATATAATCCTTAAACCACAAAGTTTTCATCTTTTGCAAAACAAGGGCAATATCCTCACTATCGATGGTCCATATGGCAGTGGTGTATGTTTGAAATTGCACTGAGTTGTGAACTTCGTTATAATGCCTGGCATAAAGCACCCAGAGTGCAACAACCATAAAAACAAAGGCCAGGGCGCCAAGTTTAAGAAACCGATCAACCTTTGTTTTCAGGTTTAACCTGGCCAAACCATGGTGATCAGCAGCCATCAGAATAAAAATAACCAGTGGTCCGATGAGTTCGGTAATTTTGAGTGACGCGGCAATCGTGAAGAAAAGCATCGAAAGCAAAAATGCGCGTGTCCTCGAACACTTATAATAGCGGTAAAAGTAAAACCACCCAATAAAGGAGAATGACAGTGCAGTTGAGTTGGGAAGAAAATTATTGGCATAGTAAATGAGAATGGGACTGGAAAAAACCATTACCGTTACAATGATGGCAAGGAGTTGGCTGTTGAGAATTTCATCGGCCAGCCGGAACAAATAAAACAAGCCAATAAAAAAAATGAAGAGGTTAACGCCGCGAAACAAAAATTCATGATACCCGAAGACCTTGTATAATGCTGCTACCGAATAATACAGGATGGGTAATTCACTTGGAGCAGCATACCCGGTAACATAATCATCGGAATAAAGCATATGGGTTTGCGGTTGAAAAAAACGCATTCCATGCTTATAATAATTCAATGCCAGTGACGCGCCGTCGCATTGCCTCCAATTATGAACCGACTGCGGAGGCTTAAAAAGGGTTTCGTGATGGTTGAAAGAAAGGGATATTCCGGCGACAACCGGTATGAAGATAAGTATCTGCCGGAGAAGACTGCTTTTTATATTCATCGTGAAATCGGCTGGGCATATGCGAGCACATCAGCAGCCGTGATTTCCTTGTCAGAAAGGATTATAAGCCGCTCCAGTACATTCCGGAATTCGCGGACGTTTCCTGTCCAGTTTATTTTCTGCAATTCATTAATGGCATCAGGAAGAATAACTGTTTTTTGGCGTCCGTACTCCGAGCAAATCTGCCCGATAAAATAGTCGGCCAAAAGGGGAAGATCCTCCAACCGTTCATTTAGTGCGGGAACTTTGATAATGATGACCGAGAGACGATGGTACAGGTCCTCACGGAAATTCTTCTGCAGGATCTCGTCCTTCAGGTTTTTATTGGTGGCCGCGATAACCCTTACATCCACTTCGATATCCTTATCGCTGCCCACGCGCGTTATTTTGTGTTCCTGAAGAGCCCTCAAAACTTTGGCCTGTGCAGAGAGGCTCATATCACCAACCTCATCGAGGAAAAGTGTACCACCGTGGGCCTGTTCAAATTTGCCCTTTCGTTGTTTAATGGCCGATGTAAATGCGCCTTTTTCGTGCCCGAACAATTCGCTTTCGATGAGTTCGGAAGGAATGGCAGCACAATTAACTTCAACGAAAGGTTGGGCAGCCCTTGGACTCTTTTCATGGAGCCAGCGGGCAACAAGTTCCTTACCTGTGCCATTATCACCCGTAATCAAAACCCGGGCATCGGTTGTTGCAACCCGCTCAATCATCTCCTTTACCTTGTGAATGGCCGGGGATTCTCCGACGATATCGTATGTTTTGCTGATGCGCCTTTTCAACACCCTTGTTTCGGTAACCAGGTCGTTTCGTTCCATGGCATTGCGCATGGTAACGAGCAAGCGGTTAAGGTCGAGCGGTTTTTCGATAAAATCATAGGCACCTTTCTTAATGGCTTCAACGGCAGTGTCGATATTTCCATGGCCTGAAATCATGATAATGGGTACATCATGGGCTTTCTCATGAAGCTTTTCAAGCACTTCAATCCCATCCATTCCCGGCATTTTTATATCGCACAGCACAATGTCATAGGAACCGCCCGAAAACAATTCAATACCTTCAGCACCATTGGTAGCCACATCTACCTTATGATTTTCGTATTCAAGCACCTCCTGAAGGGTATTGCGGATGCTCTTTTCATCATCAATTACCAATATCGCAGCCATCGAATTACAGCGTTACGGTCTTAAGGTTCAATGCTTCATATACCACGCCTTCCTTGAGGGCAAAGTTGGATTGCACAAGCGTGCTAATTTTTA
>CAZYDI010000003.1:46133-99774 GCA_964646255.1 uncultured Bacteroidales bacterium
ATTTCTTCAATGGATATGGGATCCGACGGTTTAAACTTGGAGAGAAGCCTCGCTATTCCAAGGGGATAGCTCTTTTTCCAGTAAACATTGTCGCGGTCGGCAATGATGAATTCATTGCTTCCACCCCCTATATCGAGTATAAGTACTTTTTCATTGAGCGGAACAGCCTGCCTTACGCCATGGTATATCAATTCAGCTTCTCTGTCGCCTGAAATAACATCTACTTCCAAACCAAACCGCTGCTGGATCATTTTAACAAACTGTTCGCCATTTTTGGCACTTCTGATTCCTGAAGTGGCGATGGCGAAAACTTTTGTTGCACCGAATTCCCGGATGGTTGTCATATGCCGCTCAAGGGCATTCATTCCGCGGGTAATGGCATCGGGTCTGATTTCCTTTTTATCAATGCCGCTTTTACCCAGCTTCACCGGCAACTTAACATTGTAAATGATGTTATAGGACTGTGTGCCTTGTGTATCAACAATAAGCAGGTTAAATGTATTTGTCCCCAGATCAATAACAGAAATACGCATCGTTCAGTATGTAAAATTCCAGAAATACGGGATTAACTCTGCTAAAATACAGCTTTTTACCGGAAAAAAAAACCGTTATTGACCTATGATTTTTACAGTCTCTCCAATCGAGAGCGCAGAGCGCAGAGCGTAAAGCGTAAAGACCCTCCTTCGCTAAAGCTTCGGCGGGTGAAAGGAGAGGGTTTCAGGTTTGAAGAGTTTCAGGGGTTTCAGGTTTCAAGAGTTTCAGGGGTTTCTTCTGTTTCAGGAGTTCAGGCTGAGGGCTGAAGGCTGAAGGTCAAGGATCAGTAGACCAACTGACCGGAAGACTTGAAATAAGGTTTCAGGTGCTAATGTATAGATTGCTTCCTGGCTCCTGGCTCTTGGTTCTTGTCTCTTGTCACCTGTACCGTATCCATTTCCACAACTCAGCATAGGAGGGCTTTTTGCCATACATCAGTATTCCTGTCCGGTAAATCTTAGCCGCCATCCAGGTTGTAGCCAGGAATGTTAAAACCAACAAGCCTGCTGATAGCAGCAGTTGCAAAACCGGCACATCGAACGGAATTCGCGCCATCATCACAATGGGAGAGGTAAAGGGTATAATGGAGAAAATCACCGCCAACTTGCCCGATGGATTTAAGAACGAATTGATAAGGGCTAAAAGTCCTATAATTAAGGGTATTGTAATGGGCAGCATAAACTGCTGCGTATCGGTTTCGCTGTCAACGGCCGCTCCAATGGCAGCAAACATCGACCCGTACAGCAGGTATCCCCCCAGAAAATAAAATATAAAAGCTCCGATTACGAGCGGTATGTTGATCTGGCTGATTTGTTTCATTACCTTATTAACCATAATTGAAGCCTGCTCCTTGTCGGTGGAAAGCGTTTCTTCATCCAATGCTGATGATGATTGATCAGCGCTCATTATGTCGGCAGGTGCAGCAATTTCAAAGCCGTCTTTCACCGGAAAAATAACCGTCTGTGCGATGGCCGAAATGCTTAATGTAAGCAGTATCCACGCCACAAACTGCGTTAGTCCAAGCAATGCGATGCCGATGATCTTGCCCATCATCAGTTGAAAAGGACTTACCGAAGATATGATTACCTCAATAACCCTGCTGGTTTTCTCTTCAAGAATTCCGCGCATTACCTGGGCACCGAACATAAAAATGAACATATAAATCAATATGCCTGACAGGTAGCCCAATATCCTTTTAATGTCGGTACTGTCCTCTTCCCTGCTCTGCCAGTTTTTCCAGTTAATGCGTGAAAGGCTTATTTTGGTTTCAAGTGATTTTACTATATCCGTCGGTATATTTTTTACAATGAGCTTGTTTTTGAACAGGAACTTTTCTATGGATTCTGAAATGTGCATTTCCATGGCAACACTGGGCGGCTTGCGGTAATAAAACTCTACGGAAGCCTGTTGTCCCGATGATATTAACGTTTGCGGCAGATACAATACACCATCATATTCTGTAGCATCAAATGCAACAAGGATATCCTGAAGCCGGGCATTGTCAAGGTAAGTGAATTTCATATTCTTCTTATCGGGAATAACATTCCGGAAGAACTGCTTTTCCGAGGGCACAGGCTGACCTTTGGCATCATATTCAACAACTACGATTTCCCGGATTTCATCTTCTTCGAGGGTTGCGAACCATCCGGGCAGCAGAATCATGCCGGCAAAAAGTACCGGACCAATCAGCGTCATGATGATAAAGGTTTTCTTACGAACCCGCGTAATGTATTCGCGCCAGATAATCAAGCCAATCTTATTCATGCTTCTGCATCCTTACTGTTTTGTGATTCTACTGCATGAATGAATATTTCATTCATTCCCGGGATGATTTCATTAAAGGTGGTCACCGTAACCGCCGGCATAATCATACTCAACATGTCATTACCCTTCAGGCCTGGATCGGCTTTTACCTTTATCACATGATTTTCCTTGTCCCGGAACTGGTCCAGAATTTCACAACGGCCTTCCAGGAGTTCCACTGCTTCCCGGGGATTTCCCCTGAATCCGATATGAAAAGTATTCGTTTTGAAAGCCATCCGGATTTCATGAATGTCGCCTTCGAGTATGCTGCGTGATTTATTGATCAGCGTGATATGATCGCATAATTCCTCTACCGAGCCCATGTCATGGGTTGAAAAAATGATGGAGGCACCCTTTTTGCGGAGCTCGAGGATTTCATTCTTGAGCAGGTTTGCATTAATGGGATCGAAGCCGCTGAACGGTTCATCAAAAATCAGCAGTTTTGGCTCATGAAGGATCGTGGTGATAAACTGCACTTTTTGCTGCATGCCCTTTGAAAGCTCCTCAACCTTTTTGTTCCACCATGCCTGAATTTCAAATTTTTCAAACCAGTGTTTCAGCCGGCTCATGGCTTCATTTTTTTGCATTCCTTTGAGCCTGGCAAGGTATAAGGCCTGTTCACCTACCTTCATTTTCTTATACAAACCACGCTCTTCGGGAAGGTACCCTATACTGGCTATGTCAGATGACCGGAATTTCCTGCCCATGAATTGCATCTCACCTTCATCAGGCCCCGATATCTGGTTGATGATACGCAGCAGGGTAGTTTTTCCGGCACCATTGGGACCAAGTATGCCATAAATAGAACCCTCGGGAATGCTTACGGACACACGATCCAGCGCTACATGATGGGCATATCGTTTAACGATATTGGATGCCGTGAAAATATACATACTTCTAACAGGTGCTTGGTAGGAAATCAGGAATCAAGTTAGGCAATTACTCGAAATAATTCTTCATCCGGTCGAAAAAACTGCGGTCGCTGCTATCAGGGGCCGGTTTAAAATTAACCGATTCATCAAGCTTTTCAATAATCCGCTTTTCTTCTTTATTCAGGTTCTTTGGAATCCAAACGTTGATATAAACAAGCAAATCGCCCCGGGTGTATGAATTAACTTCGGGCAAGCCTTTCCCCCTCAGGCGAAGGATCTTTCCGGGCTGTGTTCCCTGTTCTATCTTAATTTTCACTTTTCCGTCGAGTGTGGGGATTTCAACATGGGCGCCCAATGCCGCCTGGGCTATGGTGATGTATAAATTATACAGCAGGTCGTTTCCGTCCCTTACCAGCTGAGCATGTTTCTCTTCCTCTATAATCACCAAAAGGTCACCGTTGATCCCGCCCCTGCGGGCAGCATTTCCTTTTCCCGACACTGAAAGTTGCATTCCTTCGGCAACTCCGGCGGGAATGCGTACCGATATGACTTCCTCTCCACGCATTACACCTTCTCCTGAGCACCTGGAACACTTGTTGGTGATGGTTTTTCCTTCTCCGTCACAGGCGGGACAAACCTGTGTGGTTTGCATCTGTCCCAGGAAGGTACTGGTTACACGGGTTACATGGCCTGAGCCCCGGCATGTACTGCAGGTATTGAAAGAACTTCCATCCTTTGCTCCGCTACCGGAACAAACATCGCAGGGTATATACTTGGAAACTTTAAGCTTTTTCTCTACGCCCTTCTCAACCTCTTCGAGCGTGAGCTTAACCTTAACACGCAGGTTTGAGCCCCGTGCCGTTTGCCGGGAGGTGCGTCCTCCGCCCCTTGAGCTGAACCCGCCAAATCCTCCGAAGCCAAAATCACTGAAGATGTCACCGAAATGCGAAAATATGTCATCCATGCTCATGCCGCCGGCACCGTTAAAGCCTCCGGCACCTCCTACTCCTGCATGGCCGAATTGGTCATACCGTGCCTTTTTTTGCGGGTCACTTAACACTTCATAGGCTTCAGCGGCTTCCTTAAATTTATCCTCAGCGGATTTATCACCCGGGTTCCTGTCGGGGTGGTATTTTAAAGCCTGCTTCCGGTATGCTTTCTTTATTTCATCGGCAGAAGCGCCTTTTGAAACTTCAAGAACTTCGTAAAAATCGCGTTTTGACATGGAAATTAACTCCCTCTTTTCCTAAAAGGTTACTCAATTATTCACCTACTACAACTTTGGGATACCTGATCACTTTGTCGTGCAACATATATCCCTTCGAAATAACATCTACTACTTTTCCCTTTTGATTCTCATCGGTGGCAGGAATTTTGGTTACCGCCTCATGAAAATCAGTATTAAACTCAATGTTCAGGGCTTCTATCTCCTTGACACCATTTTGCTGAAGAAAGTCCTTGAAACGGCTATATATTAAATTCATTCCTTCCTTCACTGAATCCATGTCAGTACTTATGTTCATGGCACTGAGCCCTCTTTCAATATCATCAACAAAGGGCAGAATTTTTATCATCAGGTCTTCTGAAGCTGTTTTTATTAATTCAGTCTTTTCCCTGAGCGTTCTCTTCCGGTAATTATCAAATTCGGCAGATAAGCGCAGGTACTTATCCTGTAATTCCTGGGACTTCTGTTCAAAAACCTTCATCTCATTTTCCAACTCAACAGCCTTTGCTTCAAAAGCCTTTAAATCTTCGAGCAATTTTTCTTTTTCCTTGCCATCGGATTCCTGCACTTCATTGTCTAATGGCTTTGCATGCTTCTTCTTAACTGAATGATCCTCATTTTTTCCTTTACCTGTCATGATATAACCGTGTTTTGCAGATTACACAAAAATGTACTGCATGACTGCAAAATGCCTGCCATTATTCTCAAGAGCGACAAATTGACAGTATAAAACAGCGTTATTGATTTACCTTATTTCTACCTGCCCATCAGCGTATTTTGCAAACCTTCCTTTATCGCGGTCGTGTACATTATCCTCGCGCTCCCAGGGCCAGCCGCCAAACTGTGTCTTTCGGTAATCAGAAAATGCCTGCTGTATTTCGGCCGCCGTATTCATTACAAAAGGTCCGTGCTGTACCACCGGTTCGTTAATTGGCATACCCTGCAAAAGGAGCAGGCAGGAATCGGTCCGCCCGTTTTCAATTATTACTTCGCTTTCAGCCAGCAAATCAACTGAATGATAGGGCAGGATTGAAATACCGGCCATCCTGATTTCTTCACCGCGATAAAAATACAGTGTCCGGTTTATTTCCTGCGAAGCACCAGGGAGCGTCCATAAAGCGCCGGCTTCCAAAGTGATTATCCAGATACCTATTTCATTTTCAGGTGGTGATGCCCATGAATCCGGTGCAGGCGCGGGTGACTGCGACGAACCATATTTACCGGCAATAATCCTTATCCGGGTTGTTTTTCCGTTTTTATCCCTTTCGGAAATAATCGGAATATCTTCTGCCCATAGCATTTTATAATAAGGATCGGCAAATTTCTTCGCTGCCGGCAGGTTCAGCCATATCTGAAACAATTCGAGCGGATTGGCTTTAGCCTGATGCACCAACGGAAACATTTCAGCATGCTGCAATCCGGCTCCGGCCGTCATCCATTGCACATCGCCGTTTCCGTATCTTCCCGCTGCTCCATGTGAATCAGAATGATCGACAATACCTTCCAATACCACGGTAACCGTTTCGAATCCCCTGTGAGGATGCATTGGAAAACCGGGAACACGATCCCCATGATACATCCGCCAGCCATCCCTCACCGTGAAATCCTGTCCCAGGTACCTGCCCGCCAGTGATGCAGCAGGTCCCATTTCGGCATTGCCTTTGGGATAACTGTCATTATGATGTACGCAGAACAAAAACGGATCCCTGGTCGACCAGGTGAATCCGAGGGGTTTGATGTTAGAAATCAGTCTGTTGTACATTTTTTCTTTTAAAGGTAAGCAATATCGGTCATATTAGCTTCCTTTCGTTTACTGGATTTTTGTGGAACAAATCCCGCAGGGCATGCTCCAGTTCAGAAAAGCTAAAATGGTAACCTGCAGCCATAATTTTTTCAGCGGATATCCTGTTTCCGTAAAGAACGGTTTCAGCCATTTTGCCCAGCATCAGCTTGATTAACATCGCCGGTATATTGGGTATCCTGAACGATCGTCCGAGTACACGGGCAATGGTACGGATGAATTCCCTGTTTGTGGAAAACCCGGGTGCAACTGCATTGTATGCTCCCATCATGCTGGTGTCCTCAATAGCCTTAATATAAATGCCACATAAATCATCCACGTGTATCCACGGAATATATTGACGTCCGTGGCCAAAAGCGGTGATCATTCCAAATTTTACCGGTAATGCCAATTTAGCCAGGGCGCCACCTTTGGGGGTAAGCACAATGCCTGTTCGTATTTTAACGGTTCTTATCCCGGCGCTTGCAAAAAGGTCGGCTGCCTGTTCCCATTTATTGCACACCTCTCCCAAAAAGCCATCCGCGGCTGTATCTGTTTCGCTGAATATGTTAGAGGTTGGCCTGAGGTCGTAAAACCCCGTTGCCGAGGCAGAAATCAATCCCTTAAGGGAAATGTTGTATGCGTTAACTTTTTCATAAAGCAAATGCAGGGATTCCACCCTGCTGCTGACAATCTCCTGCCTTCTTCCGGCGGTCCACCTTTTCGCCCCGATATTTGCACCTGCCAGGTGAATGATATAATCGACGCGGTCAAACGCCTCTTTTTCCAAAACCTTGTTTTCAACATCCCAGAAAAAGGCGGTGTCGTCATTGCCCTTCAACGGATTCCGGCTCAGTATGCGCACATGGTATCCCCTTTGCCTTAATGCTGTACTAAGGTATTTCCCGATAAGTCCTGAACCGCCGGTAATCAATATTGTCATTGAATCAAAAAATCCTTGTGGTTACCGCCTGGCTACCTCAATGTCGTACTCAACCTCACGGGTAAAATTGGCCCACGAAAACTTTGTTCCCGGACGCTTGTTTCCTCCATTGTTAAACCTGTCGCCCAAATGCAACAATGGAATTTCGGCAAGGTATTTTTCTGAGATACCGGCAACGGTTTTCCAGTGTGCAAGCGCCTTTTCGAGATGCTCAATGCTGGCAGCCTGCCTGCTTTTATCGCCCGATTTCCGGTATTGCTGCAGGGCCACTCCCCCTCTCAACTTTTCGGCAAAATAAAGGCTTAAATATGACCAGCAGCGAATATCATCCATCTCATGGATTAAGGTGGCATCGGTGGTTTTAATACCCTCAAGCAATGCAAGTGCTTCCAGTGCATCTTTTTCCAAACCGTCGGCCAGTGCAGGGGGGATTATCTTATCATCCCCCTTATATTTTCCATCAATAAAATCCTTTATCGACACATAGGAAGTGTCGAGGGTAACAGGGCTGATGAGTTCATCAACCGAAATGAGCGGTGATATGCTGTCGTAATAGCAAGGCATATTCGAACGGTAACCTGCCAGGAATCCTTCGGAATACAAGGTGAAATCCCATGTGGCCGCATAATAGGACCCCAGTTTAAGCGGCATTTTATCGGCAAGGTTGTGCGCTTTCATGAGTGTTGCACCGGAATTAATGTTGTACTTTTCATTAAAAGCCTGTTCAAACACTTCATCGGAAGTAGAAGGATCGTATATTAACCTCCCCCATACCATGTAAAACAACCATTGCTTTTCAAAGGCATACTGCCAGGTTAAATGGGGTCCCGGACCGGTAATGTAATCCCTGGCCGGTATATATGTTTCTGATCCTATTTTGAAGCCCCCCAGATAATCCCTATCGTTTTCCCTTAGCACATCCCTTACAAAATCACTCTGGCCCCAGCGTAAAACAAAGAAATCCTCGTTGCGCATCGTATAAACCATTTTATAGTTCGCGGGTGCCGGATCCCATAACACTGTTGAGGTTGAGCCTCCGTGTATATACATGAGCTTTGGTGTTGAATGGGCATGCGACCAGTTAAATTTAACAGGCACCCAAACCTTACCAAGGCGGTAATCATTGTCTTCAATGGCTTTCCGTGTAAGTTCGGGAGCCGGATGGGTGTGAGCACGCAGGATAAGCTCTATTTTGCGGCTGGCGCTATCCATTGCATTAAAGTATGTATCTACAATCCAGTCCTGCCAAACTTGTTCCTCCACGCCTTCCATTCGTTCGTTCTGGCTAATGCCAAAACCTGTAAGTTCGGGATACTCATCAATTACCTGCGTCATGCATTCCCGGTTATAACGCTGAACGATTTCAGAATAATCACCTTTTCCGTAATACTCCTTACCTTCCATTTCGGGCAGACAATAATCGGCTACACCATGCTTTTCGGCAAATGAAGGAGAAACGAAAATATTCCAGTTCATCATAAACGTCTTAATACCCCTGTCCTGTGCCATTTTAAAAAGTGTATGCCAGAAATCCTGCCATTCTTTCATTTCAGCATCGGTAAAAGGCGAGGCCTCCGGAAAATTGACAGGTTTAATCATGTAGGGGAAGGGATGCAGACACCAGAGCGTAAGCACATTATACCTGTTTTCGGCCATCATATCCAGGAATTTCTCCCAGAAGGCCAGGTCGCGCACCGTTTCGGTATGCAATTGCAAACTTTCATGCACACGATAGGAATTCCATGGCAGGTTAAACTTAATTGCCCTGAAAAGATACTTTGGATTAACAGCCTTTTCTTTAACGGCGCTGAGCTTTTTAACTGCACGCAATTGCTCGGCCAGTTCAAACATACCATACATGGCCCCGGTATAGTCAACCGCCATAACAGCAATTCTGTTTCCAGCCATTTTCCTTATGGCGAAACCTTCTTCGGTGATGCCGGCATAATAACCGGCCAGCGAAAATTTTGAGGCCAGGGAATCGCTGAGAATTAATACGACTTTTGCATCATCTGCTTTTTCAGCTTTTTCTATTGTCAGGCTTTCGGCGAGTTTATCCACGCCCATAATTATCCGGGGATCATCAACAGAAGTATAAACAGTGATCACCTTATCGGCTTTTTGGCAAGCAACCAGCAATGTCGCTGCAATTATGACGGTCAGTACGATTGTTTTTTTCACGATGCGTAAATTAGATGTGGTAAGATAACAAAAACAAATGTAAGAAAATCGGCAGCGCTACCTGAACTGAAAAACCAGTAGTTCTCACATGAGCACCGGACCACTATACCAATTCACCCGAAATGAACTTTTCGATCATTTCGCCGGCAATGCTTAACAGGGGCGGATGATTGGGTATGTTTCCGCGCGTAAACCATGCGGCTTCTGTAATTTCATTCTTATCGGGAATGACGGGCTGCGAATCATCAGCATCAGCGATATATCCTATCATGACAGACCCTGAAAGCGGCCAGGGCTGACTTTTATAGTATCGAATATTGCGTACACTGAGACCCACTTCCTCTTTTACTTCCCTTGCAACAGCCTCTTCAAGGGATTCCCCGACATCGGCATATCCGGCTACCAGCGAGTAAAAGTTGCTCCGGAATTTATTTCCGCGTGCCAGCAATATTTTATTATTTCCGCTTACAACAGCTACAATCACAGCGGGTGAAATTTTCGGATAAACAATGTTGTCACAAGCCGTACATACCATTGCCCTTTCATCATCCTTAGCTTTATTCGGGCTGCCGCACTTCCCGCAAAACCTGTTTTGGGTATACCAGTTCATCAAATGAAGTCCAAGCAGTGAAGCCCATGCTACCTCCTTTTGATGCGTTTTTCTGAAGAAGTTGATATCGTGGAATCCGAATTCCCCGTTTTCCGGAAAAGGACACTCCCCGATCAGAAAACAATTTATCCCGTTCAAATTAAACAGAAAAAATCCGGTTTCCTTGTCGTAGCCCATTTCTTTGCGGGTAGGGAATACCAGCGAACTTCCATCCCTTTTTAGCAGCAACTCGCCATCGTTGAAGTACAGTAAAACATCAGCATCTGATTGGCCAATTTCCGGAATATAGGTCAGGTTTATCCGGTGAGGATATATTTCATTAATCATGTGGTTAACGTCTTCTGCTGATTCCTTCAAGTACACGCATAGCCCTTTCGCCGTCTTTGCGGGCTACAAAAACATGATCGTGATGGAAACCAGCTACTACATTGCAACTGATGTTTGCCTCTGCCAGTGCTTTTGAAACCGCTGCCGTAAGACCCACTGCATCGAGCGATGAATGCACCATAAGTGTTATCCAGGCTGAAACAAAAGAATATTCATAGTTTCGCTCATCTGCTGTTTTCCTGGGCAGTATCACTGAAAAACCTTCTGTCTCTTTTAACATGCAGATTGCCTCTTGCACTATTGCGTCATCAATTTTATCAAAAGTGCAAAAAACAAATTCACCTTCGTGCAACATTGGCTTCATCGAACGAATAAGCCTTGAAGAATTGTTTTCACCTGGCATTTTACAAGCGCATTTGAATGCCGAAAGTAGCACAATTTTTGAAATACTTATTGCATTTTATGGATGAGTATTATACCCTTGCAACAGGCTCTTATATAGAATCTGGTCGTTTTTACCATAAGGCCTCGCCTACAGCGCTTGAGGAAGAGATTAATTCAGGATACTTCTACCGGACGGCCGCGCCTACAGCGCTATAACCCATTAACAAAAGCAACAATTTCATTGGGCATACTGCGCTTGCATCCGGTAAATTGATGAATAAGCACTGTAAGTGCGACCGTATGGTAGAACATTATATTATTATTGTTTCAACAAGCACCGTAGGTGAGGCCGTATGGTTAAATGTTAGCCTTAAAGCATGGTTCCTCAATCGCTGAAGGTAGGTTAAGAATGGATTTACCTTCTAACAATTATATAATACCGTTGCACTACTTAATCGACGTAATTGAATACCCCCAGTTTTTGTTCAGCAACATAAAACGGCCGGAATTTTTCGCTCAGCTGCCGGAATTGCTCATGATGAACGTTCTTAAAGTACGCATACGAGGATTCATCATTCCAATGGTCGATGAGAATGTAGGAGTCATCTTCCATACTTTTCATCAGGTGTGAGCCCCTGTAATCGCATGATTCGCTTAAAAAATTCCGCCATGCGCCATGAATACCATATTCCTGTTCAAATGCAGACCTTTTCCAGCGGTTAACTTTGTATTTCCAGATTATTGAAAACATAAAGGCTTAATAGTTGTGGTGTTTTACAAAACAACCAAACCGGAATTAAGTTGAATCCCTATGCATTATTAATTTCCGGCATTCGCTTTTTTAACTGAAGCGCTATTTCATCGTCAGGATTGTCCATCAGCAGTTGATGCAGAATATGATTCGCGTCTTCATATGCCTCTTTCATAATCAAGGCTTCCGCTTTCTTATGCAATATGCTTTCGGTTATTTTATGGGGTGCTTCGATCTTTTCATCAAAGCCCAGGGCATTGTTACATGCCTCAATGGCCTTATCGGAATCGTTCATCTTAATATGGCATCCTGCTATATTGTCCAGCGTTGTTGCCATATTAAAGGGATAATACTTGTTTTCAGCATCACTTTTCAGGCTGTCAAGGATTTTGTTAAAGGACTCCAGTGCTGCAGCATAGTTCCTTGATTTTATATTGATGAAACCATTCAGGCTGTGCAATGGCATGCTTCCGGGATATTTCTCCCTGGCAATTGCCATGAGTCGCTGAAAAACCGGGTTATAGGCTTCATCATCAATCTTCAGATAAAAGTTCGATATCAGGTCGGTTATCGATTGCTGGTCGCTGTATCGCTGAATAATAATATTGCCGGTATCTTCGATTAAATCATATTGCTTAAGTGTAATGCACCTGCCCATGAGGATAAAATCCTGCAATTCGGAGTTTATGCTGCTTACAAGCAGGGTTTTGCCCAGCAGCGTAAAATAGTCTATTGCCGGTTCGTCTTCATCCAGTGATTCATTCAGGACAGCCAGCAGCAGCACATGTAATGGATCGTTGGGATCATCTTTTTCCTGAACAGCACTTATGCCATCTTCCATCTTGTCATACCGGAGCTCTCCGTATTGAAGAAATTTCATACAAACATCACAAACCTTTCGGATTGAACGATCCTGAGAAGATTTTTCACGCTCAATAATTTCAACAAAAGCGCTCTTAAGCTGATCACTCAATGGCGATATCACATCAACAAACAGGGACATATTGTTTTTTTTGTGTAAAGATAAAATTATTCTTTCCGCTAAAGATGCGCTTGCTGTATTTTGCCTAACCATGCTTACAGCACTTGTTCAGTCCTCAAAAGCGCTGGTTTCCCACCGGGTAATAAGTACCGGCGGACACCGAAGATATGAACGGGTGTGAATAAAGCCCTGCAACAATTAACAGCATATTGTGTTATTAGAACAAATCCTGAAAAACCTACCGTTATGAATAAATCTATTTTCTTTATCCAGGTGTTTTTCGCATTGCTGGCTGTATCATGTGAAAAGAGTGATAATGCAGAGGAGCGTATGCCCGATGAAAACTACAACCCGCTTATTGATCCTGAAAATTTTGTAAGCGCTGTTAACAACAATTATTTCCCGCTTGTTCCCGGACAGGTTTATTACTATACTTCGGAAACCAACCAGGGTACAAGAACAGTTGCTGTTGCTGTATTACCGGGTACCAGGGAGGTATGTGGTGTTACTTGCACGGTGGTTAAAGATGTCGTGCGACTGAACGATGAAATTGTTGAGGAAAGCTATGACTGGTATGCCCAGGACAAAGATGGCAACGTCTGGTATTTTGGCGAAGATGTAACCAGTTTTAAAAATGGCATTGCAGGGGATAAGCAGGGTTCGTTTGAAGCGGGTGTTGACGGGGCTTTGCCCGGCATTATTATGCTGACTGAACCGGTACTTGAAATGCCTTATCGCAAGGAATACAAGTTCAACGTTGCTGAAGGGTGGAGCAAAGTGATGGCTAAGGGCAAAACCGTTTCAACGCCTTACGGCACCTTCAATAACTGCATAGTAACTGTGGATTGGAGTGCACTTGAGCCTGATGCACCGGTAAAATACAAATACTACGCACCAGGCATTGGTCTTGTAAAAGAAGAATCCGACATCAGTGATGAGGTGCTCGCTTTGGTTTCAATCAATTAGGGATGATCATAAGGGCAGGCGGTAAATACGTCCGGAGGTATATCCGGCAATATAAAGCTCGCCCTGTGTATCAACACCAAAAGTAGTAAAATTATTACCGGGGAAATGGCCATATTCCTCGCCAACCCACGTACCTCCGGGAGCCTTGTTCAGGGTCCGGATGTGATCGGAACAATAATCAGCAAAGAAATACCGGCCATAATAGGGAGAAGTTTCTTTGCCCCGGAATACATAGCCTCCGATAACCGTACATGCTAATCCATGTTCATATGTATGTAACGGCCATTCAAAAGCTCCTGTTGTATCACACAGCGTGGTATTAAAAGTCTTGTCACCCTCATAGCAGCGCCATCCATAGTTTACACCCCCATTGCTGCCTGCAGGGGTAAAATTGATTTCTTCCACATCGGATTCTCCCACATCGGCAATCCACATATCACCGGTTAATTCATCGAAGCTAAAGCGCCAGGGATTCCGCAATCCGTAAGCCCAGATTTCAGGCAACGATTCCGCATCAGTTACAAAAGGGTTAGAGGCTGGTATAGTATAAGGCAGCGATCCATTGACATTAATGCGAAGTATTTTGCCATACATCACCATCCTGTTTTGTGCCCTGTTGTCAGGATCACCTTGTGAACCGCCATCGCCAAAAGCTATATAAAGATAGTTATCGGGGCCAAAAGCAAGCTGCCCGCCGTTATGATTGGAATATGGCTGCCTGAGTGTCAAAATGGTTACTTCACTTTGCCCGTCGGCACTGTCCGGATTATCCTCAGTTACCCTGAACCGGGCAATATGGGTGCTGTCGCCGTCACCAATGTAATGCACAAAAAAATACCCGTTGCCGGCATAATCGGGATGAAAGGCCAGGCCGATCAAACCCCGCTCACCACCGGTGACTATCCTGTCGGATATATCCAGAAAGATCCCGGTATCGTTTCCTGCGCTATCCAAAATAATAATGGTGCCTTCCTGTTGGGCCACGAATAAACGGCTATCCCCGGCATTAACAATAGCGGTTGGCTTGTTGACTCCTACGGCAAACAGTTCGAGGCTGATATCTGAACTTGTCGATTTCTTACAGGAGGCTAAGGCTGCAACCACGATTGCGGCAATAACGGTATTGCGAAATAACATTTTCAACATTTTTTGTTTTTCATGTTCTCCAACAATGTGTTTGCGGAAAACAGGATAAAACGAAAAATGTTTTTTTGTCAGATGCTTTCTTTCAGAAGAAAATTGCGCAACACGTATTGCAAAATACCTCCACTGCGAAAATACATTACCTCAACAGGTGAATCGAGCCTGGCAATAACCTTGAAACTGGTTTTTACTCCTGATGCATCGGTTGCGAAAACATCAACTATTTTATTTGAGGTTAGATTGCTAATGTCCGGTATGTCAAATATTTCTTCTCCGGTTAATTTTAGGGTGGAACTGCTTTCTCCTTCCATAAACTGTAAGGGCAAAACACCCATGCCCACTAAATTGCTGCGATGAATTCTCTCAAAACTCTCAGCCATAATTGCCTTAACACCAAGCAGGGCAGCGCCTTTAGCAGCCCAGTCGCGCGACGATCCGCTCCCATATTCTTTTCCTGCGAGAATGATTAAGGGAACGCGGTTAACGGCATATTTCACGGAGGCCTCATATACGGATAATTCCTGGCCGGTTGGAAAATATGTAGTGAAAGATCCTTCTTTTTCCGCCAACTCATTTCTTAACCTTACATTGGCAAATGTGCCGCGCATCATAACCTCGTGATTACCACGCCGTGCTCCGTACGAATTGAAATCAATTTTCTGAACACCCTTGGCTTTAAGGTATTGTCCCGCGGCGGAATTCTCACTTATTGAACCAGCTGGAGAGATGTGGTCGGTCGTAACCGAATCGCCAAGTTTAAGGAGAACCCTTGCCGAAATAATATCTGCAACATTCTCTGACTTAATCTGAATGTCTTTAAAAAACGGGGCTTCTTTGATATAGGTGGATTGTTCATCCCAGTTGAAAACCTTTCCTTCAGGGGTTTCAAGGGCCCCCCATGCTTCATCTCCTTCAAAGGCATTTTTATAGTTTTTCAGGTAGTCATCGGAGCTTATAACCGTATTCATTATCTGCTGAATTTCATCCGTTGATGGCCAGATATCGCGAAGGTACACCGGCTCCATGTTACGGTCGCGCTCAATGGGCTCTTCCAAAAGATTGATATCAATGCGCCCCGCTATGGCATAGGCAATAACCAATTGGGGAGAGGCCAGAAAATTCATCTTAATTTGAGGATGGATGCGGGCCTCAAAATTCCTGTTTCCCGACAGTACAGCACCCACTACAAGGTCATTTTCAGTTATTGCCTTGCTGATATGGGTAGGAAGCGGGCCTGTATTGCCTATGCAGGTGGTGCAACCGTAACCTACAACATGAAATCCAAGTGCTTCAAGGTAAGGCATCAATCCTGACTTTTCGAGATAGTGTGTAACAACTTTCGAGCCCGGCGCCAGGCTTGTTTTAACCCATGGACGGGTGTCCAGGCCCTTTTCCACTGCCTTTTTAGCAAGCAATCCTGCCCCGATCATTACACTTGGATTTGAAGTATTGGTGCAACTTGTAATGGCCGCAATAACCAACGACCCGTCACTAAGGAGGTACTCCGAATCACCTGCCTTTATTTTAACACTTTTGAGGCCCGGTTTTACATCCAATTTGGTTTCAAGCTCAATGCCAACTTCATCGAGTCTTCTGGGATCTTCATCTTTAAGCGGCACATATCCTTCAGGATGGCCTCCTTCATTGGCCCATCTTGCTTCAGCCCGATCATCATACAATACATATCCCCGCTGATACGTACTGTTCAAAATTTCGATGAACCTGCTTTTAACCTGTGGTATAAAAATCTTGTCCTGAGGCCGTTTGGGACCAGCAACTGAAGGCTTTATGCTTCCCAGGTCGAGATCCACAACCTCGGTGTACTTAATTTTGTCTTCATTTTCACGCCATAAAAAATTGGCTTTAAGGTATTGCTCTACTGTGCTGATGTGCTTTTCGTCTCTTCCTGTATTTCTGAGGTATTCGATCGTCTTATTGTCGGGAGGAAAATAGGTTACTGTGCAGCCAAATTCAGGCGACATATTTGAAATGGTTGCCCGGTCAGGTACGGTGAGGTTATCAAGACCATTGCCAAACACTTCCACAAACTTCCCAACAACACCACGTTTGCGGAGCAGTTCAGCAACAGAAAGCACAAGGTCGGTTGAAGTAGTGCCTTCCATTAGCTTTCCGGTAAGCCGTAAACCAATAACTTCAGGTATCATGATGTAAATTGGCTGCCCGAGCATAACAGCTTCTGCTTCAATTCCACCCACACCCCATCCGATAACTCCGATGCCATTTACCATGGGTGTGTGTGAATCCGTACCAACCAATGTATCAGGAAAAAGAAGGCCTTCCCTTACAGCAACTACTTTGGCAAGATATTCAAGGTTAACCTGGTGGCAGATTCCCATGCCCGGAGGTAGTACATTAAAATTCTCAAACGATGCCTTTGCCCACTTCAACAATGCATAACGTTCGTGGTTACGCTTGTATTCAAGCTCCACATTGCGCTGAAAGGCATAATTGGTACCAAAAAAATCCACCTGTACAGAATGATCGATAACAAGGTCAACAGGAACCTGTGGATTGATCAAATGCGGGTTTTTTCCCTTTCGGGCGACTTCGGCCCTGATAGAGGCAATATCAACTATTGAGGGTACACCGGTGAAATCCTGCATCAGCACCCTGGCCGGCAAATAAGGAATTTCCGCATTCACCGGTTTTGGAGTCCAGCCCAGCAAATTGTCAAGGTGCTGTTGTGTAAATGTTGTATGGTTAAAATTGCGAATTATATTTTCAAGCAAAATGCGGATCGAAAAAGGAAACTCCCGGATATCAAGGTTTATTTTTGGCAGGCCTGCAAGGCTGAAATACTTGAAATTGCCGTTTGTAGTGGCAATTACACTGGAATAGTCTGAAATACCGTTCATAATTAAGCTGTAAAATATTGAAACAAAAATACAACGTAAAAAGTTCTATATGAAGCAAAACACCCATGAAAGGCGCTGACAGGACTACCTGTTTTTTTAAGTTGCTGCTGGGTGAAACTTTTCTCAGGGTTTAATAGTAGAAATGAAATAACTTTATACCAAAAATATGTCCACCGCAGTGATTGAACCTAAAGAAGCGTTTCCTTACAAACCGCCTACAGAAGAATTAAAAAACAAATACAAAGAACTCTTTGAACTTAAAAAACCACTTAAGGTGCCTTTTCCCAAATTGGTTTTCGATAAACTATTGGCATTGATCATTCTTACCTGTTGCCTTCCGATAATCATTTTCCTGGTAATCTTTAATTTCCTGGAGGGTTTGTTCATTCCTGAGAATCGCGGACCGCTGTTTTTTCATTACAATGCCGTTAGTCGCGGAAAGGTTTTTCCAAAGTATAAAATCAGGCTCATTAAAGTAAAATTCATTGACAGAGAATTGTGGAAAAAGGGCGACTGGCATGCTTTCATGCGTGAATGGGATCCACAGGCACGAACCTATCTCGGAAGATTTGTAAAAAAGTTCTATCTTGATGAAATACCCCAGTTTTACAATGTTCTGAGGGGTGATATGTCCATCGTCGGCCCAAGGCCCATTGCCATTCATCATTATGAACGCGACCTGGCACAAGGCAATATTCCACGGTCGCTGGTACGGGGCGGACTGCTGGGTTATGGCCATGTAAGAAAAGGCACTGCCGAATTCGGAAAACCTGAATATGAATATGAATATGTTTACCGCTACCTGCATTACTCCCCGTTTAAGCTGCTGAGGCTTGACCTTTGGATTATCTGGAGGGGCATCGTGGTTATGGCTAAAGCCAAAGGATTGTAACCCGCGGTAAAATATCTTCGATATTTAAACCTATTTTTGCATACTGAGTTATTAAGGTATGAACGTAAAATCTTTTGCAGTAATTTGTGCTCTGTGCTTTAGCTTTTTGGCCTGCACCAATAAAAAGCAGCAGGAAAGCAATTTAACTCCCGGCAATTTATTGGCCAGTGAAGTAGCGGTAGGCCTGGAAGTTGGTCAGCGTGCACCGGATATGATATTATCCACGCCCAAAGGCGATTCCCTGTCGCTCTCCTCTTTAAGGGGAAAGGTTGTACTTATTGATTTCTGGGCCTCATGGTGCATGCCCTGCAGGATAGAAAATCCGAATCTTGTAAAAGTCTACAGCCGTTATGACAAGAAGAAGTTTACCCGTGGCAACGGTTTTACCATTTACAGCGTATCGCTGGATACCAATAAGGATGCCTGGATAAAAACCATAGAAAATGATGGTTTAAAATGGGAAAATCATGTAAGCGACTTTAAGGGATGGTACTCTCAAACCGTTGCAATGTATAAGATTGAAGCTATCCCGGCCAATTTTCTTTTAGACGGAGATGGCATCATCATTGCAAAAAACCTGCGCGCCAGCGCCCTTGGTGAAACAATGGAAAGTTTGTTGAGGTAGGGTGTATGACCATCGCCATGGCAATGTATTGCAAACATCATTAGCCGTATAACCATGGGGTGATAATCAGAGAATACACTGGTTATAAAACAATTTTGCCCACCTGTAACCTCTCTCCCGCCACCAGTTTGTAATGGTAAAATCCTTTTCTTAATGTATGAACCGAAAGCCGCTGGCCATTGGCAATTTTTTCAGATAACACCAAATTTCCACCTTCATCAAACAATTTAAAAGCCGACTCGGCGGAAATTCCGGTTTCAAAAACTATGCAGTCATCAATCAAACTGCGGTGTACATTTAATTCCATTGGTCAGAATATTCAGACAAAACTGTCCATCCTTTCCCTGCAAAAAAAACAAATTTTACCGGATATATCAATAATAAAAAGTAAGTTATAGAATCCCTTAAAATGGTTTATAGCTTGCAATGTCAATCCGTGCATCTGCGAAAACCTTTCACCTTCCACATTTCTCCTATTCGGAAATAATTTGAAAATTTTATGCAATTTATCGTTAAATGCGATTGTTCCTTCCGTATAATCTTGCAAATAATACTTAATATGTCATGGGAGTTTTGCATAAATCAATAAAATGGCAAAGAATTTTCGATAAATAACCTTTTGATTTCTCCAATTCAATAAAATCAATGGTTGGTTTGCCGGTTTCCGTTAAATAGAGCTTTGCTTTTCTTTAATTTTGATATGAAGATTCATTTGTTCAGATCAAAAAGAAAATTACGACAAAAATAATTCGAAGATTAAAAATTCGTAAACGCTTTTATTTCAAAAAAACACCATGAAAGAAATAACCATTGCAAAAAGCAAACAAACAAGCGTAAAATACCTGATGATTCTGGTATTGGCATGTACATTATTATCCTGTGAGAAGGATAAGGAAAAATATGTAATCGAAGGCATTGCCTCATTTGAAGCCGTGATTAACGCTGAAACCGTTAAACTTGTTGAAACTGCCGGAGGGTCGGAGACAGACAATCCCGTTTTTTGGGTTCCGGAAAGACAAACCTTTGCCTATTCGGGAATTTCTAATTATATCATAGAAGTGATGCGGACAAATCTGGGTAACTGTGACCTTTTTGATGATATTCCAAAAAACACCATTTCTGTTGCTTTTGTAAGTCATTTTATGGATGAAATTTATGATGCGAACTGGGAAATAACCAGGCAGGAATTCGAAGAGGTATTATCTGAAGGCAGCAAAACATATTCACCGGATTTTGGAACAACGGAAGGTGTCATCATTGAATGGATAGATACTGAGGGAACCAAATGGACGTCAAGCCAAATATTTTTAACTGAGGACACTGTATCTGCCATGATAAATGATGATGACAATAAATTTGTCATCAATTACAGTGCCCCGCAATCTGATTTATATGAGGAAGATTATGTGCAATACATTGATGCTTCGTTTGAGTGCAATTTATATAATAAGGAAGGTGATATGATTACCCTGAAAAACGGAAAATTAAAATCACTGTATTTGATATCGGCGGGTAGTGAATACGATAAATAAAATTGCCGGTCAAAATCATTGTCCAAAACGATATTAAAGCTGCAATCAGCTCCTGGCGGAGGTTTTGCAGTGAGTTTAACAGAGACTCCGGTTACAAGAGTCCCATAACTCCCGGTTACATCCCGTGGGATTAGGCTGGTCTTATATACCCTGTTTTTGAATAATTGTTTGCCGCGTAATTTTTCCCCATTTTTTGATTACATCATCTTCCCATCCTCCGAATGATGAGGCCCTTGGTATAAGCATCGAACATGATTCATTTTTATCCGAAACCGACCATGCTAACCAGCTTATTTTACGATCTTCCATCCAGTTTACAAATTCATTCCATTCAGCTTCATCAATGGGTCCGTCTCCGGTGGCTTCCATGCCGGCACATTCGGATACAAAAATGGGTATTCCTTTTTCCATGGCCGCATCTGTGCGATCGCGAAGCCATTTTTTATGTGTGCCTGCATAAAAATGCATGGTATACATGATGTTGGTTTTTCCAACAATCGGATCCATGGATACGGTGTCAAGATCCTGGCACCAATGAGGTGAACCAACCAAAATAATGTTATCGCTGTCGATAGCCCTGATGGCATCAATAACTGTAACGGAATACTCCTTCACCTCTTTCCACGTAAAATAATCAGGCTCATTCCATATTTCATAGATGACATTGGGATATTCACCGTACTGCTTTGCCATCATTTCAAAAAACTTTACCGCTTCTTCGGTATGCTTTTTATGGCTGTGAAAATCGATCAGAACGTAAACACCGCTTTTGATGGCGCCTTTAATCACATTATTTACACACTCCAGTGCGTATTCAGGATTTTCAAGATAGTTGTCTTCAATGGCAACACCCATAGCTGCCCTTACCACATTGCAATTCCAATCGTTTACCAACCAATCAACCGCTTTTTCATTGTAAAACCGGGGCCATAAATTATGCCAACCAAAGCTGGCCCCACGAAGCATTAAAGGCTCACCCTTTTCATTTACCAACTGGGTACCTGATACGGCCAGTTTGCCATTTATGCCAACTGCGGTTTCTTTGGATGCTTTGGGAGTACAAGCGATTGCTACGAGCAACATAGCAATTAAAATGATATGAAGTGTTTTCATCAATGTAATTTTTAATGAGTTATGGAAGCGTGAATATAATAAATTTGTCTGATTTAACCTTCACACCATTAAACAATCACCGTCATTCCCATATATGCATCAAAAGTGAAACAAAAAAGGACAGGCTTTTAACCTGTCCTTTGGTTTTGGTGTGTCAGATGGCGTTAGTAATTAAGTGATGTTGTATCGTTTTCAAAATCGGTGGTGTCGGATCCCATTACCAGTATTTCAGCTATGCTGTCGGCCTTCATTAGATGGGTATCTATTTCGGGCAATTGCTTGCTGACATAATTTTCGAGCCCGGAATCATCGGTAGTATCTTTGATTGACTCAAAAAGATCCCTGGTCTCGTTATGCATCCACAGCTGACTGTTTATATATGCAGTGTCAAAGTTATACCCCGATAATGCTGATAACCTGTTTATCAAAGCAGAATGCGTTGAATTAATACTATCCGATACTTCAATATTTCTATCTTCGGATAAATTTTTCAGCTCCATCTGGGCTTTTTGATGCGCTGCGACCATTCGCTCACCATATACAATAACACCGGAGTCAGCGGCTTTTGTGGCTGTTAATTGTCCCAGCTCAATTTCGGCCGAATTAGCCTGTGCTATCCGGTTGATTACTGTTTCATTCCGGCCAACGTCTGTATCCCTGCCATCATTGTTGTCGTTGTCATCATCATTGTCACATGATACCGCACCTATAAAAAGGGCCGCGAATAATACTGATCCTAATTTCATCCTTAACATTTCCATAAACATACTTTTTTAGTTATAAAATTGATTTTGTCATTGATAGGCTGACAAAAAAAATGCACTTAATGCCATTTTTGAATATGTTACTAATGGCCAGGAAAATGAGTATTTGGCAATTTTTTAAACTTTGTAGAATACATCTACGATGTGTAGACTTATTACCACACCGTCTGAAAATTCAGGCGTACATCAGGAGATAAACCGGGCATCCGTTTTATCGAGCACGCGCATATCGGAAAAACCCGACCTGTTGAAGACAATGAAACTTCCTTTGCTTATATGGGGATACAATCTTAATTCGCAGTAAAATCCACCGCCGCCACCGGCATGGCAATAATACTCAGTGCCATTAAGCATACCTTTAAACCACGACAGGCACATGCCGGTTGGTTTGTTATCGGTGGTAAGGTTTTCGGTAAACAAGCGTTGGTACGAAGGGTTTGTTAACAACGCATGCTGATTGGACAGCAATTCCCGGCCATACTTCACCATGCCGCCCACATTTGCAAATAACCCGCCATAGGATGAACCATTAATATAAACCGGTAAAAATGCCTTCCATCCTTTTGGCGCGTCAACCATATATTTTCGCGCATTGCTTATCACTCCCAGCATTAACATGGATATACCTTGCGCCTTATGGTATCCGGTTGCCAGCTTAAGCGTTTCAGGGTTAAAGGTAATAATGGCTTTGGGCGATGTGAGCCTGTCAAGAATATGTTTCGTTACGTATGTTTCATAGGACATGCCAGACACCGATTCTATAACCTGACCAAGAAGAATATAACCAATATTGGAATACCTGAAGCGTTTACCAGGTTTAGCCCCTTTCATACTTTTCCGGATAATGGGCTTAAAAAATTCATTGCGGTCGAAGGAGGAGTGTTCGCTTGATGTATGAATCCAATTTATGGGCAAAGGGTTGGCAAGTCCTGCTGTATGCGTTAACAGGTGCATAACGGTTATACCGTTCTCTGCCGGTAGGTCCGATAAATATTGACTAACCGGAGCATTCATCGCTATCCCTCCCTTCTCGAATAACTGAAGTATGGCAAGCGCTGTAAAGGTTTTGGTAACCGAAAAAACAGGAAATACCGATTCATCATCAACGGGATGCCTTTTTGCAATATCGGCATAGCCGTTGGAATACTCCTTTATTACTCCGGTGCCATCAAAAAATGCATACTGAACAAAAGGGGTTTTGTTTTTGGTAACTTGTTTCTCAAGCAGGGCAAATTCTGATGGCATGTTTTGTAAGGAATATTAATGGTTATCCCTCTGCAAGAATTTTTTCGGCCTTTTGCCAATCATCAAGGGCCGTACCATGTTCGCCACTATGCAGTCTTTGATAATAAATCTCTTCAGCTTTCCGGCGTATTTGTTCTTCAGTGGGAATATTTTTAGCTGTTATCTGCTTATTTCGGGCAGAAGATTTGGCGGCTGCTTCCTTAATCTTTTTCACCGGGTTCTTTGTAGTTTTAGTAGTTGCCATTGCTTTAACTTAGTTTAATGATTATATGTGCAAAATTAGCGCTGATCGAAAAGAAATGGAGCGGATGCACGTTAAGAAAACGTTAATTTAAACCAATTGTTTTAATCTTACCTGAAAATGCATCAACAATTCCCTGATTTTGCCCAGATGAGCCCGCTTTGACCTGTTGCTGACAGCATTCTGTTGAATTCCCAGCATGTCACCCAGCTGTTTTTGGGTCAACTTAGGGTTGCTTAATGCATGATATACCAATTCAGCAGAGTTTACAGACCATTTATCCATGGCAATTAATGCAAAACCCAGTATGACATTCATTTCATCGCTGAAGCGCCTTGAGGGAGCAGCAATTGCAAGGTTTTGCCCTTTCTGCACAATGCCTTCGAAAGCCTCGCTGGCATAAACAAAAACAGGCCCGTTCGCCTCGCTGATCCTTGCTGCATGGAATGACTTATGGCCAATTCCAATAGCCATGCGCACATCAATTTTTCTGATACACTTAATGGCTGCCTTAATTTTGATGGCAACAAGCAGGGATAATGCCGGATCCGTAACCTCCATCTCAAAGCTGTCGCCTTTGAAAATTTCCCAAACACCAGGATTCGGGCCGCTTTTGCGCAACTCTCTCTTAAGTATGGGCAACCAGTTTTTGGGATTGGATTGCTGGGAATTCACTATATCGCCAATGATAATACTTGTCATTCCTTACTGTTTGAATTATATCATGCATTTATGTGATAATTCCATTTATCATGCAATGCCGTGATACAGGTCATGAACAAATTAAGGGCCCAATCGTTGCTGCTGAAAAGCATTTTACCATGAAAATTAAAAAACCATCTTACCTGGTCGCGGTTATACTGATAATGGCATGTCAATCCAAATCGCCCAATTTAATCAAGGCACCGGAATCACCATTCGAAAAAACAGGGTCTGTAGAATACCTGAGTGATGAAATGCAGCAAATTGTGGACTCTACACAACGGCCTGAAATTCTCGCAACAGGTTTTGGCTGGTCTGAAGGCCCTTTATGGCTGCAAGCTAGTAACAGGCTGATTTTTTCCGATGTACCCAACAATGTTATTTATGAATGGACAGAGGCAGACAGCATTAAGGTTTATCTTAAACCTTCCGGATCTACGGATACTACAAAAAAAACCGGTCAAGGTGCAAATGGTCTGGCACTTGACCCTGCAGGAAACCTGGTTCTCTGTCAGCATGGAGACAGACGAATGGCAAAGATGGAAGCACCTTTGGGAAGTCCCGTTGCACGTTACAGTACAATTGTTGACAGGTATGAGGGCAAGCGCTTAAATAGCCCCAACGACGTGGTTTTCAATTCAAACGGGGATATGTTCTTCACTGATCCGCCTTACGGACTTGATATGGGTTATGAAGATCCTGGCCGTGAACTCAAATTTACCGGCGTTTTCAGGTATGGAAGAAATGGTATGCTTACGTTGATTACCGATAAAATGACGGCCCCCAATGGCGTTGCACTTTCACCTGATGAAAAAAAACTCTATGTAACCAATTCGGGCAAAGGAGAGGAAAATTACCTGATGGTTTTCGATTTGCATGACAATGGCACTGCAAGCCAGGGAAAGGTGTTGATCAGGCCCCGGGGCGAAGGTGGTATGGATGGATTAAAAGTAAGAAAAGATGGTATCATTTTTACCACCGGTCCGGGAGGAATACTGGTATTAAATGCCGAAGGCAAACACCTTGGAAATATCAAAACCGGTAAGGCTACGGCCAATTGTGCCTTTGATGCTTCAGGTAAATACCTGTACATCACAGCCCAGGATCAACTGCAGCGGGTGAGGCTAAAATAAGACAACACTACAGCCTATCCCTTAAAAACATACCGCAACAGCGTGCCCATGGTTGGCTTCTGGCCCTGCATCAGAATTCCTGTTCTGAAAATCCTTGAACCGGCCCACACCGCAAACCATGTAAAAAGAATGACTCCCAGCAGCCCTAGAATTGGCTGCCACACCGGAATTGTCACAGGCGTTGCCATACGTGTAATCATTAACATAGGGGTAAACGGGGGAAACAGGGATAAACCGGTTGCAAATCCGCTGATCGGGTTCTTTAATATGGGCATAATGACAAAGAGGGGTAAAATCAATGGCATCATGGCCGGAAATGACAGGTTCTGGGCATCCTTGTTGTCATTGCATGCCGCTCCCAATGCGGTAAACAACGAACCCATCATAACCAAAAAGAATATCAGGTAAATAAAGAACCATGCCAGAACATTGTAAGGAATTAATTGTGTGTATCCCAGCTGCCCTGCAGACACAATTCCTGCACCAATATAAATAACAGCGGTGGTTAAGGACACCATGGTACTACCCATTATTTTACCTGCCATAAACTGGGTGGGAGTTACGGTAGCCAACAGCACCTCGGCAATTTTCTCCATCTTTTCCTCCATTACGGCAGTGATCAATGGCGTTGATCCCATAATTCCCAACATAAACATCAGCATCACCAATATGTAGGGTATTAGGATTGATTGCAGGGGATTGCTTTTTTCAGCTTCCTTAATTTCACCTGATCCTTCTTCAACACTGAGCAAACCCATTCGCTCTATGTGTGCATAATGAAACAATATCTTCGCACTGTCGGCAGGCAGGTTGAGCCTTTGAATCCTTATTTCCCTCATCCTGTCATTGATTGGCCCGGCAAACCAGTTGCCTGCATCATCCAGCACTGAACTTTCAGAGAAGAACCGGATATAGGCATTTGTCGGGTCGTCATCCGGACGCATAATTGATGGCCCAATTTCCAAAAAGCCGGCAATCTCTTTCGATCTCACCTTGTCGGATAATTCCCCCTTGGTTTTGAGCAATTCCGAAGAATCGGGGTTCACAAACTCCAGCAGATAGGTGGGCTTATATTTTTCCTGTGTTCCGGGCTTGAAAACTTCAACTTCATTGTGGTGCTTTGCCCTTTCCTGCAACGTTTCTGTAAAGAGTCCCGAATGATCAATAACCGTGTATTTCTTTTCGGAGGTATCATTCCTGGTCTCTGAAATGATTGAAACTGCTAAACTACCACCCATCAATAAGGGCAGGAGCAGCAGGCTGATGATAAAGCTCTTTGTTTTTACGGCAGCTTTGTATTCCCTGAGTGCTATTACCAGTATTTTACGCATGGCTTTCCTCCTTTCTTTCGGGTGATGCAATTCGAATAAAGATATCGTGAAGTGAAGGGCGTGTTACCTCAAATTTCAGCACACGTGATTTCTTCATCACATCAGCCAGTATCTGCTGTGAATCGGCACCCTGTACGAGCCTCAATTCCTGTAATTGTCCGAAATCATTTACTTTTTCAATACCCCTTAACTCGGTCAGTGCGTTCATGCCGGCCTCAGTTTGAATTCTCACCGTGTCGTTACCATAATTGTCCTGTATGTTGTGTAAGGTGCCGTCAAGTACTTTTTTCCCGTTGTGAATCATGAAAATATAATCACACATTTTTTCAGCCATGTTCATGTCGTGTGTACTGAAAATTACGGTAGCACCCTTTTTCTGTAATTCCAGTAATGCCTCTTTGAGTATTTCGGAGTTAACCGGATCAAGCCCACTGAAAGGCTCATCAAGAATTATGATTTCAGGCCGGTCGATGACAGTGGCGATAAACTGAAGTTTTTGTGTCATTCCCTTGCTCAGTGTTTCCACCTTTTTTTCAGCCCTGTCATACAGGTTTAACTTTTTAAGCCAGTATTCGATTTCCGATTTAATATCCGGGGTGTTCTTTAAATCGCCTATGAACTTCAGTACATCGTAGACCTTCATTTTTTTATACAAGCCCCTGTCTTCAGGAAGATAACCTACCCTGTCCAATCGGGCGCTTTCCTGTTTTCTACCACGAATATGAATTTCGCCGGCATCCGGGAAGAATATGTTCATGATCATCCTGATGGTGGTGGTCTTTCCCGACCCATTGGGCCCGATAAAACCGTAGATGGTGCCTGACGGCACTTTTAGGTCAAGTGCCTTTACAGCAGTCACCGGGCCAAAGCATTTGGTTACCTGCCTGAGTTCAATAATGTCCATAGGTTAGTTTTTGGGTAAACAAAATTAACACAAAATTAGCAAACCTGAAACCTCCTGCAAATTCGGTGGTATTGAAACTACAGAAACTGGCATGCCGGTATAATGTAAGGGCCCAAAGCTTTTGCACACCCACAGGCAGAATATGGCAGCGTTCGTAAAATTATTTCTATCTTTATGATAATTGTAACCCTACAGGCAAAAGATCACCATGAAAAAAATATTCGATACATCGCTCCGGCCCGGTTATATCAATATGGCCATCCTGCTTCTCCGTGTAAGCTTCGGTTCCTTTATGCTTACCCATGGCATACCAAAACTTGAAAAGCTGTTTTCGGGTGATCCCATTGCCTTTGCAACCATCTTAGGCATGAGCCCTGCCCTTTCTCTCGCCATGGCTGTTTTTGCAGAAGTCGTATGTGCCGTGTTGATCATCCTGGGGCTACTTACCCGGCTGGCATCCATTCCCCTGATCACCACCATGGCCATGGCAGCCTTTTATGTTCATGCAGCCGATCCTTTCGCCAAAAAGGAAATGGCACTGCTGTTTCTTGTAGTGTTCACTTTCCTGCTCATTACGGGTGCAGGAAAATATTCCCTCGATAACAGGCTGCGCTAACAAGATATAGCCCCGGTGTTAGTTGATTTTGTGCGATTTTTTTTAAATTCGTATTTCAACTTTAACAAATACCTTATTATGAAACGTTTATGGATTTTGATCCTTATTTTCGTTTGTGGAGCGTTGATTTTATTACCGGTACTACGGAATAACCAAAAAGCACATCATGCTATTGTTGATACCCCTGATGAACAAATTCCAATAAATAAAGCAGATCAGCAGACTGAAATCCAAAGTGACGTTGCAACACCCCGGGCTTCAGAAACATTGTCTGTTGAAACCTCCGGTTCAGTGCGACCAATGCCGGATGGATTGAATACCCGCCGCAAGATGTATCTTATTGTTCCTGCGCTGCTTGGAACTGCAATTGTTGCATTCACTATAGTGAGGGTGGCACGCAGAAAACAACCGCGGTTTGATGCGCTATCAAATATAAACATGCAGTCAACATATGAATACCAGGAAGAAAGTAATCCTGATTATTCAGCAGAGGTAAAAAGCATTATTGCCAAAAACCGTTTACGGCCGTTAGGAAATAAAAAACGATTGGCCTTGTATGGAAATGACAACTTTAATGTACGGCTGTTGCTTTTCTCAGGCAAGAATGAAGCTTCGAAATACTTTCGTTTAATAACTGCGTATGCTCAACAAGAGCCTCCTCCTGACTTCGTTGAAATTTGTCTGATTTATATTCCTGATACCATTTTCGCTGAAAAGCATGGAATCATCATACCTAACGAGTATAATGATTCCGAAGGGATTTATAGAGATTGGTTAAGGGGATGCTTTTTGTCATGCAATGGAACCATGCGTATGCAGGTGAGTACAGATCATAAATACGGTGAATTGCACCGAAGGAAGGTTGTAGTGTTCGAATGGACTGTTCTGGTAACAGCTGAATTCACCGGTTCTGCAGAAGAATACCCGGAAATATGGAAAGATGATGAATCAAATTCCTTTCCACCAATAAAATTGATTGGTGATAAAGATGCCGTTATACCGCCTGAAAAACCCCAACCACAAGGGAATTGGATAGGAGTGGTATTTAATATTGCGTCTTTTGATGAAGCCCTTTATGGAAAAGCATCAATAGATGTTCTGTTACAGGCTGTTGGCAAGGAAATATTGGCCGGAACCATAATCCATGGTGGTGACCTTGATGATGGTATACATTGGTGCCTGGCAATTCACACCGCATCTGATGAGCAATATGATAAAATAAAAAATGCTGTAAATGGCAGCGACGACCCTCATTTTGACTCAATTGGAAAGAGGGTTATAAGTATTTATGCCAGCCATTCTTTGCCCTACAAGGGATTCGTCAGTGTCAAGGGTGAACTTGTATGAACGTATGCCGGGTAGCCCTTTTAAACACAGATGCTTTATTTTACCGTCGGTTAAAACTCCACCACAATACCAAGGGTGGGCAACACAGTTCCTGATTTAGTGGTAATCGATTTAAGTACATACCTGGACGGGTCGTTTTCATCGATGACGGGATTGCCGTTGTCATCTTTCTGCTGAAGAAGTATGCCGTTTTCCCTCGATTGAAAATTATAGGCATTTTGTATATCAAAATAAACATCAAGTGTCCATTTCTTAAAAAAATACTCCTTGTCGATCCGGATATCCAGTTGATGAAAATTATCAAGGCGCAGGGTATTGTATTGCGAAAAATCGAGGTAACCTTGTCCCCTGGCATCCCATGCCTCAATGAGTGATGACCGGTTGTAATCAAAAGGCGTATAAGGTGATCCGCCCACAAAGCGCCATTTCATGCCTATGTTCCAGTTTTGCTTCAGGCCTGCTGATGCCGAAATGTTGAGGATATGCCGGTTATCCCAGGCAGATGGTATCAACGCACCGTTTTTATCCTCAAATTCTGACCGTACAAGAGTATATGAAAGTATTACATTCACCATGTCCATGATCCTGTCACGATAATAAACTTCGGCGCCAAAGGCCCTTCCTGAAGATACTGGTGTTGCAGGCTCGTCGCCATAGGTGCCGTAATTTGCTCCTTTACTGGCAATGGAAACAGAATCGTTAACGGAAAAAGGGTAATGGTCATACCATTTGATAAAGCCTTCAAGGCTTAGCCGTGCATCGATATTTCTGCGGTACTCGATGCCCGCTACCAGGTGATCGGAACGGATATACCGGATGCCGTTGACTTTGTTAATCAGAATGCCGGCTTCATCACGATACCCAAGCGTTGTGTATGACGGTAGTTGGAAGTACCTGCCAACATTGGAATTGATCGAAAATTTGCCGGTGAGTGCATACGATAATGAAAGTCTGGGTGAGGCCTGCTGCAGGGGGTTGCTGGTTTTTTCAGAATAAGAGGCACCATCGGCGCGGATTCCTGCTGACACTGTTAGCCTGTCGGAAACAAAACTCCTGCTTAGCTGCACAAAGGCGTTATACTTAAAGAAATCGAGATAGGAATCGTAATTAATGGAGGTAAGGGTATCCTCGGCCTGTGGGATAAAAACCCGTTGAAAAGTTTCGTTGGTATATTTGGCAAACTCCAACCCCCCTCCGCTGATAAGCTTCATATTTCCAAGCCTGGCATTATTTTCATACCTGAACTTGTTTTCAATTTCACGTGATACATAATTCAGGTTTAAATTTCCATCCTCATCGTTATTCTCAAATTTTCTCGATTCGTTATGCAGCATATTACGGCTGAGCACCCATGTGTCGTATGAATGGTCCCTGTAATGCCGATATATTGCTCCAATGGCATATGTCCACTGGTCATATTCGGGCAGATAACTCAGTATGTATTGCTGCTCTTCATCGGGATTTTTAATGCCGGTATTCAGAACACTTTTATCCAGCGATCCTATACTCAGCAGCGTCAATTCATTTTTAAGGTTGAAGCGCGTTTTTACTTTTATAGTGTAATCGTTGAATGTTGGCAGAAAGGGGAGCCCCAGCACATTGAACAACAACTGCAAATACGACCGGCGGGCTGAAAGCAGGAGGGTAGTTCTCTCCCCGATTGGTCCCGACAGGCTGGCAGCAACCTCACTGGCGCCCAATGCCGCACGGTATTTCATCTTATCGGGGTTACCGTCTATTAGTTTCATCTCCAGCACTGAGCTCAATACATTGCCGCGGTTTGCCGGAAATGCTCCGGTGAACAAGTCTGCTTCACGAAGGAAATCACTGTTGATTATCCCAACCGATCCGCCGCTTGCGCCCTGGGTTCCGAAATGATTGAGGTTGGGGATTTCTATACCGTCAACCAAAAAACGGTTTTCTGAGGGTCCTCCACCACGCACAATCAAATCGTTGCGGTATGACAAGCCCGAGGCCACCCCCGGCAACGCTTGTATTACTTTGGAAATATCACGGTTTGCACCGGGGCTTCTTTCTATTTCAGCAATTCCAATTGATTTAAGGGAAACCGGACTCTCTTCGGCACGCTTGAATGCTGTTGCTTTCACCACAACCTGGTCAAGTGCCGTGGGCTTTTCAACCATTTTAATATCGATGTAGGTTACCCGTGCATTGGTAACATGAAACTCTTCACTCAGGGCATTCTCATAGCCCACGGCCAGGGCTGATATACGGTAATACCCCGGATTTATACCACCAATTTCGTAGTATCCTAACGTATCACTCAGTGAGTAAGTGTTGGTACCCGAAATAACAACATTGGCAAAAGCTACAGGCTGGTTGCCTGATGCGCTGTATACACGTCCCTTGATACTCCCGGTTTGCGCATGGGAGGCGACAGAAATGGCGATCCAACATGAAAAAAATATTGCGGATCTTATCTTGCGTAACATAGAATCAATTCTTTTTGTTTAATTATTAAGCCTCAGAATTAAACAAAAGAAAATAAATATTGTTCGCCTTCATTTATGCACTTGAGCTGATCAATAAAAATGAAAAAGAAAAAGCGAACGGAATAATTACCTTACTTGAAATCGCCGCGTATGAAGACATTTCGCCATACTTGACTGACCGCCTCCAGGAATATCTACAATACCTGGAAGAACAGATTGAGCACAATTCACCACGAAATCCCCGAAATAATCAGGCCCGAAAGGAACAAAAATCACGATAAAAACCTATTGTTTCGGATCATAGTTCTTATATCCCAGGTGAGCGCGTTCGGCAGCACGGGCGGTGTAATACTGCCTGTCCTCCGGAGCCGATGTACCCAGACCATCCACATACCGGTTAAACATGCAAAAAGCTGCTGCAATCAGTACCGTATCATGTATTTCCTGATCGGAGGCGCCCAATGCACGTGCTGTGTTTACCTGATCCTCCGTTACATATTTACCTCCCAATGCCACGCTTTTTGCTATGGTAAGCAGGGCACGCAGCTTTTCCGTAATATCGGCCGACAGGTGGTCGGCATATACCTGGTCGATAAAATCAGTATCGCATTGCAGAAAATGCTGTGCATAGCCCGCGTGTGAATTCTTACAGAAAAAGCAATCGTTTTGTGAGGAAACAAAAGCTGCGATCAGCTCCCTTTCTCCCATCGTAAGGCTGCTTTCACCCCGCAGCAATGCATCAGCCAGGTCGTTGAGCGGAACGGCCGTTTCTGGCCTGAATGCCATCAAACCCCTGATGCCGGGTAAATCGTTGTTCAGTTTGATATGTGCCATATTACGTTGTTAAGTTTTTTGAGAAAAATAAAACAAGAAATCCTGCCAGGAATACAAAGGAGAAAACAAACAGCGAATTGCCGTATCCTCCCAGAGAAGAAACAAACCAGCCTACGAAGAAGACGGCAATGGTGGTAAAGATTCTTCCTGAATTAAAACAAAATCCGGTTGCTGTACCCCTTATGGCTACAGGGAAAAGCAATGGAATAAAAAAGCCCAGCAAACCCTGGCTGATACCGAATAAGAAGGCCAGTAATGCTATTTGCGGGAATACCATGGGGGTAAAAACTGTATTGCCTTTAAACAGAAGCATAGCCATAACAAAACTTCCTCCAAAGCAAAGCAACATGGCTTTCCGGTTTCCCATCGCCCTGGCCACCCAGCCCGAAGCAAAGCCACCGGCTAAACCGCCTGCTCCCATTATCATCATACCAATGCTCCTTTCCTTTCCTGCAGTGCTTTCCCCAACCAAACTCTGAATCCATGTGGGAAGCCAGGAGAAAACGGCCCATAATCCTATTAACATCGATCCGAAAATAACGGAGCCATTAATGAGGTTGATTCTGTTCGCCGGAATCCTGAACAGGTCCCCCTTTGCTTTTGGTTCCGCACGGATGGCTTTCCACTTATCGGACTCCTTAATTGCCCATAGCGAAACAATACCTGTCAGCAAGGGTGCAAAACCAGTTAAAAATCCTGCACGCCATTCAGGAAAAGTATAATTGATGGTTCCGGAGGAAATGATTCCGATGGGAAAGCCAATCGACAGTATACCCACAAAAATCCCCCTGCTCCGCTCAGGCCATATTTCCGTAAGCAGCGTAGTGTTCATAACCAGCGTTCCGCCTACGCCAAATCCGCTCAGGAACCGAAACAACAGCAAAAACTCCCAGGATGGGACAAATACCGTAAGTACCGTAAACAACCCAAACATACTCACAGCCAGGGCCAGGGAACGCGATCTCCCGATACGGTCGGCAATCATACCCCAGAAGAATCCCCCAACGGTCCATCCGCCAATATATATGGCACTGATTAACGATGCTGCGTTATGTATCAGTTTTTGCGACTGGCCGTTCATCAGGTCATCTGTAATTACCGGAAGGTAAACCGGCATGATGGTGGAAACACTGCCCGCCATTATATTCCCGGCCAGGCATATGACAAAGGCAATCCATAAGTTAAGGCTTATGTTGGTAGTATGCTCAGGGACTATTTCAGTTGCTTTCATTGGAAGGCAAATCGAATAACAATGAAACGTAATAAACGGCCCCGATAGACGGTGAGCCATAGGCCTGGTATACCTGATTGTTGAAGATATTATTCCCGCCCAACCTTAACACCACCATGGGCATGCGATAGCTGACCTGTGCATCAGCAATGGAATATGCTTTTATTCTTCCGGGTCGTAGCTGGTTAAAGGTTCCATACCAGTCAAACGCATCCTGCCATCTCCAGGCCAGGCTAAACCCTATGCGATCGGTAACCGAAGGATTGGTAAAGGTAATTGCCGTGCGGAATTTTGGGGTGTTGAAAGCAGGTATATCTTCGGGATTTGCATTCCTGAGATTCAATTCTGCCCAGGTTATATTTCCCCCTATGGTAAACTGACGGGGGAGAAGCCATGTAATGCCCAGTGTGGCTCCCTGTGAAGTTACCCTGTCGGCTGAATTGGTATAAAGCTGAAACAGGTGACTGTCTCCATTTAGCAAATCCATGGCGGCCTCGGGATTTATTTCACCGTCGTTGCCGAACACCGGATGCTGCGGTTGCATCACTACCTGGTTCAGGATAAAATCAGTGTAGCTGCTGAAATAATAACTCACATCAACCAACAGCTTTTGTTTGATTTTCGACCGGTAGCCCAGCTCAAACGTTTGAATCTTTTCAGGCTTTATGTATTCAACATCCGATTTCACCAGTAAATCCTTAGCCATCATGATGGCATCCATAGGAGAAGCACCTTGTCCGACAGCAGTTTCGAAAGCCCCAAAGAATGGGCCCAGTGAACCGGCAGTAAAGGTATTTTCATACACATTCATACCACGGCTGTTGTCGGGTACACCGCCCAGAATGGTTATCGGACCCGCATTCAGCTTAATGTATTGATCGCCGGGCGTAGGATTCCGGAAACCGGTCTGATACGATGCCCTGAAATGATGATTTTCTGCAATGGTATACACTGCCGAGGCTCTTGGTGTAAAACGGCCTTTGAAATTCTGGTTTTTGTCGTACCGGAGTGATGCCGTAAGCTTCAGATTGTCATTGAACAGCTTTCTGGATGCCTGCACAAATACGCCACCTTCTTTAATAAGTATTTCATTGTTCACATCATCAAACAGGGTGCCGTTGGTAAACATGTCATACATTCGGAAATTGCCTCCCGCAAGCAATTCAATGAATTTTACATGCCTGCTGAAATCGTATTGTCCCTCCGCATGGTAAAACTTGCTCTGGCTAAGGATTCCGGCGCCGCTGAGTCCCTGGATATCAATCAGTGAATCTTTCTTTGCTTTAAAGGCATCGGTTCCGGGTATCAGCCTGCCTTCATCAGCAAATGATCTCGCTGTTATATGATCATCCGAACCAATACCCGATACATCCCCATTAAAGGCTGCAGCATACCTGGCAAACCATGTATCATCAGCCTGGTTTTCGGCGACAAGGGAACCGTCGAGGTCACGCACCCAGGTTTTGTTGATCAGCTGACCAAGGGCTTTACCATTGTATGAATCTTTCGAGTCCTCAATATTGACATAAGCACGTAAGAAATAGTCCTTACCCTTTAATTCAGCCTTGTGCTGTTCAAATACAAAGTTGTTTAACTGAAAGCGGTTACTTCCGGTATAGGCCGCACGGCCCTGGTTGAAGTTGTACTGATAAATAATTTCCATATCGGAACCTATGCGATAATGTGCAGCACCGCTAAGTTTAAGGCTGTATACATCGTAATCAAGCAAAAATCGCTCTTCATAGCCGGTGCGTGAAACACGCCCGATTCCTTCAAGTACCCGGGCCTCATCATCACCATAAATGTTCAGCGCATTGCGGGCGGGATTCAGTTCACCCCGTTGTTCTGGTGAAGTCTCCAGGTCAACATCGGTGTAATTGGTGGCATACCAATCGGTTCCGCCAAACCAGGAGGCATTCAGCTTGAATGCAAAGCGCTGGTTGAACGCTTTGGCATAACGAACCGACAAATCATACAATCCTGCCGGGTCGGTATATTGTTCGTTAAAATGGTTGACTCCTGCCCTCACCTGGGCGGTTAACCCCTGGTAGCGGAACGGGTCTTTTGAACGCATCATCAGCACACCGTTAAACGCTACAGGACCGTAGAGTGCCGATGCTGATCCCGGAATGAGTTCAATGCTTTCAATATCGATATCACTCAGGCCAAAAAGATTACCAACGGCAAAACTCAGTCCCGGCGTCTGGTTGTCCACTCCGTCGATGAGCTGCAAAAACCTGGCATTCCCGGTATCATTGAAACCACGGGTATTGATTTGTCTATAGGTGAGTCCGCTGGTGACCATTTCAACGGCTTTCACATTCTGGAGCGCTTCATAAACAGTGAATGAAGGGCTTTCGCGTATGGCCGTCGCATCCATTTTTTCGATGCTAATCGGTGACCGCATTATGCTCTCGGGCACACGCGATGCAGCAACAACTACTTCATCCATTAACACGCTGGTTGCCGGTTCGGGTTTTTCATTTTCATCATTTACATCCCGCAGGGGTTGCGCCAGTATAGGCATTGCAAAGAACAACCAGGAAAACAACAATAGGAAAATGTTTTTCATAATCAGGGTATTTCAGGTTTATATTATTCATAGGGTTGGAAATGGAAAAAACGGTTTGGAACTGGTTTAGCAAAACCTACCTTACAACAGCCGGAGAATTAAAGAAACATTAAAACAGGATTAAAAGAGTATTAAATCCTTTTTTTGAATTGGAAAAAAATTTTTATGGAAAACAATCGCTGATTGCACCTTACTAAAAACCACTCAGTATGAAAAAAACGTTTACCCTCACATGCGCCTTACTGGTGCTTTTTTTCCTGCCCTCCTATGCACAGACCATTCAATGGAACGATGCTCCCCAAAAAGGATATGTTTACCAGATCACCAACAGGGAAGCACAAAAGCTGCTTGCTGTTGCGCGCAAAAAAACAATCACCGAAAAACTGCTGTATAACCTGGTAGATACCTTTGATGTGGAAAAAGGCTGGACAGAGAGGCCCGATAAAGGTCATTTTATCCTCGTGAGTATAGTTGGCAACAAAATACACTGCAACTATACCAGCGTTTTCCCCTACCAGGTTTTTCTGCTGAAAGAATACAGTGCCCTTGCCATTCAGGTACTCGACAAAGACGGAAATATTCGCGACGATGCAAAAGTAAAGCTTGGCTGGCATAACAGGATAAGAATTGACACAGCTACCAAAAGTTACCGGATTGAAAACAGGGCCTTCAGTGAGGAATACCATATCGCTACCGTAGAACTGAATGGCTTCCGCTCAGTATTCAATATACAGAAACATGAGGTTCCGATTTGGTACAACAACTACGATTATGGGGAGGACAACGGACCCGATTTCTACAGCTATTTAATCACCGATAAAAACAAGTATAAACCTGGCGACAAAGTACGGTTTAAATCCTATGCCCTTTCCAATTCCCGTAATCCTATTAAAAGGGAACTTGAGATCTGGTTAACGGCCTATCCCGTAAATATTAAACTGGGAACCATATCGCCACACCGTCCCGGAAGTTTTGCAGGAGAATTCATGCTGCATGACAGCCTTAAACTGCAACTGGATAAAACGTACCAGCTCCGGTTACAAAAAAACTGGCGTGTAGTGTCGTCCTGCAATTTTCGTTATGAGGATTATGAACTATCCGGCAATAAACTTGATGTTCAACTCGAAAGTGCCAGCCAATACAATCCCGATACAAACACCGTAGTTATTACCGCAACCGACGAGAACGGCCTTATGCTTAAAGACGCGCATGCAGAAGTTGTGGTTGAAACAAACACCATTTTGGAAACCTTTCAGCCGGTTGCCATACTGCCGGATACCCTTATGAGGGTAATAACAGATCTTGATCCGGAGAACCCAACAGTGATCAGTATCCCACCGGGCTTGTTTCAAAAAACCAATACCATATATGCTGTAAAGGTCAGCGTAAGGAATAGCGAAAATCAGCTTATGGAAACAAAAGCGGGGGCTGCATTTTATTATTCCGTCTATAATCTTGTATCCAGGTTTTCAGGGGACAGCATATGTTTTGATCTGCTTAAAAACAATTTGCCCATGAAAAATATACCGGTCGCCAAACGCTCCGACGATGAGGTTGATTGGCAACAGGTTACCTTTCCATACCGTGAAAAAATCAACCCAACCATTCGCGAATATCATTTCAAAAATGAATTTATTCGCAGGAATATTTCAATGGTTCAGCTTGCTCCGCAACTGTCGGTTCAAGGAGGAATTCAACAAGACAGCTTTAAGATATCGCTGGTAAATCCGCATAAACTTGATGTAACCTGGATGATTTACCAGGGCGGGCAGCTGATTCATCGCAGCACCGGAGTTGATATGAAATTCGGGTCGCGGATTAACGACAGAACACAAAATTACTATGCTGAGCTTCTTTATGTTTTTGGAGGACAGGAACAAATTAAACAACGGGTTTTTGAATTCAGGGAAGATTTTCTCGATGTATCACTGGACATCCCCGACCGTGTTTTTCCCGGCCAAAAGGTTGATGCCACAATAATGGTAAAAGATCAGCGTGGGATGCCGGCAAAAGGAGTCGATTTAACTGCTGTGGCTGTGACCGCCAAACTCGGCTACTCTCTGCCCTCACTGCCCTATTACGGTATAACCTCCTCGGCAAGATCACAGGCTTTGCATTACAGTAAAAGCAACAACGACCACTGCCAGGCAGAATTAAGGCTTGATTATGCAAAGTGGAATAAGCTTTCGCGGCTCGATACCATGAAGTATTACCAATTCACTTACCCTTCATTAAAGGGTTTTCTTTATACCGAGGATATCATTGACAGCACCCAGTTTGCTCCTTTTGTGATGAAGGACGGAGAAGCACAACAAATCTATGTTGTTGAAGTTGATCACTTGCCTGTTTATTTTTCATGGACCTCACAGCCGGCAGCCTATTCGTTTTATGTAAACCCCCACCGCAAGCATGTGGTAACATTGCGTTTATGGGACAGGGTAATCATGCTCGATACTATGCAATTTGAACAGGGTAAAAAAACCATACTGAGCGTTGATTTAGACAATCTCCCGGGTGGTTCAGAAACAACAATGCTTGAGAAAAAATTCTCCAGCACTGAATTACACCGCATAAGACCGCTGGTTTCAAGCTTTGCCCGTCCATCCGGGTTGTTTTCGTACCTGGACAATGATCTGAAAAACGATTTTGTTCCGCTGTTCGGTATAGCTGATAGCCGGGGACATGCGAACCTGCTGGTAGGCCCGTTGCCCGAAGGCAGAAAAACGTATGTTGAAAGCAACGGATTAAAAACAACTTACAGGCACGCCGGTGGTTTTCATTATGCGTTTGAGGACAATATTGTCTATAAAGCGGATGCCTGGCATTTATGGCCCGTTCAGCTTTCCAACCAGGGCTATAACCCGATGCTCCGGATCAATGACCTGCAAATGACCAAAAAGGTTTTTCTTTCGAAACAGTATATTGACAAGAAGAAAGCACGGTGGCAGGCGCAAACCATTGACATGGCAGATGCTGACGGACGGGTAAGGATTTTTCTTCCAGAAGTCAACAGTGCCAGTATTGCAGCGGTACTGTTCCGCAACCCAAAAACCAATGCCGTCATTGCGCCCTATTTTGACAAGGCTTCACGTTATCTTCCCGGGCTAAATACACTGCCTGTTGGAAGACAAACCATCATTGTGCTGTATACCGACGGCAGATTCCTTAAAATGGACAGCATTGTTATGAATCCTCATCATCATTTGGTTGTTGATTTAAACCATGCCCCATGGCAGCCTGCCGGTTTGGAGTCGGAAGAATGGCTGGCAAAATATGAATGGGAACCGGACAGGTATTCACATGAGCTAACACCCATGACTACAAAACCTGCACAAGTTTACCAGTTTACTACCACCGCAACAGGCAATTTAACCGGTTCGGTTTATGATGAGAACAACGACCCTCTGCCAGGCGCGGTAGTGCAGATCAAAGGAACTCAACATGGTGCCGTAACCGATATCAACGGACATTTTGTATTACAACTTGACGATTATTCAGCCACCATAATGGTTTCTTTTATTGGCTATGTGCAGGAAGAATTCCTGGTTACCCGGGGTTCCGAAATCAGGGTAGCGCTTCAACCCGATATTCAGGCACTTGAAGAAATTGTTGTCATAGGGTATGGTGTAAGTGCGAGAGGAATGTCGAGTGCTTTGCAAGGAAGGGTTGCTGGACTTGAAATCACCTCCCGGGCTGCAGAAGAACCAGAACCTTCCGTTCCTGATGATGCAATTGATAATGAAGAAAATCCCGAAGCTGAAAATGAATTGTACCAGGAATTATTGGCACTCAAAACCATCCGTTCAAATTTTTCAGATGTAGGCTTCTGGGAACCCAAATTGTATACCGATAATCATGGCATTTCCAGATTCAGCATCATGTTTCCGGATGATATCACCCGGTGGGATGCGGTTGTATATGCAATGAACAGACGGCTGCAAACAGGAACATTCCGGAAAAGCATAAAATCATACAAGCCTTTAATGGCTGAACTGAAAGTCCCCGGATTCTTAACCGCGGGCGATTCTGCCAATTTTACCGGCAAGGTTTTAAATTATACCAGTGAGCCCTTGATTAAAGGGAAATCAGCTTTTACCGGCGGAATAGATTTCACACGTGACATCGAATTCAGGCATTTTCATACGGATGTGCTGCCGGTAGTTGCAGCCACTACCGATTCACTGAAGCTGATGTATACATTTACCAGGGACGATGGCTATATGGATGGTGAGGAAAGAACCGTACCCGTGGTAGAAGAAGGAATAGTAAGGGCAGATGGTTCACTGTCGGTACCTGGCAATGGTGAAACCGTTAACATAAAGGCTTCGCAACATGAAAAGCGTTATGTCGAAATCATGGACAGTCAACTCGAAATTTACAAAGGGGCCGTCGGCGATTTGGTCAATTACCGTTTCCTGTGCAATGAGCAATTGGCATCCCGGCTGATCGGACTCATCAACCATAAGCGGATAATGGAATATGAAGGGAAGCCTTTCAGGCATGAATTGGAGATTAAACGGATAATAGCAAAATTGCTCAGAAACCAGAACAAGGAATTTCTCTGGTCGTGGTGGGAGGTTTCAAATAAAACCTCATGGTGGATGTCGGCTCACATCCTCAGGGCCCTTAAATGTGCCAGTGATGCGGGCTATGACGTCAACCTCAATATTGAAAACCTTTCACGGAAAATCACCTATAAATTTGATTTCCTCAAACAGTATCATGTTTCCGATATTGACCTGTTACAATCCCTTGCAGAATGGAATGCTGCATTGAATTATGGCAAATATATTCCGGCACTTGATTCGGTTTTACGCATTCATGAAGGGCGCGACAATCAAAATTATTCCTGTCTTACAGAAAGGTTTCTTCTTCAGGAAATCCGCCAGATGAGAAACTTACACTACGATCGGAATTATTTATTAAAGTACAAGCAGGAAGGCATGCTGGGTGACCTGTACTTTTCCGACGGAAAAATGTCACGCTTCTGGTGGGCCAATGAAATATCTGCCAACATGGTCGCTTACCGCATGATAAAAAGGGATTCCCTGCTTTATCAATATTTGGTTCCTATGCAGTTGCATTTTATGACCACGCATGGCAACAATGGCTGGAACACGTACCAGTCGTCAAATCTCATCATGTGTGTATTGCCCGATTTATTGGCAGAAGGCGCTACAAAGGCCAAAACTGCAACAATCAGCGTAAGCGGTAAGGTAAATGAAACGGTATCACAATTTCCGTATCGCATGGAACTGATGCCCGGGGAAGAATTATCGCTGCGTAAGGAATCGGGCATGCCGGTGTATTTAATGCAATACAGGAAAGAGCGCGTTACCGAAGCCAAAACAGGGGTAGAAGGTTTCAGTATAAAAACATGGTTTTCGGGCAACAGTAATATGCTGACGGCGGGAAAGCCGGTTGATCTGATTGTGGACGTGGAAGTGAAAAAGAAATCTGTGGCTGAACATGTGATGATAGAGGTGCCTATTCCGGGGGCATGCAGCTATGCAGATAAACGGCCGGCTGACATGTGGGTTGAAAGCCACAGGGAATATTACAAAGAAAAAACCGTGATTTTTTGCGAGCAGATGGAACCGGGCAGGTACACTTTTAAAATATCACTGCTTCCGAGGTTTACAGGGCGCTATTCGGTAAATCCGGCACAGGTGTCGTTAATGTATTTCCCCGTAGTCAATGCCAATACGGAGTTGAAGAAGGTGGTGGTGGAATGAAAGGATGGGAATGAAAGAAAGTAAATTTATTTTTAACCCCCCGGCCTGGCATTTTCAACAGGCCGGGGTTTCATTCCTGTGAATAGATTGCTGATTCCTTTGCCACCTCATGTGCAATTTTTGAGATAACCGCTGCACATTTCAGCACATCGTCGGTGGTGGTTTTCCATGAAGATATACTTATTCTCATTGCAGTCCGTCCATGCCAGGTACTGCCGCCAAACCAGCCTGTACCTTCATCCTGCACTTTTTTTATTATCCTTTTGTTCAGTTCATCATCACCAAAAGAAACCATTACCTGGTTCAGCACAACATCATTCAGAATTTCAAAGCCTTCTTCGCTTAGCTTGCCGGCAAACAATTCTGCCAAATCGCATCCCTTGCGTATCAGATCGGCTACACCGTTCCTGCCCAACATTCGAAGCGCGGCCCAAATTTCTATTCCACGGGCTCGCCTTGACATCTCCGGAACATACACGAAGGGATCGCGGGTGCCGTCCTGAATCAGGTAAGAAGCGTTCTGGGTCATCGATGCGGTAAGCGCTTTGGAATTCTTAACCAATGCCAGTCCACTGTCATAGGGAGTGTTAAGCCACTTGTGAGCGTCTGTTGCCCAGGAATCCGCCTTTTCCAATCCGGCAGTCAGGTTTTGTTTTTCAGACGCGGCCAGTGCCCAAAGGCCAATAGCTCCGTCTACATGAACCCATGCTCCTGTCTTATGTGCAATATCACATATTTCTCCTGTTGGGTCAAATGCACCTGAATGAATGTTTCCGGCTTGTGTGCAGATGATGGTTGGTCCGTGCAATGCCGGAAACCTATCCAAACGCATTCTTCCCTGACTATCACATGGAACACGCACCACCCTGTTCTTTCCTAAGCCAAGGTGGCTTAAGGCTTTGAATAGACTTACATGCGCTTCCTCACTGATTACAACCGTTATTGGCGGCGCTCCAAATAGACCGTCTTCCTCCACATTCCATCCTTCATTAGCCAAAACGTCATGGCGGGCTGCGGCGAGTGCGGTGAAGTTGGCCATTGTGGCGCCTGTTACAAAGCCAATTTCAGTTTCGGGAGGCAAATGCAACAGCGAAACAAGCCATTTACGGCAAATCATTTCAATGCGGGAAGATAGGGGGGAGGTGGCTTGCAGACCGGCATTCTGATCCCACACTCCGGCAAGCATATTAGCACCCATGGCAGCCGGCAATGTACCTCCTATAACAAAGCCAAAATAGCGTCCTCCGGTATTCAGCACTGTGGCAGGAGATCCTGCTTCATTCAACTCTTCCAGCACCAGTTGAGGATCAATGGGGGAATCCTGCAGTTCCTTATCAAAATTATCGAGCCCTACCAATGCAGCGGGTGAAGGAAATACGCTTCGGGTTTCCATATTCCTGAAATAGGATTTGGCCTGTTCATTAACCAGGTCGAGTATGGCATTTACATCGTCATTCATTGGTTGCCAGGTTTAGGGTTTAAGGTAGAACTATTTACCATGTAATCCTTTCAAACAAATGAATAATCGGAAAGTTTTTCCCGGGGAGATTGATGGTGTTTTTCATTAGCCTTTCAAGATGCAGATCAAAGCATCGCCAATACCATAAACCTGCTGAAAGGCGAATCTTCTTTTTGGATTAATCAACAAAAAATGATGAAGTATAAATTTGGCTGGCAGGATGAGTATTTTGCGGTTTCGGTTGGAGAATCTCAGGTAGAAACTTTGCGACAATATATCCGGAATCAGCATATTCATCATCAGAAGAAGACTTTCCAACAGGAATATGATGAATTTGTGAGGGTATATGGCTTTGGTATTGGGTAAGAAAGGGCTAAAGCCCTGGATATGGGGAAATAATGGGATTGTTCTCACACCCGGGCCTCAAGGCCCGGGCTATTGACAAACAGCCGGAAGAATCTCTCGATATACAATAACCATAGGGTTTCCCCAGCCTTAAGGCCGGGGTGATTGAAATGATTTATTAAACCAACATTCCTCAAGGCCCGGGCTATTGACAAACAGCCGGAAGAATCTCTCGATATACAATAACCATAGGGTTTCCCCAGCCTTAAGGCCGGGGAATATTATGATTGCCATTTCTATCTTTCCTCAAGGTTCTTTTTATCACTACTCAATGCGCCGATCATGGCTGATAAAGTCCTGGCATTGTTTATGGCATACCCATTGACGTCGTTGTTAAAATAAATCCATACATCGCTGCACTCCTTTCCCCATCGGACAATTTTATTTGCATACTGTAACATTTGCACATCATTGTATTCCGATGAATACAATTGTCCGCTTCCATGAAAACGGATATACAGGAAATCGGCCGTCACCCTTTCATGGTAAGGGAACCGCATGCCCGAATCGGCAATGGTAAAAGCGATGTTGAATGCTTTCAGCATGCTGAAAAATGAAGCGTTGATCCAGGATGGATGCCTCACCTCAATGGCAAAACGGATATGACCATAATCCCTTTTAAGCAAAGTAAAAAATGAAATGCACCTTTCATAGTCGTAGGAGAGCTGGGGAGGAAGCTGGATTAATACCGGCCCCATAATGGGGAACATTGGCTCAAACAGGCCGAAAAATTTTTGCAAAGCATCCCCGGCATTGAGGAGCTTCAACTGATGGGTAATATACCGGCTGAGCTTGGGACAAAAGCAAAAGTTGCCGGGAACCCTTCCTACCCAGCCTTTTATGGTATTTTCCCTGGGAAGATGATAAAAACTGGTATTGATCTCAACCGTATCGAAATGGGTAGAATAAAACTCCAGGAACTTTTCAGGAAGAAGTCTGGCAGGGTAAAATATGGTTTCCCAGTGCTTATAACTCCATCCTGAAGTTCCGATATGATAGTTGGTTTGCAACCTTCCCAAACTGGTTAATTCAATATTTGGGTCATTAAAATAGTTACTTTTTCTTTTTTTCTTTGGTGTTATTGGATGCCATGGCTGTTACTGCCTCATTGGGTAGCGCCGAACTCATGGCAACCTGTGCCTGAACTGCGAATTTTGGTGTAACATGATTGGTACCCTTAAACAGTCCTTTATAACCGGCCTCTGCGACTTCAACAGCATCCTGCGGATTATCAACAGCTGCCTTGGTATGCTCCATATGTGCCTTGCGGAAGAAGTCAGTGTCCGTAGGTCCCGGAATCAAAGCAGTTACCGAAACCCCCGTTTCCCTTAACTCGTAAATGAGGGCATCGGTAAATGACAATACAAAGGCCTTGCTTGCAGCATATATCGAAAGTCGCGGCGTTGGCTGATAGGACGATATGGAAGCAACATTTAAAATCCGGCCACTGTTTCTGAACAACATCTCCTTAAGGTAATACTTTGTAAGGTGAACAACGGAAACAATATTGAGCTGAATAATGGTATCTTCCTTATCCAGGTCAGTGTCACTAAAATACCCAAATTCTCCGACACCTGCATCATTTACGAGAATGGACACATCAATATTGTTGTCCATTGTTTCATTGAAAACTTCCAGTGCAGCACCGGGAACCGACAGGTCCTTTGCAATGGTTGTTACATGCGGAGCGCCAAGTATCAGAAATTCAGATTTTACCTTTTTCAGCCGTTCTTCATTACGCGAAACAATTACCAAATTTGCTTTGTCGCGTGCAAACAGTTTTCCCAGTTCATAACCGATTCCGCTAGTAGCGCCGGTAATCAGCGCTGTTTCGTGTTTTAAGTCCATAACGGTATATATTTGGTTTAACCTCAGCAACAGCCAAAATCATGCCGCTGGCTTTGCTTTCAAGATAATCAGGGATTTGGACATGCCGGTAAATTTGCCAATGGGGATATGATTCCACAACACTAAAACCCGGGAATTGACAGGCGCCGGTAAACCATGTTCAGACTGGTCAGGGCAATTACACATCCCTTGATAAACCTGCGCTTCCATAATTTTTAGCGAATATTAACCGAAGCCCTGTTTCTTTCGGTATAATTATTATTTTTGATGGCAATTTTAATCGCACTCTTTTGAATTCAACACATTTGTCAGCACCTCAAGCCGATGAACCATAACGCGGATAAGAACATCATCGAAGTCAAAAACCTTTCCCATTCATTCGGTGATAAAACAGTCCTTCAAAACATCAATCTTTCCATTGCCAAAGGTGAATTTGTAACCATACTCGGCCCCTCGGGCTGTGGGAAAACTACACTCATGCGCCTTATCGGTGGTTTTCTTAAAGTTGAGGAAGGCACCATTCACATCAACAACCAGGATGTGAGCAAAACACCGCCTCACTTAAGGCCTGTAAATACTGTTTTTCAACGCTATGCACTCTTTCCCCACCTGAATGTTTATAACAATATCGCCTTTGGCCTCAAACTTAAGAAGGTTCCGGAAGAGATGATACAGAAAAGGGTTAAGCAGGTACTCAAAATGGTTACCATGACCGATTATGAGGAGCGCGATGTGGACACTCTTTCAGGAGGTCAGCAACAAAGGGTTGCCATTGCCCGTGCCATTGTTAACGAGCCTGAAGTTTTGCTGCTTGATGAACCTCTCGCGGCACTCGACCTGAAAATGCGCAAAGACATGCAGATGGAAATAAAGGCTATGCACCGGAAACTGGGCATTAGCTTCGTGTATGTTACCCACGACCAGGAAGAGGCGCTTACACTGAGCGATCGGATCGTGGTTATGCGCGATGGCCTTATTCAACAGGTGGGTACACCCATTGAAATCTATAATGAACCGCAGAACTCCTTTGTGGCAGATTTTATTGGCGAAAGCAATATTCTAAATGGCAGAATGATCAGGGATTACCTGGTTGAATTTGCCGGACGCGAATTTGAATGCGTTGACAAAGGCTTTGAACCCGGCGAACCTGTTGATGTAGTTGTGCGGCCTGAAGACATTTATATATTCCATAAACAAAATGACAATCAGTTCAGGGGCCAGGTAAGTTCATGCACTTTCAAGGGAGTGCACTATGAAATGATGGTTACCACACCTGAGGAATATGAATTCATGATACAGGATTACAACGCTTTTGCTGCAGGCGAAAGCGTGGGTATGCTCATAAAAGCCTCCGACATACAGGTTATGAAAAAGGAAAGGCTTTGCAATACCTTTCAGGGAACGGTAGTTGATGAAAATCATGTACGTTTTCTCGGAACAACCTTTGAATGTGCCGGTACACAAGGGCTTGAAGCTGACACGGATGTTCTGGTGAATGTTGATTTTGCCGATGTCGTGCTTCAGGACTATGAAGAAGAAGGAATGGTAAGTGGTACGGTTACTTTTATCCTTTATAAAGGAAATCATTATCACTTAACGGTTACAACCGGCGAGGGTGAAAATATTTACGCCGATACCAATGATATCTGGGACGACAATGATAATGTAGGGGTCAGCATTGCCCCACAGGCCATACGCATCGAAAAACTGTAAGAAGAAATGGTTAAGCAGTTTTTTACTTTTTTTGGGCGAAGGAGGAACTGGACTATCCCTTATGCCATCTTCCTGTTGTTTTTTGTGGTAGTTCCGCTTGGATTGATCGTATACTATGCCTTTACCACCGAAAGCGGACAACCCTCCCTTGATAATTTCAGGAAATTCCTGATGCACCCGGAGGCCCGTAACATCCTCATTTATTCCATCGGCGTTGCCATGATCACTACCATCATTTGTCTGCTTCTGGGTTATCCGGCAGCTTACCTGCTTAGCAGAATGAAAACAAATAAAGCCCGTTTGCTGGTTATGCTTTTCATCCTTCCCATGTGGATAAATTTTCTTATCCGCACACTGGCCACCGTTGCTCTTTTCGGTTTTTTGAAATTACCACTGGGCGAAGGAGCCTTGCTTTTTGGTATGGTATATAACTTTCTGCCTTTTATGATTTATCCTATATACAACGTCCTGCAAAAAACCGATTATAACCTGATTGAAGCTGCGCAGGATCTTGGGGCTAATCCCCGCCAGGTTTTCTTCAGAACCATACTGCCTTTGTCGGTACCGGGCATAAGCAGCGGCATCATTATGGTGTTTATGCCGGTTATCTCCACGTTTGCCATTGCCGAACTTTTAACGCTCAACAATATAAAGCTGTTTGGGACTACCCTTCAGGAAAATATTTACAACGGCATGTGGAATTACGGTGCAGCACTTTCGTTGCTAATGCTCATCCTCATTGGTGTGGTTTCACTTCTCAATAACCAGGGCACTACCAGTGAAGCCGAGGAAGGAGGGCTGATATGATGAAAAGAACACTATCCGCTCTGTACCTTGGTTTTCTTCTGGTGATGCTCTATTCACCGATTCTCATCATTATTATTTTCTCATTCACCGAAGCAAAAGTGCTGGGCAACTGGACGGGTTTTTCCCTTCATCTGTATAAATCCCTTTTTAATGGCGGTGTTCACCATTCCTTATCATCGGCACTTTACAACACGCTGATCATTGGTTTCACTGCCGCCCTCGCATCAACCATCCTGGGTACCATAGCTGCCATAGGCATTTACAACTTAAGCAACCGCCAGCAGAAAATGGTGCAAATGGTAAACGCTATTCCCATTCTTAATCCTGATATTATTACCGCTGTGTCATTGTTCCTGCTTTTTGTGAGCCTTGGAATTACGCAGGGATATACAACAGTGATTCTTGCCCATATTACCTTTTGCACGCCATTTGTTGTGCTTAGCGTTATGCCCCGGCTCAGGCGCATGAATCCCAATTTATATGAAGCCGCACTCGACCTTGGCGCCACGCCTGCATATGCCCTCAGAAAAATTTTGTTACCGGAATTAAAACCTGCCATGATCAGCGGTTTCATTCTTGCCTTTACCCTGTCGGTCGACGATTTTGTTGTAACACTTTTTACCATTGGCAACCAGGGTCTCGAAACCATATCAACCTACATATATGCCGATGCCCGTAAAGGAGGCCTGACTCCGGAACTCAGGCCCTTGTCGTCGATCATTTTTGTAACTGTACTGGTATTGCTGATTATTATTAACCGAAGAGCTGTGAAAAAAATTAACTAAAACCAATCATGAAAAAAAATGCTGCAATTTCTTTCGTCCGTCTGTTTTTGATGGCCTTTGCTTTTGCAATTATCCTCATTATGTCCGGTGGTTGCAAAGAAAGCGATGAATCAAGGAAAAAGATACTGAAAATTTATAACTGGGCCGATTACATTGATGAGGATTTGCTCACCGAATTTCCGGAATGGTATAAAGCACAAACCGGAGAAGAAGTTGAAATCGTTTACCAGGTGTTTGACATGGCAGAAGTGATGTACACCAAGGTTTCCATGGGTAAAGAAGATTTCGACCTGGTATGTCCCACACAGTACATCATCGAAAGGATGCTGAAAGAAGACCTCCTTTTGCCCATTCAGAAAGACTTTGGCAAAACCGGAAATTTTCTTGGCAACCTTTCCCCTTTCCTGGTGAAACGCATGGATGCCTTTAGTGCTGCCGATAAGAAAGCCGGGGATTATATTGTTCCTTACATGTGGGGAGTATCAGGTATCCTGTATAACAAAGCACATATCTCCGATGAAGAAGTTCAAAGCTGGGCATGTTTTTGGGATGAAAAGAACAAAGGCAAGATCCTGATGAAGGATCATTACTGGGATATTTACAACCTGGCTGCCATTTGGGGATACCGTGATGAAATAGCCTCAGGAAAACGGTCGATTTACGACGTATCCAATGCCCATACCGATGAGGATATTGCCATGGTTGAAAAGCAATTGAAATTGTTACAGCCGAACCTTGCCGGTTGGGAAGCCGATTTCGGAAAGGAATTAATGACCAAGGGTGAAATCTGGATGAACTACGCCTGGAGTGGTGATGCCGTATGGGCCATTCAGGAAGCTGCCGATGTGAATGTATCACTGGGATATTCCATTCCGAAAGAAGGAAGCAATATTTGGTTTGATGGATGGGTAATCCCGAAAAATGCAGGCAACGTTAAGGCAGCAAGCTATTTTCTGAATTACCTGTGTCAGCCTGATATCGTATTGCGCAATATGGATGTAAGCGGTTACTCCAGTGCCGTTGGAACTCCTGAAATACTCGAAGCCCAGATTGATTCCACCCTCGAAGAAACGGTAAACCTCAACTATTTTTTCGGTCCGGGCAATGACAGTGTACAGGTTAATCCCGTTCAATACCCCGATAGCAGCGTAGTAGCCAGGTGCGTACTGCTTCACGACTTTAAGGATAAAAACGATGAAGTGCTGGAAATGTGGAGCCGTGCCAGGGGAGATAGCCTCGACAATACCATGATCTTCATAATCGGAGCACTGGTTGTGCTTGTGGTTGCTCTTTTGGCTTACTTCCGCATCAAAAAAAGCAAAAAGAAAAGTAAGGCCAGATCAAAACGATAACCCTATCACCACGTAAAAGCTTTCCCTCTCAGGGTTAAGAATAACCTGTCCGGTAACCGGTATGGAAAAATGATCTGTTATTTTGATCTCTTTTTCCGTACCGATTCCGATGTTACAAAAATTAAACTCTCCATCGCTTGTATACCAGCCATTGCCTGCTCCCAATATAAAGTTCACGTTAGGGAAAGCATATCCGGCTTCAAAATATACATCTTCACCCGTTGAGCCCATCTCGCCTGCTTCATTTACGACATAGCTTGCGCTAAGCGACAATCCTTTGAATGCAAAGCCAGCGCTAATGTCGATGGCATGAGATTCGGAATTATAAAATTCCAGTTCACTGTAATAGTAATTGGTTACCCCAAGCGAGAGACCAAAAGGAAATTCATAATTTATATAGAGGTCTGATTCCGCAAAACCATTGGCATCAAACGATCCCCACGCACCCACGGACAATCCCCATTTACTGAATTCAACATAAGGCTGAATGGCGGGACTTGTATTCTGCCGTGTTCCTCTCCAGATGTAACTGCTGTAAATATCTGCCCCTGTGGTGAAGGGTGACGAAGCGGAATCCCCTTCGGTTTCCTGGCTAAATGAAGTCTCAGCAAATACCAGCATGCCGGCAATAAGAAGAATGGTCAGGTTCTTTATTGTCATTTTGTATTAGTTTTAAGTTGTAAAAGTGAACAAATATAATAATAATGTATTATGCCCGACACCGGTACCTGTCACTGCCCTAACCATATACCTGATGGGTGCGGGTCAGAAATCATACTCAATGAAATTCCTTCCCTGGAAATCGTACAGTTTATTGCGGATATATACAGCGCGTGAAGAAGCCTCAATTTCGGCTATTTTTTTATGATCGGAACCAATAACCACCGTTTTATTGTCCTTATAAAGAAATTGCATATTTCGTGCTGAATGATATAGCCTGAAATAGTTGTTTTGGTCCAATACCTGTGTTACCTCAAACCGTTCATTTACCGTAACGATGAACGCGCTGTCGGTTATTATATACATATCGTATGGATTCAAAACATCTATAGGGTAAAACCCGGAATCCACTTCTGTAAAAAATTCATCGGTAGTAAAGCTTTTTAATTTGCCATGGACTTTCGGATCCAACGTGCACTCCACATTAAGGAATCCATCATGCATAGAATAACCCGATATTTTATCCCTCCATAAACAAATAACCATTTCATCACCGGTGAGGTAATCAGTTATGGCTTCCTTTTTATCACTCAAGTCATTCATGAAAACCTGTTCGCCATTATTCAGTTGGAACGCAGCAAAGAAAGGCTGGCCAAAAAATACCATTTTTCCCTCTTTAAAAGCATATCCTTTATTCAGTACATAAACCAGCGAATCCGCAATAAATATGTCCGACTTGCTGGCTTTCTTCCTTGGCAACTCAGCGTACCATATGGTTTTCAGCTCAGGATCAAGGCGGGTTAGCTTATCCCTCGATGCAAAAAAATAACCCGTACTGTCGCTCCAAACATTTGAACACAGGTCGGAAACAAGGGAATAACCGGTATTGTATGAGTAATAACCGGTAAGTACACCAACAAGCACACCGGCTGCAGTGCCTACCACTGCTGCAGTATAATCCTTGTGTCCGGTTTCAGCGCTGAAATCCCATCCCGAGCCATTTTCAAGGTCGACGATGTGCAGTCCGGCCGACTGAATCAACAGGAGGCTATCGGTAAGGTGGGTGATGTCATTCCATCCATATTCCCTGTTGACGGGTCGCGACCACAGGAATTTTCCATCTGTCAGCCTGTACGCTTCCAGGGTAGTTTGGTTCTGGTCAGGCGGATAAACAAGGCCAATGCCTGTATATTGATCGAGGTAAAATAATTGCCTGGAAAGTTTCCATTGCTTTTTTCCGGTTTCAGTGTTGAGGCGAACGGCTTTATTTGCGTCTGCAAGTATAATAATATCGGAGTACTGGAGGATTGAACTGGTACCAAAACTGATGTTTTTATGCCATTTTACTGCATCCCGGGTCAAGTCATAAAGAACCACCATGCCCGTACCCCGGGGAGCATTGTCTTGATTTACTTTGCCTGTTTGTACCGTCAGGTGATTTCTCATTGTATCCAGGTAAAAACCCTGAATTTTTTCGGGAAACACCCACTCCTTTGCTTTTATTTCGGTATGGTTAATGAAATTTTGCCCGGCTGTTTTTGTATTGGTCGTAATGGTGATGGGCTGCTGTGCATAGCTGAATGCAAGGCTAAGGGATAAAAAGAATATGCCCTGGCCATATTTCAAGCATCGGTGTTTCATAGTTTTGGGTTTTCTTGGAAAAAAGACGGTGAAAAGGTATAACTTTTTGACAGAACTATGCAATATTGAGGAAGATAAATCAGACGGTGGTACATCGTGGATGTGCCTGAAAAGGGGGCGATTTGGATTTACTGCTTTTCTCAAAAAGCATTAATTGCAAACACTTTATAGATTGCGTATTTTAGAATGCGTAATTTGGGATAATAAAAAAAACGCGAAGCAACGTTTGTAAAAGTTGCTTCGCATTGATGATTTTGTAAAAAAGCTGTCTTAGAACCTGAAATCCACACCAATAAGATAAGTGCCTTTTATATCATCAACAAA
>CAZYDI010000004.1:0-25725 GCA_964646255.1 uncultured Bacteroidales bacterium
GGTGTTATAAAAATAAAATACAACCAGAGCTATAACGGTGGTCATAAAAGCCTTTGCCGATACGTCATAAAAAACACTTATGCCCGACATTCCCCACAAAAAGCGGTCGATGAAATATGGTATGCCGATGCCCATAATAAGGGAAAAACCCATGAATATCGAAAAGGTGATCAGGTTTGTTCTTTTGGGATTTTTAGACCAGTCAAGTCTTTCAAAATATTTTCCAATGAATATATTTCCTAATGGAATTATTATTCCATAGGCATAACCAATTGAAGATTGCATGAAGTAATGGGAAACTGAGGAGAATATATAAGGCCCTTCTATTAAATATCCCACAATAGGAGGGGATATTAGAAAAAGTAAAATCCAGATAAGCATCCATTTTTTACTCCAAAAAGGATTCTGTTTTTTGATTTTGCTCATGAAGTCCAAATTTGTTTGAAGTTAATATAATAATCATCATCTAAATTTGTTTTATGTAGTCGTTGAGCCCTGAAATCCCAGGTATTCAATTAAAGTTATTTCGAGGTTTACCACATGACAAATATTTTATTATTCATCTTTTACAACTCTGAAACTAATTCCAGCGCCTTTATTTCCTGGAGGGTCTCCACCGGCACGATATGCTGAACGGCATCTCCAGGCAGGATCATAATAACCACCCCCGCGATTAACCTTTTTAGTGCCAGTATCAGGGCCTTTTGGATTCAGAGTATCTCCAATGTTGTATTCGCCATACCAATCACTGCACCATTCCCATATATTACCATGCATATCGTACAATCCAAAGGCATTGGGAGCAAAACTACCAACAGACATTACTATTTTCCTGTTTATTCCTGTTTCGCAATTTGAATAAGGTTTTTCTCCGTTAAAATTTGCCTGATCAGCCATGAGACAATTGCCATAATAAAAAGGAGTTAGGGTATTTGCCCGGGCTGCATATTCCCATTCAGCTTCGGTAGGCAGCCTGCAACCCATCCATTCAGCAAATGCCTGGGCATCATACCAGGTAACCTGTGAAACCGGAAGATCCCCTCTCTCACGTGCCATTGGTTTGGCTCTTCCTGTTGCTTCACAAAATGCATCATATTGCGTGAAGGTTATGCAATACTTGCTCATTTTAAAAGCGCTCACGGTAACTTTATGTTGAACTTCATCATCCTCTCTGCCTTTTTCATTAACCGGACTTCCCATCATAAATGTACCCCCGGGTATATCGGCAAATTCAATTTCGGGTTTGGTATTGGAAGAATTTCCCTTAGGGTCATTGTTTTCCAATGCTCTGGCATCAAATTTAAACGCTTTGGATAATTGAACCTGAGGTGTGTTTTTGTAGATTTCCTGTAACTCAGAAAGATTTTTTGCATCCAGGGTACTCATTAACTTACAAATCCTGTTGAGAATTTCAATTTGTTCTGCAGAGAATTGATTATTGCTTTCCAAGCAAGCATCCATTATTGGCGCATACTGGGTAATTATGAATTCGGTTCCCAACAGGGATGATAAATCGGGGCTGATTTTACCGGCAATGGAAATCATTCCGGCAATATTGGGAGGTGCCATATACAGGTCAGGATTTATGTCCCCTTTCTGCATTTTCAACCATACCTCGTTGCTGAAATCGAATTGTTCCCTTTTGAAGTCAATCATATCCAGGCCCGGATCAACAAGCATCCATCGTTCTTCCTTTTTATTCCACACTTCACAAATGGCATGACTTACATGTAATCCGGGTTCAATATAACCGGCATGTCCGGCGCGAACCCTTGCAGGAATTCCGCGATATTTGAGTACCGATGCCAGTACGATGGCATACTCACGACAACCCAGAATCAAACGGTTCTCCGGTTTGCGATTATAAATAAATCCACTGGAATCATAGGATAAAAGCCCTTTCAAAATGGATTGTACAGTTGGATACATGGTTATCCACTCATTCCATCTTTCTTCCGGAATTTGATGCCGATATTGAGGCAAATCGGAAAAGGGATGTACAAACTGTGCTTTGATTAACCGGCAAAGCTCCGGTAGTGAATCAGGTAGGTTTTTATACAAATATGAATATTCTCCCGGGTCGGTAAAGGAACTGTACTGTTTATAAAATTCCAGCACAGATTTTTCATTGGAAAATTCAAATGATTGCTGTGATTTACCCCCTGATATTGCGAGGCTGCAAATCAGCATCAGAATAAAGATTTTTTTTCTCATCGCTTTTATTTTATCCGAAAGATTGCTCCTGCCTGTGAGCAATCAAAAAAAAACACGATGAGCTGTAGAATTTCAGAAATGAATTGTGGTTTTAACTGATAGATTGCCTGGCCAATTATTCCATAATGATCTTTTTCATTGATGTGTAATTTCCATTTTTCCGTTTCAAAAAGTATTTTTCCTTCTCCGGAGCCTGAAAGACAGGCAGGAATCTGGAGATTCAAAGCCGACCAGGTTGGCCAGGATCAGGTTAATGATGGCTACAGGTTTGCATCGGGGATAAGAAATTCAGTTGCATATTACATGGAACTCATCAAATGATAAATACCGCGTTCAGCATGGACGCGATAACCTCTTTGAACCATTAACAAATAAGACCATTTTGCAAAGCCATCTTTATAAGGCAGGCTGTGTTTTTGGCATTTAACTTAATTAACATATTCCGTCGGTGTGTATCTACCGTCGATTGCCCAATAAACAGCTTTTCGGCAATTTCTGCATTTGTATAACCATCGGCAATATATTGCAATATTTCGGCCTCTCGCCTTGTAAGAATGGGCTGATGATTTAACTGTATTATTTCAGCTGATTCATCACATATGTATTTCTTTCCTGTCAGAACAGCATGAATGGCCTCCGAAAGCTCTTCCTCTGATGCATTTTTAAGTACAAATCCCGACGCACCATTGTCGAGCATGAGCTTAATTATACTTCGTTCGCGAAAAGAACTAATTGCCAGTATTTTGATATTTTCATTGTTTCTTTTTAGTGATTTGCAAACATCAACCCCATTCCCATCGGGAAGGCTGTAATCTAACAGCACTAAACCGGGAGTGAATGTTTGGAGAATTCTGCGGCATTCATCAAATGAATGCGCAACAAAGCATTTGGAGGAAATATTCCTTTGAAGAATGAGGCTTCTTAAGCCTTCTGCCACAATAGGATGGTCATCTACAATTAAAATGTCAATCATTCTGTGTGCTGTTTATCATATACCAACTAAGAATCAGCCTACCATTTGCTTTTGTGAATCAGAAAATACCGGAAACTCAACCACAAATTCAGTACCCTTACCCGGAGTGCTTAGCTTTTCCATTGTTCCGTTTAGGGCTTCAATCCTCGATTTAACAGTGGAAAGCCCTATTCCCTTTTGTGGTTTTTCATTGTGAATATTGAACCCTGTTCCATCGTCCTGGACTATAAAGCACAATCTTTCCGGCTCCTGAATCATTTGCACAACAAGCTTTCGGGCGTTGGCATGTTTAATGGCGTTGTTTACCAGTTCCTGAATAACCCTGAAGGCGTTTAATTCAAGATTAGAATCTACCCTTTCAAAGTCACCAAAAAACTGGAAGATGATTTCTGTTTTATTCACTTTATTCAGCTCTTCACAGAAATCGGCAATTGAACTTTTGAGTCCAAGTTTCAATAATGCCTCAGGCAACAGGCTCCTTGCAACCCTTCGTAACTCCACAATTGATGTGTCCAAAAGGCGTAAAGCATGATTAAAATCAACAGCATTACCGGTAACCATTATACTGTTGCTGACTTTGTTGAACGCCAACTTTACCCCCGAAAGCAGTCCGCCCAGCCCGTCGTGCAAATCCCTTGCCAGCCTTCTGCGCTCTGTTTCTTCGCCTTTTAGCACATACTGTGTGGCGAGAAGCTTCCTTTCATTCTCCAATTGCCTTATGCGATGATCCTGCAATTCCAAATCCTGTTTTACTATGATGGTTTTATTCCGGAAATTCCTGTAAACCAGGAACGAAGTAATTATTATAAACAACGATAATGCAATCAATCCGGTTTGAACCAATTTATTCAGCCTGATATGTTCCTGTTGGGCCAACACCTGGTTTTTGGCTGTTTCAAGCTTATACTCAGTGTCTTTTAAGTGATACAGGGTTTGCCATTCGGCAACCTGCCCGGCAAAACGCATGTTGTTCAGTGTGTCATTGATTTTTACATAATTCTTATAGGCATCAAGTGAAGATGCCTTATCACCTGATTTTTCATATAATTGCGAAAGCACAAGGTATCCGTCAGCCTTATCTTCACGGGCATTATACCGGTTGCAATAATCAATACCCCGGATAACATAATCAATGGCCTTGCCAGTATTTCCGGTTTCCATATAAAGTTTTCCCATGTTGATATAATTCTCCCCCAGACCCTCGAAATAATTCAGTTGTTTTTTAAGCTCAATTGAGCGCTGAAAGTATGTAATAGCTATTATGTATTGCTTTTCATCAAGGGCAATTTCTCCGAAGTTATTGCATGTAGCAGTTAGCACCCTGTTGTTTCTGGTTCTCTCAGCAATAGTTTCTGCAAGCTTATAGAAATGCCGGGCCGAATCACTTAAACCTAGCTCGTAATAAGCACAACCTATGTTAAAATAGGTTTCCGGAAGTCCTTCATCATCATTGGTTTGTTTCTCATATTCCGCAGTAAGCATTAAATATCGTATACAATTGCGCCATTCTTTTCTGAAATAATAAACAAGACCAATACCAGCATAGCAGTCCGTTATCCCCGAAAAGTTGTTGCTTTTGGAGAAAATGCTGTGCGATTCGGTGTAATGACGCAGGGCTATCTCGTACCACGATTTGTACAGATATATATTTCCCAGGGTGTAAAGTGAATAAGGCAACCCATAATAGTCGCCTGTTTCGCGAAATATCCTTTCTGCTTTTTTTCCGAAAATCAACGCAGAATCAGGCAACCCGGTAAAATCATAAATCTGGCTCAGGCGGTGATATCCCCAGGCAATACCTTTTGCAAACCCGCACTTCTCAGAAATACTTATGGCTTGTCTTGCATACCAAACAGAACTGTCGGCTGATATCTGATTAATGGCTTCGCGCGCCCTCTGAACATATTGCATGACCCTTATCGTGTCGGCATCACCTGCAGGAAAAGATTGCGAAAAGACACTAAAAGTAACAGAGCAATAGCAAAGAACAATGAAAATGCGAATGAAATGAGACATTTGGTAAAACTGGTTAGGTCTTAAGGGTACAAAACATAAAGAAAGTAATTATTATTCAATAGAAAAAATCCACTTTTTTGTGGATAAATACCCCGGTTACTGACTATAGTTTTGAAACAACAATTATTTCAAAACACATAGCCATGAAAAATCTATTATTAATGTGCCTTTTATTCTGTTTGTCTTTGCAGATATTCAGCCAGGAGGTTGAAAAATATGTAAATAAAGACAAAAATTACTCCATCGATTTTCCTGCAGGCTGGGTTACCGCATATGATAAAAATGCGTTAGTGGGCATTCTGGCTGCCAATGATGGTAAAGATATTACTAAACAGCTCATGGTGGTTACATCAAAATCCATCGCGTTTTCCACTAAGGAAGCCTATAAGGTGAATCTCAGGAGCATAAAAAGTGATAAAAAGAACACTGTTGAGGAAGAAGGGATTGCCACCATTAATGGCATGGAAGCCATGTGGGCTGTATATTCAATTGATAGCGACGGTGAAAAAACCAAGGTGAAATTTTATGTAATCAAACAAGGAAAGACACAATTCGTAATTCAATCGGTGATGCCGGCAGCTGACTTTGACTCAGCTATAGCCCTTCACGACAGTATCATTTCAACTTTCAAAACCTTCTGATATTATAAACTTTATGATTTGCTAACCTCTCAATCTTATTCTTATGAGAAATTTTTTCATCACAGCACTGCTTGTACTGAGTGTAAACGCTAATGCACAGTCGGGCGACAATGCTATTGGCAAATTTGCCTTGTCTGTAGAACCACTTGGATTTGTTCAATTCGGTCCCCTGATCAATGCCGAAGTTGGTTTAACCGATAACCTTGCTTTAAATGCCCATGTGAGGTTTGCTTCAGCGGGACTTCTTATGAAAGTCGCTTACCGGGATGAAGTTCCTGACAAAGTGAATAACATTGCTTTCGGCGGAGGATTAAAATATTTTTTTGGCGACAGCAGGAACAAGCCGTATATTGGTGTCATGGGTGAATTTGGGAAACGCACTTTCGTTGATGATCAGGGAGAGCCATATGAAACAGAGAACACTATGAATCATTTTGATTTTATTATGAACGGAGGTTACCGTTTCCGGTCGGCATCAGGTTTTTATTTAACCACCGGGGCATATGTGGGTGCTGAATTTACCAATAATGATGTAACGACTTTTACAGATCCCAGTTACTATACATATGAAAGAACCATTGAAAATGAAAATGGGGTTTATCCATTTTTTATGGTAGAAATCGGTATAGGCATTGAGTTTTAATACCCGATCACAAACATTGTTCGTGATGCTTATTTCCTGGAAGACGCTGACATCTTCGACAAAGCTGTCAGCGTCTTTATTTTTTTTCCCCACCTCAGATGATCTTTCATCTTACGAAAATTAATAGTAAGTTTAATGCCGGATTTGCTGTGAATATAAAGTGCGTTTGAACCCTTTGATACATTCAAGGTTTATTCAATATGCCCGGTTTTTCAGAGAACAAATGAATACAACCATTAAATATTTACCACTATGAAAAATAAATCATCCCGGAGGGATTTTCTGAGGGTCTCGGCTGCCGGAGCACTCGGAGCGCTTGTTATTTCACAGTATGCGTGTAAAACTGCCGGAAAACCTTCAGCGGAAAAGCCTTCAATTGACCCAAAAACCTTCGGACTCGCCCTTCAGCTTTATACCATTCGCGATGCCATGCAGACCGATGTACCGGGTTCGCTGAAACAGGTGGCTGATATGGGTTATAAGTATGTAGAACTGGCCGGTTACGGCAATCGTAAATTTTACGGGATGGAGCCCGTCGATTTTAAGAAACTCGTGGAAGACCTTGGCATGGAAATCCTCAGCAGCCATACCAACGTCGAAGCTGAAGGCATCACACTCGACAATGCCAGAATTATGGCTGAAGATCATGCCAAACTTGGTGTTAAATATTGTGTTCAGCCCTGGGTTGTTCCCGAAGCGCGCACTGTTGACAGCTACAAGAAAATGGTGCAGGATTGGAATACGGTCGGCACAATTATGAAAGAAAACGGTATGAAATTCGGCTATCATAATCACAACTTTGAATTCGATAACCTGAATGGCACTGTTCCATTTTTTGACATTATCATGGCTGATCTGGACAAGGACATTATTATCGAACTCGACCTTTTCTGGACGCATAAAGCAGGCCATAATCCGGTTGAAATATTCAACAGGTACCCCGGCCGTTTTGAACTATGGCATATGAAGGACATGTATACCAATGAAGCCCCACGGTATACAACCGACGGCGAAAGCGATTTCGCCCCTGTTGGTGAGGGTGTAATTGATTTCAAAACAATTCTGGCCTCAAGGGATGTTGCCGGAATGAAATATATGGTCGTTGAACAGGATGCCACAAAGGACGGAAAACCATTTGATGCCATCAAAACCAGCATTACCAACCTCACCACTAAAATTCTGGTGTAAATACAAATGAATCAGGAGCCGGGATTCCGATGGTTAAATCCCGGCTCTTGCATCCTGATTCTGCCTGTTAATTTCCTTCTCCCGGTATCCGGCTTCTGCTTCCCGGCCACTTTACCTTTATGTGGCTAATAAGCACTATCAACAATAACGTCAGCGTAAGCATCGCGGTATTTTATTAATTGCAGCGTTTCATAAATGGCCCGGGCAAAATTATCTTGTGAGGTTATGAAAAAACTTAATTGCGTTTTAAGGTCTGTGGCAATCCTTTGCTGGGTTAGTTTGCTCAATAGGATATCCTGCTCTTCGCTGTCATTTTCGGGCATGACAATGGCACCAAATAAAGGAATTTTTTTCACCCTGGTGTAATTCTCAACCGGGTTGCTTTTATGCTGCATTTGGTAATATGCGGCAATGCCGTTCTGTACTGTTAGTGTTAACTCCGATATTCGTCCCCGGATAAAGGGACTTGTGAAAACCAACAGGTCAGCATCCTTAATGCTGTTAAGAATATATTTGAAATCACCCGAAATAAAAGTCGTGTCGGGATGGGAAAATTCAAAATCCCTTAAATCGAATTTTTTTGCATAATGCCCTAAATGATGGAGCTTAAGCTGATACTGACCCAAATACCGGTCAAAGCCCGGATAGCTGTAATCAGGGGTGCCATTTAATATCAAAACATTCATAGCGCTCAATAATTAATCTCTCAACAAAACTATGATGATTATGTGCGCTACGATTGTTAAAATCGGTAAATGGCAGAATATAACGGATGAGTGGTGACTATATTGCAGAAAGCCGTATATAGTCGATCATAAGCGGAATATCAATTGATTTTATTCCGTGCTGTTCAAGGTATTTACTGTCCTCGATAAAAGTGCCGGAAAACCAGTTAACATCCCTGCCTGATGTAATAAAACTCATTTTATAATTTTCAATTGCCTTCTTTCGATCATCCCTGCACCAATAAATGTGGCCAAGGTTAAGGTAGTCGTGTTTACTGGGGGCTTTGCTTAGTGCCTTCTCCAGATACTTTGCAGCCACATCGAATTTTCCCAGCATAAAGGAACACCATGATATGGGACGGTATACTTTATAATTGTCCGGCTGCAGATATTCAACCTTGAAATAATATTTAAGCGCTTTTTCAAATTCACCCGTTTCCATGTTTATTTGGCCCAGGTATGCATGCACCTGCAGATTATCCGGCTCGAGTTTTTCTGCCGCGATATAATACCCTAAGGCAAGCTCATACTCACCCTTCTTTTTATAACACCAGGCAATACGGTTGATAAGCCACAACTTGTTTTTATCCAACAGCTCGGCCTTGTGATAATACTCCAGTGCCTTATCATAATCACCGGTTTGCTGGTAACAATAACCGATCTTCTCAAATAACTCATAGCTATGGTTCGTTTCAACTATCTGCTTAAAAATGGCTATGGCATCATGGTAATAATTCTTTTCAAAAAAGAATTCACCGATATTCCGCAATACAGTAGCATCATCTATCCAGTTTTTAAACAATTCGGTTTCATATACCGGAACCGGCAATTTGAAAATATCGTCGAATTCAGCCTTTAGGTGATGCAGTTTATAAAAACGGTAAAGATCATGAAAATACTGGGTAACGATAACCTTGGTACGTGAACTTGTGTTGATCATTTCATCGTCATCTGCCATTTCATTCATAGCCTTCAGTTCCATGTTGAACAGTTCCATGACCGTGGACTTCTGAAATCCAGGCATATTACGGATATTTAAACAGAAAGAATACTTGTCGGAATTGCAAAGGAAATGACTTTTCTCAAGGCCCTCGCCGAATTGTTTAAGATCGACTCCCTCGCCCGATCCTGAAAAGGAATCGGCAATAGATTCGTTTTCCTTATAAAATGGTAGAAACCAATTCCGTATTTCATTAAAAAAGCTGAAATGCTTAAGCATGGCAAAAGCACCTAAAAAAACATCGGCACCTTCCATTTGCATATTGGTAAACTCTTCGAGTTTATTGTAAACATCCGGTGAATCCTTGAAAAAGGTTTCCCATTCCGGATTTTTTCCTTCGGGATTAAATGAAGATATCATGTCTTCAAGGTCAAGCTTTTCTTCAAGCCTCGATTTTATGCGCATCATCTCAGGAAGTATTTCTTCCTGGATTTTCCGGGTGATTTTCTCCGTTTCTCTTGCTTTGATGAACTGCTGTATGATGATTTCAATGCTCTTGTTTGCATTGCTCATACCCTGTAAGGCTTTCAAACGATGGGTAATTTCGGGATAATAAGCAATCCGGTTGTTATAAAACACCAGGCTCATTACCAACCCTACCAGGGCACGCTGCCATATTTGGATTCCCCCGGCTTCATAAAAGCTGAACAATACATCAATTTTGGCGCTGTCAAAATGTCGTATCAGCGAAAGCGTAAGTGCACTTACCAGGACGCACTGGTCATACCAGGCTATGACTTCCGATGTACATATCTTTTTAAGAAGGCTGATCTCAACATCTTTTAACTTGTCGGCATGCCATATAACCATAAACAGGGAACTGACATTCTCTTTGTAGGCAGGCGAATCGTAGTAACGCGCCCTTTCCACCCCGGTAAAATCCTGCGATTCATTCTGCAGGTCAATCTTGTCTGCCAGCTGCGACAGTTCAGCTATAACCGCTTCTGATTGTGCAAATGAAACAGCATTGAGCTGGTAATGCTGCAGCAGGTTTGAACTGCGAATAATATCCTCTTTTACATCATCGGTGAGGGAGAAGATATCTTTTATAAGCCGGTTGTAAACTTTTGCCTTTTGGGGATCATCGTCCTTCATCTCAAATGCATACTTGAGCATATTAAGATAGGTATCATAATGCGAATCAAGCTGTTGTCTGAAATCCCGGTTACGGCTGTGGTTACACAGCACACCCAGGGCGTCAAGTGCATCTTTAATCCTGCTTTTGGCAATAAAATCAAAAATTTTATGGTACCTGGTTTTAATTTCCTGGTAAGTCATTTCTGTTGGTTATGCTTTTTGCTGTTCAATAGTTATGCCAAAAGGAAAAATCACACTGGCGGCAGGCTTGTTGGCACTGCTTCTGATTTATTGATAATACGCACGTCCCCTGGCCGAATCAAACATCCTGTAAATAAGCAATCCGCCGATAAAGCCTCCGATGTGAGCCCAAAAAGCAATTCCTGATGCGGTATCAGAAAGCATCAGCGATGATGTTCCGCTGATCAGCTGGCCAAAAAACCACAAGCCAATATAAATCAGGGCAGGAATCGGAATGAATAAAGGAATAATAAGAATTGGCACCAGTGAAACAATGGTGCTTTTCGGAAACATAAACATATATGCGGCCATAACGCCTGAAATGGCACCTGATGCACCAATAGCCGGAACAGGAGAGTTGCGGTAAAGCACAAAGTGAGTGAAACTGGCTATTAAACCGCATAAGATGTAAAACACCAGGTACTTGCCCTTTCCCATCCTGTCCTCCACATTATCACCGAAAATAAACAGTATCCACATATTGGAAATCAGGTGTCCCCAACCGCCATGCAAAAACATGTTGGTGAAAAATGGCCTGAGTACCGTAGTTCTCAACTCATAAACGCTGCCGACTCCTTCAATCCTCACCTTGTCAGGCACCAAACCATAATTGAAGATCATTAGTTCAGCCTGCTGGGCGTTGAGCATGAATACCTCGTAAACGAAAATCAATACATTGATGGCAATAAGCAGTATATTGACAAAGGGAACAGTGCGTGAGGGTATGGTATCGCGCAGCGGAATCATCGGCGATGATGCTTATTTTCACAGGGACAAGGAACCATACCCTTTTTTGATGATGCACAACCACTTTGCATGGCCAATATGCAACTCACAAAAGTGAATATAAGCACCCTTACAAACCAGGAAAACAGGATTGACCGTTGTCTTTTCATTAACGCTTCATATTGGTGTTACAAATATAGCAAATTTCAATTCTTTTCAGTTATACCGCGCTTGTGGTTAAACTGGCTAAGTACAAGACCGGCTATAACTACAATGATCCCTGCAATTTTAATTGAACTAAACCCTTCCCTAAGAATTAACCATGACAAAATTGCAGTAAAAACCGGAATAAGGTTTATGAAAACATTGGTATGGGCCATTCCAATTTGCCTGATGGAATATACAAACAGTAAAAATGCAATTGCCGAAGCAAAGAAGGCAAGTTTAAGGATCGGCAGAATCATCTCAAATGTATGGTGCTGGTGGATAAAATCAGTCAATCCGAAAACACTGAATAAAGGAATAAAATAGATAAGTCCAAAGATATTCTGATAGGTGACGATGGTAAACGAATTATAACGTTCGGCAAGGTTTCTTACAAATATGGAATACAATACAGCCGAAAATACAGCCACAAGCATTAATAATACTCCCCAAACCGATACGTTTCCGGGGTTTGGCTCTCCGGCAATTACCAAAGCCACGCCTGCAATCGAAACAATGATGCCTGCAATGTTCATGGCGGTAAATCGTTCCCTGAAAAGATACCAGGCAGGGATCGGAACGATCAATGGGATAAGCGATATGATAATTGAGGCAAGTGTGGAGGATATAAAGCTCATGCCATAGCTTTCACCAAGGAAGTATAGGAATGGCTCAAAGAACGCAAGCAGCATGAATGTTTTCACATCCCCGGCCCTTATTTTTTGAAGTTTTCTTAATGCAAGGGAGCATAAAGTAAGGATGGGAACTGCCAGTGCAAGCCTGAAAACCACCAATGTCAGGGGATCATAATGAGTGAAGACCTGTTTATACCATATAAAGCTGAAACTCCAAAAAAAAGTCGCGCCAATGATAGGTAAATAAACAAAAAACGGAGAACGGCTATTCATGGCATCATTTTTGGGAATAAAAGTATCATTATTTAGATTGAATAAAATTTGTTTTTGAGCTAAAAAGCAATTACTTTCAGGCAGAAGAATCTTTGCGGAGGATTTTAGCTTTTTTTAAGAGAAAGGCATGCAACAAAACGTACTCTTTTTTGTTTATTTGTTTAATATTCCGTGGTTTTTTCGTTACTACTAAATTAATATCATCCATGAGGCAGTTAAAGATAACCAAATCTATAACAAACAGAAATAGTGATTCACTTGAAAAATATTTGCACGATATTGGCAAAGAAGAATTAATCACCCCCGAAGAGGAGGTTGAACTTGCCAAGCGCATTAAAATGGGCGACCAGGAAGCGCTTGAAAAACTTACCAAAGCAAATTTGAGATTCGTTGTATCGGTTGCCAAACAGTATCAGCACCAGGGACTTAGCCTGCCCGACCTCATCAACGAAGGAAACCTGGGGCTTATTAAAGCAGCAAAGAAATTTGATGAAACCAAAGGGTTTAAATTTATATCCTACGCAGTATGGTGGATAAGGCAATGCATTCTGCAAGCCCTTGCCGAACAATCGCGTATTGTGCGCTTACCGCTGAATAAAATCGGTGCGCTGAACAAAATAAACAGGGCATTCTCTCAGCTCGAGCAAACGCATGAAAGAGAACCGTCCCCTGAAGAAGTAGCAGCTATTCTTGAATTACCTGAAGGCAAAGTTGCAGGAACACTGGAACTTTCGGGCCGTCACCTTTCGGTTGACGCACCCTTTCAGGACGGGGAAGAGAATAGTCTGCTTGATGTATTGCCAAGCCATGACACGCCAACAACCGACAATAAACTGATTGAGGAATCCCTTGCCAAAGAAATTGAAAGGACCCTCAGCACATTGCCCGATAAAGAAAGCAGTGTAATCAGGGCGTTTTATGGCATCGGCACCAAGCCCATGTCTCTCGAGGAAATTGGCGCCACCATTGGCATTTCAAGAGAACGTACACGGCAAATAAAGGAAAAGGCCATTAAGCACCTTCGACAGAAATCCAAAAACCGGCTGCTTAAAACGTATCTCGGTTAAAAATACGTAGAGACGCGAAAAATCGCGTCTCTTTTTTTATCGCGTCTCTCGTCTTTTTGTCGCGTCTCTGCTTGTTTTAATATACGCTGCGTGTTTTATTCCTTTTGAATACCAACGCAGAACGGCTGGGAATATATAACCGCAGGTATACAGCTGCACCATGCTTTAGTTCCCCTTTTGCATAGTACGTGATATGCTCGTCAACATTTCCCTGGCCACCATAGGCCGGATTGTCGGTATTGAGTACTATGCTGAACCTGCCCGGTCCTGTGTTAATTCCATAATCGGTATATGATCGGTTGGGACTGAAATTGAAGACAAATACAAAACCGGCCCTTTCAAAGGCCAGCAACTGGTCGGGTTGGTTGTCGGCCAACAACCTGCAGGTGTTATCATTGTAAAGGCCCTCCGTTTTGATAAGGTTAATCATATCCCTGTCAAAATCACTCAAATAATGATATTTAAGCATATGATCGTCAACCAGGTTCCACTGCCGGCGTGCATACTGAAACGACCAGTTATTGCCTTCACGGGGAAAATCAATCCATTCGGGGTGCCCGAATTCATTGCCCATGAAATTCAGATATCCGCCTCCCCCGGTTGCTGCAGTAACCAGCCTGATCATCTTATGCAACGCTATTCCCCGGTCAACTATTAAACTCTGGATGGCTTTACTCATCGAGTAATACATCTCCTTGTCCAATAACCTGAATATAATGGTTTTATCACCGACAAGGGCCTGGTCGTGTGATTCTGCATAAGACACGGTTTTCTCCTCAACCCTTTTGCTGGTAAGTTCATAGTACAATGCAGAAACATTCCAAGCTTCATCGGGAAGCTCCTTTATAATTTTAATCCAGTAATCGGGAACGCCCATAGCCATGCGAAAATCGAATCCATATCCGCCGTTGTCCAGTTTTGCTGCCAGGCCTGGCATTCCACTCATCTCTTCTGCAATGGTAATGGCCTCCGGATTAACCTGCTTAATAAGCTTGTTTGCCAGGCCAAGATAAATGATCGCATCTTCATCCTGCATGCCGTCATAGTACATCCCGTAGTTCGTGAAATTCTTTGATAAGCCATGGTCATAATACAGCATGCTGGTAACACCGTCAAACCTGAACCCGTCAAAGTGATACTCATCCAGCCAAAATTTGCAGTTCGACAACAAGAAATGGATCACCTCATTCTTTGCGTAATCAAAGCACAAAGAATCCCAGGCTATGTGTTCTCTTCTGGGGCCGTCATGAAAGTACTGGTAAGGTGTGCCGTCAAATTTACCAAGGCCTTCAAGCTCATTTTTAACCGAATGGGAATGTACGATATCCATGATAACCGCTATGTCCATTCCATGCGCCGTGTCAATAAGCTCTTTTAAATCCTCGGGACTCCCAAAACGTGATGAAGCGGCAAAAAAACTGGATACATGATAACCAAAAGAGCCGTAGTAAGGATGCTCCTGAATGGCCATAAGTTGCAGCGTGTTGTATCCGGCTTTCTTAATTCGCGGAAGAATGTGCCTGGTAAATTCTTTATAGGTTCCGGTTCGCTCCTCCTGTGTTCCCATTCCAACATGGGCTTCGTATATTAAGGGTGGTCTTGATCCGGCATTGACCTTACTGTGCTTCCACTTATACTCACCTGCCGACCATACCTGGGCATTGAACAATTTTGTTGTTTCATCCTGAACAACCCGCCTTATATAAGAAGGTATCCTGAATCCGCTTCCACCTTTCCAATATATCAATATTTTGAAAAGGTCCCCATGCTTTATGTCATTGGTTTTCAACTCAATCTCCCAAACATCGTTCTCGAGCCTGGTCAATTTGTAGTTTTTCTGCTCTTTCCACTGGTTAAAATCCCCAACAAGGAATATCTTTTCAGCATTGGGAGCCCATTCGCGAAACACCCATCCGGTAGAAGTTTTATGCAGGCCAAAGTACAGGTACCCTGTGGCAAAATCGGAAAGTGTTTTTATTTCACCCGTCAGCTCAATTTCTTTTTCAAAAACCTTAACATATCGCCGGTATATAATTTCTGCATAAGGGGCAAGCCATGGATCATTTTCAACAATGCCGGGAGTTTTATTTATCATAGAATACTGGGGTGTCGAAATTCCTTATAAAATTATGAATTAATCACCATAATTCTTTTACAAAACAATTAAGTATTAACTTTGCCAACGCTTTTTAAGCAAAATCCGGTTTGAAGGTTTTCAATGAAATAAATCAATTCCATAAATCCAATACGGTAGTGACAATTGGAATTTTCGATGGTGTACACCTGGGTCATCGGAAGTTGTTGAAACGCCTTAATGAGTTGGCAAATGAATATAATGGAGAATCGGTCGTAATTACGTTATGGCCGCATCCCCGGTTTGTACTGCAGCCCGAAAACCAGGACCTGAAACTTCTTGCAACACTCGATGAGAAAATCTCGCTCATTGAACAATACGGAATCGATAACCTCATTATACTCCCATTTACGCTTCAACTGGCAAGTATCACCTACGACAGGTTTGTTGCTGAATACATAGTGGACCGTATTGGCGCCAGGCACATTGTTGTAGGCTTTAACCATCATTTTGGCAAAGACCGCAAAGGAACATTTGAAAACCTGCAGAAAAGCGCCAGGGAACATGGAATAGTCGCTGAACGGCTCGAACAGGTGATCGTCGGGGATATGCGTGTAAGTTCTTCGGGAATACGGATGATGGTGGAGGAAGGAAGGATAAATGCGGCCAATAAAGCCCTGGGTTATCCCTATTTCATCACCGGCAAAGTAGTTGAAGGTATACGCCTGGGCAGAACCCTGGGGTATCCTACGGCAAACGTGCAGGTTGATGATCCCAGGAAACTATTACCCCGTAATGGTGTTTATGCTGTATTGATTAGCATAAACAGCCGCACTTACAAAGGCATGCTAAACATTGGTATCCGGCCAACCATCGACTTGCCAAAAAGAGAAAGAACAATAGAGGTAAATATTTTCGATTTTAATCATGATATTTACAATCAAACAATACGCATATCGTTCATTGAATGGCTGCGATCTGAAAAAAAGTTTAATACACTCGCTGAACTGAAGGAACAAATCGCAACAGATAAGACGGAAAGTTTAAAAATACTCAACAACATCAAGTAAAAAATATATTACCATATAATAATTGTATACATGAAAACTGAAACACTCACCAGTTCAATACCTTACAAAGTAAAAGACCTGAGCCTTGCCGATTTCGGACGTAAGGAAATTGAAATTGCAGAAAAGGAAATGCCCGGATTGATGGCAATCCGCAAAAAATATGCTTCGCAGAAACCTTTAAAAGGTGCAAGGGTATCCGGTTCATTGCATATGACCATACAAACAGCCGTACTCATTGAAACCCTTAAAGAATTGGGAGCCGATGTACGCTGGGCCAGTTGCAACATTTTCTCTACCCAGGACCATGCTGCTGCTGCCATTGCTAAAGCGGGCATCCCTGTATTTGCATGGAAAGGCGAAAGTCTCGAGGAATACTGGTGGTGTACCGATCAGGCATTAACTTTCCCAGGTGGAATGGGACCCAATTTAATTGTAGACGACGGTGGTGACGCTACCCTGCTTATACACCTTGGCTATAAAGCCGAAAACGACGCATCGGTGCTGGACAAAAAACCGGAAAGCCAGGAAGAAGGCGTTATCCTGAATCTCCTTAAAAAAACACTGCAGGAAGACAATGGCAAATGGCACAGGTTTGTCAAAACCTGGAAAGGAGTCTCCGAAGAAACTACAACAGGCGTACACAGGCTTTACCAGATGATGGAAAAGGGGGAATTGCTCATTCCTGCAATAAACGTCAATGATTCAGTAACTAAAAGCAAATTCGATAACCTTTACGGCTGCCGGGAATCACTCGCCGACGGCATCAAACGGGCAACCGATGTTATGATTGCCGGTAAAGTAGTGGTTGTTTTGGGATATGGCGATGTTGGAAAAGGCTGTGCCCGTTCGATGAGGGCATACGGTGCCAGGGTAATTGTAACAGAAATTGATCCTATTTGTGCGTTACAAGCAGCGATGGAAGGTTTTGAAATAACCACCATGGAAGAAGCCGCCAGGGAAGGTAATATTTTTGTTACCACAACGGGTAACCGCGATGTCATTACAATCGAGCACATGGCAATGATGAAAGACCAGGCAATCGTTTGTAATATAGGTCATTTTGATAATGAAATACAGGTGGATAAGCTGGTGACATATCCGGGCATCAAGCATGTCAATATTAAGCCGCAGGTGGACAAGTACACCTTTCCGACGGGAAATTCCATTTTTCTTCTGGCAGAAGGCCGTTTGGTTAACCTGGGATGTGCAACAGGCCATCCTTCATTCGTAATGAGCAATTCATTCTCAAATCAAACCCTTGCCCAGATAGATTTATGGCAGAATAATTATACCGTGGGTGTATATCGCCTGTCTAAGAAACTCGATGAAGAAGTAGCACGGCTTCATTTGGAGCAACTGGGTGTGAAGCTTACCGTTCTATCCGATAAGCAGGCTGAGTACATCGGTGTTCCAAAAGACGGTCCTTATAAACCGGAGCATTACAGGTATTAGAGACAAGAGCCAAGAACCAAGAGTCAAAGACCTTCCTGCGTGCTCTCTGGCAAGCAATCGATGAGCTACCACGCAGGCAGGAAAATGAACTTGTTATCCATGAAAATTGATCAAAATTCAAAAATAGGCTGGATCGGAACCGGCGTGATGGGGAAATCCATGTTCGGGCATTTGCTCGACAAAGGTCATAAAGGATTCGTTTATACCCGCACCCGCGAGAAGGCTTCTTCGGCTATTGATAAAGGCGCCGTTTGGTGTAATTCTCCTGCCGAACTGGCGGGCAATTGTGATATAATCTTTACCATGGTTGGCTTTCCTTCCGACGTCAGGGATATCTATCTGTCCTCCGGATCTATTGTGGATTCGGCAAAACCTGGAACCATCATGGTTGACATGACGACAACCAGCCCGAGCCTTGCAGTAGAAATTTATAATGCTGCCCGTAAAAAGAATCTGTCTTCCCTGGATGCTCCGGTATCGGGCGGCGATATAGGTGCCCGCAATGCTACACTCTCGATAATGGTTGGAGGTGATAGGAAAGATTTCGATGAAATAATGCCGTTGTTTGAGATTATAGGAAAAAAAATCGTGTACCAGGGAAAGGCCGGATCGGGACAACATACCAAAATGTGCAACCAGATTCAGATAGCGGGAACCATGATTGGCATGTGTGAAAGCCTGCTGTATGGATATAAAGCCGGCCTTGATTTGGAAACCATGTTAAGTTCAATAACCGGGGGAGCCGCTGCATGCTGGTCGCTGGATAATCTGGCACCGCGCATATTAAACAGGGATTTCGAACCCGGTTTTTTTGTCCGTCATTTCATTAAGGATATGGGTATAGCATTGGAAGAATCGCGAAGAATGAACCTTTCTTTGCCTGGCCTGGCCTTGGTTCAGCAACTCTACTTATCGGTGTCAGCACTCGGCTATGACGAAAAAGGCACCCAGGCACTTTATCTCGCCCTCGAACATATGGCCGGCTTAAAAAAATAGCCCTCTCCCAAATCCGTCATACTTACATTTCATCTTTTCCTCAAACAGCAACTGTGGTATTTTCTGTACCACAGTTGTATACATTCATTAAAGCTGCAATCCGATATTCAGTGAAAAATAATTACCCCTAAGATTATTGGCGAGAGTCAATCCTCTTTGATAAGTTAAATCAATAATCAGCGCATTTTTTCCATTCAGATCAGCAATAAAGCCGACTCCTGCTGCAGGGCCACAATCTGCTCCACTAAAAGGTTGTTCACCTTCGTTCCAAAGATAACTATGAGGAAGGGTATTCCGCCTATATTCATGCTGGAGGGCGAGATTAATGAAACCACCAACATGTAGATTAGGACGTACCTTATTTTCGCTACTTAATTCATATTTAAACAGGGCTATACTATTAAAGCATGTTCGTTCATAAGACAATTCTGTAAGCCATACGCCAGCATTCTCATAAATATGAGAACTCTTCAGGCTCATTTTACTTAAAGTTCCCTGATAATAAAAAAACATATGTGCATTTACGGCAAGAAAGTTGTAATTAACAAAAAAGCCAACCGAAGGACTCCATGTTGTTCCAAATTCGCTATTCTTCAAATAATAAGTCTCGAACTTTAACTTATACGGTGCGGCAGTAATTGCATTAAGCCCAACAACTAATCCAAAATGCAAATTCTCAAGATGAGGTTTCTCCTTTTCATATATAATGCATGCTTCATCCTTGCATACCTCGTTGTGATAGTCATGCGCAATATCCACAAGGGCTTTGCGATTTAGTTCTACTGTTTCAGCTTGTTTGGAGATTTCAGCACTCTCCCTGAAGATATACTTCAGAATTCCTATATGCTGTGTTGACTCAATATAGCCCCAGCCAAGATAGTTTTCTGCCCTTTGCTTTGACTTTTTTAGTTCTACCAACTTGCCTCCACCATCATCAATAAAGAAGTGGTCTAAATCTCCATCATCATAATAATACACATCCACTATCCCATCGATAAGATACTCCAAAAACAACTGTTCTTCCTTGTCGTTCAAGGATACTGTTCGTGTAACATAATACTTGTTTCCCTCAAATCTGAAACCCTTAATCTCACCGGGAGAGAAAATCTGCACTTCCGAATTCTGATCGTTCTTATAAAAACAATTTTTGGCATTTGTCTTGTTGGCTTTAATCTCTATAAGGCCATATACGGAGTCGTTGTTATTGTTAATGATATAACCTTTATTAAAGACAGCTTGTGCATAAGCAGCCACAGGAAAAGCAATCAACAAAAGAAGTGTAAGGTACCTCATAAAACGTTAAGTTTCAGTGCATACAAAGATCAGTACTGAAACAAATGTAACAAATTAAAATTAATAGTAAAGATTGTTCGAAACCGTACACAATATGTCTTGAAACATAACAAATCTCCTAAGGGCAATTACTGATCGTTGAGCCTTGTATATATTTGATTTACTGTTTTTTGCAGAGTTTGGCACAAATAATGCAAACCTACTTGCATAAACCAGCAAACAAAAAGCAATGAAAACAAATAAGAAACTCAGCAACCTTAAGAGAGCCGGCATAGCAATGTTTGCTTCACTGGCATTCTTTACAACAAGTGTAAATGGAACAACCCATGAATCTGTTCAAACAGCATTTTCAAAACTCGATGCTTTAATCAGCAGCCAGACTGAAATGTTAAAGTATAACGCCCCGGACAAAACCGAGGAAGATGTTTCTGCTGAACTGAACAAACTTGATAAAATTGTTGATGCCACTGTAGCATTCCTGAAGTACACTGCCCCTGCAGAAGACGCAGCAATAGGAATAAAACCGGCCTTGGACAGTCTTGAAACGCTTTTGGCCGAATCAGATCAGACCCTGCAATATAACGCCCCGGACCAAACCGATATGGCTGAAGAATTCAACGCAGAAGTAAATGATATGATAGCAGAAACAAAATAAGGAACAATTATGGAAACAAGGTTTAATCAGGGTTTACCCCGAAAGAAACCTGCTGTGAATAAAGACATACAGCAGGTTTTTTTATTTTACACCCTTTAACCGTCCAATAAACAAAGGTATATCAGATTCCAAATCCTTTGATTCCGAAAGCATTTTTACAAATGCACTTCCCACAATCACGCCCGAGGCATATTGAGAAGCCATATAATAGCTTTCTTTTGTAGAAATCCCAAAGCCAACCAGGGTTGGATTTTTTAGTTTCATTTCCTGTATCCTCCTGAAATACGCAATCTGCTTTTCACCGAATGAATTCCTGATACCTGTGGTGGAAGAGCTCGAAACCATATAAATGAAACCGCTGCCAGCGTCATCTATTTTCCTGATTCTTTCAACGGTAGTTTGCGGGGTAATTAAACAGATATTATAAATGCCATTTTTCTCAAAAATTGCCCTGTACTCTTTCCCGTAAACATCAAGGGGCAGGTCGGGTAATATAACGCCGTCTATACCTATGCCCGCGCAGTCAGCACAGAACTTTTCAATACCGTATTGTAACACCGGATTGAGGTATCCCATAAACAAAAGGGGAATATTGGTTTCTTTCCTGATATCTTTCAACTGTGAAAACAGAAGCTTCACATTCATTCCATTTTTTAATGCCACGCTGCTGCTGCTTTGTATCACCGGTCCATCCGCCATTGGATCGGAAAAAGGTATTCCTATTTCAATCATATCGGCACCCGCTGCTGAAAGTGCCTTTATTACCGTTTTTGCAGAATCAAGTGAGGGATGACCTGCTGTGAAATAAATGGAAAGTATCTCACGCTGTTTTTGCTGAAAAAGCTTGTCGATGCGATTCATTGCAGGAAATTAAATTAATTGGTTTTCGTTCATATATTTCATGTAAGCAGACATATCTTTATCACCCCTGCCCGACAGGTTAACAACCACAATTTCCGTTTCACCGAAATTGATTTTACTTAAGGCCGCAAGCGCGTGCGCCGACTCCAGTGCAGGAACAATTCCTTCGAGCCGGGTAAGCCGAAATGCCGCTTCAAGGGCTTCGTTGTCAGTAGCGTTTTCAAATATAGCCCTGCCTGTTTTATAAAGGTAAGCATGCATAGGACCTATTCCCGGATAGTCAAGGCCGGCTGAAACGGAATAAGGCTCCAGTATCTGGCCATCACTGTCCTGCATTAACATGGTGCGGCTCCCATGAATGATGCCCGGGCGGCCCAAAACCATTGTAGCTGCTGATTCGCTTGTATTAACACCTTTACCGCTGGCTTCCACTGCAACCAGCTTAACCTTGTCGTTATTAAGGTAATGATAAAAAGCTCCGGCAGCATTACTGCCTCCGCCTACACAGGCGATCAGGTAATCCGGATCGGACCGGCCGGTTTGTTCCATCAGTTGCCATTTTATTTCTTCACTTATAATGGCCTGCAATCTTGCTACCAGGTCGGGATAAGGATGTGGCCCTACCACGGAACCTATAATATAGTGTGTGTCTTCAGGGTTATTGATCCAATCGCGTATTGCCTCATTGGTTGCATCCTTAAGTGTCATATTGCCGCTGAACACGGGAATCACTTCAGCGCCAAGCATTTTCATGCGCAAAACATTGGGTTCCTGCCGGTCTACGTCGGTTTTTCCCATATACACTATGCATTTGAGTCCCATAAGTGCACAAACAGTAGCGGTTGCCACACCATGCTGACCGGCACCTGTTTCGGCGATGATCCGGGTTTTTCCAAGCCGCTTTGCTATTAAAATCTGCCCTACTGTATTGTTGATTTTATGCGCGCCCGTATGGTTTAAGTCTTCGCGCTTAAGAAAAATACGAGTCGCATGATATTCGGACAATCGCCTGGCATAATACAAGGGTGATGGCCGGCCAACATAATTCTTCAGCAATTGCTGAAACTCTGTTATAAACCCGGGATCGGACAGGATTTTTAAATAATTGTTCTTTAGCTCTTCAATATTGGGAACCATCATTTCAGGGATAAAGGCTCCTCCATATTCCCCGTAATAGCCTGTTTCATTCACTGAATATTTCATTCAATTATGTATTTGTTTTATAAACGTGAATATTTTATCTGCATCTTTAATACCCGGACTTTGTTCGAATTGACTGTTGATATCAATACCGAAGAATGACGGATGAATTATATTTCTCAATGACGCTGCATCATCGGGCGATATTCCTCCACTCAGGAAAAATGGCACTGCTGATACATACGTCGATAAATGTGCCCATTCGAACTTGCGTCCACTGCCTCCGTGGGTATTTGTCCTGGTGTCAAAAAGGAAATAGTCGGCTACTCCTTGCCAGTTCGATAAGGTTCCAAAATCCGTCTGCCTGTCGACACCCAGCGCTTTAATCACTGTAAAGCCGGCTTCCCTGATTTTTTCTCCATCTGAAACCTGTTCGCTGCCATGAAGCTGGATGCAGTTGAGCCTGTAAGTTTTACCGGTTTCAATTACACGCTCCGGCTTTTCATTAACAAAAACGCCAACCTTTGCTGTTCCTGCCGGCAGCGTAAACAATCTGACATCGGGCTGCAACCCGACATAACGTTTTGAACCCGGGTAAAAAATGTAACCGATATAATCAGGTTTTGACTTCAGCACTTCAGTGATGTTGGCTAAATCGCGCATACCGCAAACCTTAATCTTCATGGCGGCTATTGCATAAGTTGTTCAACAAAAGCAGAAAAGGCCCTTGCGGGTTCAGGGTCGCGCATAAAACGCTCACCTATCAAGAATCCATGGAATCCGCATCCCCTGAGCCTTTTAAGAATCAATGGCGAAGAGATCCCACTCTCCGAGATTTTTACCATTCGGGCTGGTATTTTGCCGGCAAGATTTACAGACAAATCGATATCTACCTTAAAGGTCTTAAGATCGCGGTTATTTACGCCGATTACATCGGTGAATTCATTAATATAACAAAGCTCTTCCTCATTATGAATCTCGAGCAACACCTCCAGGTTCAGTGAATGTGCATATCGTGCTAAATTCAAAGCCTGGTCAACTTCTAACGCGGCTGCAATAAGCAGTATAGCATCAGCTCCATACGATTTTGCTTCCGCAACCTGGTATTCATCAATGATAAAGTCCTTACGTAAAACAGGCAGGGAGTTCAGTTGCCGTGCACGTTTAAGATCGGCAACGCTGCCCCCAAAAAAGGATTCATCAGTAAGAATGGAAAGTCCGGAGGCACCAGAACGGAAATAACCAGTGGTTACTTCTTCAATTGTCGACTGATCATTAATAATTCCTGCCGAAGGTGATCTCCTTTTAAACTCTGCAATGATGCCTGTTTTTTCCGGGTGGAGGATGAAATCTTTCAGTGACAGTGTTTGACGTGAAAACAGGCTGCTTTTTTTGAGCTTGTCCGGTGAAGCGGTTTTCTGAGCGAGGGCAATTTCTGCCCGCTTTTTCTGCAATATTTCGTCGAGAATAGTCATGGCTGCAATGATATTAATTTGTCGAAAGCCTTCAGAGCCCTGCCACTATTAATTGATTCACCGGCAATTGACTTGCATTCATCTGCTGATTTACCGGGATAATAGCACAACAAGGCCATTTGTGTATTCGCAATTACAACATTCATCTGTTCATTGGTTCCTTCGCCTTTTAAGACATCCAGAAATATTGATGCCGCATCCTTCACGGTAGCGCCTCCATGTAATGCAGCGGCCGCTATTTTGGAATATCCCAGTTTTTCCGGTGAAACAATATCCTCAACACCATTGAGGATGTATTTAAAGTCGGTTGTCAGCGAAACCTCATCATAACCGTCGAGGCTGTGAACTATGGCAAACCGGGTATTACCCTGCTGGTAAAGGTAATTGTATAACCGGGCCAAATCAAGGTTGTATACACCAATCATTTGCTTTTTCGGGAATGCCGGATTAATCATGGGCCCCAGCATATTGAAAAAGGTTTTAATCTTCAGGGCTTTTCTAACCGGTGCAACATTCTTCATGGCAGGATTAAACAAAGGAGCATGCAAAAAGCAAATACCCGTTTCCTCCAGTTCGGTTTTTAATTTATCAGCATCATTACCAAATTTATAACCAAAGTATTCCATGATATTGGATGATCCGCATATTGATGAAACCCCATAATTTCCGTGCTTTGTCACTTTAACCCCTGCGCCAGCCAGAACAAATGCAGCCAGGGTTGAAATATTGAATGTATCTTTCCCGTCTCCACCCGTACCGCATACATCTATGGTATCAAAGCTGCTTAAATCGATCCTTAAACATAAGTTTCTCAGGGCATCCCGAAAGCCGGTAAGTTCATCCACAGTAATGCTACGCATAAGGTAAACGGTAATAAATGCAGCGATTTCGGAATCGGAGTAAATGCCTTTGGCTATGTTGGTGAGCACTTCTTCGGCCTCATCGCGTTTAAGTGTTTTATGCTCGAACAGGTAATTCAGTAATTTTTTCATTGCTGTATTGTTATTGTTTTTGTTCAGTTAGTGTTTATTGTTATTGGTCTATCCAGTTCTTCATGATATCATATCCGTGTTCGGTTAATACCGAT
>CAZYDI010000004.1:25825-79886 GCA_964646255.1 uncultured Bacteroidales bacterium
TTATTGGTCTATCCAGTTCTTCATGATATCATATCCGTGTTCGGTTAATACCGATTCGGGATGAAACTGCAGACCCCTTACATCATATTCTTTATGTGAGATGCCCATAATTGTACCCTGTTCATCCTCACAGGTAATGTTGAAACAACCGGGAAGTGTGTTTTTGGTTACCACCCAGGAATGGTATCTTCCGGCTGATATTCTGGACGGAAGTCCCTTAAAAAGCGGATCTGAAGTATCTGTAATGCTTACCGGGGTAGCCAGGCCATGAAATACATCCGTCAGGTTGGTTAGTGTACCGCCAAAGGCTTCGCCAATAGCCTGGTGCCCCAGACAAATGCCAAGTATGCTCTTATCCGGGGCATATTTTTTTATAACATCCAGGCAAATTCCGGCTTCCACAGGGATTCCGGGTCCCGGGGACAAAAGGATTTTATCGTATTTTCCCACCGCTGTAAGGGATATCTCATCGTTCCGGAATACATCGGGTGTTTGGCCTGTTAATCGGGTAATGTAATGTACCAGGTTATAGGCGAAGGAGTCGTAATTGTCAATTACAAGTATCTTTTTCATTTTGCCGTGTATTAACTGATTTGGGTGGCCATCTCGATGGCCTTTTTTAATGCGCCGAGTTTGTTGTTTACCTCCTGCAATTCACTTTCTTCCTGTGATATAGCAACTATGCCGGCTCCTGCCTGGTAAAAAAGGGTATTGCCCTTGCTTAAGAAGGTACGGATCATGATCGCATGGTTAAACCTGCCGTTAAAATCGAGAAAACCCAGTGCCCCACCATAATATCCCCTGTTTTGCTTTTCGTACCGATCGATGATCTGCATTGCCTTGAATTTGGGAGCTCCGGTAAGTGTACCTGCGGGGAAGGTAGCTGTCATCATATCGGTGATGTCCGATTGATCATTCAGGGTTCCCGATACAGAGGATACAAGGTGAATTACATGCGAAAAGAATTGCACCTCGCGATAGCGTTCTACCTGTACATCGCTGGAATGCCGGCTAAGATCATTTCGTGCCAGGTCAACCAGCATAACATGCTCGGCATTTTCCTTAAGATCGGTGGAAAGCTTCTGCGCAAGCAATTTGTCGTGCTCATCATCTCCGGTGCGCCTAAAGGTTCCCGCTATGGGATTGATATGGGCCTTGCCTTTTTGAATCTTTAATTGGGATTCGGGTGATGAGCCGAAAATTTTATACGATCCGTAATCAAAATAAAAAAGGTAGGGCGAAGGATTGATTGACCGCAATGCCCGGTAAACATTAAATTCATCACCAGAAAATTCCTGTGAGTACTGACGCGAAAACACTACCTGGAACACATCACCACGGTAGCAATGTTCCTTTCCTTTGGCCACCATTTTCATATACTCCTCATCGCTCATATTGGATCTTTCATTGCCTTTTGAATTAAAGCTGTACAAGGCAAGATTCTTACTGTTTAACAGGGTTTCTATACGATCCAGCTCATCGGGCTCACCGTTTATACGATTTTCAATAATATGCAGGATATTCTGAAAATGGTTTATGGCAATTATGTAATTATAGAAGTGGTAGCGCAATTCGGGAATCTTCTGCCCTTCCACCTCCCTGTCCTGCAATTTTATCGTCTCAAAATACCGAATGGCATCATACGAAGTGTATCCGAAAAGTCCATTTACGGCAACGCCTTCCTGATCAGGGCTTTGTTCAAATGCATTGAGAAAGTTCCTGAACCTTGCATTGAAATCCCCGTGGGCTTTTATCTCCGATTGGCGTACAAAGCCATCGGGGAATGTTTCGGTAACGATACCCTTGTCTAATTCAAATCCGGCTAACGGCTTAAGGCATATAAACGAATAACTGTTCTCATTGCCATGATAATCTGAACTCTCCAGCAGGAGGGAATTGGGATAAACATCCCTTACGCGTAAATATATGCTCACCGGCGTTATGGTATCGGCGAGCATTTTGCGGGTCCTGGTTTTGATGGTGTATTTTTTCATATTCGGGTGTAAATTGGTTTCAAAAAAAAACGGCCTACCGTGAGTACGATAGGCCGCTGTTTTATCTTTGGTTAAATACAAAAGGGTGACGGTCTCACGGGTTTATGAGATTAAACTTGTGCCACCACCAATTTGTATAACTTCTGTTCATTTTTCTCTTTGATCTTATACTTTGCAAATATAGAAATGATTTTAATAAAAAAAACATTCATGCCTTAAAAAGCGTGTCACCCTGAGCGGAGCCTGCCTTACGGCAGGCAGGTTGAAAGATGTGATGAGCCGAAAGAACTAAGCCGCTTTAAGCCGGTGCAGGTTTATTTTATCAACCTTAGCCTTGGCGTATTCTATTTTAATAACAATTTCCTTTTCTGCAGATGATGGCTGTTCAAACATTACATCAACCATTATAGCCTCGCATATCGAACGTAATCCACGTGCGCCAAGTTTGAACTCAACCGCCTTGTCAACAATATAATCGAGCGTTTCTTCATCGAAACTGAGTTTTACATCATCCATTTCGAAAAGCCGTACATATTGTTTAATGATCGAATTTTTGGGTTCTGTAAGGATGTTTCGCAGTGTTTTTCGATCAAGCGGATGCAGATAAGTAAGGATGGGCAGCCTTCCGATGATTTCCGGTATCATGCCGAACGACCTTAAATCCTGCGGTGAGATATATTGCATCAGGTTATCGCGTTCAACCCTGTCGGATTGCTTGGAAGCATTATAACCCACAACCGTTGTATTTAAACGCTGGGCTATCTTTCTTTCGATACCTTCAAAGGCTCCTCCGCATATGAAAAGAATGTTCCGGGTGTCAACCGGAATCATTTTCTGGTCGGGATGCTTACGTCCGCCTTGCGGGGGAACATTAACAACCGACCCTTCGAGCAGCTTCAGCAAGCCCTGCTGAACACCTTCGCCTGATACATCACGTGTAATTGAAGGATTATCTCCCTTACGGGCTATTTTATCCATTTCATCAATAAAAACGATTCCTTTTTCGGCCGCTTCAGTATTGTAATCAGCTACCTGTAAAAGCCTGGTCAGGATGCTTTCAATATCTTCACCAACATAACCGGCTTCAGTAAGCACAGTGGCATCGACAATAGTGAAAGGAACATGCAATAAACGGGCAATGGTACGGGCAAGCAAAGTCTTTCCGGTTCCGGTTTCTCCTACAAGAATGATGTTTGATTTCTCAATTTCAACTTCATCGGTTTGTTCGCGCCGTGTGGTTTGCATCAGCCTTTTATAGTGATTGTATACGGCAACCGACAATGTTTTCTTTGCGTCCTCCTGTCCGATTACATATAAGTCGAGGAATTTCTTTATTTCCTTTGGCTTGAGTAGCTTAATGGTATTAATGTCAAAAGGTACCTTCTTTTTGGTTTCCTCCTGCACAATCTCATAGGCCTGCTCCACACAATTGTCGCAGATATGCCCCGAAATACCAGCTATTAACAGGTTGGTATCCCGCTTATCCCTACCGCAAAAAGAGCATTTATCCATTAAGCAAAAACTATTACCTGTTTAAACGATTCTTAAACTGCAAAGTTAAGAAAAAGCGCCGGATTCAGTTACTTTTTTTTGGTCCGGTCCAGTATCTCATCAATCATACCGTAGTCCAGCGCTTCTTTTGCCGTCATCCAGTAATCCCGGTCGGAATCTTTTTCCACCTTCTCCATCGGATTGCCGGAGTGTTCGGCGATGATTGAATACAATTCAGCCCGTAATTTGAGTATCTCCCTGGCGGTGATTTCGATGTCCGTAGCCTGACCTTGTGCTCCACCCATGGGCTGATGAATCATAACCCGTGAATGCTTTAAAGCCGATCGCTTGTTTTTGGCTCCTGCACAAAGCAGTACCGCTGCCATAGAAGCAGCCATACCTGTGCAAATAGTAGCTACATCACAGGTTATATATTGCATTGTATCGTATATTCCCAGGCCTGCATGAACAGCGCCTCCCGGAGAATTGAAATAGATCTGAATATCCTTGCCCGGGTCAGCTGAATCAAGATACAACAATTGAGCCTGAATGATATTGGCAACATAATCATCTATGGGCAGCCCCAGGAATATGATGCGGTCCATCATAAGGCGTGAAAATACATCCATTTGTGCCACATTGAGTTGACGCTCTTCAATAATTGTGGGCGAAATATAACTGTTGGTAACGGATGTAACACGGTGCAGGTTAAGGCTGCTGATACCGAGGTGTCCTGTAGCAAATTTATTGAAATCCCTTATCAGGTCCATAATTTCTAGTTTTTATCTACTTTTCAAATAGCTTGTTGAATTCTTCCAAAGTTATTTCTTTGCTATCGAGTTTCACAGTTTTCTTGATAAAATCAAAAACTTTATTTTCATTGAGGCTCTCAACAAAGCGGTTACGGTCTTCTTCACGCGCAAGGCTTTCATTGGCATATTTATCAAGCAGATCGGCCGGAACTTCACCTATACCGTAATACTGAATAAACTGTTGACGGATGGATTCTTTGGCATGAGCCAGTAACTCTTCGTCATTGATTTTCAATTCATTATCACGGGTAATTTTACCCTTAAACAACTGCCATTTCAGGTCGACCGTAAAATGGTCAAAATCCTTGTCAATTTGCTCCTGGGTAACTTTTCCCTGGTTGGATTGTAAGAGCCACCGTTTCAGAAAACCTTCAGGAAGCTGCTTGTTGAATTTAGCCAACAAGTGTTCACGGGCATCCATTCTGAATTTGTAATCACTGTTTCTTTCAAAAGCCTTGGTAAGTTCTTCCCGGATTTTGCTCCTTAATTCTTCCTCAGATTTTACATTGTCTTTTCCATAAGCCTTGTCAAACAACTCCTGGTTGACTTCAGCTTTTTCAAACACGGATATACTTTTGATCACCAGGTTGAAGTTTGCGTTAATCCCGGCAAGTTTCTCCTTTTCAATTTTAAGCAAAGCTGCAAGATCAACCTCATTTTCAAACGCTTTCTTAACATCAATGGTAAGCTGGTCACCTGCCTTAAGGCCTTTAAACCTGCCTTTTATGTCAGCATCCTTAATAAATTCAAGTGAAATCAATCCGTCTTCAACCTTCACCCCGTTTTCCTGTACATTCCCGTTACCATCCAACTCAGTGAGATCAGCCTTTATCATCTCGTTTTCAACAATCTCCGCGGTATCTTTTTGACTGCCAAAACGGTTAGCCATGCGGTCAACCTGTTTGGCGATCTCTTCATCATCCACCGTTATATTATAATAAGGTATGCTATCTTTTTCGTTTACAGTAACATCCATTTCAGGAGCCAGGCCGATGTCAAAAGCAAACTCAAACTCAGTATCCCTGTCCCAATCGATATTTAATGGCTTTGCCTCGTTGGGCAAAGGTTCTCCGAGGATGTTAAGTTTTTCATCCACAAGGTATTTACTGAGCGATTCAGCAAGAACTTTATTTATTTCCTCAGCCAGCACAGGTTTACGGTACATTTTATTTACCAGCCCCTGGGGAACCTTACCGGGCCTGAAACCATCAAATTTTGCCTTACGGCGATAATCCTTTAAAATATTATTTACCCTCTCCTCGTAATCGGGCTTTTCAATTTTAATGGTTAATACTGCATTCAATTCATCAATGCTGTCTCTCTTAATATTCATCCGATTTGTATTTAATTTATTTTATACCGCCCAAAAGCATTCTATATGCCTTTTTCCCTGTTTGAGCAGAAAGTTTAACTTGCCATTGTGCGGATGAAGGGACTCGAACCCCCACGCCTTACGGCACAAGATCCTAAGTCTTGCGCGGCTACCAATTACGCCACATCCGCGGCCAAAAAAATGTCGCGCAAAGATACCACTTTTTACCTTCCATGAAAATAAAATCCTAACCATTTTGACTTTATGCGATTATAAACTGTTCAGGCACTTAACAAAAGGCCGGAACAGATGTTGATTTTGCTCAACTTTCTTAGAGGGTTAAAAAAAGACTCAAAAATTAACCTCCAGGGCAGAAATAGGAATAAAAACCGACTTATATTGCTGAGCCTGGCCCGACCCCAAGTTTAACCCTAAGCCATTGAACACTTTATTAAATTGATTGTCATATGGTAATCATGGTACTAATTCATTAATTTTGCATATTCAAAAACAACCCACTATGAAAGGAACAATGAGTCTTTTGTTAGCACTTGGTATAGCCACATCTGCTTTTGCACAACAGGTTTATATTTCGGATAAACTGACCAAAAAATGGGAAACCACAACCGAGCTTAAAGTTCCTGAATCGGTATTTTATGACGACTTAAAACAGGTAATTTACGTATCGAATGTTACCGGCGCGCCATTGGAAAAAGATAATTCCGGTTTTCTTTCAAAAATCTCAACCGAAGGCAAAATCATTACCCTTAACTGGGTGACTGGCTTGCATGCCCCTAAAGGCATTGGTGTTATTGGTAACTTATTGTATGTGTCCGACATCGACAGGGTGGCTGAAGTAGATATAGAGGCCGGAAAAATTACACGGATGATTGAAATAGCCGGTTCCGGTTTTTTGAATGATATTACCACCGATGCACAGGGAAATGTTTATGTATCTGACTCTGAAAAGAAAACAATTCACCTGATAAGGCAGGGTAAAGTTGAACTGTTGGTTGAATCAGATAAACTTGAAGGCATTAACGGGCTGTATTTTTTTGAAGGTAACCTGCTTGCCGGCGTTAAGGACCGCATAGTATCCATCAATGTCCGTACTAAAGAGATTAAAGATTATATCCTGGATACCGGCAATATCGATGGATTGGTTCCGGATGGCCGTGGCGGCTTCATTATTTCGGACTGGAAAGGAAAGATGCAACTGGTTAGTCTGAACGCGAAGAAGGAAAAGCTGTCTGATACCTCGTCCGATGGTATAAATGCAGCTGACATTGAGTATATCATATCAAAAAAGCTTTTGCTTGTGCCTACATTCAGCGCCAACACCGTTGTCGCGTATGAATTGAAATAGAGTTTCCTGCTTTAGTTGTTTATCGCACCAACGGTTATCAATTCATATTGCCTGCTACCCAGGCCGATTTTTTCCGCATGGGCCAAACCGGCTTCCCAGTGCACATTTGGATGTGAGAGCGCAAATTTATCTTTTCCGCAAAAATGGTCGTGCGAAAGCTCACCCTTGTGAATCCTGCTTCCTGTATTAAGCGGGGCATTTATTACCATGTCTACGCATGCCTGGTCCAGGGCAACCGGATCAAATGAAGCAGCAATGCCAATGTCAGGCACAAGCGGGTAATCATTAAATCCCCAGCAATCGCAATCAGGAGAGACGCTCATGATAAAGCTAATGTGAAAGTTCGGCTTGTCCTTAAGTATAGCCATGGAATACTCTGCAATTTTTTTATTGGACAATTCGGAGGCATTGTTCCATACTGCCTGTGCTGCTGAATACTGGCATACAGCAACGCACTGGCCACATCCAACGCATTTTTCATAGTCTATCACAGCTATGTTATCGGCACCCATGGTAATGGCGTGCTGGGCGCAGTTTTTTACACACACCTTGCATCCGGTACAGTTTTCAGCAGCAATTACGGGTGATGATGTAGAATGTAGTTCCATTTTACCCCCGATGGATGCACAACCCATGCCCAGGTTTTTTAACACACCGCCGAATCCGGTTAGCTCGTGACCTTTGAAGTGATTCATTGAAACAATAATATCGGCATCCATCACCGCTTTCCCAATTTTAGCCGTTTTACAGCATTCAAGGTCTAATTCAACCTCCGAATAATCCGATCCTCTTAATCCATCGGCAATAATCACGGGGCAATCCACTACAAGGGGGTTAAAACCGTTTTCCCATGCCGAGCGCAAATGATCAACCGCATTCGACCTTCTACCTGCATACAAGGTGTTTGAATCGGTAAGAAAAGGTTTGCCGCCCTTTTTACTGATATAATTAACAACAGTTGATGCAAAATTTGGCCTTATATAGGCAAGGTTACCAGGCTCCCCGAAGTGAATCTTAATTGCCGCAAATTTCTGGTTAAATTCTATCTGGTCAATGCCCGCTTTCCTGATAAGCAATTCAAGTTTTCGCTGCAGGTTCATAACTGCATTGGCGCGAAGGTTGGTGAAAAACACTTGTGACATACGATGATGATTTATTTAATTGAGGAGGTAAAGTTTGAACCGGTTAATGTGAAATGAGTGATACCCACCCTTGCCATAGCTTCGATGGTTAACAGATGTTTGGCTATTCTAGCGGAGTTCGAAATTCTTACCCAGGTAAACCCGCCTTACCTGCTCGTCTTCAGCAAGCTCCTTGGCAGTTCCTGCCTTAAGGATTTCACCTTCGAAAAGAAGGTAGGCCCTGTCGGTTATTGAAAGGGTCTCATGAACATTATGATCGGTAATCAATATGCCGATGTTTTTATCCTTGAGCTTGGCCACAATTTCCTGTATATCTTCCACAGCAATGGGGTCGACTCCGGCAAAAGGTTCATCGAGCAGAATAAAATTTGGCTTTAATGCCAGGGCACGTGCAATTTCGGTACGGCGCCTCTCCCCTCCTGAGAGTTGAATTCCCAGGCTCTTTCTGATTTTCTGCAGTCCAAATTCATTCAGCAGCGACTCAACCCTGAATTTTTGTTCTTCCCTCGACAGTTTGGTCATCTCCAACACAGCCCTTATGTTGTCTTCGACACTTAACCGCCTGAAGACGGATGCTTCCTGTGCAAGGTAGCCTATTCCTTTTTGCGCCCTGCGGTAAACAGGTTCGTAGGTGATCTCCTCCTCATCAAGAAAAATCTTGCCCGAGTTGGGTTGAATAAGCCCGACAATCATGTAAAATGATGTGGTTTTTCCGGCACCGTTTGGTCCGAGAAGTCCGGCAATTTCACCCTGCTCAACCTCAAACGAAACATCTTTAACAACCGTTCGTGTGCGATAGCGTTTAACAAGGTTTTCCGTTCTTAACTTCATAATCTGATTTTGAAAATGCACCAGGAACTTATCCTGAAAATTCCCTGCTTCTGGATTTTTCAACCCTCCGTGAAAGAAGGATTCCAATTTCATATAGCAGAACCATTGGTAAAGATACCATAAGCTGGGTAAACATGTCGGGTGTTGGCGTAATAATTCCTGCAATTAATAAAATAGCTATAAAGGCATGCTTGCGATACTTCTTTAGAAAAGAAGGGGTAACAAGGCCGATCCGGCTAAGAAAATAAATTAGCACCGGCAGTTCAAACAATATACCGCTAACCAGTATAATGGAAGTAACCAGGGATATATAGGAACCCAGTGTTGGAATATTTCTCACCATGTCGCTTACCTGGTAATTGTATAAAAAGCTTACCGAAAAGGGGGCTATCAGAAAATAACCGAAGGTGATGCCCAGAATAAACAACAGGGTTATAAAAAATACAGCACCTGTGGCATGCTTACGTTCATTCTGATATAAAGCAGGCTTAATGAAAAGCCAGAATTCATAGAACATGTAGGGAAAACCGAATGTGAGGCCGGCAACCAGGCTCATCTTGATATGCGACACAAACTGTCCGGCCACCGCTGTGTTTTGTAAAACCAGCGGTTTTTTATTGATAAGCAGGTCCATGTTAAAGCGGTCGCCAATAATTCCCAATATCCGGTTTGTCCAGAAATCCTCCTTACTTGGGCCGAGCAACAGTACATCAAAAATGAAATGCTTGAAAACAAAAGCAATGATGCTGAATGTAACAATTGCAATAACTGACCGGATAATATGCCACCTTAATTCTTCGAGGTGTTCAAGGAAAGTCATTTCTTTACTTTGCTCTTCCATGGAATGTCAATGCCCGCCGATAAATGTTAATTATACATAAATTGCTTTTTAAAGCTTAGCGAAATAAGAAAAAAAATACTAATTTTAGTTTACAAATGTATTTAATATTTCGAGATTGCCTTCAATCAGGCATTTCATGCCTGATGTACAATCAAAAATTTATATATGCGCATCCGCTATCATAATAAAATGGCCTTCATCGTACAGAACCGTTTTATTATAAAGGATTTGGCATTAACATCAGCTAAAAATGAACGTTGACCAGGGGATAAATTTGATTGAGGTTTTAAAAAAGCACTTTGGATTTACCAGTTTTAAAGGGAATCAGGAGGGGATTATTCAGAATGTTTTAAAAGGCAATGATACTTTTGTTTTAATGCCCACCGGAGGAGGAAAGTCGCTGTGTTACCAACTGCCCTCACTTATTATGCCGGGTACTGCCATTATCATATCTCCCCTTATAGCCCTCATGAAAAACCAGGTGGATGCCATGCGAAGCTTTAGCGAGGAGGACGGAGTGGCTCATTTTCTAAATTCCTCACTCAACAAGGCTGCCATCACAAAGGTTAAGCATGATATTCTCGAAGGCAGGACTAAATTGCTTTATGTTGCGCCTGAATCCCTTACCAAGGAAGAAAACATTCAGTTTCTCAAAAAGGTAAAGATTTCATTTTATGCCATTGATGAAGCCCATTGTATTTCGGAGTGGGGCCATGATTTCAGGCCGGAATACAGGCGCATACGTCCAATCATTAATGAAATTGGCACAAAGCCTCTTATAGCCCTTACCGCTACTGCTACACCCAAGGTTCAGCACGATATTCAAAAAAACCTGGGTATGCTGGAGGCCAACGTGTTTAAATCGTCTTTCAGGCGACACAATCTTTATTATGAAGTAAGGCCAAAAAAGAATGTAGTTAAGGAAATCATTAAATTCATTAAAAGCAACTCCGGAAAATCAGGCATTATCTATTGCCTGAGCAGGAAAAAAGTTGAGGAGCTGGCCGAAACGCTTAAAGTAAACGGAATTAAAGCGTTGCCCTATCATGCAGGCCTGGACTCGGCAACCCGGTCGCAAAACCAGGACAGATTTCTTATGGAAGAAGCCGACGTGATCGTGGCTACCATAGCATTTGGAATGGGGATTGACAAACCCGATGTTCGCTTTGTCATTCACTATGATATACCCAAAAGCCTGGAAGGATATTACCAGGAAACCGGGCGGGCCGGAAGGGATGGGGGCGAAGGAAATTGTATAGCCTTTTACAGCTATAAGGATATCCAAAAGCTGGAGAAGTTTATGCAGGGAAAACCAATCTCTGAGCAGGAAATTGGTAAGCAATTGCTCCTCGAAACGGTGTCCTATGCTGAATCATCCGTTTGCCGGCCAAAGCAACTGCTGAATTATTTCGGCGAGGAAATGCCTGAAGTGTGTGAAAACTGCGATAATTGCCTGCGACCCAAAACACAATTTGAAGGCATGGAGGATATTTTGATTGTTTTAAAAGCCATCCAGGAAGTAAAGGAGAAATTTAAATACGACCATATTGCCAGCCTTATTGCAGGAATAAAAACACCGGTGATAAAGTCGTATAACCATCAAATGCTGGAAAGTTTCGGCATTGGTAAAAATAAGGATGCCGGATACTGGAGCATGGTGATACGTCAGGCCCTTATCAACCGGCTCATTCAAAAAGACATTGAAAATTACGGACTGCTGAAGCTCGATGAAAAAGGAATTGAATTCATGAAGAATCCATATTCCATTATGATCTCAGAAGACCATGATTATTCCGATACCGACGAGGAAGAAGAAAGCTTTGGAGGACCTGAAAAGCCGGGAACCGCCGATGAAGAGTTATTCAATATTCTTAAGTCGCTTAGGAAAAAACTTTCGAAACAACTTCAGTTGCCTCCCTTTGTGATATTCCAGGATCCTTCGCTCGAGGACATGGCTATTCAGTATCCCATTACCATAGAGGAACTGCATAACATCACCGGCGTTGGTGCGGGCAAGGCAAAAAGATACGGGGCTGAATTTATCAAGCTGATCAAAAGCTATGTTGAGGAAAAGGAAATTATAAGGCCCCAGGATATGGTGGTTAAGTCCATCATTAACAAATCTAACCTGAAAGTATTCATTATACAGAGCATTGACAGGAAAATGGATTTCGCCGATATTGCCAATGCAAAAAATCTGGCAATGGATGTTTTGCTTGATGAAATCGAAGCCATTGTTAACTCAGGTACGAAGATTAATATCGACTATTATTTGAACAGCATTATGGACGAGGAGCATCAGCAGGATATTTATGACTATTTCATGGAGGAAGCCGAAGATGAGTCAGTTGAAATGGCCCTCCAGGAACTTGGTGAAGACAATTACAATGAAGAAGAAATCAGACTGGTAAGAATAAAATTCATGTCGGAACTGGGCAATTAAGCCCATTACTTTCGCAACAATCTTCCTTTCCAGCGAAAACGCCCGGGCATGGCTGCTATTGCCACCATTGCCATATAAAAAGGATACATTAAGCTGTATACAATATATCTATATAATACCGGCTTCTTTCTCAGGAATTTCATGAAATTTCTGAGAAAAATATAATCTGTTGCCAGCTTAACTGATTGAATAAAAATGAACGGACCTGCATTGCCCGTAAAAATGGCATAGGCCAAAGACGATAAAACAACCACATTTACACACAGCACCAGGAAGGCCAGGAAAAGTGTTTCACGGTCATTATAATACCTGCCTTTATAAGCCCATCGCATCCGTTGACGAATGTAGCCGGCAAACGTTTTTTCACCAAAAGTATGCACCAGTGATGCCCGCGATTTTAACAGCATGATTTTCTTCTCTGCCCTTTTCAGTGAATGAAGCAGAAATGTGTCATCCCCCGATGCAATGGAATGGCTTAAGGGGTCGGCGATCATTGAGTAAGCATGTTTACTGAAGGCCATATTGGCGCCATTGCAGTATACAGGCATTCCCAGGGCAGCAGAGCCGGCCCCGGAAGCGACTAAACTGATGAATTCGGTTTCCTGGAATCCTTGCCAGAACCCCCCCGGAACATTTAAATCCACAAGGCCAATGATCAGATCGGGGTTTTTTTCGGCGTAAAATGCAGCAAATGTTGAAATCCATCGCTCATTCATCCTGCAGTCGGCATCTGTAGTTATAATTAACGCGTGTTTTGCAGCGGATATCCCGTTAATCAATGCCTGTTTTTTGCCATACTGCCCCATGCTATTGCGGTATAAATAATAGCCCTGATGTTGGGCGCAGAACGCTTCGGCAATTTTATCCGAGCCATCGCCTGAATGATCGTCCACAAGTATGTATTCCACCTTGTCTGCCGGGTATGCCTGATTTTTTAAACATGCCAGGAGTTCCGGCAGATGGCTGATCTCATCGCGAAAGGCAATTACCACACTAACTGTTGGATAATGAGCAGTTGAACCGGTAATAAAATCAGGATAAAGACGCCAGCCAGCGTTAAACTTCCTTATTCTGAGAACATACATTAAAAGGATAACCAGCGCCAGAAAAATAAAAATGTTCATTGGCGTCAGGGAATGCTTATGAATTCCGGCGGAAAAGCCATTTGTTTATCTTATCGTACAATTCATTGATGTTTACCGGCTTTGTGATGAAGTCATCACACCCGGCCTCCATGCACCGCAAACGCTCCTCGTTGATGGCATTTGCAGTCTGGGCGATGATGGGGAGGTCCGCATTGAATTTTTTAATTTCCTCGGTCGCAGTAAGGCCATTCATCTCGGGCATCTGAATATCCATAAGCACCAGGTCGATATCAGGATGGGCTCTGCATATTTCCACTGCCTCCCGGCCGTCTGATGCCCTTAATACTTCAGCTTTGGTTTGACGCAAAAAGCCTTCGAGAAACTTAAAGCTGAATTTATCATCCTCGGCTACAAGGAAAAGTTTACCGTCCCAATTATGATGCACCTTTCCGGGCTTGTTTTCGGCAACCTTTTCAACCTTTTTGATGGCTGAGTAGAAAGGCACCGTGAAATAAAATGTCGATCCGACACCTACTTCAGATTCGGCCCACATTCTTCCACCCAACAATTCAACCAGGCCTTTTGAAATGGCCAGCCCAAGACCCGATCCTCCATACTTCCTGGAGGGAGAGCTATCTGCCTGCATGAAACGCTCAAATATCACCTGCAGCTTATCATTACTGATTCCAATGCCTGTATCCTTCACAAAGAACTTGAGCGTTCTGCTGTCTTCAAGGCTGTAGCCAAATTCAATAGAACCTTTGTGGGTGAATTTAATCGCATTCCCCACCAGGTTGGTGAGAACCTGTCGCAGCCTTATAGGATCGGTATGTACGTACGATTTTTCATCGGGAAATGATTTCTTCGGGATTATTTTCACCTTTGACTTATCTTTTCTCAGGCTGCGCGTAAGGAACGTTGAAACTACCTGGTCGAGCAGGTTATTGAGCGAAAAGTCATCATTCAGTATGTTAACCTGTCCCGACTCTATTTTGGCAAAATCAATAATATCATCAATAAGGTTAATGAGCACTTTGCCGTTACTGTTGATGATATTCAGGTAATTCTTCCTGTTTGCCTTGCTCAGCGAATCATCATTGAGCATTTCGGCAAAGCCAAGAATACCGTTCATGGGAGTGCGAATTTCATGCGACATATTGGCAAGGAAGGCAGTCTTAAGCTTATCGGATTCTTCAGCCTTATTCTTGGCTTTAATTAATTCATACTCCAGCTGGCTGCGGTGAAGGGCAACCGATACCTGATGAACAAAAGTTTCGATAATATGCTTGAACTTGATGATACTTTTATGGAGGGTGAGGATGGTAATATTTCCCAGAAATTTATTATCCCTTGCAAGGACTATGTTGTATACCTTATGCAGGTTTATCAGCGACCTGATTTTCTTTAGCTTGTCGGGTGAAATTTCGCCAAGTGAATCAAACACTTCATCTTTAAGGGTAACAACCGCTCCGCTATTGTCGGAGGCCGGCAAATTAGGCCTGTTAAACGTTAATCCTTTTATGGGCCTTCCAAGAATGGATTCTACCTGCCGGGTATGGGATCCTAAGCCGGAAAAGCTTTCCACCACTGTTTTACCGGTTGATTCATCAAAAGATGTAACAACAACCACGGCATTTTCAAGAAAAGAGGTAAGCTTTTCAGGAATATAACTATAGATCTCATCTTTTGAAGAAAGCGACAGCAATTCGAGGGCGGAATTGCTTAAGAAAATCAGGTTGTCATGGTAAACCCGTTCCTTTAGTTCAGACATTTTTCTATCGGAAACATCGCGCGAATTAACGATTATTCCTTTTATAGCGGAATTACTGAACTGATTGGAAAAAATACTTTCCACATAAATCCATCGCTTGTTTTTATGCAGCGCCCTGTATTCCTTTTTAATCTGCTTGCCGGGGTTGGGTATGGTTTCCTTAATTACTGATTTTATTTGTGGTACATCGTCGGGATGAACCATATCAAAGAACGGCTTATGCAGCAACTCATTAATTTCGAAATCAGAAATCTTGTTTTTTACCGATCCTTCAAAGATTATCTTCCCCTGCCGGTTAATTATGGAAATGGCATCGGATGAATTCTGCAATAAAGCCCTGAACTGTTCTTCCCGTTCATGCATGGTTTTCTCCATTTGGGAATTGTCGGAAATTTCCCTTGCAATGCCTGCAAGGCCAATTACCTCTTCATGCTCATCGAATACCGGGGTTTTATACGTTTCAAAATTGACATTTTCACCAAACTGTTGCTCCAGCTGTTCAAAGAATTGTCTTCTCTTGCTTTGAAAAACCTGCTTATCGGATTGCTCATATTCCATTGCCTTATCGGAGTGGCAAAGATCAAAATCGGTTTTACCAACGATTTCCTCGGGCTTTAACCGATAAGCATTGGCAAATGCCACATTCACATAAAGGTAGTGTCCTTTGGTATCTTTATACCAAACCAGGTAAGGTAAATGATCAAGAACTATCTGTTGCAGTCTGTTTTCCCTTTTCATTATAAGGTAACCTCTGATATGCAGAAAAGATCAATCCTTTTTACGCTTGTTAATTTCATCGCGTATTATCGAAGCCTTTTCATAATCTTCATTTAAAATGGCTTCATTGAGCAGATCTTTTAGTTCCTGCAGGTTATTGTTTTTAAGTTCATCTAAATAGGAAGGATCCTGAACATTAACGCTGCGCGACGGGACTGTTTGATCTGTCTGCGGCTGAACTGCAGATTCCTTTTCGAAATCGAGAATAATCCCTGCTTTCTTCAAAATTTCTTCGGTAGTATAAATAGGGCATTTGAAACGAAGCGCCAGGGCAATGGCATCGGAAGTACGGGCATCAATTTCAATTATCCTTTGTCCATTGTCACAGGTAAGTTTTGAATAAAACACTCCTTCTTCAAGCTTATATACAGTAATTTCAAGCAAGTCGACATTAAATGTATGTGCAAAATTCAGAAAGAGATCATGCGTAAGCGGCCGGGGCGGTTTTAATCCTTCGAGTTGAATTGCAATGGCCTGAGCCTCAAAACCACCAACAATAATTGGAATCCTCCTTCTGCCATTTTCTTCGGCCAGAACCAGGGCATAGGCACCTGTCTGGGTTTGGCTGTAAGAAATACCAAGCACGTTGAGTTTAACTTTATTCATTTACCTAATGGTAGTTTTGTAAATTATACAAATATAGTGATTTCATCGGTTATGACTTAAAATTTGGATATTTCATGGGTAAAACTTATATTCCACAAGGCTTTCCGGTAATTAACCGGTCCATGGCGATACAGGGCTATTATTTTGTCTTAATTTGTTGAATTATTTTGCAGTTAATACAAAGTTTTCTATTTTTGCAAACCCAAAAAGTAACAAGAAATTATATACAGCGATGTACGCAATAGTAAGTATAGCAGGACAACAATTCAAAGTTGAAAAAGGAAAGAAAATCTTTGTGCACAGGCTTGCCGGAGAAGTTGGTGATGATGTAACCTTTGACAAGGTATTGCTCATCAGCAATGACGATAAGGTAAATGTAGGTGCCCCGTTCCTTTCAAACGCTGTTGTTCTCGCACAGATAGTTTCACACCTCAGGGGTGATAAGGTGCTTGTTTTCAAAAAGAAAAGAAGAAAAACCTACCAGAAACTGAATGGCCACCGTCAGAATTTTACTGAAATTCTGATTGAGGACATCAGCGAAACAGGAACGCCGGTTAAAACCGAGCGCAAAAAAGCTGCCCCAAAAGCAGAAACTGAAGTAACAGAAAATTCAGAAACTGCCGAACCAAAGGCCGCAAAAAAAGCCAGTCCGAAAGCCGCTGCAACCGAAAAGAAAGCTCCTGCAAAAAAAGCTGCAACCAAAAAGCCTGCAGCTGAGAGCACTGCAAAGGCTAAAAAAGAGACCAAATCAAAAAAGCAATAACATTTAAAATCCAGATCCATGGCACATAAAAAAGGAGCCGGTAGTTCAAGAAATGGACGTGAATCACACAGCCAACGGCTTGGAATAAAAATATTTGGTGGAGAACAGGTGAAAGCCGGAAATATTCTGGTTCGCCAGAGAGGTACTGTTCATAATGCAGGCAACAACGTAGGAATGGGTAAGGATCATACCCTTTATGCCCTGAAGGATGGTGAAGTAAAGTATCACCGCAAGAAAGATAACCGCTCATTCGTATCGGTATTGCCTTCTGCAGAATAAGTATTTGAAGACACTGTAATCCCCCGAACTATAGCCTTATTAAAGTTTATAGTTCGGGGGATTTTTTTATTTTTGTACATATACCATTATATATGCTTACCCTTAACCTTATCAGAGAAAATGCCGCTGAAGTTATTGGCAGATTGCAGGTAAAACATTTCGACGCGCAACAGATAGTCGCTGATATTCTTGTAAAAGACGAAGAACGAAGGACTACCCAAACCAGGCTCGATACCATCCTTGCCGAACTAAACAACGTTTCAAAGGAAATTGGCGGATTGATGAAATCCGGCAAGAAAGAAGAGGCCGAAGCCAAAAAGAATGAAACTGCCAGGCTCAGGAAGGATATTGATACCCTTTCATCAACGCTCGAAAGTGCGGAAAAGGAAGTAAGGAACTTGCTCGTCAAACTTCCAAACCTTCCCTCAACAAGTGTTCCTGCAGGTAAAACATCCGAAGACAACAAAGTGGAACGTGAAGGAGGGCAAATGCCTGCATTAAAAGAGGATGCTATGCCACACTGGGATCTGGCCAGGAAATATGATATCATCGACTTCGATTTGGGCAATAAATTAACCGGTGCCGGTTTTCCCGTGTATAAAGGCAAGGGATCTAAATTGCAGCGTGCACTGATTAATTTCTTTCTCGATGAGAACATTAAGGCCGGTTACCTTGAAGTGATGCCTCCGCTGATGGTAAACGAGGATTCCGGCTTTGGCACCGGCCAGTTACCCGATAAGGATGCGCAAATGTATCACGTTACCCTCGATAATTTTTACCTTATCCCCACCGCCGAGGTGCCCGTTACCAATATTTACCGCGATGTAATACTCGATGCGGCCGGTCTGCCCATTAAAAATACTGCTTATACCCCATGTTTCCGCCGCGAAGCAGGCTCCTATGGAAAGGATGTCAGAGGGTTGAACCGTTTGCACCAGTTTGACAAAGTGGAAATAGTGCAGATACAACACCCTGATAAATCATATGCTGCATTGGATGAAATGGTTAAGCATGTGGAATCGCTGGTACAAAAACTTGAGCTGCCTTACCGCATTTTGAGGCTATGTGGGGGCGATATGAGTTTTACCTCTGCCCTTACCTTTGATTTCGAAGTTTATGCAGCAGCGCAGAAACGCTGGCTTGAGGTAAGTTCTGTTTCCAATTTCGAATCATTCCAGGCAAACCGGCTTAAACTTCGATTCAGGGATGAAAACAGCAAGAAACCTCAACTGGCCCATACACTCAACGGAAGCTCCCTTGCCCTTCCCCGCATAGTTGCTGCCATTCTTGAAAATAATCAGCAACCCGACGGTATTGCTATTCCCAAGGCTCTTGTTCCTTACACCGGATTTGAACTCATTTGATGGTAAACCCCCGGGTACCATGAGAACCTTTCGTCAACAACAAGCATGAAAAACCAGCAGAGGGCGTATACTTTTGCTTTTATTACCATACTGTTCTGGGCAACCGCTGCCACCGCGTTTAAAATTGCTCTCAGAGACCTCAGCAATTTCCAAATCCTGGCCATTGCCAACTTGAGTTCATGGTTGGTTTTTCTCATTTTCATCATGGCTCAGCGCAAATTTCCCATACTGTTGCAAAGCAACCGAAAAGAAATTGCACTATCGGCGTTGCAGGGCTTACTGAATCCGTTTGCCTACTATATTATTCTTTTCAAGGCTTACAGCATGCTCCCTGCACAGGTTGCCCAACCGGCCAATTTTGTATGGCCTGTTGTGCTCATGGTTTTATCAGTTCCCCTGCTTAAGGAAAAGTTGCGTTTTCTGGGCTTCCTGGGCCTGCTGATTAGTTTCGGAGGAGTATTTGTTTTATCCACCCAGGGCGATCTTTCTTCGTTAACCATAACCGAGCCCCGGGGAATTGCCTGGGCATTGCTGTCATCGGTTATATGGGCTCTCTTCTGGCTGGTTAACCTTAAAGATAAACGCGATGACCTGGTAAAGCTATTCCTTAGTTTCTCCTTTTCCCTTGCCTACATAACGGTATACCTTTTTTCGGCCGGCACAACCCCGGTTATGTTCAGTAAGGCCGCTTTGCCTGCCATATACATCGGACTTTTCGAAATGGGCTTCACTTTTATTTTCTGGCTAAAGGCACTTCAGCTTTCAACATCTACAGGGAAAATAGCAAACCTGATTTATCTTACCCCTTTTTGCTCGCTGATTGTTATTCACATTGTTCTCAGGGAAGAATTGTATCTTACTTCCGTTTTTGGCTTATGTTTAATAGTCATTGGCATTCTTATCAGTCAAATTAAATATGAAAGGCAATAGAATTTATTGCTTATTTTGTTGTTTATATTCATGAAGTATTCATTATTTAAATCCGTTTTGGCCAAATGAAATCACGTTTTAAAATATTCCTTACACTGGCTGTTGTTGGCGGTATGATGTTATCGTGCAGGAATGATGATAACGACCATATTGCCTATGTTAACAACGAAATTTTCAACATGATGGAGGAAGTTTACCTTTGGAATGAGGAACTTCCGGAATATCTCAATCCTGAGTCTTATAATACACCCATCGAATATATGGAGGCCCTGCGATATGACCAATATGACCGTTGGAGCACCGTGCTTACAAAGGAAGAATATGAATCCTATTTCGAGGAGGGTGAGATGGTGGGTTATGGTTTTTCTGTCATTGCTGACCAATCCGGTAAAATTTGGATTGCCTTTGTCTACCAGAATACAAATGCAGCAAGAAATGGTGTTAAACGCAGCTGGAGACTTGCGAAAATTGACGGGCAAACAGTGACTACTTCTACCTTTGGTTCCCTTATTGGTGCTCCCAGGATTAATAAGACCGGAGAATTTGTCTTTATCAACGAACAGGGATCCGAAGTAAACGTAACCCTTACAATGGAAGTCATTACCCTTACCCCTGTTTTGCATGCAGAAGTTATCCCCCAGGGAGATTCCCGTATTGGCTACCTTGTTTTCCAGGACTTTATTGAAACTGCCAATCCCGAAATAGATGACGCGTTCACCGCTTTTCGTGATTCAGGCATTAATGAATTGATCATTGATCTTCGATACAATGGCGGAGGTGCGGTTTCTGTGGCTGAACACATTATTGGCTGGATCCTTGGAAAGAACTACGCCGGACAAACCTATCTGCGCTATGTGCATAATGATCTGCTGGCACCATTCATGGACACCACATACTCAATTCCGGTTAACAACAATGGTTTCGACCTTGACCGGGTATTTTTTATCGGCACCACAAACTCTGCTTCTGCCAGCGAACTTCTTATAAAAGCTGTTGAACCGTTCATTGAGTCGATTCTTGCAGGCTCTGCCACCCATGGAAAACCGGTGGGCATGTATGCCATACCCATTAAAGACTATGTGGCGCTTCCCATATCGTTTAAGTATTTGAACAAGGATTTTGAAGGTGATTTTTACACAGGCATTCCGCCCACCATTCAGGCAGCGGATGATTTTCACAAAGACTTTGGCGACAGGGAGGAAACATGTCTTAAAGCCATTCTCAACTATATTGAGGACGATGCTTTAACTATATGGTCGGCACCGGTTTCAACTGCAGCCCCTGTTCTGTTGAACCCTGAAGGCAGGCTGAACCAATTTCTGAAAGCATATTAATCTCCCGCGTATGGTTATCCTGGGTATTGATCCTGGTACGACAATAATGGGCTACGGAGTGATAAACATCGAAAGGAACACGCCGTCTTTACTGCTGATGGGTATACTTGATCAGCGAAAAACCTGTGAGCATTACGAAAAAATTGCCAGAATATTTGATCGTACACTGCAATTGATAAAGGAATATAAACCCGATGCCATGGCAATAGAAGCGCCCTTTTACGGGAATAATGTTCAATCGATGTTAAAGTTGGGCAGGGCACAGGGCGCAGCAATATCCGCTGCCTTGCATTGCTCGGTTGAGGTATTTGAATATGCACCAAGAAAAATCAAACAATCCATTACCGGGCATGGTGATTCCTCAAAGGAACAGATAGCCAGCCTTCTGCAACATCTGCTAAAAACCAGGCTTGATCCTGAATCACTTGATGCAACTGACGGACTGGCGGCAGCAATGTGTCATTTTTACCATTTATGCAATCCCCTCAGCGGTAAAGCTACAGCTAATAGCTGGGAAAGCTATATCAGGAAAAATCCCGACAGGATAAAATAAACAGCTAGAGTGCTTTTCGGATTTTGTCGGCTGTAGCGTTAAATTGTTCAGGGGTGAATTTGAGTTTAGGCTTGCTGAATTCTATATCATGAACACCATTGATGGGAACAAGGTGTATGTGGGCGTGCGGAACTTCAAGCCCCAATACAGCAATGCCAACCCTTTTGCAAGGAATAGTCTTATCAATTGCCCTTGCAATCTTTTTTGCAAAAACCATCATTCCGGATAACATGGCATCATCCAGGTCAAAAATATAGTCGGTCTCCTGCTTTGGAATAACCAATGTATGACCTTCGATAAGGGGGTTAATATCAAGGAATGCAAAATAATGCTCATCTTCTGCTACTTTATAGCAAGGTATTTCACCTTTAATGATGCGCGAGAATATGGTTGCCATAATCAGTGAATGGTAATTAGAATGAACCTTATTATCGTGAAATTTCGATGATTTCAAATGGAATAACGCCGGAGGGTACTTTAATTTCAACCTTATCTCCTACTTTTTTCCCGATAAGGCCCCTGGCAATAGGCGTACTCACAGCAATCTTCCCCTGCTTCAGGTCGGCTTCACTGTCAGATACGATGGTATATTGCATGGTAGCGTTATTCTGCGTATTCCTGATTTTTATCTTATTTAGTATCTGAATCCGTTCATTATCAAGTTTTGAACCATCAATTACCCTGGAAATGGCAATAGCATCTTTTAACTTTGAAATCTTCATTTCAAGCATACCCTGGGCTTCCTTAGCTGCTTCATATTCAGCATTCTCCGATAAATCTCCCTTATCCCTTGCTTCGGCAATTTGCCTGGAAATCGAAGGACGCTCTACATTCATCAGATGATCCAACTCATCTTTTAATTTTTGTAAACCTTCTTCGGTTATATACGATACTTTAGTCATAATTTTCCTCCTCGATACTATTGGTCGATAAAAAAAAGAATTCCGAATATTCGGAACTCTTTAATATTCTGATGTTAAATTAGTTATGTTAGAATCTGATTTCGGTCTATGAATAAATAGTATACACTAAATTAATTAATATTCCCTTCTTTTCAAAATTTCTGAATATATAATTGCCTTACGGGCATCAAAATAACCGGCTGGTTTTGTTGATTTTTCCTTTTTTGCAGCTTCTTCTTCTGCTTCGAGTGATACAATTTCCCCTTTGGCTATATCATCATCACTATTCTCCATTTCGCGTTTTACTGCATCATACCTGGCAATCATCTTCTGAATTTCGGACTGGCCTTCTTCAAATGATTCAATCTCCGAAACAGGCTTTTCCATAATTCCGGAAGGCTTTTCCACATCCATCCCTGCCAGTTCAGCGGAAGCTTCAGCCGACTCAAAGGAATAACCTTCCTCCTCAACTGTAGGGCCGTATTCAATCGATTCATATTCCGGCTCTTTAGGCTCTTCACGCACTGTTTTTGGCAAATCAAACAGTTCAGCAAGTGGACCTAATTCAGGTCCGTAATCACTGTAAGGGTCAGCCGACATTGTGGGAGGCACATTGGGTCTTGAAGGCCTCGAAACAGGAGGCCGTTGCTGTTGCTTTTTCTTTTTAACCGCGCTGGCAATTACACCTAGAAGCGCCAAAGCCCCATAAATCAATAATGATATAATATCTTCATCCATAATATGAAAGGCTGATTAATTAGTAAAATTACGAATAAATTATTTCTTTGGTGGCCGTTTCTTTTTAAAATAACGTTCAAAGAACGCAGGATCATTTTTCCTGTTATTTTCCCTGGCGCGCTTGTCCACTGCATCCATCCTTTCCTTAGTGGCATCGGTTTGAATTGATCTGCGGTGCTTTATGGTCTTCTTTCGCGCTTTTGCATATGCTTTTTTATAGGATCGTTCTACCTTTTCCTTTTTTTTGGCAGCCTCGCTTGCTTTCTGCTGGCCCGATAACGGTAACATTACACCCAATGTCATTAAAAGGAGAAGTATCCAACGAGCCTTATATATCCTGAGCTTCTTCATCTAACAGCAAATTATTCACCACTCCCCGAAAGCACCTCGATTGATTTGAGAAGGGTGTCATCAATATCCTGAATGATGGGATAAAAACCATCATTGTCCATAAAATTCCTGGCTATGTATGCATAGAGCTGGACTTTCAATATTTTCTCCGATATTTTTATCTCTTTTGGGACTTCTTTTACTCCTTCTGATGCGGCAAAAGCAATAAAGCTCCTTAATACATTGCGTTTTTCAAATTCTTTTACAAAATCCTGAGGGGTGTTAAATGTAGCAAGTACATCGCGGTTCTCATCAGCATATTTGAGGGAATACCGGTACAACAATCCCTGGTTTCTTATCCGGTAAAAATAATCGGTAGCTCCTGTGGTATCAATGGGAACAAAGATATCCGGCATGATACCCCCTCCCCCGTATACAGTTTTACCACCGGCTGTGGTGAATTTAAGTGAATCATCAAATTTGTTGCTGTCGGCATTTTGCAATGAGCCATTCAAAAACCGGGTATTCAACTCACTGTAATAATCCTCGAGGTTATGATTATAGGGCCTTTGAATACTTCTTCCGGTTGGTGTATAATACCGTGCTATGGTAAGCCTTATGGCAGAACCATCCGAAAGTGACATTTGTTCCTGCACAAGGCCTTTCCCAAAAGACCTCCGGCCAATAATTACACCCCTGTCATTATCCTGAATGGCACCGGCAAGTATCTCACTTGCCGAAGCTGACCCTTCATCGATAAGTATGGCAATGTCAAGGTCGGTACATAACCCCCCCGGATTGCTTAAAAACTCCTGTTTATCACGGGCTTTTCCCTGTGTGTATACGATCATTTCATTGCCTGCCAGAAACTGATCGGCAATAAAAACTGCCGCATTCATAAATCCTCCGCCATTCTCACGAAGGTCAAGAATGAGCTTTTTCATGCCAAGTCCACGCAACTTGCTGATTCCGGTTAAAAATTCCTGCTCAGTGGTTGCCGAAAATTTGTTGAGCTTTATAAAGCCTATATCGTCTTTGAGCATATAGGCAACATCCACACTGTACAGGGGGATATTATCCCGTACAATGGTAAAACTCAACGGTTCTTTAACATTCCTGCGGCTAACTTCAACATCAACCGAAGTTCCCCTTGGGCCCCGTAATTTATTAACAATTGAATCACTGGGAATATTCATTCCGGCTACAACCCTGCCATCCACCTTAATTATTCTGTCGCCTGCAACAATCCCTATTTTTTGTGAAGGCCCGTTGGCAACGGTTTGAATAACCACCAGGGTATCATTGAGCATGTTAAACTGTATTCCTATTCCACTAAAATTCCCTTCGAGCGGTTCGTTTAATTTTTGTACTTCCTGTGCCGGTATATATTGAGAATGAGGGTCGAGTTCCGACAATATTTTCGGAATCACATCCTCAATCATTTCAGATTTGGAAACCTCATCAACATATTCATTTTCAATATAATTTAATACATTGTCCAGTTTATTGGCTTTTGGAATGATGATGAACTTGTTTTCACTGTTGGTTCCGCCGAAGAACCTTCCCGCCAGGATACCAATCACCAGGCAAACAGCCAGAAGAATGGGCAAATAAACAGAAATATTTCTTTTTCTTGAATTCATTTCCACCTGCTTTAAATTTCAATATGGTTCACTTCAATTCCCGCCTTATGCAGCAATTCGATACCATCCTGATTGTGGTATTTGTCGCAAAACACTACCCGGCGAATTCCCGACTGAATAATGAGCTTTGAACATTCCATACAGGGAGAAGTGGTAATGTAAAGGGTAGCACCTTCGCTGCTGTTATTCGACTTGGCAACCTTTGTTATTGCATTTGCCTCAGCATGCAAAACATATGGTTTGGTTACATAGTTTTCATCCTCGCAAACATTTTCAAATCCCGCCGGAGTACCGTTAAAACCATCTGAAATAATCATTCTCTCCTTCACAATCAATGCGCCAACCTGTCTTCTTTTACAATAGGAATTCTGCGCCCATATTTTTGCCATTTCAAGGTAACGCTTGTCAAACTGGGATTGCTTTCCCCCATAAGGATGAATGGGATCATATTTCTTCATAATAAAAGTAGGCGAAATGTCCGGGTATATCGGTCAACAAATATAACATTTATTTCATGTACAGCCGGACGTGCAATTTCATTTTTAATACCGTGCAGCGAAAACAATTCTGCATCGTTCTTATTACAAATCAATCTTTAATTCTATGAAATGTATTTTAGATAAAAAAATGGGGCTGATAACAATAATAATCGGCTGTTTAATACTATTATCGGGCGCAAACAACGTAATAACCGGTCAAACTGTTAAAGAAACGTTTGAAGTACCAGCTTTCAGCGGTGTTTCTCTCGCATTGCCGGGAAGTGCCTATGTTATACAGGGTACCACCCCCAAGGTGGAAATAGAGGCTGAAAAAAGCACGCTTGACCTCATTAGCATTGAGGCTGATGGCGATGTTCTTAACTTCAGAATAAAGGATAAATACTGGCGTAAACTGGGAGATATAAAAATATATATCACCATGTCGGAAATTGGGCATCTTGCTGTTGCAGGTTCATGCGACCTTCTTTGTGAGGGCGAAATAAAATCGCATGAACTTGATCTGAAAATCAGCGGCAGTGGTTCCATTACCATAAACAAGCTTACTGCCCATGAGGTTGATGCCGAAATAACCGGCTCGGGCGATATTATCCTGGCGGGACCAACAGAATTGCATGAATTGGATGCACGCATAACCGGTTCCGGAAATTTAAAAACATTGGGCATCGCGGTTAGTGAAGCTTCTGTAAATATTACAGGTTCCGGCTCAGCCCATGTTTTTGTAAAAAAAGAACTTGAAACCAAAATCACAGGCAGCGGCGATGTGATGTATAAGGGTACCCCCCTGGTCAATGCAAATGTAATCGGATCGGGAAAAACAAGGTCACTTGATTAATTCCCCCTGATCATTACCAGCATCATCTTGAATTTTTCAACTGCCTGCACAGCATGAGGAATGTTGGCAGGCATAACTATTCCCTCGCCGGCTGAAAGGATGAACTCCTGTTTGTTGATGATAATTTTTCCTTTGCCGTCGATAACCTGAACAAAGGCATCAAAAGGAGCACTGTGCTCACTAAGGCTTTGACCCTCATCAAAAGCAAACAGGGTTATGTTCCCTGTTTGCTTTTTTAAAATCATCTTGCTCACTGTGGCGTTTTCGGCATACGGAATCGATTTTTCAAGGCCGAATACAGTTGATTTTTCAAATTCATTCATGATATCAGTTTTTTAATTTTTACGCAAGCATGGCAGCCATGTCTTCCTGAACGGTCTTAATTCCCGATATACCAAAATGCTCAACAAGCACATTGACGATATTGGGCGATAAAAAGGCAGGCAAGGTGGGTCCCAGATGTATTTTCTTAACACCAAGATATAACAGTGCAAGCAAAACAATCACAGCCTTTTGTTCATACCATGCTATATTGTATTCAATCGGCAACTCATTGATGTCATTGAGTTCAAATATCTCCTTCAACTTTAAGGCTATTACAGCAAGCGAGTACGAATCATTGCACTGGCCGGCATCCAAAACCCTGGGAATACCATTAATATCACCCAAAGGCAGTTTGTTGTACCTGTATTTTGCGCATCCCGCGGTTAAAATAACCGTGTCTTTTGGCAATTCCGATGCAAATGTGCTGTAATAATCCCGGCTTTTCATGCGACCATCACAACCGGCCATTACAAAAAACTTCCTTATTTTTCCTGTCTTAACCGCATCCACTACTTTGTCGGCCAATGCAAAAACCTGTGCATGGGCAAAGCCGCCGGTAATACTACCCTGCTCTATCTCAACCGGTGGTTCACATTTTTTTGCGTGCTCAATGATTGCACTGAAATCCTTGGCCTTGCCATTGGAGCGATCTGCAATGTGTGGAAAACCTTCAAAGCCTGCCTCGCCGGTTGTGTAAATTCTGTCGGAATAAACGGCGCCGGGAAGTGGCGGAACCAGGCAATTGGTCGTAAAGAGCACAGGACCATTAAAGGATGTAAATTCCTCACGCTGCTTCCACCATGCATTACCGTAATTTCCCGCAAATTGGGGATACTTCTTGAAAAACGGATAATAATGGGCTGGTAGCATTTCACTGTGTGTATATACATCAACGCCGCTTCCTGTTGTTTGTTCAAGCAAATCCTCCAGATCCCTTAAGTCGTGTCCGCTAATCAGTATCCCGGGGTTTTTCCTTACACCAATATTCACGCTGGTGATTTCTGGGTTACCGTACCTGCCTGTGTTTGCTTTATCAAGTAAAGCCATGACTTTTACTCCGTAACTTCCCGTTTCGTTAACCAGGGCAAGCAATTCGGCAGTACTTCTTTCACCTATGGTGGCCACCAACCCTTTGTGCATGAACCGGAAAATTGCCTGATCCTGTTCTCCAAGATTATAGGCATGCTCAGCATAGGCAGCCATACCCTTGATCCCAAAAATGATCAATCCCTGCAGTGAGCGCACATCCTCATCACCTACGGACAAATAACCAATCAGCATGGCCTTGCTTTCCATTTCTGCCGGATCATTGCTGTACCATACAGCGCAATCCGGTAGTGGTTCCGATTGACTACCCAGCCTGGCTTTCAGTTTGTCACGCAAAGCCAGTCCTTCCTTAATTTTTTCAATAAAGTAGGGTTTATTGAAATTGGCATTGGTAATGGTCGAAAACAACCCTTTCATAACAAAAACATCAGGGTCACTTTCGTTATAACCTTTTTCCCTAAGCTTAAGGGTGTAAAAGGATATACCTTTCATTACAAACAAAAGAAGATCCTGCAAATTGGCTACATCTTCGTTTTTACCGCATACGCCCTTAAGGACGCATCCTGTGCCTTTAGCGGCTTCCTGGCATTGAAAACAAAACATTCCCATGATTATTTATTGATTTATTGATTCGTTTATTTGTTGATTTATTGATTCGTTTATTTGTTGATTTGTTGATTCGTTGATTTGTTGATATGTTGATTCGTCTTACTCCTCACTCCTCACTCCCTACTCCCTACTCCCTACTCCATACTCCATACTTCATACTCCCTACTCTCTTCTCCCTACTCCCTACTCCCTACTCCATACTCCATACTCCCTACTACTCCCTACTCCCTACTCCCTACTCCCTACTCCATACTCCCTACTACTCCCTACTCCCTACTCCCTACTCCCTACTTCTTCTACACCCATTGCTCCTGCAAAACTTTTCCTTCAAGCGATATCACCATCATTTTTACAGGCACTTTTCTTTGTGCGGCTGACACTGCTTGCTGAACAAGCTTTAACAAGCCGCCACAACAAGGAACCTGCATAATCATCACTGTTATGGTATTGATTCCTGAATGGTCAATCATCGATGTTATTTTGTTTATATACACATCGGTGTTTGAGTCGAGCTTAGGACAAGCAATAACCAGGCTCTTGCCTTTCAGGTAACTATGAAAGTCACCCATGGCAAAGGCCGTACAATCGGCAGCAATAAGAAGGTCTGCGTTCCTGTAGGCAGGAGCCTGCGGATTTGCCAAATGTAATTGAACAGGCCAATGCGTCAGCTCCGACCGGCCGTTTGCATCTGCCACATTGGAAAGGACGGCTGGCTTGACTTCCCTTCCAATGGTTCCCCTGTCAATTTGCATGCTGCGGCTTCCGGGGCATCCTCCTTCATGAGCATGCTGAGCACCCTCACGCTGCTGGCAGCCATTTTTATACCCATGAACTTCATTGATTACCTCCTGCAGGTTGAATGGCAAATCGTTCTCCCTTGACTTCAGGTACTTGACTCCTTCACGCAGGTAGTCAACTTCATTATGGTCCTTTAAATGTTTTAAATGGGCTATGATGGTATTCTTTCCCTTTGCAACCATGATTTCCATAACCTTTGCTTCATTGTATGATTCAGCTTCCCTTTTTTCAATGCTGATAGCCCCTTGCGGACAATGACCAAGGCAAGCTCCCAAACCATCACACATCAGGTCACTTATTAACCTGGCCTTGCCATCAATGATCTGTAATGCTCCTTCATGACATCCCGGCACGCATAAACCGCACCCGTTGCACAATTCCTCATCTATTTTTACTACTTCGCGTATCATCATGTTAATTATTGGCTATTTGCTTAATTTTGATTCAAATTTACGGCAACCGGATCCGTAATTTTGTATCATATGTTACAATCATAAAAAAATGGAAGATTTTTTTCCCCAACTTGCATTTACCAATGTTTTCATGGGTATGTCGGCGGAACAGATCAGGGAACTTTTTCGCGACAAGCCTTTCAGGCTTAAAGAATACCAAAGGGATGATTACATTGCCTATGCGCACGACGTTTGTAACGATATGCTTATCGTAGTTAAGGGTAGTGTAAGGGGCGAAATGTCGGATTTTTCGGGCAGGCGGCTAAAAATTGAGGATATTCCCGCACCCAGGCCCCTGGCTGCTGCTTTCATATTTGGAAAGGATAACCGCTTTCCGGTTGACATCATTGCCAATGAATCCTGCGTTATAATGATCATACCACGTGACGTGCTGATATTTCTTTTACAGCAAAGCCAGGTTGTGCTTAAAAATTACCTCAATGCCATCTCGAGCCGCACCCAATTCCTGTCCAATAAAATAAGGTTCCTCTCTTTTAAAACCATAAAAGAAAAAATTGCCAATTACATCTTAAACAATATCAAGCCCGATAGCAATCAATTCCAACTTAAACAAAGTCAAACCGAGCTGGCCGACTTTTTTGGCGTTGCCAGGCCTTCACTGGCACGGGCACTCGCTGAAATGTCAGATGAAGGCATTATTAAGGTCGACCGGCGCGATATTGTTATTACTGACAAGAAAAAACTCAATAACTTGCTTCAAAATTAATACCTTATGCAAAATCTCGTTTTAACCACAACCCCTTCAGTAGAAGGAAGGAAAATTAGCCGTTACTATGGCATCGTGAGCGGAGAAGCCATTATCGGAGCAAATATATTCAGGGATATATTTGCTGGCATCCGTGATATTGTTGGCGGGCGGTCGGCTTCATATGAAGAAGTGCTGCGTGAAGCCAAACAAAATGCCATGGATGAGATGGAAGAAAATGCCCGCCGTTTGGGAGCCAATGCTGTGGTTGGTATCGACCTGGATTATGAAACCCTTGGATCAAACGGCAGCATGCTGATGGTTACCTGTAGCGGAACAGCTGTGTTGTTAGAATAAAAGCATATGGAAAATAACCGCTGCGGATGGAGTGAAAAATATCCTGTCATGGTGGAGTATCATGACCGGGAATGGGGTGTCCCGCTGTTTGATGAGAACAGGGTTTTCGAAATGTTTTCACTGGATTGTTTTCAGGCCGGGCTTAGCTGGATTACCATATTGAACAAGAGGCCTGCCTTTCGTTTGGCATTCGATAATTTTAATATCGATAAGGTAGCCGCTTACGATCAGAAGAAGATTGATGCATTGTTGCTAAACCCGGGTATCGTGCGCAACCGGTTAAAAATACCGGCCGTTATCCATAATGCAAAGATGGCCGGATTAACCAGAGCGGAATTCGGAAGTTTTTCGGGTTATGTCTGGAGCTTCAGTAAAGGCAAAACCATTCAGAACAAATGGAAATCAATGGAAAATATCCCTGTTACATCAGCGGTGTCCGATGCGATGAGCGCGGATATGATAAAGCGGGGATTTAAATTTGCCGGTTCAACCATATGTTATGCCTTTATGCAGTCCATTGGTATGGTAAATGACCACCTCATCAGCTGCTTCAGACATAAGGAGCTGGCTTAAATCAATCCCTTTTGTTTCATGTCCTCAATGATGTCCTCCACCGACTTGGTGGCATTGGGCAAAATATTGGGAGGACATTTCCCTATTATTGAAGCAACCTGGAACCGCCTGCAGCGTTTGCGTCCGGCCTCTCCGGCTTCACAATATTGCTTTTTATATACTTCGGTGAATTCGGTTCCTTTTAATATACCATTAAAAATGGGGCATCCGGGAGTCTTCGGACAAACTTTGGGTTCCATAATATAAGGATTTGGTTATAAACACTTTCCTTATACTTTAAAGAAAAAAATAGGTTACAGTTAAGCTTACAATTTTGACTCCCTGCACTTTTTAATCATCTCCTCATTCTGCTGTTTTCCCCAGTCAGGCATAAAGCTGAGTGATAATGTATAGTCCCTGAATTTCTCCCTGGCTTTTAAAAAAACCGGCAGGGCATTTTTTGGCCCTCCTTTAAACATGGGTGGTGTATAAAACACATTGTTACCCTGCAGAAAGTGAGCCCTGGGATTCGAAGAATCAGCTGCAAAGGCCCTTTTTAAACTTGCATCGGCTTTTTGGGCCAGGCTAAAGGCACGGTTTTGAGGATCGCTCAGCAACCTTACCTGGTATATAAGTGCTTGCAGAACATGTAATTCAGGCTCTTCGGGAATTAATTCAAATGCCTTTTCCGTTTTCAGCTGAGCCTTGTCGAGCATCTGATCACTGTTTTTTATTCCATCGGCATTCTGAGCAGCCAGTGTATTAGCCAGTCCGGAATAATAAAAGGCAAGCCAATGTGTTGGATTCGCAATGGAAACACTGTCGAAATACGCGGCGCTTACCAGGAATTCGCTGGTTGATTTGGCCTTGTTTAGTAAAGCAAGCCCACGGTGATAAACTGCCGAATCTGATTTGGTTTGTGCAAGTAAAGAAACAAATGCAAAACAATGGATAAGTGAAATAACTATTGGCCTTTTCATAAAATATGCTTCTCGGCGTGATATGATGATCGAACCAACGGGCTGCTCTCCACAATGGCAAAGCCTTTGCGTAATCCTGCCTCGCGGTATTTTTCAAACTGATCGGGATGTATAAACTCACTTACGGGCATGTGGTTGAGGGTAGGTTGCAGATATTGCCCTATTGTCATTACTTTAACACCGGCTTCAACCAGGTTATCCATTGTTGCCATTACCTCCTCCTCTTTTTCCCCAAGGCCCAGCATTATTCCGGATTTTGCTGTGACGCCTGATAAAGCCACATAGCGAAGAACTTCAAGGCTTATGTGATAGCGAGCCTTACTCCTGATTTGCCTGCTTAAGGATTCTACTGTTTCGAGGTTATGCGATATAACCTCCGGATTTTCATCGATGATTTTTTGTACCAACTCCTTCCTTCCCTGGAAATCCGGTATCAATACCTCCATGGTGGTGGAAGGATTCACCTCCTTAACTTTACGGATCACGGCAGTCCACAAACCGGCTCCCAAATCCTCAAGGTCGTCCCTGTCAACGGAGGTAATAACACTATGCTTAACACCCATTGATTTTATTGACTGTGCCAACCTTGCCGGCTCCATCCAGTCAACCGCAAGTGGCTTGCCTGAAGGAACTGAACAAAAACGGCATCGCCTGGTACAGATATTTCCAAGAATCATAAAGGTAGCAGTGCCATGGTTCCAGCATTCTCCGATATTCGGACAGTTTCCGCTGGTGCAAATGGTATGCAGGTTTTGCCTGATTACCAGGTTCTTCACCTTTGAATAGGTTTCACCATTTGCCCTCTTCATTTTCATCCAATGCGGAAGGCGGGTGCGTATCGTAGAGGTTTGTTCCGATGACATAATTGTGCAAATATAGCAATACAAGCGTTAATAAAATGTAACAATGCGCAAAGGAATAGGTTGGTTTCAGCAGGCCTTTCTTTTATTGTAATCTCTTTGCAACGCTGCTCTGCTATTGGCACTGCCATGTGAAGGAAGAAATACGGAACAACCGGTTTCCAGCAGTCTGCTCCAGCTTTTTACCATTAGTTCCTTATCCCGGGCATAAGGTGGAAATACCGACCCCTTAAATACACCAAACAGGGTATCTCCGACAAGGGCAATTTCATCATCCACAACCAGGCTCATTGATCCGCAGGTATGCCCGGGAGTATGCAAAAGAAAAGCGCTTAAACCGTGGTTGGTAAAATCGTATCTGTCACCAACCACTATATCAGGAATGCATGGCTCATACCTGAACAGGTGAAAAAGTCTTTTGCCCAGCAAATTCATTATTAAACGGGTTATGATGTTGGTACCTTCCGGAATTATGTTATCACCATTGCGCAAATTCTGTTCCTCACTTTTATGGATAATTACCCGGGGATGAAAGGTTTCTTTTATCCGATTTGCGTTTGCCGCATGATCAAAATGGGCATGGGTTATAACCAGGAAGTCCAGGTTATGAATGCCAAGTTTATGAAGACGCCTTTGCAATGCATTCCGGTTTCGTGAAACCGTGGTATCAACCAGTATGTTTTTAATACCGCCTGATACCAGGAACACATTGCTCCTGCCACCCAATATCCTGGTGATTTTATAGCCGTTTTTAGTAATCCATTGCTTCATTATTCAAGTATCACAAACCTATCAGGACTATGGCCATTGCTTGGCCATAACCATATGGCCATTAAGATAAATACGCTCAAAGCCGGAATTCAGAATGATTCGCCAAAAGCAATGTAAAACCCACTGTTGCTTCCGTTGCCCTTTGCATAGTCAATCCGCAAATTGGTCCGGTCTTTTTTATCAACCATAAACCGCAAGCCAAGGCCGCCATTGTATTTGCTGTCTTTCATCGCCAGATGCTGAACATCGGAAAACACATTCGAAACGCCGCCAAATGCTGCCATACCGAATCGCCATACCACAGGAAACCTGAATTCCAATTGCAGTGTACTCAAGTTTTTATCGCGGTATCTTCCGGAATAGTAACCCCTTACGAACCTGTCACCCCCCAGCAGTGCATAGTCAAAAAAAGGAGGACTGCCTGCAGTGATCTCATTATACCAACGCAGGGCTGTAGTATACTTATTTTGCCATGTTTGGTAAACCCGCAAGTCAAATACCGCATCAAGGTACGTGTTTTTTGCGAAATTTAGTGTGCCGTTTACAAATGCATACATGCCGCTTAAGGGCGTAAGCAGGTTATTTCTGGTATCATGCAAAACAGCTATTCCTACTCCGGTCACAGAGCCATCTTTTAATTCAGGATAATCCAAACCGGCAGCACGGGTATATTTCACATCGCGGTACTGACGGTACTTGATGTTAATTCCGGTAAACCATTTTCGCGAAATGTTTTTTAATGCATACCCTTCAAATGCCACCCTGCGGCTGCTGTATGAAACTTTGTTGTCATCGGGTGTATCTGAGCCTGTTCCGTAGTAAAATTCAGGATATTTGGCATACTGAAATTGACCGCTGGTAAACCATTTTTCGTGCCTGGAGAATATATTCCAGCCAACATCAAAAATCGACTGCCGGTTCCAGGTATAATTGAACTCGGCCCTGGCGTTGGAAAGGCGGGTAAGGGAATCGTGGTAAAAATCGAAGGTGAATAAAGTAACAGCACCCACATAGGTCTTTGTTTCCGGCGAGTATCCTATGGCAGGAACAGGAAGAACTTTTACACTCCTGGAATGTACAGTGTCCTGCGCGCTTAAAAAATGAAGACTGAAAAAGCCTGCGAAAAAAAACAGTACAATGCTTTTTATGGTATTCACCCAACCGCACTTCACAAAACTCAATTTATTACAGGATCTTAAAGTGAAAATACTAGTGTAATGGTATGAACCTATAGCCCAATATAAATGAAGCAATATTAAGGTCTGAACACCATGTAATTTTGTTCTGTAAAAGGTCTCGTGGAGAATTATACCTAAATTCAAAACTAAACCGCTGGTCATATTCGTAACCAATTCCTAATGCCACATTATGCCCTGAACTGGTTTCATTGTCATATACCAGGTATTGGTCTTCATAAACTTTAATTGAGGAATTAAAGTCTGAAGTAAGGATGTAAAATGCATTGATGAAAACTGATGATTTGGTGTTAAGGTAAAAACTGTGCCGCAATCCCACGGGCAGGTCAAATGCTTTATAGTCTATCTTCGTAAGAACATTATCACCAATCCAAAGTGATGCTGTTGTATTTTCAGCCCTGAAGCCGGAAAAATTTGGCTCAATTACTATACTCCATTTGTTCTTGTTAAAGGGCAAAAAGCATTCAGCTTCAATACCAAGCCTGAACCCTAATTTATGATCAAATGAAGGTTCGTAATCATTTATCGCAGTATTTGAAAGATCAGCATTGAAATAAGTCAAGGCAGGTTTTACCGACAGATACAACCAATCATGCCTGGAGGCCTTCGTAATTACATAGTTAGAATCAATGCATTGATTATATTCCATAAAGAACTTCTTCAAATCTCTTTCATTGTAATCTAAATTTTCAAGATCGCGAACACTTTTCTTACACAAGACTTCATTGATTAGCTGTTGCCTATACATATTATTGTAGGCAAATTCATCGGCAGTTACTTTGTAAGCCTTATAAACCAACTGATGAATGTCCGATCCTTTTACATGGAATAAAAACCGTTCAACATAATTGTCTTTTTTATAAGCCAACAGCGTAGCAGGTCCTTCGACAATTACCCGCAAAAAAAGTGTTTTATAGGTATAGGTAGGATTTCTGTCAGCTGTCATTTCATCCAAATGGCTACTTGATAAATCTATGTTAACCGAAGCGCGTACATATTTATTGTCACCATAAACGCAAAACTCCTTAACATCTTGAATTGACCCAACTTTTAATTCACCCTCTTCTGTTAGTTTATATTGAAATTGTGTCGGATTGTATACCCATGCTGAATTCCTTATCAGGCATTCAACGCTATCACCGGAATCAGAAATAAAATATCCTTTTTCAAATGTAATTTGAGGGTAAGCGGCAACACTCAATAAAAGTGTAAAAACAATACTTATGCCAATAGGCTTTTTCATTATTTATTTATGTAAGTAGGTTTGCGAAGCAAAAATGGACAGGTTTTCAAATGATTTGTGCGTTCGTTGCATTATTCCAGTCCTCCCTGAGGAAACCATACTTTCATTTTACCTGTTCCACGGTTCGACCACAAATAATAGGGTATCAGCTTTACTTCACCGGCGGTAACCAGGTTTACATTCTCCGTTAAAAGCTTCTTTCTTTCGACGTTGAATACAGTTTCTCCTGCAATGGTAACATCGGCAATTTTCCTGTTATCGATTTCTTCGGCACAATATACAATGGGGCCATATTCAATGGCTACCTTATTGCTCTTGTCAGCCACCATTTCATTGGCAATAACTTTACGCACTTTCATGGGCAGGTTTAATTCCACCTGATCACCTTCCTTCCATTCCCTGGAAATCACTGCAAACCCTTTTTCCATTTGTAAGCCAATGTTTTCCCCGTTTACCTTCAGCACGATGTCACCTGTTTGTTCGTTTGCATACGAATACAAATCCCCCGGAACAGGTTCGTTTTGTGCCCACCCCGGTATTCTTACCTTCAATGTGAAGGGCGTGCTTTTTTCAGGATTAACGGTAATAACAACTTTCCCTTCCCACGGATAGCTGGTTTTTTGGTTTATTTTTATGTTGTTGTCATTAATTTTCACCAGGGCATTGTTGGAGACAAAGAGGTTTATATATAAACTGTCTTTGTTGGCCGCATATATCAGGCCGGGTATCGAAGGCAAAAACCTTACAAGGTTGGTAGGACAACATGAACAATCAAACCAGGGCTGGCGCGTGGCGGAACCCATATTAAAGGCATACTTGCCATCCGATTCCAAAGGATTAGGATAGAAGAACGCTTTGCCTGTAACCGATATCCCTGCTATAAGCGCATTGTATAATGCCCTTTCCATAATATCGCCGTATTTTGAATCGCCCGTAAGTTGAAACAACCGCTGATTCCAATAAACACTTCCAATGGCCGCACAGGTTTCACTATACGCCGTAAGGTCGGGTAACTCATAATTATCACCAAAAGATTCGCCATCATGGCGTGCGCCAATGCCACCTGTAATGTACATCTTTTTATTCACCATGTTTTCCCATAGCGCATCTGTAGCCTTGCGGTATTCTGCATTGCCATAAATAGCAGCAATATCAGTCATTCCCGCATACATATAAACTGCCCTTACGGCATGTCCTACAACCTCATCCTGCGCAATAACCGGCAGATGATCCTGGTTATATGCGCCATAAAGCTTATGTGTAGTAGAATCGCCCCGGATATCCAGAAAGAACCTGGCCAGTTTAAGGTACTCCTGATTATGCGTAATATTATAGAGTTTTACCAGGCCGGTTTCGATAACCTGATGTCCCGGAGGCACTGCCAGCTTGCCCGGGCCAAAATTGTCAACCAGCATATCGGCGTTCTTAAGGGCAATGTCAAGAAAATTTCTTTTCCCGGTTGCCAGATAATGTGCAGCCGCAGCCTCAAACAAATGTCCGCTGTTGTATAGCTCGTGACTGGATATTTCGTTCTCCCAACGGCTTTTTGATGGTTTTACCCAGCTGGCCGGTGGATTGAGCGGGTCGATGGTAAACCAGGTTGTTATATACCCATCTGGTTCCTGTCCGATTTTAATGATGGAAACAATGGAATCAATATAGGCATCAAGAGCAGGATTGGGATTGCTTATTAATGAATAGGAAGCCCCTTCAATAATTTTATATAAATCGGTATCATCAAAGGGCATTTTGCCGCAAACCTTGCCTTCTTTTTTTCCACCGGCTATGAGGAAGTTTTCCATGCGTCCTTCATCTTCGCATTTATTGAATGCATAGGAAATGGTAGAATCCTGTATAATCTTGATTTTTGGCAGCCAAAAACTGTCGTTAATAACAACATTCTTTATGTCAACCGATGCAATCGGATATTCATTAAACCTGTCCTGCTGCTGCTTGCAACCCAAAGTGGTTATTAAAACCACACCTGAAAGAACAAAGCCAATTATTCTCATAGTTTGCGTTATTACAATTTTCATTACAAATCTAACATAATTTCACAATCACCCTAATCCTGGTTTCTTATCTCAAACTTTACACAACATCATATGGCAGATGAAGGTCACACTTATATCAGTGTTTTCACCATCATCAAAAAGAAGCCCTTGAACAGGCTTTTAAACACAGGCAGGGCAATGAAATACAAATTGATGATGTTATTGGTAATGGGAGTGGAAATTTAGCCATACAATTGCACCTTTAGTTGATCAATAATATTGATTGGTGCAATCGTATGGCAGTGGTAATAAGCTCAGCCTGACTTATTCCTGCAGGAGGATTTCACACTCAGCCCCGGCCACCGGTTACATTGGCTTTACAGGAACGCAGATATCCACAACAAACTTTCCATCCTTCGGCTCTTCAGGATACATTTCGAAACACGGCTTATCATCGGGCTGATAACCGCTTGCCGGAAACCACTGGCCATAAACCCAGTCCCATGCCTGCTGGAATTCATCCGAAGTGATTTCAAAACGGGCAATGACGTACCTGGCGGCCTCAATGTCCATTTTTCCTACCTCTCCGTCTACCTTGGTATCGGGTGGCACTGTAATGCAAACGCTCATTCTGAGCTTGTCTTCAATTGTCACCCCCGGATCGTCATGGTAAATAATCAGCGACCTGAAATCCTTACCGCCGATTAAATTCCGCGGCCCTGCCCATGAAAACAACCTGTCCCACAGGCGCTCAAACAGCGTTGCGTTACCTTTATACGGTCCGATGTGCCTGATGTAGGCTACTGTCATCTTCGGAAGCTCTCTAACTTCCACACTTTTGTTTTGTTTCATTTTTGTCCTCCAATGATTGGTTTTTAATTCAGGACAAAAATATAGCCCCGGCCTGTTAACCTTTTGACCTTTGTTGCTATTCGTTTTACTTGTATTGCTATCGGCTTGACTTATATTGCTATTTTTCTCAGGAGCCTCCCGGTAAGCGGTAGCTGATCTGCCGAAGTAGTTTTTGAAATTTCGTGAGAATATCGATATATCAGAAAAGCCGCATTTGAATGCAATGGCCGAAATGCTTTCATTGCTGTTGATCAGCAGCAATGTAGCTGCTTTCTCAATCCTTACCCTTAATATAAACTGAAAAGGCGATTCGCCTACAATCGACTGAAATATACGGTTGAAATGAAACCTGGAAAAATTGGCAACTGAGGCCAATTCTTCCAGTGTCATCGGCTTGTCAATATTAGCCTCAATGTAATCAATGGTCCTGTTGATGCGGGCAATGTATTCTGCCTGCAATGCATTATTTCTTCCCATATCAATCTCCCAGGCAAGTGCCTACTGCCCTGGCGCTTTTAATCCAGTCGTGATCGGGAGGTACGGTTTTCCTTTTTCCGGCAACTTCCTCAAGAGGAACAGGTACAGTGGTCTCCCCCTGTGAGGCAACCATAACACCAAATATTCCCTGCTTAATATAATCTGCACATGCTGTTCCAAGCCTGGTCGCCAGCAAACGGTCGGCTGCCGAGGGTGTTCCCCCGCGCTGTAAATGCCCAAGGATGGTAACGCGTGATTCAAGCCGGGTCATTTCTTCAAGCTTTCGGGCCAGTTTAAGCGAATGTCCTATTTGTATTCCTTCGCATTTTTTTAGCTGTCGCTTCAGCTTTGACAGTTCATCCTTGTCTTTGCACTTTTCAATTTTTGCCCTGTATTCATTGGCTCTTTTCACGGTTTTTCTTGAAACTGCACCTTCAGCAACAGCTACAATACTAAAATTTGAACCGTCTTTAACCCTGGACAAAATAGAATCGGATACTTTATTAATGTCGTAAGGGATTTCCGGAATCAGAATAACATCGGCGCCTCCTGATAAACCGGCACCCAATGCAAGCCAACCTGACATATGCCCCATAATCTCCACCAATACAATTCTGTGGTGGCTATGCGCCGTACTGTGCAACCGGTCAATGGCCTCAACGGCTATACCAAAAGCGGTATCAAACCCAAAACTCATGTCAGTCATGGCCACATCATTGTCAATGGTTTTGGGAAGTGTAATGATGTTTAGCCCTTTTTTCATAAGCGCATAGGCATTCTTTTGGGTGCCTCCTCCTCCGATGCATACCAGCGCATCAAGATGATGCTTATGGTAATTCTCCACAATTACATCGGTCATATCTGCAACCATATTGCCCATGGGCATTTTATGCGGCTTGTCCCTGCTTGTTCCCAGGATTGTGCCTCCGATGGTCAGAATGCCGGAGAGATTATGCCTGTCGAGTTTCATAAACCTGTTTTCCACGAGGCCCCTGAACCCGTCCTTGAATCCAACCACTTCAAAATGGTAATTATGCATGGATGCCTTCCCAAGCCCTCTTATTGCTGCATTCAGGCCGGGTGAATCCCCGCCCGATGTGAGTACCCCTATATACTGAGACATATGTTAACAATTTCTTTATATACAATGATACAAATAAAAATGCTCATTTGGGCGATTCTGCTACCATTTCAACCTTACGGGGAGATTTTTCGGTCTAAAGGAGGTCTCTTAAATACCTTGCGGTGTAAGAATCACTGCAATGGATCATGTCCTCAGGTATTCCTTGAAAAATCAACTTGCCACCCTTTTTGCCTCCTTCGGGCCCTAAATCGATAATCCAATCCGCTGCTTTTATTATATCAAGGTTGTGCTCAATAATGATCACCGTATTGTTTTTTGCAATTAACGATTTTATTATCCGGTAAAAATTATCGATATCCGACATATGAAGCCCGGTAGTGGGTTCATCCATGATATATATGTTGCCCTCTTTTTTTAGTTCCGTCGCAATTTTTAAACGCTGGCATTCTCCACCCGACAGCGTGCTGAGCGACTGCCCAAGCTTAAGGTAGCCAAGCCCCACTTCCTGCAGGAGACGCAAATGATTTCTAATCTTAGCTGATGAAAAGAAATCATACGCCTGATTTACAGTCATGTCCAACACTTCGGCTATGTTTCTTCCCTGATGCTTTAACAATAAAACCTCTGCATGATAGCGTTTTCCCTCACACTCATCGCACGTTGTTTTTACCGAATCAAGAAAATGCAATTCAAAAGTCAATACGCCCTGTCCGTTGCACTTTGGGCATGCACCTTTTGAGTTAAAGCTGAAAAGTGAAGCATCGACATTGGTGGAAGCGGAAAATTCTTTTCTGATAAAATCAAACACACCAATAAAGGTTGCGGCATTCGCCCTGGATGATTTGCCAATGGGCGACTGATCAATCACGATAGATTCAGGATGTTGCCTGGCAAAACACTCATGTATAAGGCTGCTTTTGCCGCTTCCGGCAACACCGGTTATACAAGTCAATAAACCACGAGGTATCTTTACGCTTACATTTTTCAGGTTATTGGCATTGGCATTGGTTATGGTGTAAAAGGTATCGGCAATTTTCCTTTGGTATTTCTGCTTTTCCCTTTTGAATAGGTATTCACCGGTTACACTGTTTGCGTTATAAAGACCCGCGGGTAAACCGTTATATACAATTTCGCCGCCCAGCTTTCCGGCCCGGGGACCAATATCAACTATCCACTCAGCAGCACGGATTATGTCCGGATCATGTTCCACAACGTACACCGAATTTCCCTTATCTTTTAACCTGTTCAGGATGTTCAACATATTCGCCGTATCACGCGGATGAAGACCAATTGTAGGTTCATCAAGCACATAAATCATGTCAGTCAGATTGCAGTCGAGTTGTTTCGACATTTTAACCCGTTGTGATTCTCCGCCTGAAAGTGTTGAAACAGCCCTGTCAAGTGAAAGATAGCCCACTCCCGATTCTATGAGTTGCTGTAAAAGGAATTGTGCTTTCCGTAAAACCGGCCGGGATATTTCATCCTGAATGTGCTGTAAAAAAGGCAATACGTCTTCCAATTCCATATGGCAAACCTCATCTATCGAAAGCCCCCTCAGCTTAACGCCTCGCGCCCTGTCATTTAATCGTGTTCCTCCGCATTGTTGGCAGGTTTGATATTTAAAGTACCGCTCATAGGCGTTTTTATCGTCCTCAACAATTTCATCATCTGCCCTGGCAGTAACTGCCTTTTCAAGCTTGCGTGCAATACCTTCGAAATTTCGCTGATAAGTAAATTTTTCCTTGCTGTTCTTAATCTTAAACGGCTCTGAATATAGCAGCAAGTCAAGCTCCTCAGGCGAAAAATCCGATATGGGTTTTTCCACATCCACAATGCCTGCCTGTATTAGTTCCTTGTACAGAAAACCTCCGGGTTTATAGTGAGGATGTGTTATAGCGCCTTCAACAATGGATTTTTTCCTGTCAAGGAACAAGTCAAGGTCAATTTTTATTTGCTTTCCCAGTCCGTGACAATGAGGACACATCCCTTCGGGATGGTTGAAAGAAAAATAAAATGATGGCCCGATGAATGGCTTGCCAACCCGGGAGTAGAGCAACCGGAGGTATGTATTAATTTCCGTTACGGTGCCAACAGTGCTGCGCATATTGTTGCCCATGCGCTTTTGATCAATAACGATTGCGGTAGACAAATTAAGGATATCATCAACATCAGGTCGTGACAACTTAGGCATTCTGGTGCGGGCAAATGTTGAGAATGTTTCAATCAGCTGCCGTTGAGCTTCAGTATAAATGGTATCAAAAAGCAATGATGATTTACCCGATCCTGAAACACCTGTAAAAACGACAAAAGTATGTTTTGGAATCTCAATGTTGATGTTCTTAAGATTATTGGTATGGGCGTTTTTTACCATAATCATTCCCTTATTGGCCAGCTTGGTATCAGTCATAATTGTTTTATTGAGTTAAAACGACAAAACAACCTATAGCAACAGGAATAAAATTGTAAAAAAACGACAAAGCAGGATGGCTCAAAAAAACCTTCTATTGAACCCTGCAATCAGGATACTTTGAAAAAAATTGCTTTGGCGTGTATCCCGACATTTTTTTAAAATCATGGATAAAATGCGCCTGGTCAAAATAACCGTTATCGTAGGCAAACCCGGTCATGCTGGAATTAGTGCCTTTGCCAAAAGATGTAAGAACCTGGTGAAATCTTTGCAGCCTGATTAACTGCTTGGTGGTTTTACCTATATATTGCGAAAACTTCCGCTCAAGGGTTCTTGGACTCACCGAAAGGGCGTCGGCTACAGCATGGGCGTTTAGCTGGCCCCGCTTTTCCACGATATAGTTAATGCCTTTTTGGAGCAACAGTTCATCATACTCAGGAATGGGACTGAATCTTCTTATCAGATAGTTCTCAATTACACCAACCCTTTCTTTGATTGAACCGGCTGAAATAAGTTCTTCTTCGGTTTTTCTTATTTCTGAATGGTATACATCAAGAAGATTAATGCTCTGGTTTTCAACTTCACTAAGTGCAAAATCGAAAAAATTGCATGCTCCCGGGGGAGTGAAACTTACAAATACGACGCCGGTAGCTCCGTTGGTTGATACGTCTGAAAAGGAATCACAAAGTCCACTTACTAATGATCTTGGCTGTTTTATGCATGTATTGTCCGCATTCAGCACAACAAAAGGATCCCTGTAATGAAACATCATTTGCACATTTCCAATGGGAATAACCCTTTCAGTTACATTCCCTTCTGAAGCACCTGACTCCATAAAGCAAAAGAAACGGATATACCTGCCAAGAAATCCTGTTGGTTTTATGAACTGAAATTCCATATGCGGCTAAAGTAATAAAAGTAGCAGAATCAGTCCAACCCGATTTTTTCTTTCCTCTTTAAGAATTCTGCAACAGGAGAAAACAAATAAATGCCGGCCATTATTGTTGACCCCAGCATGGCCAGAAACATGTCCTTTTGTGCATCCCACATATCTCCTTGCTGACCATTATAATCGTTTGCAGCTTCAGGTGATAAGGCCAGTGTGAGGCCCCATTCAAATATCTCATATACCATGGAAACGGACTGCATAATTGCCCATACCAGGATGATTAACATGCGCTTGTCGATTGTTCTTTTATAACCCAGGACTTCATAAATATAGGGAAATAACAATATCCCATAGGCAAAATGGACAAACCTGTCATAACCATTCCTGCTCTCAGAGACATAAACGGGTGGGTCGGTGAATAACCCAATAACTGCGCCATACCATTTGTTATAGGGCACATAGGAATAAATATAACGGGCACCAATAATGTGGAGTAAAATGTAACCGGCGAAAAATACAAATGCAAAAAGTGTAGCCCGGCTTTTTCTCAAATCCAAAAAAAGCACAGTGAGCAAAACCAGGGTGCCTGAATGCTGGAGCAATTGCTCCTGAGGATATATTGGATTTATGCAGGTAACAATTCCGGTAACAATGATGACTATTAAAATCACCAGTTTAATACCTGGCTCTTTTTTGCCTGAGATCATTAGCCTAAACAGTTAAGTATATTATTGATGGCCAATATCAAATCATCTATATCCGGTTCCGGAATAATCAATGGTGGCATAAATCGCAGAACATTCTCCTTTTGGCCTGCAAGAAAGCCCTTGTCAATTAACTGTTCATAAATGGTTGCTGCATGTTCGGCTGTATCCAACTCCATGGCCAACATCAGTCCATTACCCCTGATATCCTTGATGAAATGCCCATTTTTTTGATGCAATCCGATAAGCAGATGTTTAAAATACCTTCCTCTATCCTCTGCTTTTTCAATTAAGTGATTGGTTTCCATGAAATCAATTACCCCCAGCCCTATGGCACAACCCAACGGATCGTTTTGATGCGACTGTGCATACCGGAAAGGGGAATGTTCAAATTTCCCGGCAATGGTCTCTGCAACGCATACACCGCTCACCGGATATCCGTTGCCAAGCGCCTTCCCTACCGAAATGATATCAGGATTGTACGGGTAATGTTGAAAGCCAAACCATTTACCTGTTCTGCCAAATCCGGTGGTTACTTCATTTGCAATGAGTAATCCGTCATAAGCCCGGATTTTTTCTGCAATTGCAGCAATAAAAAGTTCATCCGGAATTTTTATCAGTCCCCATGAATTTCCGGGTTCAAAAGCAAAACCGGCAATTTGTGTAAAATCAATCGATGCAATTTTTTCTGTTTCATTTATAGGTATACTGATCAGGTTGGTGTTTTCAGGTGATATCTGACCGTGTCCGAATGCCGATAAATAAGTGCAATCCATTTTGAGGATTTTTTGCCTTCCAGTGAGTTTTTTAGCCAGGGTTAAGGCTAAGTTAACGGCCTCTGATCCGGAATTAACAAAAACGGACTTACTGTTTCTTAACCCGGTTATTGCTGAAAGTTTTTCAGCCAATGCCTCTGACTCCCTGTTGCGAAATCGCAAACCGTCATGTATAAGCTTTTCGGCTTGTTCCCGGATAATGGCATTGATAGCTTTGTTTGAATGCCCGATGTTTGCTGCCCAGTCACCCGATTCAAAATCAACATAACGCTTGCCATTGGCATCAAACATATGGCAGCCTTCAGCTTTTACTATATACTGATCAATCTGCTTGTAAAAAGGGATAATGGGATTATTCATGTTCTGCTGCTGTTGTAGTTTGGTATAATTTTAAACCGGTAATTAATGATTCTGCAGCGCTGGTATTGTGGTCTGATCCTTCAAATACAGTATAATGCCACTCCAGGTTATTAAAGGACAAATTGTTTAGATTGTCCTTAAGGCGCTGAGCCCACTTACGAACCTGTCCCATATCCCTTGAACCATAGCTCACATAAAAATTTGTTTTGGTTTTAAGCTGACTGTCGGTTTTCAGGTAATCCTCACCTTTTATTAACTGCATAATCGGCGTGGGACTTGATGCTATATAACAGTTAAAGGAATTTGGCCGGTTTAAGAGTGTATACACAGTGTAGCCCCCTCCAAAGGAATGCCCGTATAGGATCCTGTTGTTTGAACAATATCCTTTTTCAACCAACGGAATTAATTCATTGGTAATAAAATCAAGAAAATGATCACCGCCATGAATATATAGCAGGTCACGCCGTCTGTCGGTATTAATGATACCAACAGCAATTATGTCTGTGACAAGATCAGGAATTTCCTCCGAAAGACGGCCATACCGGTAAAAGGAATACTCCCCATCGATAAGGTATAAGAACGATATGGAATCTCCGGCTGAAATGCCAATTGGTTTATATACAATCACTGTTCTATCTTCATTAAGGATTGCCGATTTCAACACCAAAGTATCCGCCGTATAGGCCGGCTGCTGTGAAAATAAAGGTAGCCACGACAGCAGGAATGGAATAAGCAATAAAACTTTCATAGTTATGTTAATTTGGGCAATTAAACGCTATCATCCTGTGCCTGCTCACATATCCGCTTTTTTCAATAGCCTTTTGTGATGCAATATTATCGATGGCGCAGCCGCAGCTCGGCTTCATATTATTTGTTATGGCAATTTCCCTTAGGTAAATAAGTATGTTGGAGCCAATTCCCATTTTCCGGTGCGCAGGATTAACCCAAACGCCCAAATCACAAAAATTCCAATCAGCATGCGTTCTGATAACCATTCCACACCCAACCAGGTTATCCTGTTTATAAAACTCAAAGACGAACTCCTTATCCACGAATTGGTGTAATTGCTGTGGCGTTTCAAAAAGTTCCCTGATTGACGAGTCCTGCTGCAGAAGTTTTTGAGATGATGAGATGGTGGCCTTCAGCATCCGCAAATCCGGATCTTTGGTTATTAATGGATTGGTATAATCGCGGTACAATACCCCTTCAATAGCATAGGGAAGTGACAATGCCAGGCAGTTGCATAGCAAAAGCGAATCGAATGATTTGCAAAATACCGATTTTATGGGAAGGCTTTCCAGTAATTGAAGAAAGACACGCTGGCTTATAGCAAGGTATTTTGGTAATATGTAAAACTCTATTAACTGCCCGTCGCTATTTATAATGGCATACCCAACATCAGAACCGTCCAGCTGAACAATAAATAAATCAGCATTCGGAACCATCAGCTCCAGGAATAACTCCTGGAACTCCGGTAATGAATTGAAATATGCATGACGGTAAGTTGAAATCCGATCCGGGGTTGTTTGGGCGACAATCATCGGGAAAAAGAATTATAGCCTGAAAATAGATTTTCACAGCGGTTTTGTACAACAAAAATATCAAGAAATATTTAACTTAAAGAACCGCTCTTACATATAACGTGCATTAGGCTGTATCATATATTGATAATTTCGAATTGAATCCGCCACCATTCCCTTTGTTACGCGTTTCTCTTTAACCTTAACGACTTTATGGCAGCGCTATCTGCCACGCTGAGCCAATGTCAGGCGGGTTGCATGATCACATAAAACTACCCGGTAGACCTGGTAGACCTGGTAGCTTGTTATAATTGGTGTATTTATTAGGTTTGGAAGTCTTCAAAGCCAATTTATCCTACCACCATGAAATTAAACGCTGCATTCTGCCTGGCCCCCCAAATGCGCAACCAGACAGGCAAAATAGCTTCAGTGCCTCTTGATGCACTGATATCTCCGATGTCGAGAATGCTGCTGTTTTCCCAGCCAAACTCATTCATCAGAGCCTTCACAGTGGCTTTTGCCCCATCGTTGTTTCCGCAAATAAAAGCAGTATGGTTACCATTATCGATCATTTTCGGGTTTACCATTATTCCTGCCCACATGGTATTCATGGTTTTTACCACTTTGGCATCAGGAAAGGTTTTTTGTATCTCCTCACCCAGGGAATTGGTGTTGGAAAGCTCTTTAATCAGTACCGGGGGCATGCCGTTACTGGCATCCAGTGGATTGGCAATGTCAATAATAATTTTTCCACTAAGATTTTTTTCCTCAGCAAGCTTGAGAGCCTGAATACTACTCCCGCCGTGGGTTACGTTTAAAACGATCTCTCCAAAAGCTGCAGCCTCAGCAAATGTTCCCAACCTGACAATTTTGTTTGATTCATGCCATCTGCTGAAAGCAGCATCGGCTTTTTTTGCCTCAACATTCCTGGTCCCCATCATTACCTCATGGCCCAGCTCAATAAGCCTTGGTGCGAAAGTCTGCCCAACGCTCCCTGTTCCAATAATACCAATTTTCATACTGTTTGATTTTTATAACAATACAAAAAATTGGCTCATTTGTTTAGGGATGATGATGAAAAAGGAGGTTCAGAGGGCTATCGTAAATATGGTGCCTTTGTGCAAAATACTTTCTACAGTTATGGTAGCACCAAGTTTATCAACAAAGTCTTTTACCAGTAAAAGACCTATTCCCGAACCGCTTTCACCGCTGGTTCCGGCAGTTTGATTTACATCGTGCCCGAACAATTTGTTTACATCGTCAGCAGACATACCTTTACCCGTATCTTCAATGGTTATGATGTGCCTAAGGTTCTCTGTTTTAACACCAATAGCTATTTTTCCCCCAACCTTGTTGAATTTTACGGCATTGGATGTGATGTTTCTCATTATGGTGGTAATCATGTTCCTGTCTGTTCTCACAATGGCGGAACCAGCTATTGATGTGGAAATTTCAATCGACTTATGCTCAGCAACCAGTTTAAAAAAAGCAAGGACCTCCTCAATAATTCCTTTGATATCCACCGGTTGAATATCGGGTTCTAATTTGGTCAGGTCATTTTTCAACCATCGGAGGAGGTTGTCCAGGGTATTATATGACGATGAACTAATCTGACTTAAAGAAATCAGTGATTCCTTCAGTTCCTTTGCGTTATATGCATCAATATCACTGGTTATTAATTGCAGGAATTGATGAATGGTGCCCATATTTCCTCTGATATCATGAGAAATTACGGAGATGAACTTTGTTTTTAATGCGTTAAGTTCCTTGAGATCATTATTGGTAATCAGAAACTGCAAATCGAGTTCAATGTGCAATTTAATCTGATTGATTAAATCGAGAAAATCACTATTAAAGTAATTTTCTTTATTGTCTAACACGCAAACCGTGCCAAAGCACTCTCCATCAGGCCAATTAATCGGCACTCCCATGTATGAAATCATTTTCAGTTCTACATCGGGATTATTCTGCCAGAGTTCATTTTTGGTGGCATCAGCAACAATAAGGTGATTTTGCGTTCCAACTACCGTTTCACAATAAAGGCCGTGCAGCAAAGGAGCTTTTTCATTTACTTTGTATGGGTTGCCAACGGTATTGCTTTTAAGAAAAACTTCAAGGCTATCTTCATTCAAACGCATAATCAGGCCCGAAGGCACGTCCAATATCCGGGCAAGCGTATCAATTAAACTTTGCCATTTGGTAATGTTATCATCAAAAATTTCCGGTTTGGAGTCAGAGGTAATTCTAACCGCTTTTGTAACCTGTCCTTCGCGAATTTTCACCAATGCCTTTTTCTCCATACGTTGGAAATTTCTATACCAATTTAGCTAAATTTTTGTAATGTAGTTTTTTTAAAAATTCAATTTCAAAGGGGCAAATGGAATTGGGTTTGAGTTCTACTTTAGTTCCTTTATGGTTAAAAAAATTTCATCTATAACGAGTCCCATTCGTTGGACATCAAGCGTTGCCAATGTATCGGACGACTTATGGTAGTTTGGATTACGATAAAATGCAGAATTTGTTATCATCACGGCATTGTAGTTGTACCTCCAATAGTTCAAATGGTCTGAAAAATCAATTCCCGGTACTTTTGAGGGTGCCCTGAAAGATTTGGTTTTTATTAGATTGCATTTCTTCATTTTCCTTTTAATCTGTCTTCCAAATTTACCATTGCCAAATTTTTGAACTACCGTTATAAAATCTCCCTTATTGCCGTAAAAAAGCTTTAATAATCCAATAGGATAATACTGTGAGTTTTTGTTTTCATTAAAATATCCAATCATATCGAGACATATCATTCCCATAATTTCAGTCTCGTTTTCGAACAGTGACCTGGCATGAATATGACTACCCATATAATCAGTGCGAAAAAACGGAGGTTCTTCTAAGCTATACGCTACAAATTCAATCTGGTGATCAGGTTTATCAATGGAAAATAATCGCGACAACTCTAATATGCCGGTAATCCCGCTCGCATTGTCATCGGCCCCCTGCTGTTCACCGGCAACATCATAATGCGCTCCAATAACTATCCTGTCAGTCTTATTTTTTCCAAGAATACCGATAACATTCCTGTATTCAACTTCATTTACGAAAAAAGATTGATAATATGCGGTATCACAGGTTTTTGAAAACTCATTAAAGATATATTCGGCAACACTATTTAAACCTTCCACATTACGATAATTTCTGAAACCGTTAGTTTGGGTTATTACCCTTAAATCATGCTCAATTCTTAATGTATCAGCAAATGAAAGAACATGCTTTTCGGTTCCGCAAGAACAGATTACCATGAAAACAATTCCTGTATACAGGATTAAAGTCAGGTTTCTCCTCTTCTTGTAACCAGTATAGGCACCAGTTTTGCAATTAATTGCCATATTCCTGCATATTGCTTCCATATCGATAATGCCCGATTATTTTATAACTAAACAGACAGTCTTCTAAAACCTGCCCGGCGCCAATATTGTGAACTACTTTGTACCTTTTACCATCGGCAGTTTTTTTGTTCACCACAAAGCCTATATGCGTTACTGCGCCTCCAAGATTCCAGCAGACAATGTCGCCAGGATTATAATCAGAAGGGTTATGCGTAATTGGCTTAACGTCACCAAATCGCTCAAAAAAAACCATCAGGTTGGGTACCCGGCGATGATCAATGTTTTTGTCGGGCTTATTCAATCCCCATATCCTGGGATACTTACTAAAGTTTGCCTTCATGTCTTCATGAACTTCTTTTTGCAAATCAATGCCCATCTTCCTGTATGCCCTGATAATAACGTCGGTGCATACGCCTTTATTACGGGGAATATCACCATTGGGATAACTGATGGTATAATAGGAAGGGTCATAATCAACCGGTTCACTGGTGAGCTCCAGCGCCGATTCCGCCAGGCGGTTGAAAAAGTTTTCCTGGGCAAAGGCGGGTATGGCTGTTAAAATAGAAATTAAAAAGACAATCGGTTTCATGGTAAGCATGCTATCAAATTTATTTCGACCATTATTTTGAGAGGTTTATGGTTTATAGCCGCTGTTAATCCATTTAATTATTTCATTCCAGTTTTCATCCTCCATAGGGGCTCCGTGCCCACCCTTTTTGGTCGTAATCATTTTTTTGTTTGCAGAGGGTGAGCTTTTATACAGCCTTTTACCCATGGAATAGGGCAATTGATCATCATCCTTTGAATGAACAACCAGCAATTCACCCTTGAACTTTTTAATTTCATTTGTATTGCTAATGTCATTTACATAGGCTTCTCTTACCTTTAAATCAATAAAAGGACGAAATATGAACTTAAAGCCCTTCATGATTTGCCTTTCGTAGTGAACCAGCATGTCCCTTACATCAGAAACAGGAGCCAACAATATCAATTTATCCGCCTCGTTGTTCGACCCCAGTTTGGAAGCAAAAACTGATCCAAGGGAATACCCCACAACAATAAATTCTTTGTTGCTTTCCCTGCATTTTATTAGTGAAAAAAGATGCTGGTTGTCATCAAATTGAGTATTAAAAGAGGATTTCCCACTGCTATAGCCATATCCCCTGTAGTTCCATGAATATATTTTCGTTCCGGTTTCAACTGATAGTTTCTGAAGATAATTAACACAGGAAGTTTGACGCGATTGATTCCCTATGAAGAATACCATGGTGCGGACATAATCTTGCGGAACATATGTCAGGTATTCAATCATCACCGAATCATTCAACGAAAAATATTCCCTGCTTAAAGAAAAACCATCATTTTCAGTTATCACGGATTTTATTGAGTCAATAATTATTTCGGCACAACTTAAAAGTCTCTCCTTTTCGTTTGTTGGCATTTCACTCAATTCAGCACTATCCAGCGTAATATCATATTTGGTAGGTGTAAATGCCGTTTTCTCCGATATCGAATACGTTCTTATTGCGCAAGAGCCAAATAACAAACCGGCAGCAGACATAAGGGCGACTGGAAAAAGTTGTTTCTGGTTCATAGGATTTTACAGTGCTAAAGGGTTAAAATCACTTTTTCAGTATAAAGATGAAAAAAAACAATGAAAAATTTGGTTAATATTATTAACTACTTTATATTTGTATCCAATTAATATAATTAACTTTCAACAAATGAATGAACAAACCTTAACACCAGAAGAAAGCCTGACCATAATCAATAAGGCTATCGCAAATTACAAAGTAAACTACAGGGAGAGTGCCAAAGTTTTTTTGCTCTTCGGATGGCTATTGGCGCTTACGAGCCTGGTCCATTTTATTACCTTAACCATTTTAAAAGCAAAAGAAGCGTATGGCCAAACCGGGTTGTTTTCAATGATTATTTGGGGCACATTTGCTGTAATAGGCTTCACCGCCTTGTTTTTTCAGGTTCGCAAGGAAAAAAAGCATAAGAAAATTTACAGCTACATTGACGGTTATGTGAACAGCCTTTGGTGGGTGACCATGGTTGCATTTCTCACCGGTATATTCCTGTGCATCAGGATGGAAATTAACCCGCCTGCCGTAATGTTACTCATTGCCGGTATTGCTACGGCAACTACAGGTTTTATTATTAAATTCACACCGTTGATTATAGGTGGTATGGCTTTTTTCGCATTCAGTATTGCATCCGTATTTGTTCCTAATGAATACTCCGCGTTAATAGTTTGTGCTGCCATCATATGCGGTTATCTGATTCCTGGTTATATGCTAAAATCAGTAAAAGAATAAAGTAATGGCTAACGATTTAGATCCGATAATTCATTCGCCACTTCGCCTGGCGATAATCTCTATGTTGATAGCTTCTGAAAAGTTAGAGTTTACGCATATTGTGGAAGAAACAAAAGCGGCGGCAGGCAATGTCAGTATTCAGATAAAAAATCTGGAAGATGCCGGGTATATAAAGGTTAATAAGACTTTTAAAAATAATTATCCGAAAACCCTTGTGTCAATAACCGTTAAAGGCGTAAAAGCATTTGAAGAATATGTGAAAAACCTGCAGAAATATATCTACCCGAAGTAATTTTTTTATATATCTTGTTAATATTATTAACTACTTAATATTGTAAATACTTAAAAAACCCTGTGATTGTTTATATTCTGAGCGTTTGTGAGTTGCACAAGAAGTGAAAGTATAGATAGGATATGGGCTAGCTTAAGAATAGTAAATCCCGGAGGGGGATTCCTCCGGGATTTGCATTATTCATAAAGGAGAACCGGCTACTTTCGGATTTCTATAACAGTGTTTTTATTAATGTAAGGATACAATTCATTCACATCCTTATTCTTCATCGAAATGCAACCAAGGGTCCAGTTGTACTTTACATCAATCAAATAATCCATTCCATCTGGTACGCCATGGATGCCAATTTCACCCCCGATTTTTGCATCTTGTGGAATTGATTTTGCCTGTTTGGCGGCATTGTGTTTTTTCCATGAATCCTCATTGGGATAATTGATCCAAATGAATTTTGACCATGACCTGTGCGGGTAT
>CAZYDI010000005.1:0-49709 GCA_964646255.1 uncultured Bacteroidales bacterium
AAACACACCTGAGGTGCGTAAAGGTAACTGAGCTTACATTCAATGCCGATGGTACTATTAAGACAATTGATGCTTACGTATAAACAAACTTATGTATAAACCATTCCCGGTATCGCTTTCATTGATACCGGGTTTTTTATTATAAGTTACTGACCTGTAAATTTTTGCGTTGTTATGCGGTCTGTTGAATCTTTACTTCTCTGCTTGCCCGGATAAAGGTTTCAATATTTTCAGTGGATACCGCAGGTGGCATTCCTCCGCCGCACGACAACATAAGCCTGGTTTTATCGGGTGTGTCTTTTAACAATTCAGCAATCGACCGGTTAATTTCATCCGCGCTTCCTGCTGCCAGAATATCACGGGGAGGAATATTTCCCAGTATGGTCATTTTTCCCTGCGTTATATCGATGAGATCTCTGACCGTCATATGCGTTCCGGGATTGTAAAGGTTTATTCCCAATTCGGGGTAATACTTTACTGACATTGTACAGTCAGCATCGTTATGGAATAATTTTACCGAAGCATCAACATCATATATTTCCTTAAGGTAGGGGTAACCAAATTCCATGAATTCCTGTTCACCCACAAAACCTACAATATCATCGAGCATCATAATACCATCAATGCTTGATATCGTGTCTTTCTGCAATTTATGCCATTGCTTGAGGAATTCAGTAATGATGCGCAACAACCGGTGCACCGATTCAGGTTCCATCATCATTGAAGTCATTAACTCTGTAGTACCCATCAGAAACGATGCTATGTTCAACGGCCCGCGTGAAACTGAGAACCTGATTTTATGTCCGGCATCTTCAATCAGTTTCCGGGTTTTAACCAAACGATTTAACATAAAAGGCAACAAACCATCAGTCTCCGGATTCGGAATCTTCAGGTTGTTAATGTCATCAGTAACCAGGATTGTTTTTTCAGCAAAAGGAAATTCGTTTTTCCAAAAGATACATTTGGCACCAAAGGCAGATGGCTCGGTACACATACCGTATTCACTCCAAAAACCAGGCAGGAATGTTACTTCGGGAAATCTTTCAATGGCTTTTAAATTGGCGCTAAGCCAGAGTTCATCGCTGGTAAAATAATCCAGAATATCAATTCCAAACCAATTGGGCAGCCAGGGTGAGTCAATAATGAAGCCAACGGGAATTTCCTTTGACTTTTCTCCTTTGACAATTTTTTTTAAATCGGCCCATTGTTTATCAGTCATAGCAGCATGTTATTTGGGGCATTAAATATATGGAAAACTATTTCAGAAAGCACTTTATAAAATGATTTATTAATGTATTTTAGTGTTTCAATTTTAAAAGAAACATCGTGCGCAACCTTAAAAAAGAATTATCGCTCGGGAGAACATTGATATCCGATGGAGCCTGGGGAACATTTCTGCAGCAAAAAGGCCTGGCCCCCGGAGAATGTCCTGAGCTTTGGAATTTAACACGGCCAAACGATGTTTTCGATATTGCCCATAGTTATGTGTTGGCAGGGGCAGATATGGTGGAAACCAACAGTTTTGGCGCTAATTCCTATAAATTAGCACCATTTGGCCTGCAATCAAAAGTTTATGAAATTAATAAGGCTGCTGCCGAAATATCAAGAAAGGCAGCGGGTAACAGTAAGTATGTGTTGGGATCAATAGGCCCTACAGGTAAAATGATTATCACAGGCGATGTTACGTATGATGATTTGTATGCTGTCTTTGCAGAGCAAGCTGCAGCATTATATGAAGGGGGAGCTGATGCCATTGTTATCGAAACCATGTCGGATATTGAGGAAACCAGGGCGGCTGTGCATGCATGCAAGGACAAAACAAAGGCGGTTATCATTGTAACCATGACTTTTGAAAAAACCGCCGAAGATACCTATCATACGATGATGGGTGTAACTCCGGCTGAAATGACGGCAGAAATGGTTAAAGCGGAAGCTGATGTAATCGGGGCGAATTGTGGCAACGGAATTATTAACATGATTGGAATTGTGAAGGAGATAAGGAAAGTGGATTCAGTCATACCTGTTTTAATCCATGCCAATGCCGGAGCTCCTGAGTACAGGAACGGTGTAACCGTTTTTCCGGAAAGTCCCGATCAAATGGCCTCTTCTGTAAAAGAATTAATAAAAGCAGGAGCAAATATTATTGGCGGGTGCTGTGGAACAACTCCTGATCATATCCGAAAAATTGCAGATGCTGCTTCCAAATAATACAAAAGGATCATACAAAACCCTGGATTATGAATAAAAATGAACTTTTGATGAAAATTCTGGAATGTGTAGAATTCGGTAAAATAAACCGTGATACTCCTTATCCTCCAAACATGAAAGGGCAGGATGGAGCTGATGAATTAACCCGTATGGCCCTTGACATGGGCATTAAACCTTCAGACATATTGAATGAGGCACTGGTTAAGGCCATGGAAAAAGTAGGTCAGAAATTTTCGGAGAAAAAGATTTTTGTACCACAGATGCTGGTTTCAGCAAAGGCTATGAATACAGCTTTAAGTCACCTTAAACCGTATTTTCAGTCGGGCGAAGTTAAAAGAAAAGGTAAATTCATCATAGGTACGGTGGCCGGCGATTTACATGATATTGGCAAGAACCTGGTAGCCATGATCGTTGAGGGTGCAGGCTGGGAAGTAATTGATTTGGGTGTTGATGTAAATGCCCAGAAATTCATACAGTCGATTAAAGCCAACCAGGATGCCAAAGTAGGCCTTTCAGCCCTGCTTACAACCACCATGGCAAATATGAAAGCCATTGTGCAGGAAATTAAATCATCCTTTCCTTCGGTTACCCTGCTTATTGGCGGGGCCCCTGTAAGTGAAAGTTTCAGAAGTGAAATAGGCGCTGACGGGTACGCACGTGATCCCCAGGGCGCCGTGTATTTTCTGAACTCCCTTGTAGCCTAAGCAGGGTGAAAACGCATACAGTATCTGAAATTTTAAGTCCTGCAGCGGTAAACATAAGCCATGACAATATTCTGATTGGTTTGGGTGTTCCTGCAGGCCAGGTTGATTCGTACTTATTTGACCTTATCAGCAGTCTTTACGAACATACCAGGAAGATTTCTTCACCACGGGTTAGTTATTCCATTTTCAGTGACCCCAAAGTAATCGGCAACGCGACATTGGCTTTGGAGGGCTTGACATTTCAGGTGAATAGAATGATTGGTGTTGCCCTTGAAGGAGTTGAGGAAATTGCCGTCTTCATTGGTACATGTGGTGATGAAATAGAAAGATATTCCAAAAAGCTGATTGAAGAAGGAAATTTGCTTGAAGGACTTATTGTTGATTTAATTGGTTCTGAAACAACAGAGAAAGTTGCGGAATACGTTCACAGAAAGTTGGCATTTGAAATGGAGTTAAAGGGCTGGAAGACTACCAACAGGTTTAGCCCGGGATATTGCAACTGGCCCGTAGACGAACAGCATAAGCTCTTTTCATTGATGCCATCCAATGCAAGCGGAGTATCCCTTACGGATTCATCATTGATGATTCCGATTAAATCGGTGAGCGGAATAATCGGGCTGGGTGAGGGGGTGATAAAAAAAGATTACCCCTGTAATGTATGCGATGCTGATTTTTGCCTGCACCGCGACAGGACTTCAAAGTAACTGCATTTTATCTCACACTCACACTATCCACATAGTAGGGAGTGTCACCTTTCCAGATAAGTGCAGCGTTCTTCTGTTCATAGTGGATTATTACATCTCTCCCCTGAAGTGTGTCAAGCGTTCTTGCCAGATTTTCATCGGTTACCGAAAAGAAAAACTTTTCTGACGCGATAACAATATCACTGCGACCTGCAACACTGCTAAGGATCATTTCACCTTCGTAAGTCTTGAATATGGTTCCCTTGCGCGAAAATTTCTGCAGTAAACCTGCACGATAGCCTTCGCTATAGGTATAAAAATACTTCCAGTATACAAAAACACCAATCAGGATGACGACGAAAAAACCAATCCAGTAAAATATCCTTTTGACTTTTTTCCTTACTACAGACCATTTGGAAGGAACAACCGGGGCAGATGATGCCGAAGGAGTGTTTTCGGTATTCATGAGTGGATTATTGATGTGTGTTTCAGAAAATCAGTATTATAACAAATATAACAAAAATCCGGTTTCTGTAAACTGATTTCTTAAAGGCCAGGAAGTTTATATTAACGTATTTCCCTGTTCATTCTTTATTGAAACATCGGCCAAAGATACCTTCCCCGTCATAATGTCGGCGAGTGAAACAGATTTGAGATAGTTTACCACCAATGAATTTAATTGTTTCCATACTCCCCGGGCGACACATTTTTTTTCTCTCTCACAATCATAATCCTTTGAAATACATTCCACAAGGCATAATTCAGGTTCAAATGCCTGATGAATTTCAAACAGACTTATCTCTTCCGGCTTTTTTGACAACCTGTAACCGCTTTTCTTTCCCTTTATATTAATGATTAATCCGGCCGTTTTTAATGCATGAATGATATGATCAAGGTATTTATTGGATAAATCCTGGTTTTGGGCTATTTCTTTCTGAAAGATCCCTTTATACTCATTGCAGGCAATTTCGAGCATGGTTCTGAGACCATACCGGGTGCGGGTACCTATTTTCAAAATTTCTTGGTTAATTCGTTGGCCGGAGTAAAATTAATAATAAAACCAAAATCGACGTTGATTTCATCATTTACCTTAACAAGTCCCATCAGTTTCTCCGGTGGCTTAAGTCTGAAATCTGTCAGGCGTAGTAATTGCTCCCCCCTTAGATACAATTTTTCGGAGCATTGTGAAATCGAACAATCAATCTGGTATTTACGGGTAATTCCTGCAATGGTGATATTTAATTCAGGACAGGGATTTTGATCATCGGATAACCAGTTTTCAAGCTGGTTACGCGAAATAGTAACCCTGATCACAGGATGTTTATCTTCTTTCATCAAATTGAGGAAATCCTGGTACATCATTGGATTGCTTGTACGGAACTCCTTTATGGGAATCTTTATCTCAATGGTTTCCTGATGTGCCTCATGTCTGCCTGATTTGTCATTCCGGGCGTTATAAACAAAACTAAACTGGTTGACATTTGATTCTCCATTAATTTTTAAATAGTTACCACATCCGGGCAAATCGGGATCTGCCTGACCCGCAATTTCGCCCGGACAGAATAAAAGGAAACCAATGGTCATCAATATTAATCCAGTCAGATATTTCATAGTTAACCTGATATCATTTTCAGAAAGAAATGGCAGCTTCAAACATGACACCGTTAAACCCGCCTTCTTCGCCGTATAAATTCACCAGATCAAAATAATTCTGATCCACATATTCAAGTTTTATCAAAACCTGTTTAATCAGGTACCAGCCTGCACCAATCTGCAACCTGTTTACCGATTGGTCGAGATTGTTATCAACCATATTGTATCTGAGCCCCCCATAAAACTGTTCATTGCCGCCGAACCGATACAAGCCTTCAATGGCTAACTGATTATATTCACTGTCGGTTCCATTGGGAAGCGCTCCTCTGAACATTTCGTATGTTCCGAATACTTCGAGACCTTTGAACTTAGTGAAAACATTAGCCATTAAAGAATTATCCTTTGTAACAGTGCCTGGTCCGAAGTTTCCTGATGTGTGATTTTTGGTAATGTCCACATCCGCCGCGGAATTGGTTACCCTGTTCATTACAAGATAATACCTTGATCCGGCTCGTTCGCTATTATACAAAGCTCCGGCATGATTGTCCGGACTATGATAACCCGATAAAGTCAGCCTCAGCCTGAAATCATCATTTAATTGCTTATCATACCCTGCTTTCCAATAAAAAGCCAGTTCTTTGTGTGTGTCATAGGCAGTGTATTCTCCTGTGCCTGCATTATATCCGGTAAGAGATGGCTTAAGAAGTCCTGTAGAAACAGCGCCCATCAAAAGCCAGCCATTATTTCTGAACATTGCTTCGAACGCTATTTGTGTACTGAAGGCATCGAGAATATAATTACCCACAAAAGGATTGTTTATTACCCGGCCATTATCGGATCTTCTGAAATGCGCATCGCCATAGTTAATTTCCATATCCCCAATTTTAAATGTCATGTAATCCATGATTTTATCAACCGTCTCCGACTTGACAAAGGGGAGTTCATCAATGATAAGGTATCCGCCTTTTACCCATGTTTCATTATGATGCCGTGATGAAAGATAGGTTGTCAGGTTGACATGAATTCCGGGCGCAAGCAAAGCATCAATATTAAAATTCGCCGTCGGAAGGTTGAAACCGGTTCCCAGATCGATCAGATTGCTGTCGGCATGATGCTTAAGAGTTTGATACTGCATGGCAAAGTCAGCACCAATGCGAATTTTTAAACTGTCAAATCCTTCCCTTGTCAGCTGTGGATCCTCAAATTGACCATATATGACTGAAAACCAGAAGATACTGATTGTTGTAAGTACGAGTTGTTTTCTCATAGTTGTGAAGTGTAAGGTTTAATTTTTAATACCATTATCAGCTTACCTGAAAATTCAGATGGAATGAAACTGTTATTGCCTCATCGGTTTTCAGGGTGCCCAGCATTGCTGTCGGAGGCTTTATTTTAAAATCCATCATGTTCAGATCCTTTGATCCTTTTATGGTGATTTTGCTTCCTGAATGAATTCCGTTAAAGGCGATTGAAATTCTTTTTGTTACGCCTGCGAGTGTAACATCACCCACAAGAGTGCCGGAAAAACTTCCATTGTTCGATGAGAGCTTATCAACGGTAACCAGTCGGAATTCTATTTGCGGATACTTTTCTACCTTAAGCGCTTCATGCGTTTTGTTCGTCATGATATTATTCGTGCTCGTTATGGAAGAGGATTCGCATACAACCTGTACCTTTTCAATGTGTTCGATTTCCTTCTCGCGGATTTTCAGAAGGAGATTCACTTTGAATTTTTCTACCTTTTCTTCCCAGTCATGTACGTTGGACGATCCTTTTATAACAATGGAACTCTGCCCGGGAATCATTGATACAGAGCCCTGCGCGAATGTCTGTCCGACTGCAAATGAAGCAATTGCAATGAATAGGGGAATGATGTGCTTTGTTTTTTTCATAATATTAATCCTAGAGAATTAGTAGGGTAAATTAATGAATTAATTTCATAATAAAAAAGTACAATCATAAAAATTCTTCCCGGTTGTGATGAATTTGCTGTCTATTTTATCGTAATTTCAACCATAATAAATCTCTGTTGTTTTTTGTTGGAACGTTTAATCTAACCCTTATATATGAAAACACTTATGTATTTAATATGTGCCTTGCTCATTCCGGCATCCTTTGTTTCAGCGCAGGATCGAAAAACTGTTCTGGTGAAGGCAGGGACAAGCATTATTGATTATTTTCCCGATCAGGACCGATATCTTTATCCTCAGTTCAGCAAGGGAACCATTCGTTTTAATGACGGCACCTATTATAATTCAAAATTGAATTATGATGTCCTGAGCGGTGAGATCATTTTCATTCAGGCAGATGATACCCTGGCCATAGCCCGCAGGGATATCGACAAGGTAGAAACCGAATCCGATACTTTTTATTATGATAATGGATTTTTACGGATCATTGGCAGCCATTATCCTGTGCTTCTATTGGCAAAACAATATGTAAAACTTTCCAACATATCTAAGGAAGGGCCTTATGGGACAACCAATATGTCAAGCAGTGTTCAAACCTACACCAATGTATATCATAATGCCAGGTATAACCTTACTGAAAAAGAAGACTTAACCCTTTCCATAGTCACTGATTATTACATTGGGAATAAAGTAATTGGTTTTTCACCTTTTAAGGTCAAGAGCATCCAGAAACTTTATCCTGAAAACAAAAAGGAAATCGAACAATACATAGAGTCTAATCATATAGACCTAAGCAAGCATGACGATATCGTGAAGTTCACTAAATATCTTTACGGTTTGAAAACAAACCGGATTTAGGTTTTGAGGTATCGGGAACAGCATACAGTAAAAAACTGTATAAAAACAACAGTGCAAAGAACAGTAAAAACATCCCGCTTTTTTCATTGCTGTTGTGAAATTGGGTAAGCACTACCGAAAGGATATCGGGTTTTAGCTCTTCTTCATCAGGGATGTCCCTGAAATTGAATTTTCCGAGAATGGTACCTTCTTTAAGGATCATTAATCCCGGATTGGATCTCAGAATTGTCTTCAGGGTTACTTCGTCGGCCATACATATGTCAAACACCGGGGAATGTGCTTGATTGAATGCTTCAATTGCCTGGTTGGTTGATGAAGTAAGACAATATACCGGGTAGCCCATATTGTTAACTTTCATTGCCAGGTTATTCATCTTTATAAATCCTTCGGATGACGCTTTTTCAAGCTTAGGCGCTATTATAAGAAACACATAATTGCTGTCAGTAAGAATCCTATCGGTAATATCTGTATTTTCTGCATTGATGATCAGAAAATCATGAATGGGAGGTTCATATCCCTTTGAAATTAATACTTGTCTGGTTTCTACCCATTTCCATGTTGTATCCTGCCAGGGAAAGTTTTCGCCGGTGAATTCTTTTTTCACACCATCTTTTTCGTAAACCAGAATACTTTCAAAAACATCAGAAGGTGCGCCTTCCGGAATGGTCATTTTGTCCATAATGTGCGTTCCAACCGAATAGGGGCGGAAATCGATAAGCGGTTCATGGAGGAGACAATAAATGGAAATGGCTACCGGAACTAAAAAGTTGAAAACCAAAAGCAGCTTATGCTTTAATGTATTCGTGTTGTCATGCATACGGTTACGGTTCAGAAAAATGATCAACGTCGGCAGCATGAGAACAACATTTTTCCAAAAGGTTTCCCAATTGGTTAGTTTTATGGCATCGCCAAAACAGCCGCAATCTGAAACCGGATTTGTAAGCGCCAATATAAAAGTGAGCAGGGTAAAGTATGCCATAAAAATCATCAAAAGCCATGCGGTAAACCTTATAAAAACACGGGTAAGCATGTTAAAGCCTATCAGCATTTCAGCAGTGCTTAACAATATTGACAAAGGCATGGCCAAAGGAATCATAAAGTTGATTCCAAAAGCAACAAAATATTCATCCAATTTAATAGCGGTTCCCGAGGGATCAACAGCCTTGACAAAACCGCTGAAAACAAAGAGAAATCCAACAATAAGCCTTGATACGTCAATGACAATTTTCATAGAATGATTTTCTTTTTATAATCCGGTAGCTTTTAACAATTCAGAAAATATCGTTTCTACAGGTTCCATATTACCATTTACATCTATGCAATTGATTATTTTCAGGTCGTTACATTCGGCAGCCTGCCAAAGATACATTTCCCTGACCTTTTTTTGAAATCCAAGGTCTTCTTCATGAATATCACGTTTCCCCTGTAAATAATCTCTTTCATTTCCTTCACGCACATTGCTGAGTTTATTCGCCGTAAATGAGAAAGGAACACTCAGTAAAATATTCATATCAGGGCGGGGTATATTATGGTAAACGTATTCGAGGTTTAGAATCCATTCGCGAAGCCTTATCTGGTCATCTCTGCCGTTTAACTTGGCACACTGAAATGCGATATTTGAATATACATACCTGTCGAGCAAAACAAAATATCCCTGGCTAAGCCAATCCCTAATCTGAATGGCAGCGTCTTTACGATCGCCTGCATATAATAAGGCAACCAGGTAAGGATCCACTTTGTTCAAATCGCCAAGATCGCCCCTGAGAAATCTGGCTACAAGTTCACCGTATATTCCGGTATCGGTACGAGGAAAATGAATGTATTGCCATGCTATATTTTTTTCAGTGAGGTGTTTTTTAAGGAGGCTGATTTGTGTTGACTTACCCGATCCGTCTATGCCTTCAACAACCAGAAAATTCATACCAATCTTTTTACTAATTTTATCAAAATGCTTTATGAATGAGTCTTAAAGATACATTATTTTCAGTTAACCAAACCATTAATTGCAATGGTAGCGTTTTAGATCTTAGTATTCCAAGGGTTATGGGTATTCTGAATGTTACCCCGGATTCCTTTTATGACGGGGGATATTACAGCAATGAATATGATGCAATAAAGCATGTGGAAAAAATGCTTTCGGAAGGAGCGGATATTATTGATATAGGAGGATATTCGTCAAGGCCAGGGTCAGATGAGATTTCGGAGCAGGAAGAATGGAACCGGTTGCAACCCTACTTAAAAGAGATAAGCAGAAGTTTTCCCGGTACCATTATTTCAATTGATACCTATAGGTCAGCGATTGCCCAAAAAGCGGTTTTGGAGTATGGTGCAGGTATGATTAACGATATTTCGTCCGGAAGTTTCGATGAATATATGTTTGAAATTGTTGCAGCGCTGAAAGTTCCCATTATATTAATGCACATGAGAGGCACTCCTTTAACCATGCAGGACAGCCCTCGCTACAGCGATGTTGTTAAAGACTTGCTTGCCTGCTTTACCGGCCGGATATCTGCTGCCCGGGGTGCCGGAATAAATGACATCATCATAGATCCGGGTTTTGGCTTCGGAAAAACCTTAAGCGATAACTACACGTTGCTAAGAGAAATTCATGTATTCAGAATGCTGGGATGCTCTTTAATGGCAGGTGTTTCTCGAAAATCAATGATATATAAGGCCCTGGATGCAACACCCCGGGAAGCGCTTAATGGCACCACGGTTCTCAATACACTGGCACTTGTCAACGGAGTGAATATTCTAAGGGTACATGATGTAAGGGAAGCCGTGGAGGCAGTAAAACTTGTTCGTTTATACGAGGGTTCGGGCAATTAATAGTATTTTTATATAATTTTAATGCAGTAATCCATAAAAATGATACCTGCCTTTATCCAAATAAGAATTATTGATATCATAGATATTCTGCTGGTAGCTTTTCTGATGTACCAGGTATATATGTTGATTAAAGGCACTATTGCTACTTACATATTTGTAACCGTTATTACTTTTTATGTGGTGTGGTTACTGGTAAAGGATAACATGCTTTTATTGGGGAGCATTCTGGGTCAAATTATCGGTGTGGGTGCAATTGCATTAATAGTGGTATTTCAACAGGAACTGAGAAGGTTTCTCATTTTGTTCAGTGTTCGTTATCTTCCTAAGGCGGGAATATCCATAGATAATTTTTTCTCAAAAATGGGAACCGGTATGCCGGTTATGAATATTAACGGCATAATAAAGGCCTGCGTTAATATGTCAAAGGACCGGGTTGGCGCCCTGCTTGTTCTTCAGCGCAATTCGATGCTTGATAACTATGTGGATACCGGGGATATTATAGATGCACGGACAACAAGCCGCCTTATTGAAGCCATTTTCAATAAATGGGGACCATTGCATGATGGTGCTGTAATTATTAACCATGAAAAGATCAGGGCAGCAAGCTGCATATTGCCAGTGTCTGATAATTTTGAAATACCTGAACATTATGGATTACGGCACAGGGCCGGTGTTGGAATTTCGGAACAAACAGATGCCCTGGTAATTATTGTTTCAGAAGAAACAGGCGGAATATCTATAGCAGAAGGTGGCAGGCTAATGCCAGCCGACATAAAAATCCTTCATACTAAGCTTGAAGAGGAATTCATGAGAAAGAAATCCTGAATCAGGCGGTTTGTTTAAGCCTTTCTATCTCGCGTCTGCGTTTGCTCATAAGGAAAAGAACTTTCTTTTCTTCTTTCCTCAGCAAGCGTTCAATGTTCTTTTGATGCGTAAACAATAACAATACAGCAATAATCAAAGAAAAGATAACGAGGGATGGGGTTGTGGTTTTAAACACAAATATTACCATTACCGGAAAGGCAAATCCGGCAATCATGGAACTAAGCGAAACATATTTGGTTACAAGCAAAGTAGCAATAAATACTCCTACGCACAGCAAGGTTGGTTCCGGGTTAATGGCCAAAACAAGTCCAAAGAGTGTTGCAACACCCTTACCACCTTTAAATCCGACATAAATGGGGAAAATATGCCCAAGAATGGCAGCAATACCCAGCAAAAGCTGAAATTCAATAAAATTACCTGTTTCAGGAATGTAATAATTGGTAAGGTGAATCAGGTTCACTGCCAGCCAGCCCTTCAATACATCCACTACCAGAACAGTAATACCGGCCTTCCATCCGAAAATTCGCATAGCGTTAGTGGCTCCGGCATTCTTGCTACCACGTTCCCTGATATCTATTCCGAAAACGGCTTTACCAATCCAGACAGATGTAGGGATAGACCCTAGCAAGTAGGCAATAACTAATATACCAATATTGTATACGATGTGCATTAAAAGAACTTTAGTAGAACAAGTGGGCAAAGATAGCCATATTTATTCAATCACCAAGGGTATTTATACCTAATTTCCAGGGATATAGAGGTAAAGCACTCACAATGAGTAAATTAAATGTCATTGTAAGTGCTTTTGCCCGATGATTATACCTGCGGACCTGAGGATACAAGGGCTTTTCCTTCAGGAGTAACCAGGTATTGTTCGAAATACTTAATATACCTGGCAGCAAGGTCTTTTGCTTTCTTTTCCCAAAGACTGCGATCGGGATATGTATCGCGCGGGTCGAGAATACCATTGGATACGTTTGGCAAACTAGTTGGTACTGTCAGGTTCAGAATGGGTATATGTGCGGTTTCGGCATTCTCAATAGTTCCATCAATAATGGCATCAATGATGGCCCTGGTTTCCTTAATGGAAATTCTTTTACCGGTACCATTCCATCCGGTATTTACCAGGTAGGCCTTTGCTTTATGTTCATCCATTTTTCTTACCAGTTCCTTTGCATAATAGGTAGGATGCAAAGTGAGGAAAGCTTCACCAAATGCAGGTGAAAATGAAGGCACAGGCTCGGTTATGCCTCTTTCGGTGCCTGCCAGTTTTGATGTATAGCCGCAAAGGAAATGATATTGTGCCTGGTTACGGTCGAGTATCGAAACGGGGGGTAACACGCCAAATGCGTCAGCCGATAGATAGATTATTTTGGTAGCGTGACCTGCCTTGGATGGCAGAACTATTTTATTGATATGATAAATAGGATAGGAAACACGCGTATTCTCTGTAATTGAACCATCAGCAAAATCCACGGAACCGTCATCCCTTACCGTAACATTTTCAAGAAGGGCATCGCGTTTTATGGCGCTGTATATATCCGGCTCACTTTCTTTGCACAGGTTAATGGTTTTGGCATAACAACCACCCTCAAAGTTAAAGATGCCTTTGTCATCCCATCCATGCTCATCATCACCTATCAAATAGCGTTTAGGATCGGCCGAAAGGGTTGTTTTACCGGTACCGGACAGTCCGAAGAACAATGCAACATCACCATCTTCACCAACATTCGCCGAGCAGTGCATGGAAGCCATACCTCGAAGGGGCAGGTAATAATTCATTAAACTGAAAATTCCCTTTTTCATTTCCCCTCCATACCAGGTACCGCCAATAACGGCAAGTTTCTCAGTAAGGTTAAAAAGAACAAAAACATCAGAATTCAATCCCTGTTCCTTCCACTTCGGGTTTGTTACTTTTGAGCCATTGAAAACAACAAAATCGGGTTCTCCAAAATTGGCCAGTTCATAATGGGATGGCCTGATAAACATATTGGTGATGAAATGTGCCTGCCAGGCAACTTCCACGATAAACCTTACTTTTAAGCGGCTGTTAACATTTGTTCCGCAAAATGCATCAACAACATAAAGCCGGTTGCCGCCGGATAATTGATTAATGACCAGTTCTTTACAATGCGACCATACATCCTGGTTAATGGGACGGTTAATTACGCCATCCCACCATATAGTGTTTTCACTTACGGAATCCTTTACAAAATATTTGTCTTTTGGGGAACGACCAGTGAAAATTCCCGTTTTTACAGCAACGGCACCTGTTTCAGTTTGAACCGCCTTTTCAAAACCTTCAAGCCTGGAATCAATTTCAAATTCATATAATTCCTGGTAAGACGGATTACGAACAACCTCTTTTGCATTTGTGATGCCATACTTGGCCAATTCTTTTGGGCTGATAAAGCTCATTTGGTCAATAGTTTAATGTTTATACTAATTTTAAAAACCTGACAAAGATAAATGATTTGATGAAAAAAAAGCCGGGAAAAAAATCTCCCGGCTTTAATTGTAATAATTTCAAAAAATTATTTCTGGCCTTTAATGGTAGCCTGGGCTGCAGCCAAGCGGGCAATAGGAACCCTGAAAGGTGAGCAGCTGACATAGGTAAGTCCGGTTTTATAGCAGAACTCCACCGATGCGGGATCACCGCCTTGTTCACCGCAAATACCAACCTTTAGATCGGAACGTTTGCCACGTCCTTTTTCAACTGCCATTTGAATGAGCTGGCCAACGCCATCCTGGTCAATGGTCTGGAAGGGGTCGGCAGCCAACATCTTATTATCCAGATAATGGTGTATGAAACCGCCAATATCATCACGGCTGAAGCCAAAGCTCATCTGCGTCAGGTCGTTGGTACCAAATGAGAAGAACTCGGCTGATTTGGCCATGCGGTCGGCAAGAAGACATGCACGTGGAATTTCAATCATGGTTCCGTATTTATAGTCAATGGACTTCAGATTGAATTTTGCACATACTTCCTTGTATACCTTATCGGTTATAACCTTGGTGAAATCAAGTTCGGATACATCACTGGTAACCGGAACCATAATTTCGGGATGAGGATCTTTGCCTTCGTTTTTCAATTCAGCATAAGCTTCAAAAATTGCCCTGATTTGCATTTCAGAAACTTCAGGATAGGTAACACCAAGGCGAACTCCGCGATGTCCCATCATTGGATTTGATTCATGAAGGGCATCACCACGTTTTACAATTGCCTCAACGCTAATTCCGAGCGCCTTTGCAAGTTCGGATTGTTTTTCCGGGCTTTGAGGTACAAATTCATGCAGCGGCGGGTCAAGCAGTCTGAAAGTTACAGGCAAACCGTTCATGGCTTCGAGGGTGCCTTTAATGCTCTTTTTTACAAAGGGGAAAAGCTCATTCAGGGCCTGAACTCTTTCATTCACGGAATCGCTGAGAATCATTTTTCTCAGCAGGAAGAGAGGCTGATCGGAACCTTCGCCATAAAACATATGCTCGGTACGGAATAAACCAATGCCTTCGGCACCAAAATCGCGGGCAATTTTTGCATCTGCGGGAGTGTCGGCATTAGTACGTACGCCCATATTCCTGTTTTTGTCCACAAGCGTCATAAACTCCTGGAATCTTGGGTTTTCACTTGCGTCCATCAGCGCCAATGCGCCACTATATACATTGCCTTTAGTACCATTTAGGGTAATTACATCACCTTCATTAAGCACTTCGTTGCTACCGGCAACTTTTGCTTTTTTACCGGCGACATCAACATGAAGCTGGCCGGCGCCAACAATACAACATTTACCCCAACCACGGGCAACCAATGCAGCATGTGAAGTCATACCACCACGTGCGGTGAGAATTCCTTCTGCGGCCCTCATACCTTCAACATCCTCGGGATTGGTTTCTTCACGAACCAGAATAACCTTATGACCCTTACGGTTCCATGCCACTGCATCTTCAGCGGTAAATACAATTTTACCAACAGCAGCTCCCGGACCGGCAGGTAAGCCTTTCACCAACGGAGTAACCTTCTTTTCAGCTGAAGGATCGCAAATCGGATGCAACAGTTCATCGAGCTGGGCAGGATCAACACGCATCACAGCTTTCTTTTCATCAATAAGGCCTTCATGCAACATATCCATGGCCATATTTAAAGCTGCAGTTCCGGTTCTTTTTCCGGCACGGCACTGAAGCATATAAAGCGTTCCTTCCTGAATGGTAAATTCTATATCAAGCATATCCCTGAAAGATTTTTCCAGGATTTCCCGTATGTCGGATAATTCTTTATACGTACCCGGCATAGCTTCCTGCATACTGCTCAGGTGCTTGTTTTGTTCATTTTTGGTTTCGTTGTTCAAAGGATTTGGTGTACGAATACCGGCAACAACGTCTTCGCCCTGGGCGTTGATAAGCCATTCACCGTAGAATAAATTTTCACCGGTGGCAGGGTTGCGTGTAAAAGCAACACCAGTTGCGGAAGTATCACCCATATTTCCGAAAACCATGGCCTGAACATTAACTGCTGTACCCCAATCATCAGGAATACCTTCGATACGACGATAAGAAATAGCTTTTTTACCATTCCAGCTTTTAAATACAGCCTTAATCCCACCTTCGAGCTGGGCTTTGGCATCGTCAGGGAATGGTTGACCCAATGAGTCTTTTACCCTTTTCTTAAACTCTTCCGCAAGAAATTTGAGGTCATCAGCTGAAAGGTCGGTATCGGATTTCAATCCTTTTTTATGCTTGTATTCATCAAGCATATCGTCAAGTTGCTTTCTGATTCCTTTACCATCGGTAGGTTCAAGGCCTTCTGCCTTTTCCATAACCACATCAGCGTACATCATAATTAACCTGCGATATGAATCCCAAACGAAACGCGGATTGTTGGTTTTCTTAATTACTCCCGGAATAGTTGCTGAACACAAACCCACATTCAACACGGTATCCATCATACCAGGCATGGAACTGCGTGCGCCGGAACGGCAGGAAACGAGCAATGCATTTTCAGGATCACCATACTTCATACCCATTATGTCTTCAGTATTCTTCATTGCTTTCCACACTTCCGGCATTAATTCGGCAGGAAGCTGATGATTGTTACTGTAGTATTCGGTACATACTTCGGTGGTAATGGTAAATCCTGCAGGAACGGGCAGGCCCAACAAACACATTTCAGCAAGGTTAGCCCCTTTTCCTCCGAGCAGATTTTTCATGTCTGCTTTACCTTCGGCTTTCTTAGCCCCAAATGTGTAAACGCGTTTAATGTTCGACATCTTATTAATTATTTAGTTTTCAAAAGGTTAATAATAATCTCTTACTTTTAAAAAGCACAAACTTAATAAAAAAAACGGCTGGGAATCCCAAATTAAGAAAATTTGAGAATTTTGCCCTTCCTGGCACGGGGGTGATACATAAGGATAGCATCTCTGAGATATTCCCTGCTCAAATGGGTATATATTTCAGTGGTGAGGATGGACTCATGGCCCAGCATTTCCTGAACAGCTCTCAAATCGGCACCACCTTCAATCAGATGGGTAGCAAAAGAATGCCTGAAGGTGTGCGGGCTAATATTTTTTTTAATGCCGGCTTTCAAGGCCAATGACTTTATAATGGTGAAAATCATTACCCTTGAAAGCTTTTTTCCCCTGCGGTTTAAGAATACGATGTTCTCTGAGCCCTTCACCGGCTGCTGGTGATTCCGGGTTTGAATAAAATAGTTTTCAATATCCCTTACCGCTTTTGGGCTCACAGGCACCAGCCTTTCTTTATTTCCTTTTCCGGTTACTTTAATGAATCCCTGGGGAAAAGCCAAATCGCTGATTCGTAAATCGACAAGCTCCGAAACCCTTAGTCCACAGCTATATAGTGTTTCAATCATTGCCCGGTTCCTATGCCCATCTGCTTTACTGAGGTCAATGGCCGCAATTATTTTATCAATTTCGCCAATGCTAAGAACTTCGGGAAGCTTTCTTCCTGATTTTGGTGCTTCAAGCAGTTCCGACGGATCATTATTAATATACTCATTAAGCAGCAAATATTTGAAAAATGTCCGGATACCTGATACCATACGTGCCTGACTTTTAAGACTCATTCCCAATTCTCCTGCATAAACCACAAAGTCTTTAAGGTGATTGTAGGTAATATCACCCGGCGTTAGGCTTATGCCCTTAATACCGAACCAGGATATCAGTTTTTCAAGGTCATGCAAGTATGCATCAATGGTATTTTCCGACAATGACTTTTCTAACTTCAGAAAAGACTGAAAACCCCTTTTGAAATGCTGCCAGTCCAATGAATTTGCTAAATTTAGGGTGAAATTAGTTTATTTGAAGTTAATTTATACTTTTGCACGGTTTTTATATCCCGCATATTGTATGTTTAAGAAAACCAAGATTATTGCTACCATATCCGACCTGCATTGTGATGTGGAGTTTATAAAACAGTTATTTGACAACGGAATGAACCTGGTGCGGATGAATACCGCTCACCAATCACTCCAGGATACCATTAAAGTTATTGGCAATGTAAGGAAAGTATCTGATAAAATACCGCTGATCCTCGATACCAAAGGCCCTGAGATTCGTACAAGTGCTTCGGATTATAAATTATCGGTGAAAAAGGGTGATCAAATTACCCTTAAAGGTGATCCAAAGAAGAGCACAACCCCTGATTGCATTTATGTAAACTATGGTCAGTTTGTCAGTGAAATTCAGCCCGGAAAGAAGATTCTGATTGATGACGGCGATATTGAGCTGGTAGCGATCGAAAAAAATGATGATGCATTGATTTGTATCGTTAGCAATGATGGAATTATCAAGGGAAAAAAAAGTGTTAATGTTCCAGGCGTTAAGTTCAATCTGCCCTCACTTAATAAAAAGGACATCGATTATATTAACCTGGCCATCGATCAGGATATTGATTTCATTGCCCACTCTTTTGTGCGGACAAAAAAAGACGTACTGGATATTCAGCATATCCTCGATGAAAAGAAATCGAGAATTAAGATAATTGCAAAGATTGAAAACCAGGAAGGGGTTGACAACCTTGATGAAATATTGCCCTATGTTTATGGTGTAATGGTTGCCAGGGGTGACCTTGCCATTGAAATGCCCTATGAGAAGATTCCCGGCATTCAAAAAATGATCATTAATAAGTGCATCGATTCCAGAAAACCAGTCATTGTTGCTACACAAATGCTGCATTCGATGATTGAAAATCCCCGGCCAACGCGTGCGGAGGTTTCTGATATTGCGAATGCGATTTATTCAAAAGTGGATGCCATTATGCTTAGCGGCGAAACGGCCTATGGCAAGTATCCTGTTGAAGCGGTAAGTACCATGTCCAGAATAGCGCTCGAAGTAGAGAAGAGCAGGAGCGATATGCATACCACCCCTATGCTTGTTATGAGCACCCGAACCTCGGCATACCTTTCAAAGTCAGCTGTGCAGGCTTCCATAGAGCTCGACTGCAAAGCTATTATTGCCGATACATCAACAGGACGTACCATCAGAAATATGGCGTGTTACAGGGGCCGAAAAGTTATCTTCGCCCAATGCTATGATCAGAGGGTAGTGCGTGAACTTGCACTTTCCTTTGGCGTTTACGCCGATCTCATACCCGAAGGTGAAACGTACAATTTTATTGTACATGCATTAAAAGGTTTGGTTGAGAATAACGTACTTCAAAAATCAGACAAAGTGGTGGTGGTAGGCGGTAATTTTGAATGGACCCAAAGTGCCTCATTTATGGAGATAAGCACGGTTGGAAACATGCTTGAATTACTCCATAAATCCTGAACTCCCTCATAAATCACCTGATAATGTTGAAAAAAAAGCTGTGCCTAAGGCTTTTTTTTTTACTATTTTTGGTTATCAGAGCATTAACACATGGCAAACCAAAACTTATCAGCACATACCTTGGGTATTCCCCAGGAGGAATACCTGTTGACAGCAGAACTGGATGAGTTACGCTCGAATACCAACATTGCAAATTTTCAGAAAAGAGAAGTCATATTTCGCCAGCACACACCAGCCTCTCATATATTGTTTGTGAAATCAGGCCTTGTGAAAATATACAAGGAAGGCAGAAACAAGAGGAACTTTATTTTAAAAATCGCATCACAGGGTGAATATATTGGCTTAATGTCGGTATTCGGAAGCAGTATGAACCAGTTTTCAGCATCGGCAGTTGATTCTACAGAAATAGGATATATCGAGAAAAAGAGCTTTACCTCAGTAATGCAAAAAAATGGCGAATTTGCCAATGGGGTAGTCCGGTACCTGAGTGAGGAGGGCTTGTTTATTTTCGAAAGGCTCATTAGTCAGTCGCATAAACAGCTGCCTGGTAGAATAGCCGATGTTATTCTTTATTTTTCAGATACCATATTTAAAAATGAAGAATTTGAATTTCCTTTTACCCGTCGTGAGTTGGCTGAACTTGCCGGAACAACCAAGGAAAGTTTTATAAGAACCTTATCGGAGTTTAAGAACGATAAAATTATCAGCCTCGAAGGTTCAAGGGTGGCTATTAAAAGTATGAAAATTATCAGGACGCTGAGTGAATTGGGATAATGCATTGATTTAATAATTGCGGGATGAAGATTATAGTTGCAGATGATTATTACACCAACAGGTTGTTGGTATCGGAGATTTTAAAAAGCCTTGGACATGATTTTATCGTTGCCGAAAATGGACAACAAGCTTTGGAAGCGCTGGAAAATAATAATGATGTTGACCTGGTTTTGATGGACCTTGAAATGCCCGTTATGAATGGTGTAGAAGCCATGAAATACATACGCGAAAAGCTGGTTTCACCCAAGTGTGAAATACCCATAATTGCCCTTACGGCACATAATCCCGGAATGTTCATAGAGGATTGTCAGGGTAACGGTTTTAATAAACTTATGGGAAAACCTTACTCAATCGAAAAAATTGCTGAGTTACTCGATAGTTTTAAATCCTGACCATCAGGGAAACAATTTGCTCCAACTGGTATCTGTCGGTTTCATCAAAATTTGACAAGCGGTTGCTGTCAATATCCAATACACCTATTATTGTATTGCCGGAATCCTTAACCGGTATTACTATTTCCGATTTCGACCGGGGATCGCATGCAATATGACCCGGAAAGGCATGTACATCACTTACAATTACAGATGAACCTGATTTTATGCTTGCCCAGCATACCCCCTTATCGTAAGGCAGTTCAAGGCATGCCAACGGACCCTGGTAAGGTCCGACCTGCAATTTTTCATCGTTCAAAAGATAAAATCCAACCCAGAAGAAACCATCCATTTTATGGTATAATAATGCATTGATAGTTGCCATCCTGGCCTGCAGAGACTTACTTTTTTTCAGCAGCTCTTCCAGTTGCTTTTCGATCCTCTGATAGCGCAATTGCTTTTTCATCTGAAAATAAAACAAAGGTATGAAAAACGGATGGTTTGTATAATAGGGGAATTATTGTACTTTCGTAACACGAAATTAATTATCGTAACATTTTCATACCATTAGCACCTTAACATCTTCGTATGGAAACCAGCATCTCATTTCTTGCCGGAACCGCACTTACCATTGGCACTTTGCATACGCTTGCCGGTCCTGATCATTATCTTCCATTTGTTGCGCTTTCCAAATCACGAAATTGGTCATTACTCAAAACTATCAATATTACTGCCATTTGTGGACTTGCTCATGTTCTCAGCTCTGTTGTTATTGGATTTATTGGGATAGCTGCAGGCTATGCATTATCCGGACTGGAAGCTGTTGAAGGTAAACGTGGCGATATTGCTGCCTGGTTATTGCTTTCCTTTGGCATCGGATATATGCTTTGGGGATTTTTTAAGCTCTGGAAGAACAAGTCTCATGATCATACCCATAGCGCCAATGAGAAAAAGAAAATAACTTTTTGGATCCTGTTTACCATTTTTATATTTGGCCCCTGTGAACCGCTCATACCACTGCTGATGTACCCTGCAGCCCAACACAATTATTTAGCCGTCAGTTATATTTCACTGCTGTTCGCTTTGACTACCATTTCCACAATGATTGTTATGGTGGTTCTGCTGACCAAAGGAATCTCACTGGTTAAATTCAATATAATTGAAAAATTCCAGCATGTGCTTGCCGGAGCAGCAATAGCATTATGCGGAATGGCAATTTTATTTCTGGGACTGTAAACTAAAAATCCTCCGGTTGAATTTTACGTAATATTTTCTTCCTGGCAGCTAATTGTTTTACAATGCGCCGTTTTATTTTCGATGCGACTGTTGGTTTGGTAGGTGTTCTTTTTTTTTCTGGTTTTAATGCACGCTCAAGCAACTGGTAGAATTTCTCAATGGCTTTTTCACGGTTTTCGTATTGTGATCGACCAGCCTGACATACAATTTGCAATATTCCTTCCTTGCTTATTTTTTTTAAAAGTTTATTCCTTATAATCGCCTTCTCATGCTCTTCAAGCAGCAAGGAGTTGTTAATATTAAACCGCAATACCACACGTGTATTCACTTTGTTAACATGTTGCCCGCCGGGACCGCTGCTTCTGGTGGCGCTAAAATCCCACTCCTTATAAAAATTTCTTTCGCGAATATTCATCATGTGTTCTCACCGTTGGCTGACAAAGATAAAAAAACCCTTCATGGTTCATTTGTGAACCTATTTCCGAATTTATTTATTCTTTTTTGTAGATTTGTTATGTTCTCAAAATCCTATTTGATATAAGCGCTAAAGAAAGCATATTGCCTGATGGCCATGGAGGCTTAAGTGCATTTGAACAGTTGTTTAAACGCTATTATGCTCCCCTGGTGGTATATGCAAGTAAGTATGTCGGTGGAACAGAAGTAGCCAGGGAGGTTGTTCAGGATTTTTTTGTAAGGCTTTATGAAAAAAGACATTCCCTTACTATAGATGTTTCAATAAAATCATACCTGTACAGATCGGTTTATAATTGCTGTATTAATTATATCAATCAGCGGAATAATCAGGATAAGCATTTAAAAATCATTGATATTGAAAGAAACGACGAGGATAATCTTGAACATGAAATATTTTCAGTTGAACTTCAATACAAAATCTCACAGGTAATCGAAGAACTACCTGCCAAATGCAGAATGGTCTTTAAGATGAACAGGCTCGAAGGAATGAAGAATGAGGAGATAGCTTTAAAATTAAACCTCTCCAAGCGAACTGTTGAAACCCAGATAAGTAAAGCGCTGAAAATACTAAGAAAAAAGCTGGCTGATTATTTGCCTGCAGGTCAACGCTTTACCAGTGGTCTTTGATTGTTTGTAATGAATTGATAATGAGAAATATAATAAATTGTTGATAATTAACTGGTATAAAAAAGTAAGTGAATATTCCCAATTAAATGTCTTATAAACGATTCATTATGGATTTTAATAAAATGCCATATAAACTCTTTGTAAAAAAGCTTTCCGGGACCACAGATCCGAATGAGGATCTGGATTTCGAAAGGCTTGTTCAGGGTGATGAGCGTACTTTAGCCGAATTCAGCTTTTTGCAGGAAATTTGGGAAGAAGCAGGTCATTGCAGCTCATTTGATGACATCCGTGTCAATGAAGATTGGCATTTGGTGCATGCAAGGCTGGAGAATAAATTTGAGCTGAATTACCAAAGAATTCACTGGAGCAGATATTTTCTTCGTATTGCTGCAGTGCTGCTGCTTACCGGCGGACTGTCTGTTGTTTTATATAAATACCTGATCGCCCCTGAAAAAGCTTCCATTGGCTTTACAACGCTTGCGGCTTCAATGCATACTTCGGATTATGTTTTGCCCGATGGATCAACCATCACACTTAACAAAGGGGCAAAAGTTACCTTCCGCGATGGCTTTGGCGTTTCATCACGCGATGTCATCCTCGAAGGGGGTGCATTTTTTAATGTAGTGCCGGGTTCTGATTTGCCTTTCAAAGTATTCAGCAATCAATCCGTTGTTGAAGTTACTGGTACCCGTTTTTCTGTTTATGAAAAGAACGGAAACATTCATGTTGCAGTTGAATCCGGAACAGTGGTGCTTTCAACCCTTAAATCAAGCAGCCATAAGGTTAACGTTACAGCAAACCAGGTGGGCCTGGTTTTAAATGATGACGAACTCAGGGTTGAGAATGGATTTCCCATCAATGACATCTCCTGGAAAACCGGCCGGCTTACCTTTCAGCAAACACCTATCGATTCCGCGCTACTCGATATCGCCTATCATTTTAACCGGGATCTTATTATAAAGGATAACCTTGAAGAAAAAATTACTGCCGAATTTAAGGATCAACCTTTATTTGAAATCCTGGATGAAATAAAGCTCGTTGCGGGTTTGGCCTTTGATACAACAGGTAACGCACTCATCGTCAGAAAACAATAGATTTCTGAATGAGATTGCGGGAAATATACCGTTGTCTGGTTCCCGTAACAATCTTAATAATTTTGATACATACGGGAAATGCAGCTCTTGCACAACAGAGCCTGCTTGACCGTGAAGTCAACCTTAGCAGGAATACAGGTGAGATTGATGTTTTATTGCGTGAAATTTCGCGCAAGGGGAATTTTTCCTTCACCTACACTTCCAGAATAAACGGGCACCAGTTAACTTCTGTAATTAACCGCAAACAAACTGTCAGGAATCATCTTAACGATATTTTTCGCTATGACAGTATTCAATACCTTGAACAGAACAAAAAGATTCTGCTGATCCCGATGATTAAAAAGCCTTTACCCGTTACCGGCTTCAGATCAATTTCAGGTCTTGTGATCGATAGTAAAAACCGCAGGCCTCTGGCATATACAAATATTTTTATAAGCAATAAAAGTACGGGTACAATCAGCAATTCAACAGGAAGATTTGAGTTAAAAATCAGCCCCGGCCAATTGTATGATACGCTGGGGATTTCTCATATCGGATATCAGATGATTTATATACCCATAGCATCAATTGATTCATCACGGCTGATAGTAAGGCTCAATGCTGACCGGATTCCTATCAAGGAGGTAGTGGTAAAACCACTTGATCCCATATATATTCTGACCAAGTCGGTTGAAAAAATACCGCATAATTACGACAAAAAACCAGCCTTGTACACGGGCTTTTTCAGGGAGACAATACAACAGGACAATAAAAATGTTTCATTATCCGAAGCCATCATTAACATCTTCAAGGAACCATATTTATCCTCACGTTCCGATCAGGTGAAAATATTCAAAGGAAGGAAAGGAACAAATACAGACGAAATGGAATTTGTAGATTTTATTGTCCAGGGAGGTTTGTACAATACATTGCAGCTGGATATCGTTAAGAATCTTCCTTCTTTTCTCGATGTTGATTATTTTGCCTTATACAGCTATGAACTCGAAAAGATAATCTCCCATTTTGAAAGGCTTACCTATGTAATCGCCTTTGACCGTATGGAAGGGGTTAAATATCCCTGTTACAAAGGAAAGGTATATATTGATGTTGAAACGCTCGCTGTTGTTGGGGCTTCGTTTGAAATGCCCGCGACTGGGATGACTTATGCGGCCGGTATTTATGTAAAGAAAGCACCCAGACATACCGGCGTTAAACCATTGAATGCATATTACCATGTTTTCTACCGGTTGTACAATAATAAATGGAACTTGTGCAATGTACGCAGTGAATTGCTCATCAGGGTAAAACGCAGAAAAGATAAACAACAGAACAAGTTCAATTCTGTTTTTGCATCGGTTTCGGAGTTTGTCATAACAGATAAGGATTCAATTAATGTAACCCGCTTTAAAACCGATGAAGTAGCAAGACCAAAAGATATACTGGAGGAGCAGATAGGCGAAACCGATTATGAATTTTGGGGAAATGAAAACATCATCATACCCGATGAACCAATTGAGAAAACAGTACTGCGCTTAAGGAAGAAAAACAATATTTTATCTGAACAGGAAATTGAAGCCATACGGATTGAAGAAAAGAAGGATGAGCAACAGAGAATTAGTGATACTGAAGACCAAATTAACGATAAAAACACTGATGAACCGATCGATATTGGTTCTGAATAACTCTATCACGCTATGAGCATCAAAACAAACCCGATTTTTTATATTGCACCACTTGCCATTGTTCTAATGACTGCAGTTGGAGCCGGTATAGAAGACCCGTTCATTGCCCTGTTGAATAATCAGCTAAACCAGTATAACAGAGCATTGGTATTTGAGCGCACTCACCTTATTACTGACCGTTTTGTTTATAAACCCGGTGATAAACTTTGGTTCAAAGGATATGTTACCAATTCAGGACAACAGATCAAGAGCGAGGATTTTTTCATTCGGCTGCTGAACAGCCAGGGCGAAGAAATGATGTCATATCGTTATCCGCTTATGCATGCTGAAGTAGCCGGCCAGATTGTAATACCCAAATCCTGCATTCCAGGCAAATATTGGCTTGTTGCCTATACCGGCTGGATGAAAAACACATGTCCGCAGGAAGCCTTCCGCAAGGAAATCCTGATCAGTAAATATTTTGAAAAGAGGTTTTATGTTGATGCCTTTTTTGACAAAATGCACTATAATTCTTTTGATACATTAAATGCAACCATCAGGATATTCGATGCTTCGGGGAAACCTGCCACAGAAACCATGTTTGATTACAATATTGGCAATCTGAAAAAAACCGATATCAAGGGCAGTGGAAAAACCGATATTAAGGGAAAGGCAAAAATCCATTGCGTGCTTACTGAGTCCAATGATATTACCATGCTCACGGTAGAAATAAGGAGCCGCAAGCTTACCGGTGATTATTCTGTTTTTATACCAACAATATCAAGCAAGCCAACCATTACCTTTCATCCGGAGGGTTATAATATAGCACCCGGAATAAAGAATGTGGTGGTAATGAAAGCAGTTAATTCCGATGGACTGCCCGAAATTGTAAATGGAGTTATTAAAGACAGCAATGGCAAAATTCTCCAGCATTTAACAACGAATGAGCACGGGTATGCGAAATTTGATTTTCTGCCACGGCAGGACACCTGTTATTTTGCCTGGACAAGCAGAAACGGCACACAATATAATTGGATTTTGCCTGAAACCGGTGGTTTTAATGCTTCAATCCGATATTCAGGCACGAATGCCGACTCGGCCGTTTTTGCTATTGCAACCTCCGACACGCTGAAGCAAAAAACATATTGGATAGGCGTAATAAACGGCAGGATTGTATACCAGCAATATTATGAATTCACATTGTCAGGCAGAATTTCGATTCCCCTGTTGCAACTGCCTTCAGGGATAATGCAGGTCTCCGTGTTCAATGATCTTCACCAGCTTGTGGCCGAAAGGTTAATTCAGGTTAATATTCCGCCGCGCATTCATGTTAAGCCGGATCGGCAAGTGTATCAACCACGTCAACGTGTAAGCATTCTTATGGAACATACCGGATTTCTCGGGTTGGATAATGTAGCAATTGCAGTTTCTTTGCGTAACCAGGCCTTTGATAAATATGGTTCAGGCTTGTACGGTAATCTTAATGATTTATGTACAGACGATCCGTTCGCCCATGAAATAACTGATGAGGAACTGTTGACAACAGCATACAGGATCATTAACTGGGAGGATGTTCTGCAGGAGCAAAAAGTTTTGCCTGAATACAACCGGTTTAATGGACTGACAGGCAAAGTAATTGATAAAAAGGAGAATATTGTGCCTCTCGCAAAAGTTCGTGTCACTCATTTTCCTGGATTGCGGTTGTATGAAACCCAGTCCGATGAAAATGGCGTTTTTCACATCCGGTTCGGATCAGATATTATTGATTACAAGTATCTGAACATATTGGCCTATGATGCCAGGGGTAAAACCAGTCTTGCTGCTCAGGTGGACAATTCGTACCTGCGTGAAACAGAAATGATGCTGGAAAATCTTATATCAAAGAACAGGGAACAGAAAATTAACGATCTGATTAAGTATGGCGAGCCCGACCTGGTTTATGCGCTTAGGTTTGGGCCTGGAAAATTCAGAAAATCACATAGCGAGGGACGCAAGAAGTATGATCCGTTCAGGTATACCAATTACACCGACATTATGGATATCATTCAGGATATTCAGCCGTACGCTTTGTCAAATAACAGGATATATTTTTTAAACAAGGAAGGAATGCGCGATTCATCTGCCATGGCTGAAGCCATTCTGGTTATTAACGGGAAACTAAAGGGCAACAATGTCGAAGCGTTAAAGGGCATACTTCCGTCCGATATAACCAATATTAATATCAGCGGGTCATTGACGGATGTTCATAAATATACCCCACTGAATTTCAGCCATGTTATCGAGATTACCACTATTCAGAGCATGTATAAGTACCGGCAGCAAAGCCTTCAGATAGGCCCGGGCATATTCACTTCAGGCAAGCCTTTTTATTCACCTGATTATTCGGTACAGGGTTCCAGTGCTGCAGACAATCGCAGAACATTGTACTGGAACCCTTCAGTTAAGCTCAATGAAGGCAGCTCAACTCTTATTACGTTTTATACGTCGGATGTTAAAGGAACCTTTATCGGGCATATAACAGGGTTGGATAAAACCGGAAATCCGGTTGAGGCTTATTTTGAGTTCACAGTGGAATAGGAAAAGACACGGTAAAGCCTTTATTGTTTTACATTGCGCTTTGCGTTTAACAGGGGCAGTAATATAAATGCCAACAGGCCAAGGACAAGATAAATCAGGTTGGTAGAGGTATGGGCAATAAGTGCAAAAATTTTTCCGTCTGCTTTGTCAATACCATAAATAAATAACGTTTCGTAAACCATAAAATGCCATGGTCCGATTCCTCCCTGTACAGGTGCAAGCATGGCCAGACCACCCATCATGAAAGTAATCATTCCGGTTTCAATGGACAGATGTGATGTGGGTTCAAAGGCAAGAAAGATTACGTATAACATAAATAACCACATCAGAAAAATGAACGCAGTATGTCCAACAAAAAGCCATTTATTTTCAAGCTTTGCGACGGATTTTATTCCAAGGACAAAATTTTGCCGCAGTAATTTTAACCTTTTAATAATGGTACTGCCTTCATTTCTCCTTTTCTTGATATACATGTTTAACAGAATAGAAAAAGTTACCAGCAGCAATATCGCTCCCAATCCAAGAATCAGGTTTCTTACAGACAAAAGGTTCTGAAGGTTGTTTCGAACTTCGGCATTGGCATCGAAAAATTCCATAAATACGCCTAACTGGCTTAAAACTATTACCACCGCAAGAAACATAAGGGTAATAAAATCAGCCATGCGTTCGACAATTACAGTACCGGCCAGTTTTGCAAAAGGAATTTTCTCATACTTGCTGAGTATGGTGCATCTGAAAACTTCACCTGCCCTGGGCAATAACAAGTTAACGAAATATAGCAGAATAACCGAAAAATATGAATTGTACAGTTTAGGACTGTATCCCAGGGGCTTTATCAGCATGTTCCAGCGCAAAGCACGACTTATTTGCGATAGAACATTTAATATAATGGATACGGCAATCCAGAAATAATTGATGTCAGCAAAGGTTGATGCTGAGATTGACTCATCTTTATAAACCCACCAGAAAATAAAAACGCCCACACTAAGAAATGCAACATACTTGAGAATATTCAGGGCTTTTTTAATCATTCTGTCACTGATGGTTTAACCAGACAGCAAATTTAAACAATTCCGTTAAACCTCCTCATCATCAGAAAAACATTAAGAAGACTTAAGCATAAAAATGTATTAATTTTGTAAGTTAATATTTTAATTTCAGGCAATTTGCTGATGTGTTTCAAGTTTTTCGGTAACCGGGTAATACTGGTAATGGTCATTTCAACGCTTGCCTGTATTCAGCAGGTCGGAGCACAGATTACCGAAAAGGATACCATTAATATTATCCAGCGAATTATTCAGGATCGCGATACCCTTATGCGCTCCGCCGCTCAGGATACCACAAACCGTTGGACTGAAAGATTTCAGGTGCCCATTGACAGCGTTCTGTTTAAAAACAACGATACGCGTTTGAAGAAGGAATTATACAACCTGATTGTAAAAAGCCAGCCCAAAAAAAAGAAAAAGCCCGTAATTAACACCAATCTTCAGACAGTTGATGGAAAGGTTATAAGGAATATCAGCTTTAAACATGTGGGTATTTTTGCTCCCTCGGTGTTTGACAGCACGTATGTGCCGGATACCTGGTTTGAGAAAACAGTGAATATCACACATAATGATACCAGGGATGCCATTCTCAAAAAGAATCTCCTGATGCAGAAAGATGAACGTTTTGATGTATTCCTGGCCGCTGAGAATGAAAGGCTGATAAGGGACCTGTCATTTATTTCGGATGCAAGGTTTATCGCTATGCCTGTGGAAGGTACCGATTCTACCGATCTTATACTTATGGTACAGGATAAAATGCCCCTGGGCATTGAAGCCGAAATTAGCAAAACGGGAATTACCGCCATAGGTATTACGCACCAGAATATGTTTGGCATTGGCCATCAGCTGTCTTTCAGGTCATACATTGATGCCCTGAATACACCGCGTTTTGGGTATATGGCAACATATGGAACACCAAACCTCTTCAGGTCTTTTACAGCATTCCGCATTGGCTACGTTGATAAGTGGAATCAGAATTCATTGTTGTTAAATGTAAACCGCGATTTTAGGGCCATGAGCATAAAAAGTGCAGGTGGTTTTAATTTTGAGCGCACCAACGCGATCAGGAACCTGAGCCTGATTGATACAACCTATGAGGATGTGAATGAAGAGTACTCCAATGTGGATTTATGGGCTGGAAGGTTATTGCCGTTGAAATACCACACATCTGAAATGAGATCTGCATTATTCGTTTCAGGCCGCTTAAATATGTATAACAATTACACCAGGCCTGATATCGAGGAAATTTTTATCTATCCTTTTGAGGATAAGACCTTATTGTTGTTTAGTACAGGTATTTCAAGACAAGGACACCGAAAGGACAGCATGATATATACGTTTCGGCGTACAGAGGATGTTCCTTATGGTTACCTTTTTGAAGTAACCTCAGGGGCAGAATGGAGTAACGAAAGGATAAGGCCATATTTGTCTGTAAATGCTTCTTACGGTGCATTTTTGCGCAAGCAATCCTTCTTGTATGCCCAACTTCTGCTGGGGTCATTTTTTAACCATGGCGAGTTCGAGCAAAGCCTTGTAAAATTGCGTATGCAGTACTTCTCACCCCTGAAAAAGTTTTCGCGGTTTCATTTCAGGAATTTCTACCAGATGTCCTGGGTATATGGCATTAACAGGTATCCGGGAGAGTTTATTTCACTCTCAAATAAAGGAGGAATTGAAGGCCTTTCCGGTCCGCAAATGCGGGGGCACGACAAGATGGTGTTTAATTTTGAATCGGTGGTATTTAGTCCATATATCGTACTGGGATTCCGGTTTGCTTTCTTTGGGGGAGCCGACATAGGCTTTATCCGCAGGGACGACAGTAAGATCCTGGATTCAAGAATTTTTACTGGCCTGAATGTCGGCGTTCGTTTAAGAAATGAACAACTGGTCTTTGATACGATAGTATTAAAGTTTTCTCTTTACCCTGGGAGACCGGAAGACGGCTCAGCCCAGTATGTAATTGTAGACTATGTACCAAGGGTGCGGTTCACTGATTTTTTTCCCGATAAACCGGATATTGTTCAATACCAATAATCCGGGCCTATTCCATAAGCTTATGCAGGATCTGGGTCATCTGCATCCGGCTTACTTCGGTACTTTTGCTGTGCTGACGTGTGTTAAAATCCCCGTTGTCAAGCGGTTGATATTTTTCAGCTGTAAACCTCATCTGAAGATTGAGCAGTTTCAGTTCAAATTCCATGAGAACACCGTCAATACGATGATATGGATTGGTGGAATTGGGACGCCTGAGCGTTATATCATTGGTATAATAAATGGAGAACGATTCATTGGACGAGGGTAGTGTAACGATGGCCTTTTGGCAGTTAAAACCTGCAATCACCTTTGTTTCTGTAGTTTTGTTTATTATCATATCATCCATGGCGTCAAAACAGCACATCAATTCATCTTTTTTTCCTTTAAAAAGATAATGCTTGTCCAGCACTTTCAAAAACGTCTGGCATTTGCGGGTATGAAAATTGGTGAAGGCAATGAGTTTATACATTCCCATGAAACCTTCAATATTGTTGGAAGCCTGATTATTGTCAAATATCAGTTTCATTTTTGAGGGCAGAATATTCCTGGTTTTCTTGTCCAGATCATCATTAAGGTATGTAATTTTATAGTCAATCCTGCCTGAAGTAATTCCGGATTCATCTTTTGCGCGTGAACATGCAACAATGATAAGCATTAACAATACAAAGGCCGCCAGTGGTTTTTTCATTCAGTTTGTGATATAATCTTGCATTAAATGTACGTGAATATTTAAATGAGGTTTTACAGGATTGATTAATCAGACCACCTTTGTTATAAACAGCAAAATTGACGTGATCAAAAATACAGGGAGTCAAATGTATTTTTATGTAGCTGTAAAGTATATAAATACATTTAATGATAAATATCATGGCATTCTCTCAACCAGAATCATTATTTTTGCAGCATATGCACTTTATGGGATTTCATGTATAAACGAACAACCTGAACATTATGCCATTTAATCTACGAAACCGGAGTTTTTTAAAACTGCTTGACTTTACACCACGTGAAATAAAGTATTTGCTCGATCTTTCTTTTGACCTGAAAAAGGCAAAGTATAGCGGAACCGAGCAACAGCGAATGAAAGGCAAAAACATTGCGCTGATATTCGAGAAAACATCAACACGTACACGTTGCTCCTTTGAAGTGGCAGCATACGATCAGGGTGCTCATGTAACTTATCTCGATCCGGTAAGCTCACAAATAGGACATAAAGAATCGGTAAAGGATACGGCGAGGGTGCTGGGACGAATGTTTGACGGGATTGAATACCGGGGTTATGGCCAAAAAATAGTAGAGGACCTGGCAAAATATTCAGGTGTACCTGTATGGAACGGGCTCACCGATGAATATCATCCTACACAGGTTCTGGCCGATTTAATGACCATGATAGAACACTGTGATAAACCTTTGAGTGCAATGAAGTTTTGCTACCTCGGTGATGCAAGAAACAACATGGGCAATTCTCTGATGGTGGGATGTGCAAAAATGGGAATCGATTTCAGGGCAGCTGCTCCTGATGCTTGTCAGCCATCGGTTGAACTGGTGAATGTTTGCAAAGAAATTGCCGGGGCTACAGGCGGATCAATTACCATAACCAGCGATATTGCAAAGGCTGTTAAGGATGCCGACTTTTTATATACCGATGTTTGGGTTTCAATGGGAGAACCAGCTTCTGTATGGGAAGAAAGGATTAAGCTTTTACAACCTTACCAGGTAAACAAGAAAGCAATGGATCTTACCGGTAACAGCAAAGTAAAATTCTTACATTGTTTGCCGGCCTTTCATGACAGGGAAACAAAAGTTGGCAGGGAAATGTATGAAAAATTCGGCCTCGAAAGTATGGAAGTAACCGATGAGGTTTTTGAATCTCCTGCATCCATTGTTTTTGAACAGGCAGAAAACAGGGTGCATACGATTAAGGCTGTTATGGTTGCCACGTTGGGTGATTAGTTTTCTTATTATATTTGCATCTGTTTCTTCTGAATTTTTAACCCCATTTTATGAATATAGCCTGCTGCTTTAAGAAATTACGGATGCCCGTAATGGTCATTCTATTGCTGTTAATCAGCCCGGTACTGTCGGCTGCCGATGGTCATTTACCGGTTATTGCGGGAATAAGGGTAGAATTCATACTTTTTGCACTGACGCTTATAGGTGTTGCTGTTTTTCATCAAAAAACCATGTACGTTGCCCTTACCGGGCTGGCTATAATCCTTATTACCAAATATCTTTTCAGTGATTTTTCATTTGGTGCTCATATTCTTGGTGCTCATGGTGAAGAAGGAGAATGGAGAATATTGTTAAACCTCCTGGGTTTGTTATTCGGTTTTGCCATTCTTGCTGAAATTTTTAAGGAATCCAATTTTCCCGAATTATTGCCCAATTATTTACCAAGCGGTTGGAAAGGTGGTTTTGTATTACTTTTCTTTATTACCATCCTCTCATCATTCCTTGACAATATTGCGGCTGCTATGATAGGCGGCACCATTGCCATGGTTGTTTTTAGGGGAAAAGTACACATAGGATATCTTGCAGCAATCATAGCCGCCAGTAATGCCGGAGGCGCCGGAAGTGTTGTAGGAGATACCACAACCACCCTCATGTGGATAGATGGTGTAAGTCCGTTGGATGTTGTTCATGCCTTTGTGGGATCGTTTGCAGCTCTTGCCATTTTTGGCGTTGTAGGCGCAATACAGCAGGACAGGTACCAGCCAATTATGAAAGACAGCCCGGCCATCGTTAAAGTCGACTGGACAAGGATCAGCATTGTGTTTCTTATACTTGTCTGCACCATTATTACGAACTGGGCACTCGATTTTCCTGCTGCCGGTGTCTGGATAGGAATAGTAATCGGCAGCTTCATCAGAAAAACTCCATGGCAGGAGTTGAAAAAAGCATGGATGGGTACCGTGTTCCTCATGGCCCTGGTTACCTGTGCATCATTAATGCCGGTTGATGAACTGCCACCAGCATCACAATGGACAGCCCTGGCGCTGGGATTTGTTTCCGCTGTTTTTGACAATATCCCCCTTACAAAGCTTTGTCTTGAGCAGGGCGGTTATGATTGGGGCGTGCTGGCTTATGCCGTAGGTTTTGGAGGATCTATGATCTGGTTCGGATCTTCGGCAGGTGTTGCACTTTCAAATTTATACCCCGAAGCAAAGAATACGGTCAATTATATTAAGAAGGGTTGGCATGTTGCCCTTGCCTACGTTACAGGTTTTCTTGTTTTGGTTTATCTCTTAGGGTGGCATCCGCATGCACCGCACAAAGAAAAGCACATTCAAAAACAGGAGCTGATCATTGAGGCAGAGGAAAATATCGATCATTGATGACGCTCACGGCACCATAATGGCAAAATACCTTTAACTATGGAGTACATTCTGGTAATATTGGCAGGAATCCTTATTGTGCTTGGTATTGCCGGAAGCATACTGCCCGGATTGCCGGGTCCGCCGCTAAGTTATGTTGGCATTCTGCTTATACACTGGACCCGGTTTGAGCAATACTCATTCAGGTGGCTCGTTATCTGGGCCATTATCATTATTGTTGTATCAATTCTTGATTATGTAGTTCCTATTCTGGGAACTAAAAAATTTGGAGGAACCCGTGCCGGGGTCAGGGGAAGCACCATCGGCCTTATTATAGGAGTGATAATACTCCCGCTGCTCGGAATAGTGCTGGGACCTTTTGGTTTGTTTGGCATTATCGGCGGACCGTTTTTAGGTGCCTGGTTAGGCGAGAAATCAGCAGGATTGAGTTCCGAAAAGGCTTTAAGGGCCGCTTTTGGTTCTTTTATGGGATTTCTTGCAGGTACCCTTATGAAAATTGCAGTGTGTCTTATACTTGCGTTTTATTTCGTCCGTTCTGTCTTTCATGCAATTTTTTAGAGTTGGTATTTTCAGATATCAACCAGATTATTGCGGAAAGCGTACAAAACCAGTGACAAGGAATTTCGGCAACCGGTTTTATCCAGCAGGTTTGCCCTGTGGTTGTCAACCGTTCGCTCGCTTAAGAAAAGTTTTTGTGCTATTTCAACCGAACTGAATCCCTGGCAGATTAATTCCAATACCTGCCTTTCCCTTTGTGTGAGTGCAATTTGCTCGCTGTTTTTTCTGTTTCTGATGAGTTTGAGCAAGAGTTCCTGCGAAAAATAGGTTTTGCCATTGAGAATGGCAGTGACAGCTGCACGGAGTTCAGTATTTTCAGCATCCTTTAAAATGAAACCCTTCACTCCGTTTTCTATTACACTGTTGTAATATTGTTCATCACCATACATCGATACAACAAGAATCTTAATTCCGGGAAATTCCTGCAAAATAATCCGGCTTGCTTCGATTCCGTTTATCAGGGGCATATTAATATCCATAATGATGAGCTCCGGATTCATTTCCCTTGTAACATCAATGAGCATTTTTCCATTGGCTACATCGGCAATAACTTCGATGTTGGCAATATCTTCGAGAATAAGCTTTAATCCTTGCCGGAACAAGGTATGGTCATCGGCAATTATAACCCTGTGTTTTTTATTGTGTGTCGGCATTCTTTATTGTCAGTAGAGTGAATACAATTTCAAATCCTTTATCGGGTGCTGAATTTATTTCATATTCACCACCCATTGATCTTACGCGGGTAATGATATTGTTTAGGCCCATTCCACGCGACGGTGATTCCATCTTTTCTTTCCAGTTGAAACCTACACCGTTATCTTTATAATTGCATTTAAGCATGTTGTTAAAATGCTCTAACCTGATAGATACATCACTTGCATGTGCGTGTTTAATGGTGTTGTTTAATAACTCCTTAATAATCCTGTATATCAGCGATTCAACAGGTGAAGGAAACCTGGTCGCGCCGATGTCAGAAGCAAAGCTTATACGGATATCCTTCGAAAAAAGATCTATAAAGTTTTCTACAGCTGCAACAATTCCAAAGTTTACCAGGATATGCGGACTCATATCATTTGAAATAACTTTCACAGATTCAATGAGATCGCGCACTATTGTGCTCATCTGTCGTGCAAGAATATCTTTTTTCTCTTTTTTGTTGCTTTCGAGAAATGATGTAAGGAATATTTTCAATGCCGACATAAGTGGACCGATTTCATCGTGCAAGTCCCTGGCAATTCTGTTTCGCTCGATTTCTTCTGTTTGAATGATGGTTTCAAATAATTTGCGTGCATGGTTCTTCCTTTCGGTAATATCACGCATTATTGTAAGAATTACTTGTTTCTGGTTAAAAATTATAGGTACACTGCTTATTTCAAATGGCAGAATGGTTCCATCATAGGGAGATATTATTTCAACCTCCAGAATTCCGGACGGCTTCCCGCTTCTTACACGGTTAAGGTGCTCTATTAAACCCTTATGATATTCCTCAACAATGTAGTGCATTACATTATGGGTGGCAAGAAAATCCTTGGTTACCTGTAAATGTTTAAGGACGGCATCATTGGCTTCAATAAACTTCAGGTCAAAATCAATAATGGAAATACCGTCACTGGTACTGTTGAAAATATTGCGCAAATTGGTCTCACTTTCCTGCAATTTGCTGTACATATCAATTAATTCTATTGTCCTTTCCTCGACAATATTCTCCAATTGTGTCCTGTATTTCTTAAGTTCGTCGGTTTGGCTTTTCTGTTCAATGGCTTTGTTTATGGTTAAGGGCAATAGTTTGCGATAGCGGCCCGGAGTGTCCTTAATAATATAGTCATTGGCACCTTCTTTCATAGCTTTTAAGGCTGTTCCTTCAGAACCTTCAGTAACCATTACAATTAATGGAATATCATTGGGTAATGGCAATAACCCTGTACAAACACCATCATAGAGCAAGTAATCTGATACCACTGCCTGAAACTGAACGCTGGTAAGCAACAATCGCGCATCAGCAATTCCGGTTGCCGTATTGATTATGAAAGGCATTCCGTTTTTTTGCTGATCATTTTCAAATTTTGTCCAGTTTGTTGCTTCATTTTCAATAATTAGGAGATGAACCGGCTTAGTATTCATGGAGGTTTGCAAAGGATTGCCACTGCTTTCATGCAGTAACGAATTTGGCATTTGTTTTGTTTTAAAGAAAACCATTATCCGCAATTTAATAAGAATTACAAAAGTTCAGTATTAAAAATGTCTTAATAGATTTCGACGATTAGCATAATTTTACCTAACAATGTTATACCATGATCCATATATTCAGAATTGTTTTTGTTATGGGGCTGATGCTCATAGTCCATTTCCGTGCGGATGGGCAGGCTTTTCGCAATTTCAGGGACAATCCCGCTTTTCATGAAGAAATCAACTTCACCAATGTTGATTATGAGCGGATAAACGAGCTCATTTTCCTGCTAACCAATGAAATCAGGGAATCAAAAAGGCTCAAATCGCTTGAATACTCAAAAGAGCTTGGAAAAGCGGCCACCATGCATGCAAGGGACATGGTTGACAAGAAATTCTTTGCTCACCTGAATCCATACGATCCGGTAAGAAAAACACCTTCCGACAGGGCTAAACTTTGTAACATTTCCAATCCTTATGTTGCAGAAAACCTGATAGAAGGATACGGTCTGCGATATGTGGCAAACCATCCCGTCTATTTTCTTGCTCCTGGTGTATTCAGCAGTTCACCCCGGGGAGCACCGATAAAACCGCACACCTATATGTCGTTTTGTGAAGCCCAATTGAAAGGTTGGATGAATTCACCAGGGCATAAAGCCAATATCCTCGATAAAGAAGCCTTCCAAATAGGCTGTGGAACTGCGGGTTTTACCGATCAGAAGTTCAATAATATGCCTTCATTTTATGTAGTTCAAAACTTTCAGCGTTTTGAGCCTGCTAAAGTCATTAAGCAATAAAGAAAAAAATCAGTAATTTTTCGGGGTAAATGCAGCATAATGAAAAAGCTATCGTCTTTAATAATGTATAATGGCTGAACAGAAAAGTTACCACTTACAGGAGGTACTTATATCTCAGTGCCGAAAGGGTGACAGATTGGCACAAAAGGAAATATACAGGTTATATTACAAGGCAATGTACAATACCTGTTACCGAATGCTTGGTAATGGATCTGATGCAGAGGATATTATGCAGGAAGCATTCCTGGCCGCTTTTCTCAAAATAGGAACTTTTAAAGGAGAAATGAGCTTTGGATCATGGTTAAAAAGGATTGTCATTAACAAGTCGATTGATTTCTTAAGAGGCAGAAAGGTAAAATTTGAGGAGATTAATGAAAAACAGGCTGTATTTATTGAACAAGGAGAGCCTGAGATATTTTTTCGGGATAATGATGAAGCAGGCATTAGCAAACAAATTAAACAGGCTGTGGATATGTTGCCGGATGGGTTCAGAATAGTACTTACGTTGGCTTTATTTGAAGGCTATGATCACGAAGAGATAGCTTCTATTCTGCGAATCAGTGAGTCAACGTCACGATCCCAGCTGGCAAGGGCAAAAAAGAAACTGGCGGAGTATTTAAATGATCAACGGAAATGAAATCTTTAAACGATTATATAAGGTCAAATCCTGAATTCTTCAATAATGAAGAACCAAGGGAGGGGCATTTCGACAGGTTCGACCAAAAGCTTGAATTTGAAGGTAAGAAAAACCAGCTTTACCTCATTCTTAGAATAGCTGCTGTTATAGCACTGGGGTTTTTTATCAGTTATGTGGCTATTCAGGAACGTCACCTTTTTACCCGGGGAATGGATGCCTTCTTTGTTGCTTATGAAAACAAAGACCTGGCCGAAGCTGAGCATTTTTATCAGGTACAGATGAAACGATATTATAATGAGTTGGAAAAACTGCCTTTCCGCAGCGATGCAGAACAAAAGGAGCAAATTTTAAATGAACTGTCAAATATGGACAAGGAAGTTCTCGACATGAAACGGGATTTAAGGCATAATCCCGGCAATGAGCATATAATGAATGCCATTATCAATTATTATCAGATAAAGCTCGAAATGATGGATATGGTCATTTCACGTACCCAAAGAATTTACAATACTTTATAAAATTTATTACAATGAAACGCAACATAGGCTTAAATAATATTGCAGCAGCAATTATATTCTGTGCAATTCCGTCATTTCTTTTTGCTCAGGAGGAAAAAGCAATAAATAAGGAATTTCCGGTTACGAATAATACCCGGCTTGAAGTTTTCAATAAGTATGGTAATGTGGATGTCATTAACCATGAAGATGCATCAGTATCCATTCAGGTTAAAATAAAAGCCGACAGCAGGTCACCCGAGAAAAACAGGCAGGTGCTCGATATGGTCAATATTAAGATCACACAGGAAGGTGATGTTATTAAAGCGGTTACGGAAATAGATGATAACTTCTCGAAAGCCTTCAAGGGTTTTAATATGGGTGACAACGGCCTGCAGATTAATTACACGATTACCCTACCCAAAACCTTACCTGTTTATTTATCCAATAAGTATGGCAATGTCTTTATAGACCAGTTGGTTTCCACTTCAACCATCGATGTTAAATACGGCAAACTTACAGCCAATAAAATTCTGCATGATTCCAGGGAACCGCTTACAAAAATATACCTTTCATATTCAAACGGAACCATACAGGAAACCAAGTGGATTGAGGCCGACATCAAATATTCAAAGCTTAATATTACCGAAAGTAAGGCATTGGCAATTATCAGCAAGTATTCCAAGGTATATGTTACCAATGGGAGTTCCATTGTAAGCGAGAGTAAATATGATACCTATGAGGTTGAGAAACTGGCGAATTTTGTCACCACCGCGGGTTACAGTCATTTCACCTTTGGGCAGCTCACGGGTAAATTACAGGTTGAAACCAAATATTCCGATTTTATCGTAAAGTATATTTCCCCCACATTTGACGGCATCAAGATAAACAATAGCTATGGGTCGTACAGGTTAATAATTGATCCTGCGGCATCGTACCGTTTAAAAGGATATTCAAAGTATTGCAGTATTATTTATCCTGAGGACCGTTCCCGTGTTAGTCGATTTAACGAAAACAATGAAATGAAAGTGGATGGCGTTGTTGGTTCAAACCAATCACCCGGAGCCGAAGTTTCCATTGTATCGCATTATGGCAATATCAGGTTAACCGAATAGGCGCTCGGCCTGATGTTAACGGACCATTTCAATTTTTATTAACATAAGGATTTCATTTGCAATAATCAGTATCTTTGCATGCAATGATTCTACTGCATGGGTACATTTGTTGTTTCAGCCAGAAAATACCGACCTGATAGTTTTGATACCGTTGTTGGTCAGCCTTCAGTAACCAATACCCTTAAAAATGCAATTAAAACTGGTCAGGTAGCGCATGCCTATTTGTTTTGCGGTCCCAGGGGAGTGGGTAAAACCACATGTGCCAGGATTTTTGCTAAAACATTGAATTGTTTCAATCCCACGCCCGATACAGAGGCCTGCGGGGAATGCGAGTCATGCAAATCAATGAAAGAATCCAGATCATACAATATACATGAACTGGATGCGGCCTCTAACAATTCGGTTGAAGATATCCGGAGCCTCATTGAAAAAGTGAGGATAATCCCCCAGGTGGGAAAGTACAGCATATATATCATCGATGAAGTGCATATGCTTTCGCAGGGGGCTTTTAATGCTTTTCTTAAAACCCTTGAAGAGCCGCCTGAATATGCCATATTCATTTTGGCAACAACGGAGAAACACAAAATCTTACCCACTATTCTGTCGCGTTGCCAGATTTTTGACTTTCACCGGATACGGGTTGACGATATCGTAAAAACCCTTGCAAATGTTGCTGTTAAAGAGGGAATTACCTATGAAGAAGAAGCACTTAATGTGGTGGCGCTTAAAGCCGATGGTGCAATGCGTGACGCCCTGTCGGTATTTGATCAGTTAGCAAGCTTTTCGGATAAAAACATTACTTATCAGGAAGTACTAAGTAATCTCAATGTTCTTGATTATGAATATTATTTCCGTCTGACGGATGTTTTTCTCGAAGGCTCTTCCCACAAGGCATTACTTATATTTAACGAAATTTTACAGCGTGGTTTTGACGGCCTGAATTTTATTGGCGGACTTGCCACACATTTCCGCGATCTTCTTGTTTGTCGCGATGCATCGACTGTTCAATTACTGGAGATTAGTGACGGATTAAAAATAAGGTATGTTGACCAGGCCAAACAATGTAATACCGATTTCCTGATTACGGCGCTCGATATTTGCAATCAATGCGAAATGGCATTTAAGGCAAGCCGAAATCAACGTTTGCATGTTGAGCTGACATTAATTAAACTCTGTAATACAGGGTCCGAAAAAAAAAACCTGAGTTCAAAACAGCAGTTGTTAATCATCCCTGAGATTTCTGTTAGCCGTAAAACTGCGCAAAATGCTGTTCCTCAGGTAATAGAAAAAGTAATTTCACCCACTGCAAAACCTGCTCCTCATGCGGAAACCATTACCCGGCCACATGTCCCGGGTATACCGGTGAATAAAACAGGATATGATATTCCCGGGAATATCTCGATAAAGGATGCCTTGAATCCACGGGCAAATGGTACAACAAGCAATCAAAACAATGTGCAGGAACCAGATGATGTTAATACCGCTGCCGCTGAAACGGGCCAGGAGCCGTTAAGTCCCGAACTTCTCAATATCAGCTGGAATACATTTGCTGGAATTATCAAGGAAGATCGCCCAAGGTTGGCCGTAACACTCAGGAGCGTTCAGCCGCGTATTCAGGAAGACAATATTATTGTTGAGCTCAACAATGGTTCACAACTTGATGATTTCATCACAAGTATTAAAAGTGAAATGGAAAAGTACCTGCGGCAGGAGATGCATAATAGCAGGATACAAATACTGGCCAGTGTTATGGAATCGCAGGAAGCACAAATGAATAAATTATATACCAGCGAAGAAAAATTCCGGTATCTTAGCCAAAAGAATCCAGTGTTGAACACCTTCAGACAGAAGCTTAATCTCGAACTGGAATAAAATCAGATACGATGAATGCAGAGAAAATAACCTTAAAGAACAAAACCCTGGTGGTACCGGATAATCCAATAATACCATTTATTGAAGGAGACGGAACAGGACCAGATATCTGGGCTGCCTCGGTAAATGTGTTTAATGCCGCCGTTGAGAAAGCTTACCAGGGAAAGAGAAAAATTCACTGGAAGGAAGTGCTTGCCGGGCAAAAAGCGTTTGATAAAACCGGTGATTGGTTGCCCGATGAAACACTCCGGGAGATCAGGGAATGCCTGGTTGCTATAAAAGGACCTTTAACTACTCCTGTTGGCGGTGGTATCCGCTCACTGAATGTTGCTTTAAGACAAATGCTCGACCTTTATGTTTGTTTGCGGCCGGTTAAGTACTACGATGGTGTACCTTCTCCTGTTAAGGACCCTACAACAACCGATATGGTTATATTTAGAGAAAATGCCGAAGACATTTATGCAGGGATTGAATGGATGGAAGGCTCACCAGAGGTAAAAAAAGTAATTGATTTTTTTCAAAAGGAGCTTAATGTTACGAAAATCCGTTTTCCCGAGAGTTCTTCCATTGGTATTAAACCTGTTTCACGTGAAGGTTCTGAGCGGCTCATCAGGGCTGCTGTTAATTACGCCATTCAGCACGATTTGCCATCTGTAACCTTTGTACATAAAGGTAACATTATGAAATTCACCGAAGGTGCTTTTCGCGACTGGGGTTATCAGCTGGTTAAAAGTGAATTCAATGCTACGGAGATCAGCGGCGGCCCCTGGTGCACTTTCCCGAACCCTCAAACAGGGAAAATGATTGTAATAAAGGATGTAATTGCCGATGCTTTTTTACAACAAATCCTTACACGACCTTCGGAATATTCGGTAATTGCAACACTTAACCTGAATGGTGATTATATATCCGATGCCCTTGCTGCCATTGTTGGCGGCATCGGAATAGCACCCGGTGCAAACATTAACTACGAAACCGGTCATGCGGTATTTGAAGCTACCCATGGAACGGCGCCTAAATATGCTGGCAAAGATATGGTAAACCCGGGATCAGTTATCCTTTCAGGGGTGATGATGCTGGAATACATAAATTGGGGTGAAGCAGCTTCCCTTATTGTTAAAGGCCTCAAATCTGCTATCGGCAACAAAAGGGTTACCTATGATTTTGAACGCCTCATGGAGGGAGCTACGAAGCTTAGATGTTCAGAGTTCGGTGAAGAAATAGTTAGAAATATGTAATTCACTGTGATGAAATACTCACAATAAAATAACAACAATGCCTATTCATAATATTCTAAAGAAATTCTTTGGCAGCAAATCGCAACGTGATGTAAAAGAGATCTTGCCCGTTCTCAATAAAATCAGGGAGGAATACAAGCATATTGAGCAATTGAATAATGATGATCTCAGGGCAAAAACCACTGAGATTCGTGATTATATCAGGAAGTCGATAGCAGAAAAGGAAGGTTTAATCAATGATCTTAAGCAAAAAATCGAGAGGGGTGAGATAGACGTTGAAAAAGCAGAAGACACATACAAGGAAATTGATAAATTGGAGAAGGAGATTATTGAAATCATCGAACAGTCGCTCAATGAAGTTCTTCCTGTTGCCTTCTCTATTGTAAAAGAAACCGCCCGCAGGTTTAAGGAAAATGAGTTTATTGAAGTAACAGCCACCGAACTGGATAAGCTTCTGGCTTCGCAGCGCAACAGCATTCAAATTGTCGGCGATAAGGCCCGGTATATGCATACATGGATGGCCGGCGGAAACCCTGTTACATGGGATATGGTTCATTATGATGAACAATTAATTGGTGGTGTGGTATTGCATCAGGGAAAGATTTCTGAGATGGCTACCGGGGAAGGAAAAACCCTTGTTGCTACACTTCCAGTTTTCCTCAATGCTCTGGCTGGCAGGGGAGTGCATATTGTTACCGTGAACGATTACCTTTCAAAACGTGACTCTGAATGGATGGGGCCAATATTTGAATTTAACGGGCTTACGGTAGATTGTATTGATAAGCATCAACCAAACTCCGACAACAGGCGAAAAGCATATCTTGCAGATATTACCTACGGAACCAACAATGAATTCGGATTCGACTATCTGCGCGATAATATGGCAAGCAGCCCCAGTGACCTGGTTCAGCGCAAGCACCATTATGCCATTGTTGATGAGGTAGACTCCGTATTGATTGATGACGCCAGAACTCCGCTTATCATATCGGGACCTATTCCCCGGGGCGAAGACCAGTCATTTGAAGAATTTAAACCGCAGGTAGAAAAGCTGGTAACTGCACAACGAAATCTGGTTACCAGTATGCTGGCCGAATCGAAAAAACTGATCGGCGAAGGGAAAACAGAGGAAGGCGGATTTAAACTTCTGCAGTCGTTTAAAGGATTACCCAAAAACAAAGCCCTGATAAAGTATACCAGCGAGCAGGGGAATAAAGCATTATTGCTGAAAACAGAGAATTTTTACATGCAGGAAAACAGCAAAAACATGCATGTAGTTACGGATGACCTGTATTTTATCATTGATGAAAAACAAAATTCGGTTGAATTAACCGAAAAAGGAACTGATTTGTTATCAGGCTCGGCTTCTGATCCCAACTTTTTTATTATGCCCGACATTGGTTCAGAAATTGCCGAACTGGAGAAATCACAACTGTCAACTGAAGAAAAATTATTGCAAAAGGATAAACTTCTGGCTGATTATGCCATTAAGTCCGACCGTATACACACCGTAAACCAGTTGCTTAAAGCCTATACAATGTTCGAAAAGGATGTTGATTATGTGGTAATGGACAATAAGGTTAAGATCGTTGACGAGCAAACGGGTCGTATACTCGAAGGAAGAAGGTATTCCGAAGGTTTGCACCAGGCGATTGAAGCTAAGGAACGGGTTAAGGTAGAGGCGGCCACGCAGACTTTTGCCACCATTACCCTGCAGAATTATTTCAGGATGTATCACAAGCTTGCTGGTATGACCGGTACAGCAGAAACCGAAGCCGGCGAATTGTGGAATATTTATAAGCTTGATGTTGTGGTAATTCCCACGCACCGGCCGGTTGTGCGGGATGACAGGGAAGACCTTATTTACCGCACCAAACGTGAGAAATATAATGCAGTTATTGATGAAATCATTAACCTGCACAACAACGGAAGGCCGTCTTTGGTTGGTACCACCTCGGTTGAGATTTCGGAACTTCTTAGCAAGATGCTTAAAATGAAAGGCATAAAGCATAATGTGCTGAATGCCAAATTACACCAGCGTGAGGCCGAAATTGTAGCTGAAGCAGGCCGGTCCGGTACGGTGACCATTGCTACCAATATGGCCGGTAGAGGTACCGACATTAAACTTAGTGAAGAGGTTAGAAAAGCCGGTGGATTGGCAATTATTGGTACCGAAAGACATGAATCGAGACGTGTTGACCGTCAGTTGCGCGGACGTGCAGGCCGGCAAGGCGATCCGGGTTCTTCACAATTTTATGTATCCCTCGAAGATGATCTTATGCGGTTGTTTGCTTCAGACCGTATTGCCGGCTGGATGGCAAGGATGGGTTGGAAAGAGGGTGAGCCCATTCAGGCGAAAATGATTACACAATCCATTGAAAGGGCACAAAAGAAGGTTGAGGAAAATAACTTTGGTATACGTAAACATTTGCTGGAATACGATGATGTTATGAATTCGCAGCGCGAAGTTATTTATACCAAACGCCGTCACGCGCTGTATGGTGAGCGTATTCAGGTTGACGTGTCAAATATGATGTATGATGTTTGCGAAAGCCTTGTAAACCAAATGCAGGGAGAAGCTGAATATGAAGAATTCAGTTTTAATGTGCTGCGGCAACTTTCTATTGAACCTCCGGTAACGGCTAAAGAATACAACGGGTTGTCTTCTGTTGAACTTACCGAAAGATTATATAAAACACTGCGTGATAGTTATCAGCGCAAGCAAGCATTGATTGCTAAACAGGCTATGCCCGTTATTAAGGATGTGTTTGAAAAACAGGGAAAGGTATATGAAAACATCGTAGTACCGATAACCGACGGAACCAAGGTGTTTCATATCGTTACAAACCTTGAAAAAGCTTATACTTCTAATTCTGAAGAACTGACCAGGTCGTTCGAACGGTCTATTGTGCTTAAAACCATCGATGAAGCCTGGAAAGAGCATTTAAGAGAACTAGATGACCTTAGGCAATCGGTGCGTACAGCCACATACGAGCAAAAGGATCCGTTGTTGATTTATAAATTTGAGTCGTTTGAGTTGTTCAGGACTATGATCGACAAAATAAACAGGGAAATTTGCAGTATTTTAATCAGAGGTCAGCTTCCCATAAGGGATTCAAGTGGCGTTCAAAAAGCGCAGGCTCCCAAAAGGACTGATTTCAGTCAGATGGAAGCGAATAAGCGGGAATATAGTCCGGAGCAAGCCAATATGGGAAATAAGAAGGAGGAACATGTTCAGCCTGTAAGGGTTGAAAAGAAAGTAGGACGCAATGATCCTTGTCCCTGTGGCAGCGGCAAAAAATTCAAGCATTGCCATGGGGCACAGAGTATGGCCGAAAGAACGTAAAGCAAATGGATACAACAAAAAAACCTGCAATCAGTTGTGAATGCAGGTTTTTTTTACAATGGAAGTATTATCACTTCATTGCTTCTTCAGGAATAGCCATTTCAGCTGTGAGTTTGTCAGTTTCCTTTATCCCTTTTATTTCATTATTGTAACGGGTAAGTTGCTCACCAATAAATTTGGCCAGTTTTTTATTCATGGCATCAATTTTCTCCTGTGGTGTGCTTACCGGAGCTTCTGCAAGAATTAAGTCCTTAATTTCCTTGAAACGTTCATCATTGGCGTCAATAGGAGTGCTTTCCATTCTTGCTTTCATAACACCGGGATAAATGTTAACCAGAATAATGTAAGTTCCGCCTGCCTTAAGATCGCACTCTACAAATTCTTTGTTTTCCGATGAAATCCAAATCAGTTGCTGTCCGGGGTCACATTCATAACGCATATAGTTTTTCCCCTTGAATGCTCCTATATACTTGTCGTTGTGGAAATACTCAAAGCTTATGGCAAATCCGTAAGAAGATATGCGAACAATGTAAATGGCTGCTTTTCCTTCGGCCGGGGGTTGAAAACCCTGTGATGAAGCTGACCTTACTGTAAATACAAAAGCAAGAGCAAAGGCAATCAAAAAAAATTTCGATTTCATAGTGGTATTGGTTTTAGTAATGTGAAATATGAAAAACAGGAATTAATAATCCGGGCATATCAGCCAAGTTTTTTAACCAACATTTCCAATTTCTTATACATGCCATCACTTACGGGTACCAGCGGCAATCTTACATTGTTGGGTGCAACCTTTAATATTTCAAGTACCGCTTTTATTCCCGAAGGGCTTCCTTCTTCGAACAAGGCATTGGTTAAATCAAGTATTTTATAATGGATTGCATTTGCTTTTAAAAGATCACCTTTCAAAATGAGGTTTATCATGCCTGACACTTCAGTTGGAAAGGCATTGGCCGCAACTGATATAACTCCTGAACCTCCCATGGCAACAATAGGCATGGCCATGGCATCATCTCCCGAAATAACCAGGAAGTTTTTAGGTTTATTTTTTATGATTTGCATAATCTGGCCTAAATTACCTGATGCTTCTTTTGTTGCAATGATTGATTTACATTCATTTGCCAGCCTGATGGTGGTGTCGGCAGAAATATTTGAACCAGTCCTGCCGGGTACATTGTAAATAATTACCGGAACCGGACTGGATGTCGCAACCGCTTTAAAGTGCTGATATATCCCTTCCTGGGAAGGTTTGTTATAATACGGTGAAACCGATAAAATACCATCAATTGCACTGAAATCAGTGTGGTTAATAGTGTCAATAATTTCTTCGGTGTTGTTGCCACCAATACCTACTACTACCGGAACCCTGCAATTTACTGAATCGGTAACGAAGTTTATTATCGCCTTTTTCTCATCTTTTGAAAGGGTTACTGATTCACCTGTTGTTCCTAAAGCAACAATATAATTTACACCTCCTTTAATAAGGTGTTCAATAAGCTTGCCCAACGATTTAAAATCAATGCTGCCATCTTTTCTAAAGGGCGTAATTATTGCAACACCCGTTCCAGTAAATTTCTTATGGTTCATGAAAAAACTAATTTTTAAGAATGGAAAGGTAATGTAAAAGTTGGTTAATTAGAAAATTTAATAATACTTCGGTCTCGGTTTTTTTATCGATTTCTGCTTCAATTTCAAGGCGTGATTTAGAAGACCCGTCGGATAAAGCAATTTCGTTTTTCAGACTTCGCATTGTGTTTTTTTCCTTCTCAATGTCAATCATCAGGTCAAGGCGTGTATCACCTTCGCTGAATTTCCCTGATTTAAAAGTAGCTTTTGACATGGCCGTTATATACTGAATGGGATAATGATCCTCCAGACTAAGGTTTATCAACAGGTCGAAAGGCTCTTCAATAAACTGGTTGACCGAAGGAGAGATAGGCTTATAATACCAGTTAAGTTCATTCCGGGAGAAAAAGTCAAAGCCTTTTCTGTAGAGGTAACTGTCAATGAGTTTTTTGCTGTCAACAAAACCAAGCACGGTTACTTTGCGCGACCCGTGAGATAGTTCCTTCACAAGGTTTCGGATAATCTCAAAACTGACATATTCAGTGGCATTATAGACTATCCCTATATTCCGGGCATCTTTAATATTGCAGACCTTGGGCTGATATTGTTCAGTTTTCTGGCGATTGCGCAGAATATTTCTGCCAATCATTTCCTTCAGGTTTTTGGTCCACTTCATAATGCAATTTTAAGAAAAATTGTTAAATTTATTATATACATAGTAAAACCTATATAGCTCAGGTTTCGTATCGTTATCGTTAACCATCACCCTCTGCCAAACAACCAGACCCTGTAGTGAGAACATAATTTTTTGTAATTCAATTACATATCAATTACCATATGTTCTTTTTTATTATTGGATTTAGGTTTTCATTTTAGTATTCATTAAACAAAAGGATTATGAAAAAAATCTACCTGGTTTTTGCCGTATTGCTTTGTGTTTGTCACTCATTGTGGTCACAAAGTCCTAAGATTATTGTAAACCAAGGACCCGTCAGGGATACATTGGTTGACAATGAAACAAAGATAATTAAGATTCCTGTTGTCAATACCGGAAACAGGGATCTGAACTGGAGGGTTGAAAAGTATTCACCTTCTGTATTTTTTGAAAAGAAGGATTATGCCGATTGGGATTTAGCAGACAACCAGGACAGGATTAGTGCCTGGCATTGGATAACCAGGCAGAACAGCCAAGGAATTTTTAACAGGGCAGTAGAAGATTCATATGATGAAGAAGCTCCTGAAGGAACGTTATGGGCATTTGGCAAATCAGCCGGCCTTAATGAAGAAGATTATGTCCCCTGGCGATATGCATTTGATCATGATG
>CAZYDI010000005.1:49809-71452 GCA_964646255.1 uncultured Bacteroidales bacterium
GCCGGCCTTAATGAAGAAGATTATGTCCCCTGGCGATATGCATTTGATCATGATGTGGATCGGATGCTGAATGAGACCATGTCCATTTTGCTTGAACCTTTTCAGGATTATATAGAAATAGATTTTCATTCATGGACAAGGTGGGGCTATGGAGGAGGCTTTTCTTACACACGCTCGGGTTATGCCTCATGGTTATTTTTTGAGAAACGCGAAGGTCAAATAATTCCTGGTAAAACAGATACTATTATGGTTGCATTGGTTTCTGAAGCTACCCATGGAGGTAGTTATGCAGCTGAAATACTTATTAAAAGCGATGACCCCGCTAATCCCGAAATCAGGATCCCGGTTAGTGTGGAGATATGGAAGCCTGCAGTTTTGTCATTGTCCGAAACGTTTTTTGACTTTGGTGAACGCAATATTGGTGAAACCATAGCATTACCATTAACCATGGAAAATATGGATTATGGAATATTGATAATTGATAGTATAGCTGGTAAAACCGGGGTTTTATCCTTTCAGCCCTTCTCTGATACGCTTCCTGGTGAAAGCAGATCAAGGCAGACAATCTTTTTCCAACCTATGGTAGAAGGTCCAATTGAAGATACATTGGTGTTTTATACCAATTCACATTACACGCCAACCTGTACTTTGGCAATGGTTGGAAATGGGGTGCCCGGTGGAATATTAAGTGTGGCTACCGATACAATAAGGGTCTCCATGGAGTTTGGTGAGGTAGAACCCATTCAAATACAACTGGCCAACACAGGTGAGAATCCGTTGCTATGGACACTCAATCCTTCATTTAATAAACCTGCAGTAATATTTACAAAAGAAGATTATGCTGACTGTGAACTTCCAGAAAACCAGGATTATATAGATTCTGATCTTATCATTACCAGGGATGTTCGGGAAGGCATTTTCAATATAGCTGCCGAGGAAGAGTTCGATAGAAACCAATCACCCATGAACACACTTTGGCAATATGGTTTAACAAAAGAACTAAATCCGTTTGATTATGAACCCTGGCGGGATGCGGTTGGCGGAGATCCTCCTTCAATGATAAACAATCCTATATCCATGGTTGACATTACCAACCTGTCATTCTATGATATATTGTTTACTGCATGGACTTCAGGTGGAAACGGTGGAGGATTCTCCTATGAAAGAACTGAAGTTCCGGGCTGGTTAAGGGCCAATAGCTATGAAGGAGACATTGCACCGGGCGACACTATTAATTTAGATATCTATATAGCGGGTATGTTTATGCCCGGAGGAAAGCATGAAGCTTATATTGAAATCATTTCCAATGATGCATCGAATAAAAGAGTGCTCATTCCCGTTATTGTTGATGTTTTTGCCGAGGCATATATGTCAACCGAATCCGAGGATATAATTTTTGAAAATACCATAATTGGAACCACAGACTCCGTGTTGTTTAAGATTACCAATGAATCACCCGGTTTGCTTGAAATAGCATCCCTTACAACCCAATTACCGGAATATACTGTTAAACCGGAAAACTTAACACTAAAAGCAGGCAAAGAGGGTGTGGTAACTGTTTACTTTAATCCACAGGAAGCAGGAGAATACAACGATACACTTTGGATCAATTCAAATTTTGCCGACTCAGCACATTTTGCTGTGCCCATTCATGGCCTGGGTGTTCTTCCTCCTGTAATATCGATAGCTTCGGAACCACTGACGGACACAATTGAATCGGGAGACATTTCCTTAAAAACTTTGGTTATTAAGAATTTAGGAAATTCTGATCTCAACTGGCGTATTTCAAATGAAACACCGGGTACGGCAGTTTACTTTAGAAAGGCTGATAATGCCAACTGGACATTGCCTGAAAACCAGGATTTCATTAGTGAAAACCTGATCATTGCGCGCAGGTATGAAGAAGGTTTATTCAATATTGTAAATGAAGAATTCTATAATTGGCCTGCATCACCCGATGGAACAACATGGTGGCGATCAGCTACACTCGACATGGATGCACCCAATGGATATTTCAGGGATGCTATCAGTGGAACACCGCCACAAAAAAATGATACATTTTCAATGTACAGCATAGCAGATAAAAATTACTATCATCTGGTATTTGAACAATGGACGCAAGGCGGAGGCGGCGGAGGTTATGCTTATACACGAACCGAATTCAGCCCCTGGTTATATCCGGAAACGCTTGCAGGAACAGTTGCCCCTGAGGATTCAGTTGTATTGGAAGTATATCTGGATGCAGCCAACATTACAGCTGGTATATATGAAGGTGCATTATCCATTTGGAGCAATGATCCGGAAAACGGAAACTTTACCATTCCTTCACAGCTAATTGTTACAGGAACTCCTGAAATGATGGTGGATGATACGTTATTTTTCTATGAAACACCTAACAGGCCATTCACTTATGAACTGTATATTGAAAACTCAGGCTTAGCCGATCTTGAAATAACAGAAATTCAGGCGAATGGAGGATATAGTATAGATGAGCCACCGGTAACTGTTCCTGCACAATACTACAAGAGTTTCGAAATAACGGTAACACCGCAAACCACCGGCGTAATTGTTGACACGCTATACATCCATAATAATTCGGATATGCCGGTAAGAAAGGTTATAGTAAAAGGTACCGTATATACTGATCCGGCAACATTCACCCCTAACGCCTTTTCTTATATCGTTCCGGCCGATACCATAATTGCAGATACCATAGTGGTGAAAAACATAACCAATGAGGATATTGAAGTTGGTCCCGATTATTTGATTGTTGAACCGGGTGACAGCATTAAGTATCCGGTAGAAATAAGCACTGTGGATCTTGTGGACAGTATATACCATCACGAATTTGAAGTATATATTGTCAGCAGCGGAGTTGGCGGGGTAAGCTATTTTATTCCGGTAACTCTTGAAGTGTTCAATATTGCTCAGACCGAAGAACTGGCTGATACAGTCCGTAACGTGGGGTATGGAACGATGAAAATTGAACTGGCTTCAAAGTATACAACATACCGCAACAACAAGCCTTCGTTTTTGGTTTTAAGCAGTGATCATGCTGTAGCCACAGTAGTTTATGAAAACGATACATTAAGGATAACTGAAGTTGGACCTGGTGAAACAATAATCACCGTTAGGGCCGATGACAATTTTGGTCATGCAATATATGATGACTTTATACTTGTCAACAATGCTGCACCAGTTGCATCAGGCATCACTGACCAGGTTGAGGATGAGGGTTTTGGTACCGCTGTAATTGATCTGTCGGAGTACTTTAGCGATCCTGAAAACCAGGTACTTACTTATAGTGTAGCCAATTCCGATGATGCGGTTGTTACTACTGCAATAACCGGCTCCATGCTTACCGTTACGGAAGCCGGCATTGGTGTGTCAACCATAACCGTAACCGCTACAGATCCTTACGAATTGGCTGTATCGGATGCCTTTACATTCACGGTAAATGAGGTTACCGGATTAAGTGATATTCAGGCAGGTAAGGCATTCGTGTACCCCAATCCTTCTGCTGGTATTCTTTATATGAGGGTAAATGTTGACGGGAATGAAGATGTCAGGATTGTTATTAATGACTTGAACGGACGCATCGTTTACAATTCGGTTCATTCCATTTCAAACGAACCATTGTCGCTTGATCTTTCATCGCTCGACAAGGGATTGTATATCATGAGTTACACCATAGCCGGTAAAACAAACCGTGCAAAAATAACCATGATAGAATAGGCTTTAAAAAGTCAGACACCTCTTTGGAAATAATCCGGGGTGTCTGGCCGTGTTTATACGGATAATTTAACTGTCAGGCATTCTTTGGTAACAAAATCACTACACAAGATGCCTGACAGTTTTTTTATTGCTCTTTATAATGCTTTTCAGGAAGCTCGCGAAGGATGGAAGCACTCGTTTCGGCTGTGATATCGCGTTGAGGATTCCCCATCATTTCATAACCAACCATAAACTTCTTTATGGTGGCCGACCTCAGAAGGGGAGGGTAGAAATGCATGTGGAACTGCCATTCGCTATGTTCCTTTCCGTCGGTAGGCGACTGATGTATGCCCGCTGAATAAGGAAAGGATACATTAAACAGGTTATCATACCTTACGGTGATGTTTTTTATTGCCTCGGCAAACTGGCAAACTTCTTCGGCTGTAAACTGAAGGATATGCCGGATTTTTCTTTTAGGCAGAATCATGGTTTCATATGGCCAAATGGCCCAGAATGGAACAAGCACTACAAATCCGTCATTTTCAAAAATGATCCGCTCCTTTTTTTCCAGTTCCATCCGCAGGTAATCAACCAGAAGCAAGGAATTGTTAATGGAATGGTACTTGCGCTGCTGCTCCTGCTCCTTGGCTGGTTCAACCGGAATGGTTTCCTGAGCCCAAATCTGGCCATGCGGGTGTGGATTGCTTGCACCCATAATCTCACCCCTGTTTTCAAATATCTGAATATGGTTAATGAATGGTAATGATCCAAGGGTTTTGTATTCCTCCTGCCACAACCGGACTACATTTTCTATTTCGCCTGCCTTCATTTCAGCCAGTGTTAAATCGTGCCTGGGTGAAAAACAAATTACCTTGCAAATGCCTTTTTCAGAGTGCCATCTGAATAAGTCCCTGTCATTCGCCGCAAATTCAGGTATTGCGTCTATTAAGGAACTGAAATCATTGATAAAGGTATAGGTGGATGAATACATTGGATTCACCTCACCATTCGCCCTTTTGTTACCCGGGCATAAATAACATTCAGGATCGTGGGTTAAAACTGTTTTACCTGAACCCTCTTCCTGTTTTCCCTGCCATGGTCTTTTAGTACGGTGCGGGGCAACCAATACCCACTCACCTGTAAGCGGGTTAAACCGCCGGTGTGTAAATTGCTGAAGCATGAAATAAAATCAATTAGTTGTTTTTTAAAGTGTTGAACCATTCAATGGTCATAATTCCCCAGGGTATTACTCCTGTATCGTGGTTTTTGCCTTCCATAATATGATGGCTTATCAGGCTTTCGCTGGTGCCTGCTTCAATAAATTCATTGTACAGTACAAGTGACTGGATTGGAAAAACATTATCATCAATCGATCCATGGTAAAGACCAATTTTTACTTCTGATTCCCATCCGTGAATTGAATTGTTTTCCAGGGCGCTGCGTAACTCCTCAAACTGATTGCCCATATTGAACTGTGTTAACAAATCCGTTGTAAATAAACCATCAATTTCATAGGTTAATTCATCGCTTATTTCATTTCCGCTGTGCAGGCCATTAAATAAACCTGGTATTTCAGAAGCATAGGGCTCCTTAAAAAACAGGTTCAGGGGTGAATGTATAAGGCCAATTTCCTTTTGAGCGTATACAAAATAGGGCAGGTAAAAAGGGGCTGGAAAAGTCTCAAGGGTAAATAAATGGTTGGAAAATGCAAGAAGATCATATGCCCCGGCTCCGGCCGAAACGGCAATGACATCCATGTTGAGATCATCACTTCCTTCGATTTCTTCAAGGGCCGAAATGGTAGCGCCACCACCCTGGGAATATCCCATGAGAAAAAGACCTCCTGATGCATTTACATTAATTGCGCCTGACTCACCTAGTTCTTTAACGGCATGAATCAGGTCGATAATTGCGTTGTTCGTCGATTCCCTGTGATAATACGGATGGAGAATGTCGGATGATGCGCCAAAACCTATATAATCAGGTATTAAAACAATGTAACCGTTTGAGGCAAGAAATTCAATAAGCAGAAATGTCTCATTATCAAAATTTACCGAGGGGGCATTGGCATGCAACGTATTTGTCCCGTTCTGAAAACTGATTACCGGGTATGTGCCCGCTGTTTGAGGTACGCTCATAATGCCCGAAGCGGTTATGACAGAATCTTTATAGAGGGTTTTATAGTTAATGCGGTACACCGTTATGCCTGTGGAAACATTTTCTATTACCGATTGCAGCTCAGGAATAACCAGCGACTGAATACCCAATGCGAATTCAATGGATTGTGCTGAATAACTTGAAACGGGATTATAGCTTACTACACGGTCAGTTAAAACAGGATCGCTGTCCTTTTTACAGGATACCAGCACAGACAAAAAGATCAAGGAAAGGATGGTATACTTTGTAAATAATGTATGGCTTTTGGGCATAGTTATTTGGGTTAACGTTTCAAAATTACGATAAAAATTTCCTTATAGTCAATAGAAAAACCAAATTTGGCTTTAATCAGAGGCCCAGTAATTGTTTCTCCGGGTCTTTATCACCGAGCAGTATATTTACAGGTGATTCAATCAATTTTTTTACGTAGGCAAGGAAACTTACCGATTCACGCCCGTCGATGAGCCGATGATCATAGGAGAGTGCAACATACATAATTGGCCTGATCTCAATTTTTCCATGAATAGCTACCGGTCTCTCCACAATGTTGTGCATTCCCAGGATGGCTGATTGAGGGGGATTCAAAATGGGTGTTGAAAGCATCGAGCCGAATATGCCACCATTGGTAATGGTAAAAGTGCCTCCCGTCATATCTTCGATAGAAAGTTTTGCTGAACGTGCTTTTTGCGCGAGCTGGTTGATCTCTTTCTCAATATCGGGAAATTTCAACGATTGGACATTTCTCACCACCGGAACCATAAGACCTTTATCGGTTTGTACAGCAAATGAGATATCAACATAATTGGGGGTGACAATCTCATCGCCATCTATTAACGAATTAACCCTCGGAAAACTCATCAGCGCTTTTGCACAGGCAAGCATGAAAAATGAAACAAAGCCGGGTTTGATGCCATATTTTTCCTGGAAATCGGCCTGGTGTTTTTTACGGATATCAATGACGCTGCTCATATCTACTTCGTTAAAAGTGGTAAGCATGGCTGTTTCGTTGCGAACCGCAACCAGTCGTTTGCTTAATTTCCGCCGCAATGGCGACATGGTTGTACGGCCTTCGGAGCGGTTAGTATCATCAAAAGGCAAGGTTTCGGTTTGCCCGGAAGGTTCTTTTCCTTGTTGAATGACTTGTTCAACCTGTTGCCGTGTAATCTTTTTCAGGCCGCTTATGATGTCGTTTACATCCAGATCGTTCTGGCGCATGATGGTTTTTGCAAGGGGTGTAATCTTTATAGCGTTTTCAGGTGGTACTTTCTTATTTACATCCTTTGGTTCAACATCCTTTGATTCAATATCCTTTGGTACAACGCTTTTCTCAACAGCTGGTTCTTCAGGAATTGTTTGCCTGTGCTCTTCGGAGGTTGCTGCCGCAACCGAAGTGGTTTCGGTGGTTTTGACCGCTTTGGGAAGAGGCCTTTTTTCTGCCTTTTCTGCAACAGCTTCCGTATCGATGGTGCAGGCAACCTGGCCAATATTTACCTTTTGGCCTGCCTGAACCAGAATTTTAAGTTTGCCTGATGCTGATGCCATGAGCGGCAGGGTAGCCTTGTCCGTTTCAACCTCTGCAATTTCCTGGTCTTTTTCAACATAACTGCCCTCTTCAACCAGCCAGTTTCCGATAGCTGCTTCGGTGACTGATTCTCCGGCACCGGGGATTTTAATTTCTACGATCATGCAGTGTATATTTTAAGATTTTTCGGCAAAATAGCTATACTGCTTTAAGATTTGCTGCTGCACACTTCCATTTTCACATTGTAAACCGCAATACTTACGCTTTAATTCACATTCACACCTGCGGAATACCTTGGTAATAATTTCTTCCTGGCTTATCTGGTGCAAACGCAGCAAACCCACAGCCGGGCTCCCGCTGGGTTGCCTGTAAACCGGAAGAATGTCTCCCTTGAATTCATGATGTATATGCCTCCATGGACCCATGTTCCCAGGCTCTTCCTGTACCCAAAGGGTAACCAGAACGTTGGGATACTTTTTGATGATGGATTCCACTATACTATTCGGGAAAGGATGCAATTGTTCAATACGCACCAATGCTACGTCCCTGGCATTGAATTCCTTTTTGCGGGCTGCCAGGTCATAATAAATTTTGCCTGAACAAAACACGAGCCTTCTTACTTCGGGTATATCAACCTCGGGGTCATCAATCACCGGTAAAAAATTTCCGTTTGCCAGTTCATCCAGTGAAGATATGCACAATGGATGGCGTAAAAGGCTCTTGGGAGTAAATATAATCAACGGAACCCTGAAATTGCGGTGAATACTTTGTCTCAACAAATGGAAAAAATTGGCCGGTGTTGTGGGATTTACGATTTGCATGTTGTTATTCGCAGCCAACATCAAAATCCGCTCAATTCGAGCACTGGAATGTTCAGGTCCCTGGCCTTCATAACCATGCGGAAGATACAATACAATACCATTCATCAGTCCCCATTTTTCTTCAGCCGAACTGATGTACTGATCGATAATTACCTGGGCAACATTGACGAAATCGCCAAACTGGGCTTCCCAAACAGTCAATCCACCTGGATTGGCAAGCGCATAGCCATACTCAAATCCCAACACGCCATACTCATTAAGGGGTGAATTGAATATGTCAAAGGAGGCCTGGTTGGGGGAGATGTTTTTTAAGGGTATATACCTCGAATCCGTATCTTCTATTACATGAGCGGCATGGCGGTGAGCAAAAGTTCCCCTTACTGAATCCTGTCCGCTTATCCTAACAGGATGTCCTTCGTAAACGAGGCTTCCGTAAGCAAGCAATTCCCCCATAGCCCAATCTGCCTTTTGCTGGTTCATCAATTTCTTGCGATCCTCATTCAACCGGATGGTTTTATCGATAAATTTTGCATCGGCAGGCAAACTGTTGATCTTTTCGCCGATGAACTTCAACAAATCAACAGTGAGTTCATTGTTGTAGGGCTTGTCAAAATCGGATCGCCGTGCATGCTTGAATCCTTTCCAGTCCTCACTCAGGAATCGCTGAATATGCACTTTGCCAATTCCCTTTGATTGACTGAATTTCTCGTCAAGGAATACATCAAAATCTTTTTGTAACTTCCTGATATCATCATGGGTGTATATACCCTGTTCCATCAATTCCTCAGCATATATATCCCGTGGATTTGGATGTTTTTCAATTGCTTTGTAAAGCGTTGGTTGAGTATACCTGGGTTCATCACCTTCATTGTGCCCGTATTTGCGGTATGACAGAATATCGATGAACACATCTGATGAAAAGGTATTTCGATAATCAAGTGCCAGTAAAACTGTTTGAATAAGTGCTTCAACATCATCGCCGTTCACATGCAAAATAGGTACTTTTATAACCTTGGCAATATCGGTGCAATAGGTGCTGGAGCGGGCTTCGAGGTAGTTGGTGGTAAATCCAACCTGGTTGTTGATAACAAAATGTATTGTTCCCCCTGTTTTATAACCGGCCAATTCAGACATCTGGATTACTTCGTAAACAACGCCTTGTCCTGCTATTGCAGCATCTCCATGAATGATAACTGGGGCAATTTTTGAATAATCCCCCTGGTATTTGTGGTCGATATGCGCACGGGCAATTCCTTCAATAACAGGAGAAGCACTTTCAAGGTGCGATGGGTTGGGTACAAGGTTTAAACTCACTTGTTTTCCTGAAGAGAGGGAAATTTTTTTGCAATACCCTAAATGGTATTTTACATCCCCGAGAGCAATGGCTTCATCGTACTCCTCTGCCATGAATTCCTGGAAAATATACTCATAGGGTTTTCCGATAACATTGGCCAGAACATTCAACCTTCCGCGATGTGCCATCGAAAAAAAGAATTCTTCGATACCCAAAGCCGATCCTTTTTCGATCAGGTAATGAAGCGCAGGAATAAGTGTTTCGGTTCCTTCGAGCGAAAAACGTTTTTGGCCTACAAAGCGCTTATGAATGAAACTTTCAAATCCAACTGCCTTTTTGAGCAAATCGAATATTTCTTTTTTATCTGGTACATTAAATATTTTCGTATTCTGCCGACGTTCGAGGCGGTTCTGCAGCCATTCGGTTTTCTCCGGATCCCGTATGAACATATATTCTGCACCAATCGACTGACAATAGGTCTGCTGCATGTGAGCAACTATATTGCGTAATGTTGCATCACCCAGGCCTACCTCGGTGCCGGCATGAAATGTAGTTTCCAGGTCATCAGACGATAGTTTGTAGTTTTCCAAGTCGAGTGTGGGAAAATATTTCCTGCGCGACCTTACGGGATTGGTTTTGGTAAATAAGTGGCCTCTTTTTCTGTATCCATCAATGAGGTTAAGAACCCTGAATTCCTTATCCAGTTTGGACTCACCGTTGGCCGATCCAGACTGGTACTGCCTTGCAAAATCAAAGCCTGAGAAAAAAACCACCCAACTTTTATCCAGGGAATTCGGATCCTTTAAAAATTGCTGATAAAGCTGGTCAATGCTTTCTATTTCACTGTTACTCAAAAAAGAGAATTGATCCATGAGAGTCTTATAATTTGAGTGAGATTCATTGGCTTATAACTATCTAACGAACATTTTGTAACAAAATTTGTTTAGTGATTACACTTTAATAATGGAACAACAAACCGGATACACTTTGGTTTTTAAGCTGCAAACAAGAAAGCACAGAATATGATTATTGGAATTCTCACTGAACGCACACCCGAAAAAAGAGTGGCCATTACACCCGACGGTGCGAAAATATTAATAAATCTTGGAAATACGTTGTATATAGAAAATGGAGCTGGCGATGCTTCATTTTTTACCGATACGGAATATGCCGAAAAGGGTGTAAAAGTAACCTCCCGTGCTGAAGTTTTATCCAACGCGGAATGCATAGCCGGCATTCACGGAATCTCTGAAAGTGAATTTGATTCATGGTCCGACAATAAGGTTTTGATCGGACACCTGATGACCGGTAAAATTTTTGTGGATAAACTGATGAACCATAAAATTACCTCATTCAGTCTCGACTTGCTTCCCCGATCCACCCTGGCACAATCAATGGACATACTCTCCAGTATGGCTACCGTGTCTGGATATAAAGCCATACTTGATGCTGCAAACCATCTTCCGAGATTCTTCCCAATGTTTATGACTGCCTCGGGTACAATAAAACCTGCCAAAGTACTTATTTTGGGGGCTGGTGTAGCCGGACTTCAGGCTTTGGCTACTGCACGCCGCCTGGGGGCGGTTGTTGAGGTTTTTGACGTAAGGTCTGCTGTTAAGGAGGAAGTAAACAGCCTGGGCGGAAAATTTATTGAAGTGGAAGGTGCCCGTGAAGACTCATCTGCAGGAGGGTATGCGGTTGAACAGCAGGAAGATTATAAAAAACGACAGGGCGAACTGATTCAAAAGCATGCCACCAGTGCCGATGTAATTATTTGTACCGCCCAAATTCCCGGTAAAAAGGCCCCTGTATTAATTACTGCCAAAACGGTGGAAAGCATGAGTGCAGGTTCTGTAATTGTTGATTTGGCCGCTTCTACAGGTGGTAATTGTGAATTAACAGTTCACAACAGCAATATGGTACATAAAGGGGTTATGATCATTGGCAAGGTAGATTATCCTTCATCATTAACCATGGATGCAAGCAGGATGTACAGCAACAACATGGTAAATTTTATTAAAACTATAACCGATGCATCGGGGAATTATAAAGCGGATTGGAATAATGAAATTGTTAAAAAATCGTGCGTCACACACGATGGCAAAATCGAAAATGAACGCATTAAAACTTTAATGAGCGAACAACTTTAACTATGGAAAGTATACTGGAGTTTATGTTTCAATTCAGGCAGGAAATATTTATTATCATCCTTGCCGGTTTCCTGGGAATAGAAGTAATAGCGAACGTACCGAGTGTTTTGCACACGCCGTTAATGTCGGGCGCCAATGCAATTAGCGGTGTGATTATTATTGGAGGCATTATTTTGCTGGGACATGCTGATCTATCAAAATTCAACCCGGGAGCCATAATTGGCAGCATTGCAGTATTTATGGCAACCCTTAATGTGGCAGGTGGTTTTGTAGTTACAGACCGAATGCTGGCCATGTTTAAAAAACGCAAAAACAAAACTCAAAAATAGCAGAAATGGCTGATCAGTCTTTTAACATTTCATTGGCAGTGCTTGATATTAGTTACCTGGTAGCAGCAATTTTCTTTGTTGTTGGATTAAAAATGCTCAGCAAGCCGGAAACTGCACGAACCGGCAACCTTTGGGCCGCCACCGGTATGGTACTTGCCATCATTACTACCCTCATTTTTCACAAGGATATACATGGCAGATACATTCCGGCCGGCAATATCCTGCTGATTATTTCCATCATTACAGTTGGTACCGTTGCAGGCCTGATACTTGCTAAGAAAGTTAAAATGACCGCGATGCCCCAGATGGTTTCGTTTTTTAATGCAACAGGTGGTGCCGCATCAGGATTTGTTGCTCTAATTGAGTATGGAAACCCTGATAATTCAGCATTACTGGTAACCTTAGCCGGTATGGCCGTTGGAAATATCGCCTTCAGTGGGAGTATTGTTGCATACCTGAAACTCGACGGCAAAATAGGAGATTGGTTTAATGCTGCCATGAAGTATATTAACCTGTCATTTTTGTTGTTAATAGTTGCACTTATTGTAATTATCATGGTGCCTTCGGTAGATGAAGCAACGGCCGAAGCCCTTGTTTATGTCCTTTTTGGCGCAGCGCTGGTGTATGGTGTTTTTTTCGTAATGCCCATTGGTGGTGCTGACATGCCGGTGGTAATATCGCTGCTAAATTCCTTAACCGGCGTAGCGGCTGCCATGGCAGGATTTATATACAATAACCAGGCAATGATTCTTGGAGGCATATTGGTTGGTGCTGCTGGTACAATTCTGACCATCCTTATGTGTAAGGCTATGAATCGTTCGTTGCTGAATGTAATAGTAGGGGCTTTTGGCGGGGATTCTTCAGCCAGGGTGAATTCAGATAAAGGAATCATAAGGGAAATATCTATGAGTGATGCTGCTATTTTATTAAATTACAGCCGCCGGGTTGTGATTGTCCCTGGCTACGGCCTTGCTGCAGCACAGGCACAACACCTTTGCAGTGAACTGGATATTTTAATTTCTGAACGCGGAGTTGATGTAAGGTATGCCATTCATCCTGTTGCAGGCAGAATGCCCGGTCATATGAATGTATTGCTCGCAGAGGCTAATGTTCCATACGACAAGTTGGTGGAAATGGATCATATAAATCCCGATATGGTTAATGCCGATGTTGCCCTGATAATTGGGGCCAATGATGTCGTTAATCCCGCAGCACTCGACAACCCCGGGAGCCCTATATACGGCATGCCTATAATCCATGTTCACCAGGCTAAAAATATCATTGTTGTCAAAAGGGGAATGGGAAAGGGATATGCAGCCATAGAAAACGAACTTTTCTTTAATGAAAAGACGCGTATGTTGTTTGGAAATGCAAAAGATGTTCTGCAGGGCCTCATAGCCGAGATTAAGACAGTATAAGCCAAAGATTTTGATACAATTGTTTGTTATTATCAGATAATTAATATGTTAATAGCTTAGCCTGACGGCTATGGGTCGGAACTCAAGCTGAACTTTCTCCTGCTGAAATATACTTCCCATCTATCCATTGATAATCTCACCTCCGTTGGGATGCAATATTTGTCCGGTCATATACGATGAATCATCGGTTGCCAGAAACAGGTAACTGGGAGCAACCTCTGCCGGCTGGCCGGCCCTGTTTAATGGTACTTTGCTTCCGTGTGAGGCAACCCTTTCTTCGTCAAACGATGCCGGAATAAGTGGTGTCCATATTGGTCCCGGAGCAACACCATTAACCCTGATCCCTTTATCTGCCAGGTTCGAAGCCAGGCTGCGGGTAAATGCAACAATAGCGCCTTTTGTTGATGAATAGTCGATAAGGTTTTTGCTTCCCCTATAGGCAGTAACGGATGTTGAATTAACGATAACACTCCCTTCTTTCATATGTGGAAGCGCTGCCTTGGCAAACCAGAAATAGGAAAAGATATTGGTGGAAAAAACATTGATTAGCTGTGTGGAACTGATTTCGAGAAGGCTCTCAGCTTCCACCTGCATGGCAGCGTTGTTTACCAGTATGTCGATGGTGCCATATTCTTTAATGACCGCTCTGACTGCCGATATACAAAAATCTTCCGTATCGATATTCCCTGCTATTGTCAGGCATTTCTGGCCATACTTTTCAACGCTTTCTTTGGTTTCCCTTGCATCTTCGTGTTCATTCAAATAAACGATGGCAATGTCTGCACCTTCTTTAGCAAATAAAACTGCAACCGCGCGACCTATACCACTGTCGCCTCCGGTAATCAATGCCACTTTGCCCTTTAGCCGGTTGTTTCCCCTGATATCGGGATTGTCATAAACCGGTTTTGGCTGCATTTTATGCTCATCGCCTGGCAATTCCTGGGTTTGCGGCTTCTGCTCATCAAGTTCGTATGTTTTCATGTTGTGCTGTGTTTTGAATATAGCCATAAACAAAACCATGCCACAATTTTCAACATACTGAATTACAGGAGTAAAGCTGTATTTCTTTCACATGATTGGCAACAAATTGTGCAAAAGTTTACCCGTTGAACAGGTTATATAACCGCTACAGGCATCTGCACTATGATTTCTGTTTTTCTTTCGCTGCAAGAATCAGCGAATTATACAGATTGACGATACCTCCGCTGCGGCTCAGCTCCTGAAAAGGAACGAGGCTCTTGCCGGTTTCATCTCCGGGTTTAACTACAGGTTGATTAAACTTGACCGAGCCCCTGATAAGAATATCTATTACCTGTTGAGGGGTGAATTCAGGATAATAGGAAAGAATCACCGCGGCAATTCCTGATACCACGGGTGCGGAAAAACTTGTGCCGTCTACAATATCATAAGTATTTCCTGTATCGGGGACTGAAATATTCTCACCGGGAGCAAATATATCCACCCTATTTTTTCCGTAATTGGAAAAACCGGCAGCCAGAGCCTTGTCGGGTTTTATTGATGAGGCCCCTACACAAATAAGGTTTGTGGCTTCCATACCGTTCATGTAACGGTCGCTGGGAAAGGTTTCGGATACCTCCAGGTTCAGTCCGTCGTTTCCCGATGAATGCACGAGTAACACATTATGCTGCTCAGCATACCTTATGGCGGAATCAACAAACGCTTTCTGGGGAGAAAGCTTCTTTCCGAAACTCATATTGATAATCCTCGCGCCATTGTCAACGGCATACATAATTGCCAGAGCGATGTCTTTATCCCTCTCATCGCCATCGGGTACAACCCTGATCGGCATTATTTTCACTGCCGACGCAATTCCGTCAATTCCCTTGTTATTATTGCGAATGGATGCAATAACACCGGCTACACCAGTGCCATGATCGGCGCCGGGGCCCTTTACGTTATTGTTTCCGTAGTTACGGTCGTTTATATCCTCGGGATTATCTCCGATAAGCGTTCTGGGATTGAAATTAAGGTTAAGGTAATACAACGAAGAAGCTGTATTGTTTTCTTTGAATCGCTGCAGGAGATTCTCAGAGAAGCCTTTTGAATACCGGAATTTCAGGAATTTTTTTGATGCTTTTACAGCCTTATCGGACGACTTTATCCTTTTAAGGTCGTCCTCATCATTAACTTCAATGCCTGTTTTTTCCCTGATAATGGCCTTTGCCTGCTCGTAAACGCTTTCAAAAGTATGAATGGTAATGCTGTCGGACTTGTATTCTGATACCTCTTCATCATACAGCTTTTGCGCCTTCAGAAACATTTCAGCAGTGTCGCGCATCATTTTAAGCACCCTTGTTATTTCGTAATTCTCAAAGCTGATGTTTTCACCGGAAGGATGCCCGATATAATTCCATCCGTTTACATCATCAATATATCCGTTTTCATCATCATCAATACCGTTGCCGGGTATTTCTCCCGGATTGTTCCAAATTCTTCCCTTGAATTCCTCATGATGGATGTCAACACCACCATCAATTACGGCAACTATAACCGTGTCCTTTACCTCCAGGTCGCTTAATAATGACGCATATGCTTTTTCAACTCCCGTTCCGGCTGTTTTTTTTGTAAACGCCTTGTTTTGCCAGTTCAGGGTTTTCTTGTCAAAAACCTTGTCTGCATTATCCTGTCCTTTTAACAATCCACAGCTTAACAATAAACCAATTGCGATAATGTTGAATTTCATACTCAGTTCGGAATTTATATAATCTTTAATATTTATGACCTGTAATTAACGTGTTTCCCTCTATTCAAGTTCACGGAAAATAACTGCTTTCATTTCGTTAAATTCTTTTTCATCAAACAGCCGTGTCATGAAAATTATTTTTCCTTCCCTGTCAATGATGACATTACGTGTGACGCCGGCTTCCTTTAAGGCATACAAAGTGAATATCCTGCTTTCCTCATCTGGTGCAAGGGGATAGGTGACCTTCATATCAGCAGCAAATTTGCGGGTAACATCGGCATTTTCATTGCGCGATAAACCCACAAGAACAAAGTCCTTTTGCTGAAGGGGCAACCATATTTCTTTTTCTATATGAGGCATTTCTTTACGGCAGACTCCGCACCAGCTGGCTGTAAACTGAAGCATTACCACCTTGCCTCTGTTTTCTGATAACCGGAATGTTTTTCCGTCAACAGTGGTTGCCGTAAAATCAGGAGCAAGTTGTCCCGTCTTTACAATATATCCCCTGTCATCATCCTGGCATTGTAAAGAAGTGAATATTAGTAATGTTGATATGGCTGCAAGTAAATATTTCATTGCGGGAAATTAATGCGCATTAAACTGCAATACTAGTAATAATTTCATTAGGCATCATTAACCTCCGGCCAAAAAACCGCAATTGAGAGCAGGAAAACCACCACGGTAAATTCTTAATTAGTTAACCAAATTTGAATAGCCTATGAAAAAAATTTTTACATTTAAAAACTAATATACAAAGTTATGATTTGTTTTACTGAATCCTGGTGGAGTGCCATGCAAACTGCAGAAAAAGTGTACTGGCTGATTGCATTGCCTTTTACTGCGGTATTTTTATTTCAGCTTATTTTAACCTTTTTTGCAGGGGACATCGATCATGCTGATTTTTCATCTGATCATGATGTTTCAATTGACAGTGATCATGGAATAGGCTTTCAGTTCCTGAGCATTAAAAACCTGATCGGTTTTTTTTCGATAATGGGATGGACAGGCATAGCCATGCTGAGTGGCGGAAAAGGTCTTGGTATATCTATCATAGTATCTGTACTGGCAGGTCTGGCCATGATGCTGATTATGGCATCGATGGTGTATTACCTCGGAAAACTGTCGGAACATCATGTGCTCGACCTGAAGAATGCCAAGGGTAAAATTGGAACCGTGTACCTGAAAATTCCGGCACAAAGGAACGGAATGGGAAAAGTACAGGTTAATGTACAGGGATTCCAAACGCTGAATGCCATAACCGACAATACCGATGACATTAAAACCGGTGCGGTTGTCGAAATAATTGATTCGATTAATAATGAAGTTCTGGTTGTTAAACCAAGTAATAAATAATTTATATCATGAGCGGACAATACATTGTGGTTGTAGTAATTCTTGCAATTCTTTTCGTTTTTATTCTGATTGTTACTTTTCTCAGGCGCTACAAACGTTGTCCGTCTGACAGAATTCTCGTCATTTATGGCAAAATAGGGAAGGGTGGGGAGGCTGAATCGCGTTCCTCAAGGTGTATTCATGGCGGAGCAGCATTTATATGGCCTGTTATTCAGGATTATGAATTTCTGGACCTTACCCCGATTTCCATTGAAATTAACCTTAAAAGTGCGCTTAGTAAGCAAAACATCAGGGTTGACGTACCTTCGATTTTTACGGTTGGTATTTCCACTGAAACCGGTGTGATGTCCAATGCTGCTGAAAGGCTATTGGGACTTAAGCAGCAGGATATAAGCAACCTGGCAAAAGATATAATTTTTGGACAATTGCGTTTGGTAGTGGCAACCATGGATATTGAGGAAATTAACAGCAACAGGGATCTGTTTCTCGATGCTGTGTCAAGGAATGTGGAAGCCGAATTGAAGAAAATCGGCCTTAAGCTGATTAACGTGAATGTAACCGACATCAACGATGAATCCGGATACATTGAGGCCCTTGGAAAAGAAGCTGCTGCTAAAGCCATAAATGATGCCAAACGAAGTGTTGCCGAGAAAAACCGCGATGGTTCTATTGGTGAAGCTAATGCCATGCAGGATCAGCGTATCAAGGTTTCTTCAGCAAATGCCCATGCAGTGGAAGGTGAAAACAGTGCTGCCATTCAAATAGCCAATTCAAATGCAACACGGCGTGAAAAAGAAGCTGAAGCGGAACGTAAGGCTGTGGCTGCTGAAAAGGTAAGCCAGGCAAAGGCACTTGAAGAAGCATACGTTGCAGAACGTGCCGCGGAGTTAAGCAGGTCGGAAAGGGTTAATGCAACACAGATTGCTGACATTATTGTTCCAACCCAAATTGACAAGCAAAAGATTGAAATTGCTGCCGAGGCCATGGCTGAGCAGACCAGGCGCCATGCAAAAGGAGATGCCGATGCTATCTTTATGAAAATGGAGGCCCAGGCTAAAGGTATTTTAGAAATATTAAGCAAGCAGGCAAGCGGGTTTGACAAAATTGTAAATGCTGCCGGAAAGGATCCTCAAAAAGCGGTGATGTTAATGATTGCCGATAAATTGCCCGAGCTTGTTAAAACCCAGGTTGAAGCGGTTAAGAACCTTAAGATTGACAAGGTTACCGTATGGGATACAATGGGCGCAGGCAAAGATGGCAAGGGTTCATCCACTGCCAATTATTTCGCTAGCATGCTGGCTGCCATTCCTCCTTTAAAGGATTTGTTTAACCAGGCAGGAATGGAATTGCCTGACTTTTTAAACGGAGCAAAAAATCCGGCTGACCATAAGCAAATTCGTCAGGCGAAACCATCCAAAACCGATGATGTAAAAGGAGATTCGTGATAAGAAACAGGTTAAGGAAGGGTTAGTCTTTCTGGCCTGCATAAAGGTGGTTCCTGAGATAATTTCTCACGTAGTCATCCACTCCGGCTTCAAGGGAATAGAATTCCTGATCATAGCCTGATTTCCTAAGTTTTTCCATATTGGCCTCGGTGTAATACTGGTATTTGTCCCTGATATCAATGGGTGTATCGATGTATTCAATGACCGGATCAAGTTCCATGGCATTAAAAGTAGCCATCACCAGATCAAGGAAAGTGCGTGCTTTACCGGTACCTGCATTATACAATCCGGACAATGGCTTTTCCTGCAACAGCCAGAAAATTATTTTTACCACGTCCTTTACGTAGATGAAATCCCTCATTTGGCCACCATCGGGGATACCCGGTTTATGCGACCTGAAAAGCTTCATCTTACCGGTTTCTTTAATCTGGTTAAAGGCATGAAACACAACCGAGGCCATGCGGCTTTTATGGTATTCATTCGGACCGTAAACGTTGAAAAACTTTAATCCCGCCCAGAAAGGAGGTGTGGTTTGCCGGCTCAGGACCCATTTGTCAAAATCATTCTTTGACTCTCCGTATGGATTCAGAGGAACAAGGTCGTTTACAATTTCATGATCATCAATATAACCCAATTCTCCATTACCATAGGTGGCTGCGGATGATGCGTAAATAAGCGGAATAGTGTATTTAACACATGATTCCCATACTTTCTTGGAATAACCAAGGTTTAACCGTTCAAAAACCTGTTTGTCAAATTCAGCGGTATTGGTTCTGGCACCCAAATGTACAATGAATTCTACCTGGCTATGGTTATCATCCAGCCACGTGAAAAAATCATCACGCTCAACTTTTCGGAAGTAAACCTGATTCAACAGGTTGAGGTTTTTTTGATCGTTGTTGAATGAATCAACAAGAACCAGATTCTTATAACCCCTGGCGTTGGTATATCCGGTAAAATTACTTGCAATAAATCCTGCAGCGCCGGTTATGATAATCATAGTAAGTTTATGTAAAAGTGTTTTAAGAATGAACCTATTTATCCAGCCTTAATTCTTCAAGAATTTCCAGAATGGTCGTGGTAAGATTACCTAAAGCCAGCGGATGATGCCAGTTGTCCACTTTCCGTATTTCAACAAAATAGGAAATTGCCCTGATCTGAAGGAATGGAATCTTTTCCATAAGACAGGTATAAAAGAATGCTGCACCCGACATGGTTTCTATTTCACATTTAAACCTTGATTTAATTCTCTGAATGCTTTCCTGTTTTCCATGCAAGGTATTCACCGTTATCGCTTTGGCCGGTATTAAAGAATCAACCACGTCGATTTCAAAACTACCGAGGCTTCTTAACAATTCTCCTGTAAAGGGGAATGAATCTTCGTTAAGCATTTCCTTTTCACCCAAAGTGAAGAAAGAATCCTTCTCTTCAATTCCTAAATCGGCAAACTGTTCCTGAACAACATTAACCACAAACCCCAACTCCAGAAAATAATCGAAACTCCCTGCAACACCCATATTGATGGCAAGGTCATAACTATAAGTATTCAGGGTTTTGGTGAGGTGATAAGCCATGAAAGTACTGCCATGGCCGGTGACAAGAATGTCTATATCGAGGTTGCCAAGCTTATAACTATGCAAGTTGTTGTAAACCTTCGAAACAAAAGTAAGCTTATTGCTTATCAGCTTTACTACACTGCCCGAAGATGCCACAAGAAGTATTTTCATAGCGCAACTGAATTATGAGGCATCATAAAAAAATGTTTATAATTTTGTTTGTATCCAGTGTTTAAAGATAAGACTTTTTGGTCTTTTTATATAACACACGTCATACAGTATATCTATCTTTGGTTCATGGAAGAAAAAAAACCAATAATCGAGGGCATTGCCGAAAATGGCTTTGAACGAATTGATAAATTCAATGGCAGAAAAACAAAAGCACTTGCCGGCTTATACCGGAAAGTACTTTACAACCTTGGAGAAGATCCATGCCGTGAAGGCCTTGTTGACACCCCTGAAAGGGTTGCTAAAGCCATGCAGTATTTTACCCACGGTTACCATATCAAGCCCGAAGAGATTCTGGCTGCGTCAAAATTCCATGAAGATTACAAGGAAATGGTCATTGTTAAGGACATTGAATTGTATTCCCTTTGTGAGCATCACCTTGTTCCTTTCTTTGGCAAGGCCCATGTAGCATATATCCCTAAAAATTACATTACCGGGCTGAGTAAAATCGCCCGGGTTGTGGATGCCTTTGCCCGCAGATTACAAGTTCAGGAGAGGCTCACTATGCAAATCCGTGATTGCATACAGGATACACTTGACCCGCTTGGTGTTGCCGTTGTTATTGAAGCTAAGCATCTATGCATGGTAATGAGGGGAGTTCAAAAACAGAATTCCATTACCACCACTTCTGCCTTTACCGGAGGTTTCCTGAACGATAACCGAACCAGGGAAGAATTTGTGCATATGATTGGCCTTAAGCTGCATTAATGGAACAGAAAAAGTCATCTTTCTTTTTCCGGAATCTTTTTAAAGGCTTGATATGGCTGCTGATCATTGTTGCCATGTTTGTTTTTGCCAAGCACACCGTCGATGCCCAACTAATTGAACGTTTTACTCCTTTTTTTGAAAAAACGAGGTTAATTCTTTTCATCTACTCATTGTCAGAAGTATTCGTAGGTATTATACCACCCGAATTATTCATGATATGGTCATTGCGCTCGGGAGAATTGCC
>CAZYDI010000006.1:0-4931 GCA_964646255.1 uncultured Bacteroidales bacterium
CCTTTGGGTTTTTCCTGCGGATTGTCGATGAAAAGCTGGGCAACATCCTTGCGTTGGACAGCTTCGATGCGCGAGTCGGATGATATTTTCTCAAGTGCTGATGCAAGTGCCAAAGGATTCCGGGTCATTTCAGCCGAACCGGCATCGGCCAGGTATTCTCTCTTTTTCGAAAGGGCAAACCGGAATATGCTTGACAGCAGGTAACCAATGGCAGCCAGCAACAATGCTATCAGGATAATGCTTCCGCCACCTTTCTTTCCGTTGCTGCTGCCACCTCCTCCGCTGAACCGGATCGACCGCATGAGCATTTCGGTAATAAAGGCAAAAATGCCAACAAAAATGATGGATACGATCAGTAACCGCACATCCCTGTTGCGGATGTGCGTGAGTTCATGGGCAATTACGGCTTCCAGCTCCTCATCATTCAGCTTGTTGATAATTCCTCTCGACAAGGATACCGTATAGCTGGAATCATTGATTCCACTGGCAAAGGCGTTCAGTGAATCATCTTCAATGAGATTGATTTTGGGCATTTTCATGCCACTTGCAATGCACAAATTTTCCACCAGGTTGTATACTCTTTTATTTTGCATTCTTTCAAGCGAAACCGAACCGGTTGCCTTTTTAATCATGCTGGTATGAAAAAAGTAAGCGATGGCAAACCAAACAAGTATTCCAATGGAAATCCAGGGAATAAGATGAACGAAACTGGTATTTGTCGAATAAAACCGAAGTTCAGGTTGCTGACTGCTGACAAAAAAAATAAATAGCCATACCAGAATAAATAAGACCAACGGGAACAGGATGAGCAAGACGACAGATTTGAAATTGTTCTTCCTGATCTGGGTATGTAAACCGACAAACTGCATGAATCTTAAAAATTGAGCTTGGGTGTTTCTTCGGCATGGGCACGCCCAGTGCCCAAATCAAACATAGGCTCTTTCTGAAATCCGAACATGCCTGCCAGGATATTTGAAGGAAAGGTCTGAACAGCATTATTGAGTTCCTTGGTAGCCGAGTTGAAAAACCTTCTGGCAGCAGCCAGTTTGTTCTCAATGTCGGAAATCTCTTCCTGCAGTTGAATGAAATTCTGACTGGCCTTCAAATCGGGATAGGCTTCCACTGCAACATTTAAACCCTGCAAGGCAGCAGAAACCTGGTTTTCCGCAGTAATCTTTTCATTGATGGATTTTGCCTGAAGTGCGTTGGTTCTGGCATTGGTTATATCTGTAAGAACGGTACTTTCATGTTTCATATATGCTTTAACCGCTTCCACCAGCTGGGGAATGAGGTCAAGTCGCTGTTTCAACTGAACATCAATATCCGCAAATGCGTTTTCACGGTTGTTTCTCAGTTTAACAAGCCGGTTGTAAAGCCCGATTACCAGCAAAACAACAACGGCCAGAATGATGATGAGTGCTATGCCCATGGTGGTAAGATTTTTAAATTTTAGCTAATTTATGATATTTTTTTTCTTCCTTCTCCTATCTTTTTCTATTTTCACTTCCCTAAAAACAGAGGATTCAACATGCAAAAAGAAAATCGAATTGGCCAAAAGATCTCAGCATTGCGAAATCTTAAAAACATTGCAGCGGGTGAATTGGCAACCCGTTCGGGTTTGTCGTTAAAACAACTTGAACAGATAGAGTCAGATGTATCGTTGCCCTCCCTGGGTGTAATTATCCGCATTGCAAGGGCTTTGGGAATCAGAATCGGGACCCTTCTTGATGATTCCGATAAAGAAGGGCCTGCTATTGTTAGGGAAAAGGACCGGCCATCGGCCGAGAGTTTTTCAACCAGCGAAAACGCTTCGCGTGAGCATATGACCTTCTTTTCGCTTGCTCCCAATAAAGCCGGAAGACATATGGAGCCGTTCGTGGTTGAAATAGCCCCTGGTAAAAACACGGAGATTACCAAGTCATCGCACGAGGGTGAGGAATTCCTTTATGTGATGGAAGGCTCCATTGTTGTGGCCTATGGAACCGATGTGTTTGAGCTCGACAAAGGTGACAGCATATACCTTGACTCCATTGTTCCGCATCAGGTCACTACCAGGGCCTCCTTTGCTAAAATTCTTGGTATTGTTTATGTTCCTGTTTAATCATATTTATGCAACTCATTGAAGAAACCCTTGTTAGTCTGCTCGAGAAATGGGCAAAAGAAACTCCCGATCATGAATTCATTGTTTACTCCGACAGGAACCTGAGGTTCACTTACGCCCAGTTCAATGCGCGTGTTGATAAACTGGCCAAAGGACTTCTGGCGATTGGGGTAAAACCCGGAGATAAGGTAGGAATATGGGCCACCAATGTACCCGACTGGTCAACATTTATGTTTGCCACTGCAAAGATTGGCGCAATATTGGTAACCGTAAACACAAGCTATAAAACATCAGAGCTTGAATTCCTCGTAAGGAATGCCGATTTGCATACACTTTGCATAATCGATGGATTCAGGGATAGCGATTATGTGAATATGGTTTTTGAACTCATACCCGAATTAAAAACCGATGTTAGGGGAAGCTTAAACAGTGCCAAATTTCCTGTATTGAAAAACGTGGTATTTATTGGTCCTCAAAAGCACAAGGGAATGTATACCACCCATGAGCTCATGCTATTGGGTTCATACCTTGCAGATGACGATCTGAATAAGATAAAATCCGGCATCAGTTGTTATGAGGTGGTAAATATGCAGTACACCTCCGGCACTACCGGTTTTCCAAAAGGGGTTATGCTCACCCACCATAACATTATTAATTGCGGAAAAAGCACCGGTGAGTGCATGAATTTCTCCAATAACGATCGTTTGTTGGTGTGTGTGCCGCTGTTTCATTGTTTTGGCTGTGTGCTGGCCATGTGTACAGTTATCACGCATGGTGCCACCATGGTATTTGTTGAGGAATTCGACCCGTTGCTGGTACTAGCCTCAGTGCAAAAGGAGAAATGCACGGCCATACACGGAGTACCTACCATGTTTATTGCCGAACTCAACCATCCCATGTTTAGCATGTTCGATTTATCGAGCCTTCGGACAGGCATCATGGCCGGTTCCTTATGTCCCATCGAGACCATGAACCAGGTAATGGAAAAAATGAATTGCAGGGAACTGATTATCGTGTATGGCCTGACTGAATCTTCACCGGGAATGACTGCAACACGCATCTCCGATCCTCCTGAAGTTCGCGCCACCACGGTGGGCGTTAACTATCCCGGTGTAGAAGTAAAGGTGGTGGATCCTGAAACAGGGGAAGAATGCCCTCCGAATGTCCAGGGTGAAATTTGCTGCCGCGGTTACAATGTGATGAAAGGATACTATAACAATCCCGAAGCCACGGCAAAGGCTATCGATAAGGATGGATGGCTGCATTCAGGCGACCTGGCCATCAAAACACCCGAAGGCTTTTACCGGATAACAGGGCGGATTAAAGACATGATCATTCGGGGAGGTGAAAACATTTACCCCCGTGAAATTGAGAATTTCCTGTATCAGATTCCTCAAATAGAAATGGTTGAAGTCGCCGGAATTCCCGATGAAAAATACGGCGAAATAGTCGGCGCATTCATCAAGTTAAAGGAAGGACAAACACTCACGCAGGAAGAAGTGCAGGAATTTTGCAGGGGCAAGGTCAGCCGGTATAAAATCCCAAGGCATGTAATTTTTGTTAACGATTTCCCTAAAACAGCCAGTGGCAAAATTCAAAAATATAAGTTGAGGGAAATGGGATTGGAATACATAAAATCCTTGTGTAACTGAATTTCTTTCATTAAATTGGCTAAAAGATCCTGATTTATTCAACCTTTCGATGTTGAACGTGTTTATTATTGTATAAAACTTAAACAATATGAATGCAGGAAAACTAATAGCAGGCGTTCTGGCAGGTGTTGCCGCCGGTGCCTTGATAGGGGTGTTATTCGCACCAGATAAAGGTTCTGAAACCAGAAAGAAGATCTCGCAAAAGGGGAAAGACCTTGTAGATGATGTTAAGCACAAATACGACGAATTTGTAAAAGGGGTCAATGAAAAAATTGATTCGGTTAAACAGGAAGCTGAATATATCAAATCAAAGGCCTCTAAAGTTTCAGATTCAGTATAGTGAATAAAATCCGATCATAATAAATTTCTCATCATGGAAGAAGTTAGGGAAAGTTCATTCAAATCATTGCTGGATAGCGCTGAAGATTATGTCAGAACCAGTTATGAATTATTTAAACTAAAAGCAATTGACAAAGCCACCGATAGCGCTTCGATGATTATATCGCGGGCTCTGGCTTTCTTTGTGTTTTTCATGTTTATTTTAATGGCTTCCCTGGCGCTTGCCCTTTTTATTGGTTCGCTATTGGGAAAAACATGGCTGGGATTTCTTATTGTGGCCGGATTTTATGGCCTGGTTGGTGTGATACTATTCTTTTTCACCCATAACTGGTTCCGGAAGATTATTGGAAATGCAATTGTTAAGCAGGCATTAAAACAATAGCGACATGAGACAAATTACATCTGTTAATGATCTTAAGGATGCCATTAGTGAGCTGGAATTTAACAGGGCAGTGCATCGCCGGATGTTAAAAGACAGTTTTAATTCAACCATTGAAAGCCTGAAGCCCGGAAATTTGTTGAAGAATGCATCAGGGGCGTTGCTCGATCCCGGAGTGTTAGCTAATCTCATCCCGGCCATTGTTGGCCTGGGTGCCGGCATTGTTTCCAAGAATGTTACCAGCAATATTGCATCCCGCATTACCAAAGGGAAAAAGTTCAGGCGCATTTTAATGAGTTTGGCCATGTATGGGATTACCAAGGCCTTTGTCAAAAATCCCAGGGTAAGTCGCTTGTTTGGCCAAAAGGTTTTTAACACGGTATTCAGTCATTGAAATACATTATGCATCAGTGCGCATGCAACGTCTGTGAGGTCATTGCATGCGCATTGACGTATTCTC
>CAZYDI010000006.1:5031-69162 GCA_964646255.1 uncultured Bacteroidales bacterium
TGGCTTTTTCTTATGCCCCCGGATACGACTGAATTACATGAAATACCCCGTTGATTAACATTTGTACTGCAATTACCGCAAGAATCAATCCCATGATGCGCGAAATTGTCCGGATGAGAGAAGGTCTCAGCCGATCAGCGATTCGTTTGCTCAGCAAAAACATAAAATAGGTGATCATACAAACGAAGGCAAATACCACGATGATTAGAATGGTATTTAAAAAGCTTTCACCTTCACCAACAAAGTTCATGGCTGTGGTTATTGTTCCGGGTCCGGCGAGCAACGGAATGCCCAGGGGTGATACAGCAATATCGCTGTACGAAACTGATGCCGAAGAGGATTTATCCTTTGGCTTGTGAGCTCCTGCTGTTTTACCCTGTAATAGATCATACCCTATGAAGAATACAATGATCCCTCCTGCTATTTGAAATGCCGGCAGGGTTATGTTAAACAACTTGAAGATCAGATGCCCGAAAAGACTGAACACCAAAATGATGATAAATGCTACCGTAACCGAGCGCAGCGCTACCTTTTTGATAACCCTTTTATCGGCTTCACCAACCATGGAAAGAAATACCGGGGTATTGCCAATGGGATTCAGAATGGCGAAAAAGCCGATGAAAACGGTCGATAAAAACAGCAATAATTCGGGCATGTTCAACTATGCATTTTCAATAAAGGTATCAAAAATTTTTTGATCGCAAATACTGAACAGGCCACTCTATGTCGATTCCCATCTCCCTTGCCGCTAATAAAGGGAAATACGGGTTCCTTAACATCTCCCTGGCCATAAAAACCAAATCTGCGCTGCCTTCCGAAATGACCCGGTTGGCCAGTTCAGTTGTAGTAATAATGCCGACTGCCGCAGTGAGTATTCCTGTTTTTTTTATTTTTTCGGCAAGATGAACCTGGTAGCCCGGGGATACAGGTATACTGGTTTTAATATTTCCACCCGATGAACAATCGATCAAATCAACCCCGTGTTCTTTAAGCACTCCGGCAAGCTGAACCGCATCGTCGGGTGAGAACCCGGTTTCACTCCACTCTGTAACCGATAACCTTACAAAAAGAGGTTTACTCACAGGCCATACTTCCCTTGCTGCATCAACTACTTCAATAAGCAGCCTTATGCGGTTTTCAAATGAACCTCCGTATTCATCTGTTCTGAAGTTGCTGTTTGGTGAAAGGAACTCGTGTAACAGGTATCCGTGAGCGCCATGAATCTCAATGACATCAAAACCGGCCTGAAGCGCCCTTGTAGTAGCTTCCCTGAATTTTCCTACGATTTGCATAATACCGGTTCTATCCAAGGCTTCCGGTACTCTGTCATCAGGGTGAAAAGGCTTTCCCGACGGTCCAACGGTTTGCCATCCGCCTTTGCCGATGCTAATCTGGCGGCCTCCTTCCCATGGTACTGCACAGGAGGCTTTCCTGCCGGCATGGGCCAGCTGAATACCTGCCAATGCTTTCACCGAATGGATATAAGCTACTATTTGTTGTAAAGCCTTAATATGCGCATCCTTCCATATACCTGCATCAGCAGGTGAAATACGACCTTCAGGAGAAACGGCTGTTGCCTCCGTGAAAACAAGGGCAGCGCCACCAACAGCCCTGCTGCCCAAATGAACCAGGTGCCAGTCGTTCATGAATCCGTCGATTGAGGAATACTGGCACATGGGCGATACAACAAGGCGGTTTTTTAGCTCAGCATCCTTGATGGTTAAGGGTGTGAAAATTCCCGGCATATGAAATTCATATTATTCTTGTTTTAGATGCCTTGATACGCCTTTATCATCGGTATAGCTCCATCCGAAAGCCAGGCCAAAAACAAACCATACCAGGGCCAGGACACCAACAGCAAAAATAGTATCACCAATAACCCTTAGCCACTTAAATGTTAAAATATATGGCTCCTGCATAAATTCGGCAGAGCGTGCCCACCATAGCCCATGCTGCATGCTGGCGACAGCTTGTGCCAGTCCAACCGGCAAAACACTGATAATAACCATGGCAGTAAGTCCTATATTGATAGCCCAAAAAGCAAATTTTATCCACCTGTCCTTCCAGGGCCGTTCCTTATCAATGTCCCTGTGAACAAACAACATAAGTCCTATGCCAAGCATTCCATACACACCAAACAGGGCGGTATGGGCATGCACAGCTGTTGTATTCAATCCCTGCATATAGTACAATGCAATAGGGGGATTGATTAAAAAGCCAAATATTCCGGCTCCGGTAAAATTCCAAAAGGCAACAGCAATGAAACTATATATAGGCCATTTATATGCCTGAATCCATGAACTGCTCCGGCTTAGCTTCAGGTTATCCCAGGCTTCAAAGCCCATCAACACCAGGGGAACAACTTCGAGAGCGCTGAAAGTTGCGCCAAGTGCTAAAACTGCGGTTGGTGTACCCGTAAAATACAGGTGATGAAAAGTCCCGAGGATGCCACCCGATAGGAATACAATGGTTGAAAAAAGCACGGCAATGGTAGCGGTCGTTGCTTTAATAATGCGCATCCTTACAAAAAGAAAGGCGGTTATCACTGCAGCGAAAACCTCAAAGAAACCTTCAACCCATAAATGAACCACCCACCAACGCCAGTATTCGGCAATGGCCAGGTTAGTCTGCCTGCCCCACATGAGTCCGGCCATATAGAAAGCTGCAATGGCCACCGATGATATGAGGAAGAGCAAGAGCAAATTGCGGCTTTCCGACCTCTTAACCAGTGCAGGCCATATTGCCCTGCCCATAAGCACAAGCCAGAGAATTAACCCTACTATCAGGAATATTTGCCAGAATCTGCCAAGGTCAACGTATTCATATCCCTGGTGCCCGAACCAGAAGTTCTCAACCAGGCCCAGTTTCTGCATAACACCCATCCACTGACCCGCCAGGGAACCCACAACAATGATTAGGAGGGCGATGAACAGAAAATTTACCCCAAAACGCTGGTATTTTGGCTCGTGGCCCGAAATGGCCGGAGCATAATATAAGCCTGTGGCCAGCCATGATGTGGCAATCCAGAATATTGCAATTTGCACATGCCATGTACGTGAAATAGAGTAGGGGAGCCAGTTTGCCAGTGGTACACCGTAAAATGCCTGTCCTTCCACCGTGTAATGGGCTGTTATAACACCCATAATAACCTGGACAAGCAACAACAATGTAACGATCCAGAAGTATTTAACAATAGCTTTTTGAGACGGTGTTTGGGTTTCATTTTTAAAAGGCACAATTTCGGGTATTTCTTCACCTCCTTCACCCCTGCGTTTTGCATAATGCCAGATCATTAACCCAATGCCGGCCAGAAGCATAATAACGCTAAAGCCGGTCCATAACAACAATGAACCTGTAGGACGGTTGCCAACCAGTTCTTCGGGTGGCCAGTTGTTGGTATAGGTGATTTCCATATTGGGTCGTTCGGTTACACAGGCCCATGATGTCCAGAAAAAGAATGCGTTTAATTTTCTTACCCTCTCCGGGTCCTTAAGCGAGTTTTCAGGAATGCTGTAAGCCTCCCTGTCGGCTGCCATTGCGGGATTGTTGGTGAACAACCCTTCATAATAGGCACTGTTGCTTTTATAAGCTTCAGCCCTTTCGGGTGAAATGGTAATCGTACGGTCCGGTTTAAATGTGTTGGTGCGCAATTCCCTTTGCAGTCGCGCCTGCAAAAATGCCTTTTGTTCTTCGCTCAGGGCCTCGTAATTGTTTTGGTATTCCTGCCTGGCATAATCGTTGAGCATAAAAACAGCTTCACGGTGAAGCCAGTCGGCACTCCAGTCTGGTGCCTGATAAGCCCCGTGACCCCATACGGTTCCCAGCTCCTGTCCGCCCAGCGATTGCCATACATTCTGGCCATCCTTGATGTCCTCGCCGCTTGCAATGATTGTTCCATCGGTTAGTTTTATGCTGTCGGGTATTGGCGGAGCTTCACGGTATATTTCTCTGCCGTAATACAACAGTACGGCAAAGGAAACAATCATAACTGCCATGAAGCCAATCCAGAGCTTGCGTGTTTTCATATTGAATTGTTTTGGAATGGGTTAATGAGAAGTTAAATGAATCTTGGATAGTAACAAACATAAGGTGGATATGTTCCCTAAGCGTGCATACAATACCTTCTCTGTCTGCAAGGTTTTCAGGCCTGCTCGCCGGGTAAACCGTGTAGCGTTTTTAAGTGATGTTCCTTAATTTTGGAAGAATGCCCTCTCCTGAAATGTACATGGCATATACAAGTACACCAATTGACTTTCACTTTTTGCGCCCCCGTTGGTCATTCGGATTACTCAATATTTTTATCGTTGACGATAACATTTTTAAAATTGAGACCCTGGATTAAATCCTTATTAACAGCATCGTTTTCAGCTTTAATAGTCAGATTCTCAAAGGTGAAATCAGACAATTCTATATCGGGATTCGCCTCAATGGCGTAAAAATTGGTACAGGTAAAATCAATATTCTTCATGGTAACATTATGGCATGAAGATTTTATATTTTCAGTTCCGCCTTTTAAATCAAAAAACTGCTTCCAGGCATAAACATTAATAAACATGCGGGCATTCCCATGAATGTTTTCAAGTTTTACAAACGCATATTTCTGCGGGGTATCCGGCCGCATTTTAAACCATAATAACCTTACCGCATTGTTAACATAGCAATTCCGCATAAGGACATTCCTGCTGTCTATTGATTCACTTCCAAACGTCAGCGCGGAATGACAAAAACCAAATGTGCAATTTTCTATTATTATATTCCTGTTCGGGCCGTTGTTTTCATCTTTATCAGCATTGGGACCTTTCCCCCCTTTAAGTGCAATGGCATCATCATTAACCGACATGGTGCAGCCCTTGATTAACACGTTTTTACAGGCATCAATATCAATAGCATCTGTGCTCGGGGCCTTAACCGGCTGATGAGGAGAAAATATATATAAATCTATCAGTTTTACGTTTTCACACTTATAGTAATGACTGGTCCAGAATCCGGAATTGATCAGCCGGACATCCTGCAATTGAACATCGTTGCTATGCTGAATAAAGATCAGCCTGGGCCGCGATACTTCAAGGTTTGTACAGGCAGGGTTTTCCTTTCGGCGATCCCAGAATGCTATCCAATATCTCAGCCCATTGCCGTTAATCGTTCCCTTCCCGGTAATGGTAAAACCATCAACGCCATAAGCATTAATTAAAGCAGGGAAATAATCAATACTTTGGCCTTCCATTCTCGAAGGCATTATCGGATAATTCCCGATATCGTCCGAACCCCTTATTTCACCTCCGTCTTCTATGTGAAGATGGGTTTTAGGCTTAAAAAACAACGCCCCGCTCAAAAAAACACCTTCCGGAACAACCACAACACCACCGCCCTGTTTTGCGGCTTCATCAATGACTGCCTGAATAATCTGCGTTTGTAAGCGTACGCTGTCACTTTCCGCTCCGTAATCGGTAATAAGGAATTTTTTCCCTAAATCATTCACATCAATCTTGGCCGAATCACCAAACCAGCTGGCGATTAAGGATCCATCCGGAAAAAGATCGTTGCTCATGTGTTGAGCATGCAATGATGGTGTCATTGCTGAGATTAAGACAGCGATAAAAAACTTTTTCATGTTTTTTGCCTTTTAGTGATATAAAACTAATCCTTGGTCAACGCATGAAACCATGGTATTCCGAACCGTTCAACGGGTTCGAAGTTGCATTCAATTACCCAAAGATACTCAATAGATTAAAATACCGGTACCGGGATATCCGAATATATCCCATTTAGCGGTGGTGTGGAAATTTAAGCTAACCTTCGAAAGAGCATAAAGCCGGAAATGAACCATAACCGGTGGTAGGCTTCGTTTTTAACTGTCGGTTAAGCAAATATCAATATTTCTTAAATCAATTTCACTAACTCCAAGCCATTCCTTGGCAGCTGTAAGGGTTGAAAATACTTTATAATCAATACCCCTGTCATCCACTAACTGATACCAGGAAATTCCTGCAACCTGGGATGGTTTAGAGGTAATTACAGCTGTTTTTTTTCTTTTCGAAACTTGTTGTATTAATTTTATAGTTCCTAAATAATTCTCCAAATCATTTCTAATGTCCTTCGAGAATGCATTCTCAACATTTCTGATATCCAAAATAGAATTAGAATTTGGGTCAAAGTCAGGATCTTCGGATTCTCTTTTCTTAAGATTTATAAAGTCATTTATTTCAAAATCTCCCCTCAAAATCTCTATAACAAGATTCTTATCCTTAAGGATGTAATAATTATAGACATTTTCATTCATTATATATTACATTAACTTAAAGTACTAATCAATAGGCAAGTTAATAAAAATCATTGATCCATTTCTACTTTACCATAATTTTAACCATAACCGGCATTAAAAGTTTCAAATCTTTTCAAGTTCAATCTTAAGTTACAACGAAGCCTGTAAACCGACAGGGGAAAAGCCTGAAAACCTTGATATCATGCGCAAGATGGACTACCATGTTATAGCGCAACTGGTTTTATTTCGGAAAGTGTCGAAATAACTAAGAAATATCAAAACTGATATTTTCGCTATCGTCCTTTGGAGAGCTTGTACTGATTCATAAGGGCGACAGGGACATGTTGTTTCATTTCCGCTCAGGCTAATGCACATACAACAAGGCCTCCACACTTGCGCCAAACCAGCAAAGCAATCCACAACAAGCTGGTGTAAAAAGTCACAGAACAAGCCGGCATCGAAGAATTAGAAGACCACCAGGAGACCTCTAAAACATGCACTAAAATGTAAACTTGATACCCAACCCCGGATCTATGCCCACGTAAACATCACCGTTACGGTAAACTTCAATCAGGGGCTTTAAATCCAGGCTTATGGCCAGCGGAATAGGAGGAATTTTATATTCGAGCCCAACAATACCATCAATGCCAATGGCGAAGTCTTCACCCCTGTTGTAATACCTGCCATGGTTCCTTACATCATTGGTAAGCAACGATAAATGGCCGCCCCCGCCGTAATACCAATTCATCCCCTCGACATTGAAAGCAGGGGCATTTTTTTCCAGTAATGCGGTCAGATTTATCCAGTCGGTCCAGAATCCCGCAATAAGTTCTACATTCATGGCGTTACGTACAGGAAACTTAAATGTGATCCCTGAGGTTTCACCGGCCCTTAATCCCACGGCATACCGGTAATCGGCATCGAAGGATTGTGCGTATGTTTTGGTGTGCATCACAAGCAGGAGAAGGCCTGCAGTAAGTGTTTCGGCTGTCATTTTCATCGCTTTTACCTTTAACGTTTATCCGGCATGAAATTGCCTTTGCTAAATTCATGCCCTTGCAGTTGTAAAACAGCACAATAATCAAATTGTTCTTTATCTGCAGAACATGAAGCTGCTGAACTTTCCGTATACATTTCTGTTGTATTATCATCTATTTCAAATATTCCAACATGAAACTTTTCCAAATCAACTTGATTAATGCTTTGACATTAATAGTTATAGGCATTTGGGGATATTTTGCATCCTCCGACCCCTCATTTACAGCCCTAATACCGGTAGTGGCGGGTATCATTCTTTTGCTGTTTACCCCGGGAATCAGGAATGCTAACAAGATCATTGCACACATCGCTGTGCTGCTTACGCTCATAATTTTTGTTGCGTTACTGAAACCACTCTCAGGGGCAATATCAAGGAGTGATACCATGGCCATTGCACGCGTTTTGCTTATGATGCTTACGTCATTGCTGGCGCTGGTATTATACATTAAAAACTTTGTTGACGTTAGAAGACAAAGGGTTAAAACACCATGAAAATATCAACCAGAATCCTTGCTATACTCATTTCACCCCGGCTTATGGCCCTGGTTATGTTGTTATTTGCTGTATCTATCGCTGTTGCAACTTTTATTGAGAATGATTTCGGCAGCGAAACAGCAAGGGCGGAGGTGTATGATGCCTGGTGGTTTAACCTTCTGCTTTTTGCAGGTATCATAAACCTTTCTCTCACAATAATCCTTGGTAACCTATACCGAAAGGGAAAACGCTCCGTTTTTGCCTTTCACTTTGCTTTTTTGCTTATTCTGCTGGGCGCAGCGATTACCCGCTTTTCCGGGTTTGAAGGATTGATGCATATAAGGACAGGGGAGCAGTCTAATCACATTGTCAGCAGCGACAGGTATTTTACGTTTACAGCAGTAAACAACGGAGAAAGCATACGAACCAATAAAAGAATTTATTTTTCTGCTCTTTCCGGCAATCATTATAAAGTTTCGGTAAGAGCCGGCGATAAACTGGTTAAAGCAAAGATTCTGCAGTTTATTCCGAGCGCTGTAGAAAGCATAAATCCTGTCGAAGGCGGCGAGGCGGTTATGGAACTCATTATCTCAGGAGGCAAGGGCAGACAGTCCTTTATTTTCTCCGCTTCTCATCCACGGATGATTGACAGCGTGTTGTTTACCATAAATGATTCGGACAACGTAGATGGTGTTGATTTCAATATCAACGGAGATGGAATACGGTTCCGCTCACCTTTTACTGTTACGGTTATGAATATGGCAAGCCAGCAGTCAGAAGAACTGAATGGAGGATATTACCATGATTTGCATATGCGATCGCTTTATCATTTTGGCAACATATTGGCGGTTCCGCAGACATATTACCCTTCGGGCAGAATCGGCCTCGTTTCTTCCACTGACCCCGAAGCAGAAGGCTTACCGGGTGCACTGATGATTAATGTAAACACCGGGAATGATTCAAAAACCATCCCTTATTTTGTTGTTGAAAATGCGGTTAACCAAACAGTTGAAGTAAATCTTAACAATGCGGTAACCGCCTGGATTTCCGTTGGGCCCCGTATGATAACTTTGCCCTTTTCAATTCAACTTAAGGAATTCATACTTGACAGATATCCCGGCTCAAACAGTCCCTCGTCATTCGAAAGCAACATTGTACTCAATGATGAAAGGGCAGGCATTTCCAGGGATCACCGGGTGTATATGAACAACATTCTTAAGTACCAGGGATACCGTTTTTACCAGTCATCTTACGATACCGATGAGCAGGGAACCGTATTTTCGGTGAACCATGATTATGCAGGAACGTACGTTACTTACGCCGGTTATTTATTGCTGGCCATTGGCATAATACTGAGCCTTTTTAGCCGCAACAGCAGGTTTAAAAAATTATCAGGGGAGTTGACCAAAATCCGTTCTGCGGCTGTAAGCACAATGCTGGCTTTTTTTCTTGCATTGTCCGTTATCCCCCGGGCTGCATATGCACAGGGAGTTCCGGATAGTGTTAAGATCAATGAAAAAATAGCGGAACGCTTTGGAGAATTGCTTATTCAGGACCAGGGTGGGAGGGTAAAACCCATTAACACGCTTAGTTCGGAGCTTCTGAGAAAAGTAAGCGGTTCTACTTCCTATATGAACCAGAACCCCGATCAGGTATTTCTCGGCATGATAACGTATCCTGAATACTGGCAAAAGCTTCCCATGATCAAAGCAAAGCATCCGCAGATTCACGAAATACTTAAGACCGGTGAACCACGCATTGCTTTTATTGATGTGTTCGATTTAAACTCCGGGCACAACATATACCTGCTCAGTGAATACGTAAATGCGGCATACCAGAAAAAACCTGCAGAAAGAAACACGTTCGATACGGAAATAATACGGCTTGATGAACGGATAAACCTTTGCTTCCAGGTATACAACGGAAATCTTCTGAGAATTTTTCCCCGCCCCAATGATCCCGCCTTTACATGGTATTCACCAGTGGAATTGGCCGGCCAGTTTTCAGGAAGCGATTCTGTATTTGTGCATTCCATACTTCCGCTTTTCTTGCAATCGTTATCGGGGAAAGCTACCGGTGAACCTGCTGTTTCACAGGAGGAGGCACTGGCTGCCATGCATAATTTCCAGGCAAAATATGGCAAAGAAATAATACCTCCCGCATATAAAGTGTCGCTCGAAATATTTTATAACCGAATTCAGGTATTCGACCGGCTGGGATCGGCCTACGGCCTTACCGGTTTTATCCTGCTGTTGGTGGTATTTGTGACCATTTTTTTCCCATCATTTAAAACTAAACCATTTATCAGGATTGCGACCGGCTTCATGGTTGCATTTTTTGTTGTGCATATGGCCGGGCTTGTAACACGTTGGATAATATCAGGTCATGCTCCCTGGAGCAATGCGTATGAATCGATGGTTTATATTTCATTTGCAACCGTTGCCGCAGGCCTGGCATTTGCCCGAAAATCAGCAATGGCACTGCCTGTTTCCGCACTTCTGGCATGGCTTATATTGTTTGTTGCCCATCTTAACTGGATGGATCCGCAAATAACCAACCTGGTGCCGGTATTGAAATCGTACTGGCTGCTTATCCACGTAGCCATTATTACTGCCAGTTATGGTTTCCTTGCTATGGGCGCCCTTATGGCATTGCTCAACCTGGTTCTAATGATAAGCCAAACCCGGTCGAATATACCGCAAACCGGTCGCATGATTAACGAACTTACCCTGGTTATTGAAATGACGCTGATAATAGGGTTATACATGCTCACCATTGGAACATTCCTTGGAGGGGTGTGGGCAAACGAATCGTGGGGAAGATATTGGGGATGGGATCCTAAAGAAACCTGGGCCCTGGTATCCATCCTGGTTTATGCTTTTGTTGCGCATATGCGGTTGATTCCGGGTTTAAAAGGAAATTATGTATTTAATATTTTTGCCCTGCTTGCATTTAGCTGTATTATCATGACCTATTTTGGTGTAAATTACTATCTTTCAGGATTGCACTCGTATGCAAAAGGCGATCCTGTTCCCATTCCTGAGTTTGTGTATTACACCCTGGTAATAGTTGGCGTAATTGCGCTGCTGGCTTGGGAGAATCAGCGGAGAATAAGAAAAGGAATGATCGTTTCGGATAAAGAAAAGCAAAATAAACGCCGCATAATATGAAAACAGTCCTTCGTCTTACCCGAATTGGTATGTCAGTCGCCATTGCGTTTTCAGCGGTTGCCGGGTACCTTTTTTTCCGGGGTTCACTTGATGCCCCGGTGCTGGCGGTTTTTACCGGAGTACTTTTACTGGCGTGCGCCGCAACCATACTAAACCAGGTGCAGGAAAGAAAACGCGACGCGCTGATGGACCGCACCAGGAACAGACCTCTGCCTTCGGGACAAATGAAAGTATCGTTAGCCGTGTGGATTACCGTTTTGCTTACGCTAACGGGAGCGGCAATATTGTATTTCTTCACCAACCCGCTGACTTTTTTATTGGGATTGATTAACATGGCCTGGTACAATGCCGTGTATACACCCCTGAAAAGATATACCGGTTTTGTTGTTATTGTAGGAGCGGTTACCGGTGCCTTGCCGCCCATTATGGGATGGACTGCCGCCGGGGGGCATATTGCCGACCCGAGGATCCTTTTTATTGCCATGTTTTTCTTTTTATGGCAAATACCCCACTTTTTGCTATTGCTTTTAAGGTATAAAGAGGATTATGCAAAAGCCGGATTTAAAGTGGTTACAGGTAAGCTTACCGACAACCAGATGAAAATGGTAGTGTTTTTCTGGATTATCAGTACATCTGTAATAACGCTGATGTTTCCTGTTTTTGGTATACTCTCCGGTGCTTTGCTTATTGGGGGAATGATTGTGGTGAACATATACCTCATATACACCTATTACCGGGCAGTACTGAATAATAAGCTCAGTTTCAACCTGAGGGAAGCTTTTGGTTCGTTATATATTTACCAGCTCTCCATACTGGCCTTGCTGATATTTCAGGCGCTTAAATGAGGTAGCGGAGATTTCATTTCAGGCTTTCGAGGTATTCGGAAACCTGCTGTATTTCTTCTTCGGTTATCAAACCTTTGTACGATTGCATTAAGCCCTGCCGGTAGCCCTTCACTATTTTTACATTGGGTTCTAAAATGGATTCCCTTATGTAAGCTTCGTCAACAATAACCTTCTGCTCATTCCCGTCGACTTCCACGGTAGTCTCTTCACCGAAAACCCCCTTAAATGAAGGGCCAACGATGGCGGAACCATCCATGGAATGGCAGGCAATACATCCGTTCCGCCGAATGACTTCAAAGCCCGGCAGCATCTTCTTTTCTCCTGATCCGGCATCAGCTAAAACGGTAGTGGTATCGTTATACCACTTGTCGAATAGTTCCTCAGGCATAACTTTAACGGCAGTGGTCATGTAGGCATGCTGAAGACCGCAATACTCGGCACAATAAATCTCATAACTTCCTTCTTTCTGCCCGATAAACCATAGGTAATTATCAGAGCCCGGAACCATGTCCTGCTTTACCCTGAAGGCAGGGATAAACATACTGTGAATTACGTCGGCCGAGGTGACATTCACAATGACAGGTTTATTTAAGGGAACAAATAATGTATCGGTTATTTTTCCATTGGGATAAGTAAATGACCAGCTCCACATTCTTGCAGTGCTGGATATTTCAAATGCATCCTTGGGCGGGCTTTTCATCATCTTCCAATCACTCCAGCCATAAAAAAACATCACCATTACAAGGCCCAGCGGAATAACCGACCATAGAATTTCGAGGGTTAAGTTGCCCTCAATATGCTCTGATTTTGGATTTCTCTTTTTGTTATACCGGATCACGAAATAAATCATGACAACGGAAATGAGTACCAAAAAGAACAGAGAAACAAGGAAAATGAACATCGTGGTACGATCCACGCTGTCGGTAAAATTTGAAACACCACTGAACATATCAATAGTTTTTAGCGAAATACATAGTCCATTACTGTTACCACAATGGTTAAGAAAATTATACTGAAAATTATCGCTACAAAAACAGCGAGAATTTTTTCCTGGAATTTCAGGTGCATGTTATATAATAATACGATAGCGGTTTGTATTGTGGCTATAAACAGTACCAATGTTATAAGAACCGGCTGACTAATGCGAACCTGCGTAATACCCACGGCAATAAGGGTAAGTACCGATAAAGCAATAAAGGTCATCATGTACAGGATGTATCCCTCGATTTTTTTCTTTTCAGTTTCCATGGTTTAGTTGATAAGATAAAAGATAGGGAATAAGAAAAGCCATATAAGGTCGACCATATGCCAATATAAGCTGCAATTTTCGAGAAGGGCATATTTTCCGGGGTTAATAGTGCCCGTATAAACCTTAAAGAGTACAACACCCAGGAATACCAATCCGATAATCAAATGAAGTGCATGCAATCCTGTCATAAAGAAATACAGGCCGAAAAACAGTATGTCACCCGAGCTTAGGCTTATAAGGTCGTTGGATCCCGGAAAGAGTCCATGTTCTATTTTTGCCATCCATTCAACATATTTAACTCCCAGGAAAACGATGCCAAGCAACATGGTGGCAACCAGCATCAACAATGAGAGTTTTCTGTTCGCTTTCTGGTTTGCCAAAAAAGATATGCCCATGGTCATCCCGCTAAGCAACAGGATAATGGAGTTGATGGTTCCAATGGCCACGTCAAGTTCCTGTGCAGCAAGGTGAAAACCTTCGCGGAACTTGTACCTGAAAACAGCAAATACCAGGAATAATCCCGAAAACAGAATGAGCTCCGTGAAAATAAAAAGCCACATTCCGATTCGTGAAGCATGATCGTCACGATGTTCGGCGCTTATTGCATGAACAGCAGTTTGTGGGTGCATAGGCTATTTATAATCGTATGGTCCTTTTGTAATCTCAGGAATTTCTTCGAAATTCTCAACCGGCGGAGGCGATGGAATAGTCCATTCCAGCGTTTTGCCGCCCCATGGGTCTGCACTTGCAGGAACCCCTTTACTTGCCGAGCGGATCAAATTAATAAGGATAATGGCAAGTCCAAAAATCATGACGATGGCGCCCATTGAAGAAACAATGTTTTGCCCGTGAAACTGGGGGAAATAATCAACGCTTCTGCGTGGTTGGCCATTCATACCCATTATAAACATCATAAAATACAGAACTACAAAGCCCATAAAGAAAATAAGCCAGCCAGTGTTTGCCCAGTTTTTATCGTACATTCTTCCGAAGATTTTCGGAAACCAGTAATGAATTCCGGCCATAAAGGCATATCCGGTACCCCCGAAAACGATAAAGTGAAAATGAGCTACAACGAACGTTGTATCGGTAAGGTGCACATCAACAGAGAGTGAACCTTGAAACAGCCCTGTAAGCCCACCTATCATAAAAACAAAAATAAATGACAGTGCCCAATACAATGGGGTTTGCACGTTGATTGAGCCTTTGTAAAGCGTAGCCACCCAGTTAAATACCTTAATTGCGCTGGGTATCGCAACAACAAAACTCGCAAATGAAAAAAACCATAGCGACACGGCGCTCATTCCTGATGCAAACATATGGTGTCCCCATACAAAGTACCCTATAAAGGCAATACCAAACGAGGATATAACAATGGCAGAGTAGCCGAAAATGGTTTTGCGCGCAAATGTCGGGATAATGTCTGAAATAACCCCCATGGCAGGCAGGATCATGATATATACTGCCGGGTGCGAGTAAATCCAGAACAAATGCTGGTAAAGTATAGGATCGCCTCCAAGGGCTGGGTCAAAGAATCCGATTTTCAGTATTCTTTCCGCAACAATCATGAGCAGGGTAATTCCAATGATAGGGGTGGCAACAATCTGTATCCAACCTGTTGCATAAAGTGACCACGGGAATAGCGGCATTTTCATCCACTTCATTCCCGGAGCCCTCATCCGGTGAATGGTAGTAATAAAGTTAATGCCGGTTAATATGGATGAGAATCCCAGTATAAATGCGCCCAATACAGCCGAAACCACGTTAGTGGGTATCCTGAGGCTATAGGGTGCATAAAACGTCCAGCCGGTATCGGGTGGCCCGTCGCCTAAGAACTGTGATGTAAGGGCAACTGCAGCACCAATAATGTACACCCACCACGACAGCAGGTTTAGTTTTGGAAAGGCAACGTCTTTTGCACCAATCATTATTGGAAGAAAGAAATTGCCCAGGGTAGCCGGAATACCCGGAATAACAACCAAAAATATCATGGTAATGCCATGCAGGGTAAAAAAGGCATTGTAGGCTTCGGCATCCATTATGGTTTTCCCCGGTGCAATGAGTTCGAGCTTCATGAGCAGTCCCAGAATTGCACCAATAATGAAAAACCCCATAATGGTGTATAGGTACAACAGTCCTATTCGCTTATGATCAGTGGAAAATATCCAGCCAAGAAGGCCTTTATATTTCCCCTGATACTTCAGGTAATTGTCTGCGGTGTGATTCATGATATTTGTACAGCGTGTTTAAATCATTGGTTAACAGTTTTGATCCGCGGCTTGCCTTTGAATACAAGCCAAAGCACAGTGCCAACAAGGAGAATAAGGATCAGAATCCCTCCGATTTTGGTAACATCAAGAACATAGGCTTCGGCCTGGGAATCGTAACCATAACAAAACTGAAGAAGCTTGTTGATGGTGGGCCCTGACTTTCCTTCGGAAGATTCCACCACTGCCATTTTAAATTCAAAAGGAAGAAAATACGTTCCGTTAAGGTAACGTGTTATTTTGCCATCGGGACTAATAAAAATCAGTGTTGCCGAATGCAGGAATTCTGTTCCGGCCCTTTTAAATTTAAAACCAAGCGCCTCGGTTGCCTTTTCCACGTTAATGCTGTCGGCAATAAAGAATTTCCAGCCTTCGGCAACCTCTTTTGTCTTCATGTTGTTTACATAATTTCTTTTCTTAGCCAGTGCCAGTGATAGCGGCTCGGCGGTGTTAAATCCGATGGTCAGCACCTGGTAATCCTTGCCGGGCACCAGATCGGATTTATCAATAACCTCGGCCAGTCCGTTCATCAGCGGCGAACAAAGCATGGGGCAATTGAAATACACAAAGGTTACTATGGTTGGTTTATCAATCAAATCCTTCATGTTTACATATTTGCCAAGTTCATCCGTCAGGATGATATCATCGGGAACATATTCATCTAAATGTTCAATGATGCCAATTTCAACCCTTTCAACCGGATCACCGGCACGAATGCCTCCTATGGTACAGCAAAGGAAAGCCAGGGTAACGATCACGATATATTGTGTTTTCATACGCTTATATATAAGATTCAAAATGATGATGTACACTTTCTTTTAGAAACGGGTGCTTCACCGGTACAATGGATGCACGGGTGAGATAGTATCCTGTAACCAGGGCAAATAAGCCTGTAAATCCAAGAAATGCACCTGCTTCAATAAAGCCAAAACTGCTTTCACCTACAGCTCCCGGAAATATGGATATGTATAAATCAACCCATCTTCCTGCCAATAATAGGACAGCAATACCAAATACAATCCATTTACGCCTGCTGGTGGCAACCGGAAGCAGAACAAAAAAGGGAATGGCCCAATTTACTACTATGTCAGAAATCCAAAGAAATTTCCATCCGGGCTGCCAGCGTGTCAAATAATAGGTGGTTTCCTCCGGAATATTACTGTACCATATCAGCATAAATTGTGAAAACCAAAAATACCCGTAAAAAATGGACACGATAAAAATATAACGTGCAAAATCGTGTATATGGCTTACATTCAGGAAATCAAAATATCCTTTCCGGTTAAGCAATACAATGACAATAAATATGACCACGGTTCCATGCTGAAATGCAGCAATAAAATTCTTAAGCGCGTAAATGGTACTGAACCATGCAGCATCTATCGACATAAGCAAATCAAAGCCCAGAATGGAAATGGATATGGCAAGGAAGAAAATGAAAATCCGCGATATTTTTTCCGCTTTGTAAAAATTTTCTGTGCCTCCGGTTTCATCTTCCTTGATTGATGACCTTCTTAAAAGCCATACCAGTAATGTCCATACAGCAAAGAAAACGATAAGCCTTACAAAGAAAAACGGAATGTTCAGGTAAGGAGTTTTATGGGCGATGATCTCGTGGTGCGCCACAGCATCTTCATGTGTCCATGAATAGATATAATCCATTCCAAAATACAACAATATCATTAAAATACCGGCTACCGGAATATACATCATCAATGCCTCAAAAATCCTTCTGAAGCCGGCCGACCAGCGCGATCGTGAGATGGATTGTATGGCAAGAAAGAAAGCAGCGCCAATGGCTATTAAAAAAAAATAGTAACTATTCAGCAAATAGTTGGCCCAGGTTCGTTGCGGATCGGTAACAAAGCCGGCGATAAGCGCAGCAACTCCCAACACCATGCAAATTATGCAGGCGATGATAAATGTGCGGGTTAACTTTATTTGCTGTTCCATTATAATCAGAAATAAGGATTATTGCCTTACTTTTTTATTGAATCGGTACTGTTATGATTGGCTTGTAAACTTCGGAGGTATAAAACAACCTTCCATCGGTCAGCAGGTCGGACAATTATATCATGCGGCTCCATAATGCCGTATCCAACGGTGATGGCATGGTAAATTTGTCCGTCAGCTCTACTAACAACTTTTGCACTCATAAGGTTTGTGGGGGGAAAAAGATATTTTCCCGATGTGAAAAGATATCCCTGACCGTCAGCAGCTAACCCATGGCAATGCAAACAAATATTTTCGTACACCTGCTTTCCGCGTAAAATGTTTACAGAATCGGCTTGCAATGGATTCCGGAGGGATGCAGCCATAACCATACCTTCCTCTGAGCGCGGATATGGATAATATTCACCTTCCCTCGAAACGGTGCCTTTTACCGGTGTCCTCAGTGTTGTACTGTCGGCAAAGTTCGGGTTGGGACTATACGTTTCATAGGCTTTGGAATAAGCCATGTCGGGGAAATAGTCGTAACCCGGATTGTTCTTGTCGCGGTCGCACGACAAGGCAATAAATATGCCTGCGATGAGTATCGTTATTTGTGCTTTCTTAATCATGGTTGCCTGGAATAAACAATGACTTCTTTTGCCCCGTTGTCCAATAGTTTGGCCTTGGCTTCCGGTACAATATCAGGATTAAGCACCACAACAAATTTATCGTCCATGGCTTTTTCATGAACAATTTCAGCTTTTTTGCCGGGGTACAACTTCGAGCGCATTGAAAAAAGAAACAGGCTGATGAGCGTAACCAGCAGAATGGTAATCACCAGGGTGACAATAATAAACGAAGGGAAAGCATTGGAAGGCTTACCTCCGATAATTAAAGGCCAGTCAATAACGGCAGTATAATACAGAAAAGCCAGTGTTGCCAGCATCGAAAAGAAGCCTATAACATACATCACGGTAGGCAGACGTGAGCGTCCGGCAACCGTTCGTACAGCTTCATGCACCGGAACAGGGGCATATATTTCTTCGATGGGTATATTGTTGCTTTTCAATGAATGAATGGCCTTATCGAAGTCCGACTCGCTCGTGAACACGCCTATATATCGCTGGTTATTCATGATGCCCGGAATTTGTTGTATTTGAAATTGGTTTGTTCTCATCGGAATGAAGTACCGTTTTAAGCTCACTTATGGCCATCATGGGGATATACCTGAAAAAGAGAAGTATACCTACTGCGAATATACCCAGTGTACCAACAAAGACGCCTACTTCAACCATCGAAGGACTGTACGAAGACCAGCTCGACGGCAGGTAATCCTTTGCCAAACTTGTAACAATTATGTTATAGCGCTCAAACCACATTCCGATATTGATAACAAATGATATCAGCAGCAGGCTTAACAGGTTCTTCCTTACCTTCTTAAACCAGAATAATTGCGGTACAACGGCGTTACACACGAACATTATCCAGAATTGCGGAGCAAATTCGCCTGTAATGCGGTTATGGAAAAAAGTAAATATTTCGTATTTATTTCCCGAATACCATGCAATGAATATTTCGGTAAGGTATGCAGTGCCCATAATAAGGCTTATAAAGGTGAGGATCTTGGCAGTGGCTTCAAGGTGCGAATCAGTAATATAGTTGTGCAATTTGTACAGAACCCTTATCAGGATCATCAGTGTCATAACCATTGCGAAACCTGAAAATATGGCACCTACAACAAAATAGGGGGGGAAGAGGGTGGTATGCCATCCGGGTATAACCGACACGGCAAAGTCGGTTGATACGATAGAATGCACCGAGACTACCAGTACGGCGGCAATGCCGCTGAGCACAAATGCCAGTGCTTCGAAACGTTTCCATTCGCCTGATGAACCTGTCCAGCCCATGGCAAAGAACCCGTAAATGGCTTTTTTGATTTTCGAGGTAGTGCGGTCACGAATTGTTCCGAAATCGGGAAGCATTCCAAGGTACCAGAATGAAGCCGAAATAAGCAGGTAGGCTGAGATGGCAGTGAAATCCCAAAACAAGGGAGAGTTGTAATTAACCCATAAGGGCCCCCGTGTATTGGGATAGGGGAAAATAAAAAAGGCATTCCATACACGGCCCATGTGCAAGGCCGGAAATAATGCGGCACAGAGCACTGCAAACACTGTCATAGCTTCAGCTGCACGGTTTATGGAAGTACGCCACTTTTGGCGGAGTACCAGTAAAAATATGGAAAAGGCGGTACCAGCGTGTCCTATACCTATCCACCAAACAAAATTAATGATATCCCATCCCCAGCCAACACTGTTGTTCAGGTTCCATACACCAATACCATAGCGCACGGTGAGGTACATCGAGTATATTCCCCAGGCTACGGCCACAGAACTGATAGCCATTGCGGCAAACCACCATTTTGGTGCCGGTGAGTCAATAGGATGCAAAATATCCGCTGTAATGTCGGCGAATGATTTATTTCCTTTGATCAGGGCACCTTTATTGCCGTTGTTTTCCATCATCAGGCTTCAGTGTTTCTTACTTTGGTTAAATATCCCACTTTGGGAAGGGTGTGTAATTCTTCGAGCACATGATAATTGCGCTCGTTTGAATATACCTTGAAAATATTGGTGTGTGAATCGTTCAGATCGCCAAAAGTGAGCGCTTCAGCAGGACAGGCCTGCACGCAGGCAGGAATAACTTCACCATCCTTTAAGGTACGGTTTTCAAGCTTGGCATTCAGCTTCTTTTCCTGAATACGCTGCACACAGAAAGTACACTTTTCAACTACACCGCGCTCCCTTACTACAACATCAGGATTCAATACCAGCTTCCCCAGTTCGGAATTTTGGTTATAATCGAACTTTGGATTTTCCGTGAACTTAAACCAGTTAAACCTTCTCACCTTGTAAGGGCAGTTGTTGATACAGTAACGTGTACCTACGCAGCGGTTATAAGCCATTTGGTTAAGCCCTTCATTGCTGTGGGTTGTGGCAGCAACCGGACATACATTTTCACAGGGCGCATTATCGCAATGCTGACACATCATCGGTTGAAACAGAACCGATGGTTTTTCAGGCTCACCGGTATAGTAACGGTCGATCCTTATCCAATGCATAATTCTTCGCTTGATAACCTGTTCCTTGCCAACCACTGCTATATTATTTTCGGCCTGGCATGCGATGGTACAGGCACCGCATCCGATACAGGAATTAAGGTCGACACCCAAACCCCAGAGGAAACTGTCGTGCCGGTGCTCAGGGTACAGCGTTTGATGGTGTTTTTCAAACTCTTCATGCATTTCGTTACCTGAATTCGGTTTTTCGCGGTAAGCCTTTAAGGTGGTTTCACGCACAATTTCCCTTCCCTCGAGGGTATGGTGAGTTTGTGTAAGTGCGAGGGTTGTTCTTTTACCGGTTAATGCAGGTTCATCAACCTTACGGTAATATTGAACGTTGCCGTTTTGCATCACTGCAAAAGGATACACGTTACTCCCTATATCTTCAGCAACTTTTCCGGCTCCTGTCCTTCCATAGTTCAGGGCTATGGATAATACCCCATATGCCTGTCCCGGCTGAACAAGGGCTGGTAATTCCATGCCCGCAACAACAATGATATCGCCGGTTTCAATTCCCTTTTCCCTGGCATATTTTGGAGATATGGATGCGTAATTTTCCCAGGTAACCCGCGATACCGGGTCGGGTAATTCCTGGAGCCACGGATTATTTGAATGGTATGGCGAACTGAGTCCTATGGGAACAGTAAGCTGCAATTCAAAAACATCGTCATCGGGTTCATCAATCCTGATGTCGCTAATATTTGTGGCATACCTGATACTGTCCTCAGCCACATCATATTCCATGCAACCCTTTTGCAACAGTTCAATACGGAATGTTTCAAAATCAGGATATCCCGAAAACCTTGGGTAAAGTTCCTTTTCCCAGTACTGCCTCAGGTATTCTGAAAAATTGATTGTACTGCCTGTCCACACCAGCAGGCTATCCTGCATTTGGCGACTATCGAAAATATGGTGAATTCCGGGCTGAGATATGCTGTATATGCCCCTGCGGGGCTCAAAATCGTTCCACGACTCCAGGAAATGGAAGTCAGGTAAAATATAATCGCAATGTGTCATTGTTTCATTGGGGAATCCCGTAAAGGAAACCTTCAGATCTACATAGGACAGAGCAGTGGTCAACCGTTCTGAATCATGGTAATCATATCCGGGATTGGCGTTGTTGAAAAGGACAGCTCCAACCCTGCCGTTTTCCATTCGCTCGAGCAATTCTGTAAATTCAAGGTCGGACCCCTGTTTTGTAAGCAGGCGCCTTGAAGTATCGAATGTATGGCCAAAGTTGCCCAGCAAACGGTTGATGGCGATAACAATTTTTTGAACATTGGCATCGTTCGAACCCGAAATAACAATCGATTTTCCCCTTTTTGAAAGCAGTTCTGCTGCATATTTTTCAAGCTGGTAATCAACTGCCGGTGCATTTACGCTGATTTTTTCACCGCTGGTTTTTGAAGCAATAAGGTTGTGTAAAGTGGCAAGAATAACACCTTCCTGTGAAGGCTTAATTTGTATACGTTCATCAGCATTGCTGCCAGTAAGGGAGAGACCAGCTTCAAACTGAATATGCCTGCTCATGTTTGGCGAGGATTTTTCCACTTTCCTCTTCTGCACATAAGCCAGGGTAAACTCCACCGGCATTAACCATGTGCCCAGGAAATCAGCGCCAAAGCTTATAATTAGTTCGGCATTGCTAAACAGGGGATAGGGTATACCTGCATCACCGGTACTTTCGCGGTAGGCATCCGTGAGGCCCGAGTATGAAATTCCGTCGTAATAAACCACACGCAATGTGGGATATTTAGTCCTGAATCCGGCCAGCAATTTATGGGTGGCAGGGCTAAAAATGGTGGATGAGAGCAGCACTATCTCCCTGCCTTCACGGTTAATTTTTTCAAGTGCTCCGGTAATCTCTTTATCGGCATCTGCCCAGCTTATAGAGGCATTTTCTTTTCGCGGCCCCGTTATGCGGGCATTGTCGTATAACGATAATACAGAAGCCTGCACACGCGGTGAAGTTCCCCCACGGGTATAAGGATATAGACTGTTACCTTCGAGTTTAATTGGCCTGCCATCCCGTACCTTAATGACTACCGGACAGAATTCCGATCCGTCGTAAAATGTGGATGCATAATGAGAGGCAACTCCCGGTGTAACGTCATCGGTTTGATTGAGAAAAGGTACGGCAAATTGAATGGGCTTTTTACATGCTGCAAGAATGGCTGAAGAAGCAACACTATAACTCATCAATTTCAGAAAATCACGCCTCGAAGCATTAAGTTTAAAAGGAACACCTTCGATTAAATTTATTATATTTCCTTTATCACCCTGTTCCTTGCTCTTTTCTTCCTCAGGAACCACAGGGCCACTGACCACTTCTTCGAGGCTACGCCAGTACTTTTTCATATGAGGTTAATAATGACATTTCATACAATCATTTCCGCCAATCTGCTCTACTGATACCTTGCTGATTTTACCGTCACGCAAATCCTTATGCAATTGGTCATATTTACCATAGAAGCGATTGTCGAACTGAACATTTGTTTCACGATGGCATTGAATACACCATCCCATAGATAAATCATTTACCTGCACAATCTCATCCATTGCTGCAACATCGCCGTGGCAAGTCATACAATCAATCTTACCTGCAGTTACATGCTGGGCGTGATTAAAGTAAACATGGTCCGGCAGGTTGTATACCTTCACCCATTTAATGGACTGATTGGTTTCCAGGGCATGATAGATTTTTGCGATCTCAAACTTTCCGCTACGGCTTCCTTCCTTAACCAGCACATGGCAATTGTTGCATACGTTAGCAGGCGGTATACCCGCAAACTTGCTCTCTTCGGCACCGAAATGGCAATAGAGACAATCGGTTTGATTTTGTCCGGCATGGACTTTGTGCGAAAATTTTATTGGCTGACCCGGCTGGTAATCGGGAGATCTTCCAAGATCGATGGCTGCATTAACCGTATAGCGTGTTATCAATAACGCTGAGATTCCCATGATGGCTATATGCACCAAACGGAACTTTATTTTGCGTGTGATTGCCAGGTCAACAAAAGCAACGATAAAGGCAATGACCAGCAAAGTAAAAATGATCCGGTTTGTTCTTAATGGTTTCAGGGGTTGTTCACCTTTAAGGGCCAGATCGTCGAGAAAGCTTTTGATTTGATGAATCTGCTCATCGTTAAGGTTGAGATTCATGTGAATGCTTTGCATCACCTGGCCCGTAGGGGCAGTGATTGCGGTCTTAAAGGCGTTAAAATCGCTTTTGCTGTACTTCAGCGCAATATCATACGCCGAAGGATTCCAGTTGAGTGTATCTACCCGTCCGATATTATGACATGATGCGCAATTGATGGTATTGGTAACTGAAGGTACAAAACCGTGAAAAAGTCTTTCACCAATTCTTACATCATGAGCGCTATAGGATTCATAATTTCCATTTCCGCTTAGCGTGTCATTATGGGCAAGTATGGATTGATCAAAAACAATAAACGAAAAAACCAGGATTGTAAATGGAATTATCTTCATTGGCTCTTAAAATCTGTGAACTAACAAGCGTATTGTAAGTTTTGTTTAAATATATACAGCAAACACTGATACTATTTATTAACAAGATATGAAAACCATGTATTCTTGTGGCTTAGCTAAAAAGGACAGGTTATAAACAATCAACCGTTACCACACCCTTTCAATAGGTTGAAATAACGCTACCCAAAAAAGCCACTATGGTAAACTTACGAATATGATGTGTTGAATGCAACCCTTTGGTACCAATTGTGGATAAATATTCATTTTTTAACCAGTATCAGCCCCACATAAGGGTTTCAGAAAAAATGAATTAAGCCCTTTTATATCGGTATAATCTCCCTGGATTTTTATAGCCCAATTGATAGGCCACTTCGTGTTCATTCAACCGGTAATGGTGCAAAAGTTCATTGGCCTTTTGAAGTTTCATCCGGTTAAAGTAATCCTTAATGGTCATTCCGTATCGCTCGGTAAAAATCCGGTTCATAATAGGGTATCCAATCCTGTGGTTGATATAGGATGGGAGTTTTTTCTGGAATTCACTGAAAGAATGGTTTTGCAAGTCAAATGACGCTTTTTTGATTTTGCGCAGAATATGTTCAAATGCAGTTTCCATAATATTCGGTTTAGTGTTTTGCTTAATAAATATAAGGAAAGTTGAATCCGGGAAGATTAAGGTTTCATTAAGATGGTATGAGAAGCAGATTAAGATTCAGGTTCAGTTATAAAAAATCAGGATTTTGCCATCCCGAACCTCCGGTTCCTTGTGCTGTGGCGGTTTCCAACCACATGCAGGTCTAATGATAAAGGAAACAGGCTATTAATGCAACTTCCTGATAAGTCGGAAGCTATTACACCTTTGCTATTTACAACAAAGTCAATCCTATACTGTTACTATACCATATGAAAAAGTTAAACGAAATGTCGATTCCGGGATTCGTTAATGAAATAGGCCATTTTTCAATTTTTACCGGCAGGGTTTTCAGGGAGATGTTCTCGGGAGGATTTGAATTCAGGGAGTTCATCCGGCAGTGTTACATGATTGGAAACCGGTCGTTTGTATTGGTAACCGTTACAGGTTTTATAATGGGCATTGTGTTAACCATACAATCTCGCCCTGCTATGAGCGATTTTGGCGCAGTTGCCATGTTACCCGGAATGGTCGCGGTTTCTTTCTTCAGGGAAATCGGCCCGGTAATCACCGCGCTTATTTTAGCAGGCAAGGTAGGCTCGGGAATTGGTGCTGAACTTGGATCGATGAAAGTAACCGAACAAATCGATGCCATGGAAGTTTCTTCGGTTAACCCTGTTAAATACCTCATTGTTACAAGGGTATTGGCGGTATCGGTGATGTTACCGTTTCTTGTTCTGTTTGCCGATGCTTTCGGACTCGCAGGGAGCTGGCTTGGTGTTAACCTGAAAGGAAATGTGTCCTTTGCACTCTTTATATCAAGAGCATTCTCACCGGTTGACTTCATCGATTTTCTTCCTGCCATGATAAAAAGTGTTGCATTTGGAATTGCCATTGGAATTGTTGGTTGTTACAAAGGATTTACCGCATCAAACGGAACCGAAAGTGTTGGAGTAGCAGCCAATACATCGGTAGTTATGGCTTCTATGCTCATCATTATCATCGACCTGATCGCTGTGCAGATAACAGATCTTTTTTAGCAGATGTTATGAAGGAAAAAAGGCAAAATTCACAGGAACCGGTAGTTGATATCGAAAACCTCAAAATAGGATTTAATGGTAATGAAGTGTTAACCAACATTACCATGCAATTGCATGAGGGAGAAAACCTTGTTGTATTGGGCAGATCGGGATGCGGCAAGTCAGTTCTGGCTAAGTGCATAATCGGCCTGTTAAGGTGTGATGAAGGTAAAGTGAGCGTTTTGGGCAGGAATATTCCCGAATTGAGCCTTACGGAACTGAATGAGCTCAGGAGAAAAATGGGTTATCTTTTTCAGAGTGGTGCTCTGTATGATTCAATGACCGTAAGGGAAAATCTCGGTTTCCAGTTGAAGCGCATTAACAGAACCCTTTCATTGGCTGATATCAATGAAAAGGTGGCGGAAGCGTTGGAAAATGTGGGGTTGATAAATGCAGCCGACAAAATGCCTTCCGAATTGTCAGGGGGTATGCGAAAAAGGATTGGCCTGGCAAGGACAATTGTGGCAGAGCCGGAAATCATTCTCTACGATGAACCAACCACCGGACTCGATCCGGTTACATCGGATGAAATAAGTGTACTTATCAACCATATAAAGGAAAGGTATAAGGCTTCTTCATTAATCATCACGCACGATATCAGGTGTGTGAAAATGGTAGCCGACAGAATTCTTATGCTGAATAACGGTGAAGTGTATAAGTCAGGCAATCCGGATTCATTTGAAACATCGGGCGATCCGTTTATCAAACAATTTTTTAAATAGATATTCCATGAGCATAAAACTGAAAACAGATACATCTAAATTAGGGCTGATGGTTCTTGCAGGATTTGTGATTTTTATGCTGATCATTTTTTTCATTGGGCGTAAGCAAAACCTGTTTGATTCTGTCATAAAACTTTCTACGGCGTTTAACAATGTAAGCGGATTGGAAGTAGGCAACAACATACGGTTTGCGGGGATAAACGTGGGTACAGTAAGCGCAATTACCATAGTTAATGATTCAACTGTTAAGGTTGATATGACGGTTAAGAAAGATGTGAGGCAATTCCTGCGGACTGACTGTGTGGTATCCATAGCTTCTGAAGGTATTATTGGCGATAAGATACTGGTCATTAACCAGGGAAGTGAAGATGCCGGTGAGGTAGAGGATGGCGATATGCTTCCGTCAACAGAACCTGTAGAAACGGATGATGTGCTGAACAGTATTGCAGTTACTGCACAGAACCTTGAAATTATTTCCACACAGCTTGCCGAGATTACAGTACGTATTAACAATGGCGAAGGAACACTCGGGAGGTTAATACAGGACTCTGTTATTTCCGAAAACATTAACCAGATGATCATTAACCTCAGGAAAGGTTCCAGGGGCCTGAAAGAAAATATGGAAGCCGCAAGGCAGAATTTCCTTTTGCGTGGTTATTTCAATAAAAAGGAAAGGGAAGCCAGGAGAGACAGTATAGAAAAAGCCGAAGCGGAAGCCGAAATGAACAAAGAACAATAAAAAAGGAGGCCCAAAAAGTGTTATGCACCTTTTGAAAAGCCTCCTTGTTGGGTGAGCGTTGGATTACTTTTTCTTAATCTCGGCCCATACTTTTTCTTCAGGCAATGGCTTTGTACAGAAGAACCAATCATGACACGTAATGCCATTTTTGCTTTCCATGCGTTCCTTTGCCACACCGCATGAACCGGCTGTGGGAACAATAACATCATCTCCCGGCCGCCAATCTGCTGGTGTTGCAACACTGAATTTATCAGCCGTTTGCAAACCGACAACAATCCTGTAGAGCTCATCAAAATTACGTCCAAGCGACAATGGATAATAAAGTATAGTCCTTACTTTTCCCTCGGGGTCGATAACGAAAACCGCGCGAACTGCTTTGGTGCTGCTTTCACCGGGTTGCATCATTCCGTATTTGCGGGCAACCTCCATGGTAATGTCTTCAATGAGCGGGAAAGTCACCTCCACATCTTTCATTCCTTTGTATTGAATCTTTTCCTTGATTGTGCGCAGCCAGGCTATGTGGCTATATAGCCCGTCAACAGAAAGCCCAACAAGTTTACAGTTTACATCATTAAACTTGCTCTCAAGTGTGGCAAAAGTCATGAATTCTGAAGTACAAACCGGCGTAAAGTCAGCAGGATGACTGAACAAAATTACCCAACTTCCTTTGTAATCACCGGGGAAGTTGATGTTTCCCTGGGTTGTCACTGCTTTGAATTCAGGTGCAGGCTGACCTATAAGCGGCAATGCTGTTATTGCTTTTTCTTCCATGGTATTTAAATTTTGGTTTAAACTAATCCGAAGTTTTTCCGGCAGCTACATTTTTGCTGCGTTCTATTGACTGAAGGGCCAGGTAATTGTCCCCGAATTTTTCGAGGTTTTCCAGTTCCTTATCATACTGATCGAAATGACGTTCTTCGTCATCCACTAACTGTTCAAATATTTTCTTCGTGGCAGAATCTGCATTTTGTGAGCATACATTTGCCCAGTTATTGTAGTCCTTAATGCTGCCATTTTCCATGCTGCAGGCCAAATCGAGCATTTTTTTAACATCGTGGATTTTTTGGACGGCGGCCGAAGGATTCATTTCAACTTCTCCTTTCAGAAACAATATGCGCTCTGCAAGCGTCTCAACATGCATCATTTCATCAATAGCTGAACGTTTAAAGAGATTGGAGATTAAATCATAGCCCAGATCGTCACAGCGAAAGTGAAAATACATGTATTGATGCACTGCCGCAAGTTCATCAGCCACTGCTTTGTTTAAGAGTTCGACGCTTTTTTCTTTCATGGTATTCATAATTAAAATTGAATGGAAAAATTATTGTTGGTTAGTTAATTTTTTCATGTGAAGCATAGGTGCCAATTAGCTGAAGGCGGATATCCTCAATCCGGAATCCCGGAATGGAATGCTCCTCAAAATAGTTGCTGAGCAGTGTATTCAATTGCTCGTCCTTATAATCTTCAATCAGGTCACAATCCGAGCAATAAATATGATGGTGCTTCTCGAGGTCGGCATCATATCTCATGTTGTCCTTGTCCGTTTTAACACGTACAATGATCTTCTTTTCCGTTAATACATCCAGTACCTTATACACGGTGGCAACAGAAACATGCGGATGTCTCTTACGGATATATTCCAGAATCATTTCAGAGGTAGGATGATTTTTAAGCGTGATGATGGCATCCAGTACAGCAAGGCGTTGCGGGGTAACCTTCAGGCTATTATCGGTAAGGCATTTACTGACAAAATGAATATTCATTGGAAATAAAACTAGGTGATAATAATTCTCATCAAATAAAGTTTAAATATAAAAGGAATAATTGGTTCAACAATAGAAAAATGGTGAAATCTTCAGAATTTTTCTAAATAAACTCTAAATTATTGATATTCAAATTTCAAGGCAAATCTTTAAAAGTACTGCATTGTGCTTGCTTCGGGCAGCAGGGAGCTACCAACAGCCGGCAATCATGGCAAATCCGGAAAAATGCGAAAATAATCCTTGGTATTGTCGTGCACATCTGTCCGGTGTAATAACTCGTCAACCGGCATCCATACAAACCGGCTATGCTGATTATCAGCCGGATTCAAATCGTATTTCATTGATTCAATTATGTAGGCAAGTACTACATAGTGGGTGTCAATTCCCGGTATATTAAATGTATTCTCGCCTGGATATAAATGCTCGGCAATGGTGAAAAACCGTGCACCGGAACGCGGAATAGCAATACCAAGCTCGGTTTGCGTAATTCTCATAAACTCTTTATCTATACGACGGTTCTTATAAATTCTTCCTCCGGGAACGAACCAGCAGTTTTTTGCAGGGAAATTATTTCTGTATCCCAGTAAAATTTCTCCGGATTGGTTTTTAATGATAAGGTCTATTGATACGAGCGGGCCGTTCTTTAAAAGGCTTATGAAATCATCTTTAGGCAATTTTCCTATGGTCATACAAAGGTGGGTTACTTTTATTACAGGCAATACGGTTAAATTCATTGCCGGAACCAAATTTAAAAAAATCTGCCGGGTTTTTTCATATTCATGACGATGCATTTGTTTTTCGTACTTTTGCAGAAACAACTGCACCATGTATACTTCCGTTAAAGATTACCTGTCTCCGGATACAGAGTTGTCGGAAATTGTACTGTCTCATCCAAGGACGCTTCTACTGCTGGAACACCTTGAAATATCCGTGCCTATCCATTCCAAATCGGTGTCGAAAATTTGCAGTGAGAAAAAAATAAGCGAAGGTTTATTTGTTTCGCTGGCCAACCTGTATATGGGCAATCAAATCACAGACAGATCGAAAATTAATATCAGCGATTTACCCGTCATCATTCAATTCCTGAAAAAAAGTCATTCTTATTATCACGAAGTATATCCACAAATTCAAGTATCCATTCAATCGCTGCAACAGGTTAACAATTCTCCCGAAATTACTATGGTTGAGAAGTTTTTCAGGGAATATTTCCTTGAAGTAAAGGAACATCTTGACTATGAGGACGAAATCGTATTCCCTTATATTCACACCGTGTATGATTGTTTGAATAATAAAAAGCCTTTTGATCTGGTATCCTCGTATTCCGTTACCGAATACAAGGATCATCATAACGATATAGAGGAAAAACTGAACGATTTAATGAACCTGTTGATTAAGTATCTGCCCCAAAAGAATGATATGCAGCAGCGTAGAATCCTTTTTATGGCGCTGTCTGATGTGAATTTCGATCTGGGTATTCATTCACGTGTTGAAGAAGAAATCCTGATTCCATTGGTTGAAAAAGCAGAAGATCAACTGGCCCGAAGAGCATGAATAAAGTAAATCATATTATCATTGTTGAGTCGTCTCATTTGCTTTATGAGGGATTGGTGCAGGTAATCTCGAAATCCGGATTGAATGCGCATATCAGGCAAACTGCCAGTTTAGGTGATGCGGAAAAGCAAATAAGCATAAAGCCGGATAGCATTGTAATCATTAACCCATCGCTGGTTCAATACAATACAAAGGAGTTTCACCACTTAAAAAATGCCTGGGATGGTGTTAAATGGATTGGCCTTGTATATTTGCATTTTGATTACCAGGTACTTGACTTATTCGACGGCATTATTAGTATTTCCGACACCCCTTCTGTAATAGTTTCCACCCTTAAAAGGGTTCTTTTATCGGAGTCAAAAATACCCGATGTCACTGAAGATGTGCTGAGTGATCGCGAAACGGAAGTGCTGAAGCTATTGGCCAAAGGGATGTCAAATAAGGAAATAGGCGATGAACTGAATATCTCTGTGAACACCGTTATCACGCACAGGAAAAAAATATCACAGAAAACGGGTATAAAAACGGTTTCAGGCCTGACTATATATGCAGTTGTGAATAAACTTATTATCCTGTAAACCGTGGCTGTTTATCCCCTGTTTTGATGATAACAGCCAAATCTTTCATTCATTTAAGGTATTTCAGCTTAATACTACAACAATACTTTTGCATTGACTATGAACGCAGGAATGAAAAAATCATATACTATTGCCCTGGGCCTTTTCATTGCCTTTTCGGTTAATGCCCAGGATACTTTGAACAGAAGCCCTTTTCTCGCTGAAGCTTCATACACAGGTGACAATGCCGCCAATCTTGATGGAGGCATAAAAACAGGATATGCCTATTTGGGAATGGTCAACCTCAGCCTGTTTTTTGATTTTGAAAAAGCAGGACTGTGGAAGGGCGGTTCCGTTTTTATACATGCTGCCAATACACATGGCGCTGTTCCATCGGCAAAAATGTTTGGTGATGCACAGGTGGCTTCGAATATTGAAGCCGGAAATCATACCTATGTCCAGGAACTATACTACAAACAGACTTTAGGAAAGGTAGAACTCACCATCGGATTGCAGGATCTTAATGTTGAATTTGTTAACTCCGGCTATGGCGCATTGTTTCTGAACAGCTCATTTGGAATTATGCCTGTGATTTCGGCAAATTTAGCAGCCCCTATTTTTCCACTGACTTCACCCGGGTTCACTACCAGGATAAACATCAATGAAAGATCAACCTGGCTTGTTGCTTTATATGACGGCTGTCCTACCGGTGTTGATGACAATCCAAACAATCTGAAATGGCAATTCAATTCGGGCGATGGATTACTGGCCATAACAGAGTATCAGCGGACCCTTCAAATTAACCGGCATCAGGGATTATATAAGATTGGTCTATTTTCGCACAACCATGTTATTCAAAAAGCATTTGGTGAAGCGTTGCCCGATTCACTCAACCGGATCATCGCAGGGGCATATGTCCTGGTCGACCAGGTTATATGGGAAAGAAATGAAAAGAGCCTGGGAATATTTACGCAAGCGGGCTACAGCCCTTCCGGATACAGTGCAAATGATGTATATGTTGGGATGGGATTAAACATGGGTGGATTTTTAAGCAAAAAGAAGAACGATGTATTGGGTTTGGCAGTTGCGCATGCTCACTATACAGGGGGTACAGGCAGCGAAACGAGCGTAGAACTTACCTGGTTAAAACCAGTTCATAAGCATATTACCATTCAACCCGATATCCAATACATCATTCAACCTTCAGGCAAGGTTGGTGGGTTAAGAAATGTTTTTGCAGGAGTATTAAGGATTGCTTTATCATTTTAGGAGAGTTAAAAAATGCAGTTGTCAGATTTAGCGAATAATCAGAAAGCAGTTATTACCAGGGTATTGGGACACGGTTCATTTCGTAAACGTATTACCGAAATGGGTTTTGTAAAAGGGAAAGAGGTTACCGTTATAAAGAATGCACCATTGCAGGATCCGATCGAATACGAAATAATGGGTTATCATGTATCATTAAGGCGGGCTGAAGCCTCCTTAATTGAAATTGCCATGGATAATTACAACAAAACCGATTTGTTGGCATATGAAGGCACCATCATTGAGAACCGGCTGAAGATTTCAACGCGCGGGAAAACCAAAACAATCCAGGTGGCGTTGGTGGGAAATCCCAACAGTGGAAAAACCACCCTTTTCAATCTTGCCTCAGGTTTGCATGAGCGGGTTGGGAACTATGGTGGTGTAACGATAGAAGCCAAGGAGGCAACATTCAGGAAAGATAAGTATACCCTTAAAATTACCGACCTCCCGGGAACATATTCCATTACCGAATATACACCGGAAGAACTGTTTGTACGAAAACACATCCTTGAAAACAAACCGGATATCGTAATTAATGTAGTTGATGGCTCCAACCTGGAACGCAACCTGCTGCTGACTACACAACTCATCGACATGAACATCAAGGTGATTATTGCCCTGAATATGTATGATGAAATGCAGGGGCAGGGGATCATGCTTGATCATTTACAACTTGCCAGATTGCTTGGGATACCTGTTGTACCAACTGTTGCTGTTAAAGGTCAGGGCCTGCAGGAACTGTTGTCCAAAATAATTGAGGTATATGAAGACCGGGATCCGGTAGTAAGGCATATTCACATTAACTATGGCAGCACGATTGAAGAATCGATAAGCCGGATACAAGGTGAGATAAGAAAAAGCAGGGTGAATCCGATGAGGCTGTCAACGCGCTACCTGGCAATCAAACTGCTCGAAAACGATAAAACAACGAAGCAATCCCTATTGGGTCATATCAATTTTGACCGTATAGAGATGATCAGCAATGCTGAAATCCAAAAGCTTGAAAAGGAGTTTCGCGAAAAGGCCGAAACAACCATTATTGATGCCAAGTATGGTTTTATTGCAGGTGCGTTGGGAGAAACCTGTACACGGGTATCGGGAAAATCAAAGAAGAAGTGGGTGATTGATGACCTGCTTACCCATAAATACTGGGGATTCCCAATTTTCTTTGCTTTCCTTTGGCTGATGTTTCAGGCTACCTTCAGCCTGGGAAATTACCCGATGGAATGGATAGATGCCGGTGTAGCATTTGTTGGCGGACATTTAAGCAGTATTATCCCTGACGGTCCGCTTCATGATCTCATCATCGATGGTATCATTGGTGGTGTAGGAGGAGTGATCATCTTCCTTCCCAATATTCTTATTCTGTTCTTCTTCATATCGGTTATGGAAGACACCGGGTATATGGCAAGGGTGTCATTTATCATGGACAAGTTGATGCACAAAATGGGGCTTCATGGCAAATCATTCATTCCGTTGATTATGGGTTTTGGATGCAATGTTCCTGCTGTGATGGCTACACGTACCCTCGAAAACCGGAAGGACAGAATTATCACCATGCTGGTTACTCCTTTCATGTCATGCAGTGCCCGTTTACCGGTTTATGTGCTGATCATTTCTGCATTTTTTACCCGCCATCAGGGCCTTGTCTTATTTTCGATATACATATTTGGTATTGTGCTGGCCATTGTGGTTGCACTTCTTTTAAAAAGAACGATGTTTTCAAGGCATGATGTTCCCTTTGTAATGGAATTACCCAAGTACCGCATCCCAACCCTTACCAACTCCTTTACCCATATGTGGTTTAAAGGTTCGCAGTACTTACGCAAGATGGGAACGGTCATTTTAATGGCATCCATTCTTATTTGGGCATTAAGCTATTATCCAAGAAAAGTGAAATATAGCCTTGATTATGATGCTCAAACCGAACTAATTAACAAAACGGTAACCGATGAAAAGGAAAGAACTTTGCAGGTGAATGCCCTGGAACTTAAAAAAGTCTCGGAGCACCAGGAGCAATCCTACATTGGCAGGCTAGGGCGTTATATTGAACCTGCCATACAACCCCTTGGTTTCGATTGGAAAATCGGCATCAGCATCATCACTGGTCTTGCAGCAAAAGAGATTGTTGTAGGTTCAATGGGCGTATTGTACCATGCCGAACTGGAAGCCAATGAACAGTCGGGGAGCCTGATAAAAAACCTTCAGCAGCAGGTTCATTCATCAGGAAAACTGGAGGGACAAAAAGTTTTTACACCCCTGGTTGCATTCGGATTTATGCTCTTTGTGCTGATATACTTTCCCTGTGTTGCTGTAATAGCAGCCATAAAGAAAGAATCAAACTGGAAATATGCATTATTTGCTATGTTTTACACAACAGCCCTGGCATGGCTTGTGGCTTTTATAACCTATCAGGCAGGTAACCTGATCACTAAAATATAAGGTATGGTGCAGGATATTCTCACATTACTCATTGTCTTTGCCGTTGCAATTGCGGTAATAGTAAATGTTGCACGTTCGGTTATGGTGAAAAAAGCATCGGGTGCCTGCAGCGGCTGTGCAATGAAGAAGGCCGGCGATGCAGTTTGCAAAACAAATCATGCTTCAACCGTTGATTAAAAGGAAGTCAGAACATCCCTGATAATGATGGTTGAAAATTGGCCCAAACGATTATCTTTGCAAAAAAGCTTTAATAATGTTCGTTTTTGGGCTTTTCTCGAGTTATATACCTTATTTGGTTATTCTGGTTACGTATTCGGTATACCTGCTGCTTAGTCTGGGGGTTAAGCAACAGGATCCTGTTTCTGCTGTTCAATCCGCTGAAAAGTATATTCATGTTACCGCCAAAGCAGAATTATCGGTAAAAGACAATGACTATGTTGCATTTGCTGATGACATTTTCATTTCTTCAGAAAATGAAAGGCTGACCATACCTGAACTTAGCAAACTGCTCTATGTTGAATGCCGTACGGAAAAGTTCCTGATACTTTTCAAGGGTAATCATATTTTCTCACGCCCGCCTCCATTTGCTGCCTGAACAACCTTTATTACCAACACGATCTGCCATGTTTTATCGTTTGTCGGATCACTGCAGCATTTACCCTAAAACATACTTTAATGGAGAAAAACTATTACGTATTTATAGCACTGCTTTTCATATTGCTGTTACCTGCCAAAGGACAAGACCCTCCGCTTGAGGGCACTTCGGATTCTTCTGTTGTTGTCCTTGAAAACATTGTGGTGAGTGCATCAAAAATGAACCTCAAGGTTAAAGAGATGCCGGCCTCTGTATCTATCGTATCGGCAAAGGCAATAAGGCTGAATGAAATAGGCAGCCTTCACAGTATCAACACACTGGTCCCCAATTTTGCAATGCCCGAATACGGATCAAAACTAACATCGCCGGTTTACATCAGGGGTATAGGATCACGCATTAATGCGCCGTCGATAGGGTTATATGTTGATAATGTTCCCTATTTTGATAAATCAACATTCAGTCTTGATTTGTTCGACATTGAGCACATTGAGGTGCTCAGGGGTCCTCAGGGCACACTTTACGGGCGTAACAGCATGGGTGGGATGATAAACATTACCACCCGGTCGCCCATGGAAAAGCAGGGTGGACATATAGGAGTTACTTTGGCCACATATGGCAATTACCGGGTTGAAGGTGGTTACTACGGCAAAATTAACAATGATGCAGCCGTTTCATTGTCAGCACGATACCAGCACAGGGATGGTTTTTTTACAAACCGGTACCTCGATGAAAAGGTGGATGAACTTAATTCATTTGCCTTGAGAAACAGGCTGGTATATAAGCTTAGCAGGGAAATTTCACTCGAGAATATTGCCGGATTTGAGTGGAGCAGGCAGGGCGGATACCCGTATGCCATTTATAATGATTCACTGAAAACCCTGGATGCTGTGCGCTACAATCAAAAAAGCTCCTATGACCGGAATATGTTCTCCGATGCCTTAATTTTCAAATACGCAAAACCAACATGGGAAATAAGCAACAGCCTTTCATATCAATATTTCGATGATGTTCAGAGAATCGACCAGGATTTTTCTACCGACTCCTTGTATTTTGCAAAGCAAACACAAAAACAGAAAATGGTTTCAAACGAGTTGTCGGCCCGGTCAAAGGGAGACGGTACATTTAAATGGGTCCTTGGCGGTTTTGGTTTATTACAATCATTCAGCAACCTGGTGGATGTTGATGTATACAACATTAACCAATGGTATGTGAAGGATTACAATACCAACCTCAGGGGATTCGCATTCTTCGGACAATTGTCTGTAAAAATACAGCCAAACCTTGTGTTAACCGGCGGAATTCGTTATGATTACGAACAATCGGAACTCGAATATGCTTATTACGGTCAACGCGGAATCAATGAACTCCCTGCCATAGACACGGTTTACCCTGTTTTGAAGGACCATGTAATGCTGCCCAAAGTTGCCCTTACCTACAAGTTTGGGAACACCAACATATATGCATCTTATTCAACAGGATATAAACCCGGGGGATTTAATTCCACGTCGGATTTGCCCGATAGCCTCTTAAGGTTTAAACACGAGAATAGCCACAACTTTGAAGCCGGTATCAAATCGTCCTTGTTCGAAAACCTTATATACACCGATTTCGCATTGTTTTTTACCCGCATGGAAAACCAGCAAATTTATCGTACGGCTCCCAATGGCAGGGGATCATACCTTCATAACTCGGGATTATCTGAAAATACAGGGTTCGAAATATCCGTCCGCAATAAGGAATTTCACGGATTTGAAGCTATGGTAGCTTATGGTTATACGCAATCCAAAATAATTAAGTATGTTCAGGACGCTGCCATCAATTTCAATAACCATTATACTCCTTACATTCCCCGCCATACAATGGCAGTGCAGTTAACCAAAAGGGTGAAATTAAAGAATAATCAAATTGCCAACGAGGCTCTTTTTAACGTAGTATTCCATCAATCGGGAATCACCTATTGGGATTTAAAGAATAACTTCGCTGAAGAGCGCTATCAGTTGTTTGATGCCAAAATAATATTAACGCGAAATAACATTCAGGTGGATTTTTGGGGCAGGAATTTGCTGAACACCCGGTATAAATCTTTCCTTTTTGAAGCCAACAATAAAGTGTATGCCCAAAAGGGCAGGCCTTTTCAGGCAGGGGTGAATGTTACTGTAAAGTTTTAATCAGGATGGAACAAAAGAATAATCCGGCCAAATTTCCGGTTCTGTTTTTTTTATACATTGCCCAATCGGTACCCATGAGTTTTTTTTCAACGGTGGTGCCGGTAATTATGCGCCAGGAGCAGTATTCGTTGCAATCGATAGGTTTGCTGCAACTCATTAAATTGCCATGGATTCTTAAATTCCTGTGGGCACCGCTGGTAGACAATTATACCTGTTCAGGCCGTCAAATTCGCAGGTGGATTATTTTTTCCGAGCTTTTTTATGCTTTCGTTATCCTTAGCGTTGGTTTCTTTAGCCTGCAAACCGATTTTGTCCTGATCATATGCCTGGTGATTATTGCTTTTATAGCATCCGCAACACAGGATATTGCCACCGATATTTATGCCATTCAACTGTTAAGTCCCACTGAACGTGGAATAGGCAACAGCTTTCAATCGGCCGGCAGCTTTGTGGGATCACTGTTGGGAACCGGAGTTCTGCTGCTTGCCTATCATTATTTTGGCTGGCATAATATGACCTTGCTTCTGGCTTCCTTTGTGGTTTTTGCCATTGTACCCTTATTGCTGCACAAGCCCCGGCTGTCCATCACAAAAAAGAAGGAGCGCTTTACCCTGTCTGGCATTGGCACCTTTTTTGGTACCAGCGAAAGGAGGAAGCGCTTGCCTGTTTTGTTGTTCTATTATTCGGGCATCATAGGAATTCTGGCAATGATAAAGCCTTTTATGGTCGACCATGGCTATAATGTTAAACAGATCGGCTTTATGTCAGGTATCATGGGTACATCGGTTGCCGTGCTATCATCGTTTTTGGCCGCCGGAATAATGAAATTTACAGGGCGCAAAGGCGCGTTGTATCTTTTTGCTTTTATAAACCTGCTGGCTGCGATCTTCTTTTTTAGTATTTCAAAGGGAATACCCTCGCTGGCCGAGTTATATGTTGCCATTTGCATGGTATGGGGTGCATATGGCCTGTCTTCGGTTGCTATTTACACCACAAGCATGGACATTGTCCGTAAAGGACATGAAGGCACCGATTTTACCCTGCAAATTGTCATAACACAATTAAGCGGCCTTTTCATTGCCGTAATGAGTGGTCGTGTAGGTGATAAACTAGGCTATAGCGGCGTTTTTGGAATAGAAATTATATTGGCAATAATCTCTATTTTGTTCTTACTTTACACTGTTCCGCTTAAAGCTGGCAAAAAATGAGCATGCAAAACCTGATTGAAAAGTATGAGTTAGCTGTGCCCCGGTATACAAGCTATCCTACTGCCAATTATTTTAAGGATGGTTTTCCGGAAGATGAATATATTCAGCATATCATAGCCTCAAACCAGGTTCGGCAAAACCATCTGGCATTTTATGTGCATATACCGTTTTGCGCAAAAGTATGTTATTACTGCGGATGCAATGCATGCATTGCCAGGAGCCCGGGCGAGGTAGGATCCTATATTGAGTGTTTGCTGAAAGAAATAAGCCTTGTTAAAAAGCATATCGATTCAAACCGGAAGATATCTCAGATTCATTTTGGAGGAGGCACTCCAAATTCGATTGATGCCGGCCATATTGAGGAAATAATGTCAGCAATTGGCGCCGGGTTATCATACATCGGCAATCCTGAAATTGCCATCGAGTGCAATCCTGCCTATCTCGGTTACAGTTATCTTGACAGGTTGCTGAAGCTGGGTTTTAACAGGTTCAGTTTAGGTATACAGGATTTTGACAATGATGTGCTGAAATTGGTAAACCGCTTGCCATCAGCCATTCCGGTTGCAGAATTGACTAAATACCTAAGATCGGCATCCCCTTTGGTTTCCGTTAATCTTGATTTTATTTACGGATTACCCGGACAAACCACCGATGGCTTTAGAAAGACCATTTCCGAAGCAATAGAACACAAGCCGGACAGGTTGGTAACCTTTTCCTATGCGCATGTACCCTGGCTGAAAAAGCACCAACAAATACTCGAAAAGGCCGGATTGCCCGATTCTTCACATAAGGTGGAAATGTTTCTGACTGCCCGTGAACTTTTACAGCAATCGGGATATAATGCCATCGGACTGGATCACTATGTACTGCCTGATGATGAGCTTTACACCGCTTTTAACTGCAGGGAACTACATCGCAATTTTCAGGGTTACTGTACCCGGCGTACCACAGCGCAGGTATATGCCTTTGGTGTTTCAGGTATAAGTCAGCTTGAAAACGCTTATATTCAAAATACAAAAGATATCAACAACTATATTCATGCCATTGGTACAGGTAGGTTACCAGTGGAAAAAGGCATCGGGGTGTCTGCCGATCAAATGATCATACGCGATGCCATTAATGGCATTATGTGCAATAAATATCTCAACATGAAGGAGGTAAGCGAAAAGCACGGTATCACGCTGTCCGATTTTTACCGGATTACCGGTTTTGAGCCCCAAAAGCTTTCAGAACCGGTAAGCGACGGTTTGGTGAAAACAGGCAATGACACCATTACCGTCACCGAACAGGGTTCCTTATTTATCCGTAACATTGCCTCTGCATTTGATCCTGCTTTTGTACCTCGTGTGGGAACCTATTCTAAATCGCTTTAATGTGGAAACGGTAAAAACTGATATTACAGTCATTGGCGGCGGTATTACCGGACTCACCCTTGCTTACTATCTTAAGAGGGCAGGGAAAAAGGTAATTGTGCTTGAAAAAGCAAACCACTCCGGTGGCGTAATCGGAACCATCACCAGAAATGGGTTTACCTTTGAATCGGGACCCAACACGGGAGTTATCGGAAGTGTTGAACTTGTCGAACTATTTCACCATTTAAAGGGAAAGGTAGAAATGGATACGGCGAACCCTGAAGCAAAGTATCGCTGGATTCTTAAAAACGGAAAGTGGGAATCATTGCCAACCGGTCTTTTTTCGGCAGTGAAAACGCCCCTGTTCACTATGGGAGACAAGATAAGGATCCTTGGAGAGCCTTTCCGTAAACCAGGCAGCAATCCGGATGAATCGGTTGCCGGCATGGTCGTAAGACGGCTCGGTAAGTCTTTTCTCGATTATGCTGTGAATCCTTTTATTTCGGGTGTATATGGAGGTGATCCCGATACATTGATTACACGGTATGCATTGCCAAAATTGTATAACCTGGAACAAAAATACGGAAGTTTTATAAAGGGCACAATAAAGAAGCACAAGGATCCAAAAACCGAACTGGAAAAGCAGGTTACCCGTGAAGTATTTTCGGCCAAAGGAGGGTTGAAAAATCTCACTGATGCACTGGCCTCTGAAATTGGTGAAGAAAAAATAATTAAGAACTGCTTAAATGTGCAGGTTTTTCCGGTTGACAATGGCTTTTTGTGTAAAGGCACTTTGCCATCGGGTGATGGTTTCGGAATAACATCAGGCAGGGTGGTGACCACCGTGAACGGAATTGACCTGGCAGGTTTGTTGCCATTTATCAGCGACAATCGTATCCGTTCAATTTCCAATACCCGGTATGCCAAAATTGTTCAGGCAAGTGTTTGCTATTCCAAATGGGAGGGAAAACAACTGAAAGCATTTGGCGGCCTTGTTCCTGCCAAAGAGAAACGGGAAATTCTTGGCATACTGTTCCCCTCTTCTGTTTTTTCGGGCAGAGCACCCGAAGGAGGAGCCATACTTTCGGTTTTCATGGGCGGAATAAACAATCCTTCCATATTTGAAAGGGATGATAAATATATTGAATCAATGGTACTCGCTGAAATCAGTTCAACTTTACATTGTTCCCGGAAACCCGATATGTTTAATATATTCCGTTACAGGCATGCCATTCCTCAGTATGAGATCAGTACGGGAGAGCGGTTAAGGGCAATTGCGGGCATTCAGGAGGAATATCCCGGCCTTTTCCTTGCAGGCAATATACGTGACGGGATTGGAATGTCTGACAGGGTAAAGCAGGCAAGGCAACTGGCCGACAGTTTAACCGGTACTATATGACAAAAGCAATTGTCCTGGTAAATGTGGGGACACCCGACAAGCCCGGAATCCCTGAGGTAAGAAAATACCTGCATGAATTTCTTAACGATCCGATGGTGATTGATTTGCCATGGATCGTACGTAAAATTCTGGTGAACGGCATTATCATTCCGTTCAGGGTTCGCAAATCCACCGCACTTTATAAGCGATTATGGACACCACAGGGATCTCCGCTTAAATTTTACCTGGAAGGGTTGACGAAACAGTTACAGCAGATGATGACGGCAAACTGCACTGTATATTCAGCCATGCGTTATGGAAATCCGTCGCTCCGGTATGTTCTTAACCGGGTATATGCTACAGGCGCAAAAGAAATATTCGTAATTCCACTTTTTCCCCAGTATGCCGATTCTACAACAGGCACAGTAATAAAGGAAGTTGAGGATACGGTAAAAGACCTGGATGAAAAACCATTATTGCATTTCATGAAGCAGTTTTACAACCATCCTGCTTTTATCCGCGCATTTGCTTCAAAGATACGGGAGCAAAATCCGGCGGCATTCGACCATATCCTTTTTTCTTATCATGGCCTGCCTGTGAGCCATGTACAAAAAATCCATCCCGGCCAATCCGTCACAAGCTGTCATTGCGAAAGCAGCATGCCATCACATGGCAAACAGTGTTATAAAGCCACATGCTATGAAACCAGCCGGATACTGGCAAACAGCATCGGACTATCGCGTGACAAATGGTCGGTGGGTTTCCAGTCGCGTCTTACAAAAAACTGGCTTTCACCGTTCACCGATGAATTGCTTGTGCATTACGCTTCCAGAGGTGTAAAAAGAATCCTGGTTGTGGCTCCTTCATTCGTAGCTGATTGTCTTGAAACAGTTGTTGAGATTGGTGAAGACTATCGTCAACTTTTCCTGCGTCACGGAGGTGATGAACTTGTTCTGGCAGAAAGCCTGAATGCCTCCGAAAGCTGGACAAAATCACTTGCTGAAATGATCAGTGAAATCATTCATTAGTCCGCTGGTTTGAAAAACTTCATACCGGAAAATATAAATATTTCCTTCCACTGGTTTTTAACAACAATATTTGGTAATTTTATCCTTTATTAAGTGATAATAATTATTATTTAAAACCAGCTATAGGTATGAATATCGTTCGTGATAGGTTGATACATAGTGGTTTAAAGATAACACCGCAACGAATTGCTATTTTTAATTCAGTTATCCGGCTAAATAATCATCCTACCGTAGAGCAAATTGCGGATGACATAAGGGAGGAATATCCGAATATATCCATAGCTACCATTTACAAGGTTCTGGATACCCTGGTCGACAATGGACTTTTAAAAAGGGTTACCACTGAAAAGGATGTATCCCGTTACGATGCCATTGTAGAACCTCACCATCACATATATATATCTGACTCAAAGATCATTAAGGATTATTTCGACAGTGAGTTGAGTGATTTACTGATATCGTATTTCAGTAAAAAAGAAATTCCCGGAATTGACATTGAAGACATTAAACTCCAAATTATTGGCCGTTCAAAATAACCTTACTTGTTGAATCTAAACACTAATTGCAAAAAATTTCATATGGAAGAAAACGCTACAAACCAAGCCAAGTGCCCTGTTACAGGTGCGATGAAAAAACATGCCACCGGAACGGGAGGTACAAAGAACATTAACTGGTGGCCAAACCGGTTAAATTTAAACGTATTACGACAGCACTCGTGCAAATCGAACCCAATGGGTAAGACCTTTAATTATGCAGAGGCATTTAAAAGCCTAAACCTTGCAGAAATTAAAAAAGAGCTTCACCAATTAATGACCGATTCACAGGACTGGTGGCCTGCCGATTTTGGCCATTACGGCCCGTTTTTTATCCGCATGGCCTGGCATAGTGCAGGCACATACCGCGTGTCGGATGGTCGTGGAGGCGCAGGAGCCGGACAACAGCGATTTGCTCCGCTGAACAGCTGGCCTGATAACGTAAACCTTGATAAAGCCCGAAGGTTACTCTGGCCTATCAAGCAAAAATATGGCAGGAAAATCTCCTGGGCCGATTTAATGATCCTGGCCGGTAATGTGGCGCTGGAATCCATGGGTTTCAAAACTTTTGGTTTTGCCGGCGGACGCGAAGATGTTTGGGAACCCGAGGAAGATGTGTATTGGGGTTCGGAGTCAAAATGGCTTGGTGGTGATAAGCGATATGCCCATGGATCGGAAGGTGTTGAAAAGGATGGGGCAGTTCTTGTATCGGATGATGATGCCGATGGGGACATGCATTCACGTAAGCTCGAAAATCCGCTCGCTGCTGTACAAATGGGATTGATTTACGTTAATCCCGAAGGTCCCGATGGCAACCCCGATCCAATCGCTGCCGCACATGATATACGGGTTACCTTTAAGCGCATGGCCATGAACGATGAAGAAACTGTTGCCCTTATTGCAGGCGGGCACACTTTTGGTAAAACACATGGAGCCGCCGAAGCAACGCATGTAGGACCCGAACCTGAAGCAGCGCCAATTGAAGAACAGGGCCTTGGATGGAAAAGCAGTTATCGCAGCGGCAAGGGCGGTGATACCATTACCAGCGGACTTGAAGTTACCTGGACTTCAACACCGGCAAAATGGAGCTACTACTTTTTTGATAACCTGTTTAAGTTTGAATGGGAACTAACCAAAAGTCCGGCAGGAGCACACCAATGGGTAGCAAAAAATGCAGGTGACATCATTCCGGATGCCCACGATCCATCAAAAAGGCATAAGCCAACCATGCTTACCACTGATCTCTCCTTGCGTTTTGATCCGGCCTACGAAAAAATTTCAAGGCGGTTTTACGAATATCCGCTTGAGTTTGCTGATGCCTTTGCACGGGCATGGTTTAAACTCACCCACAGGGATATGGGTCCCCGTTCCCGGTACCTTGGACCTGAAGCACCTAAGGAAGACCTGCTCTGGCAGGATCCGGTTCCCGAAGTTGATCATCTGCTTGTTGATGATAAGGATATAGCTGCGCTGAAGGCAAAGGTATTAAAGTCGGGTCTCTCTGTATCACAAATGGTTTCAACGGCCTGGGCTTCTGCATCAACATTCCGCGGTTCGGATAAAAGGGGAGGAGCCAATGGTGCACGCATCCGCCTTGCTCCACAGAGAGATTGGGCAGTAAACAACCCAAAACAACTGGCTGGTGTTCTTCAAAAACTTGAAGCAATCCGGAAGGAATTCAACACTGCTTCATCAGGGAAAAAAGTATCGCTGGCCGATCTAATTGTGTTGGCCGGTTGTGCCGGGGTTGAAAAGGCAGCAAAGGACGCAGGGTTCAATATCAATGTTCCTTTTGCTCCCGGACGCATGGACGCACTTCAGGAACAAACCGATGTTGAGTCGTTCGGAGTGTTGGAACCGGTTGCCGATGGATTTCGCAACTACCTGAAAACAAAGTATACCGTTTCAACTGAAGAATTGCTTGTTGATAAAGCGCAATTACTCACACTAACTCCACCCGAAATGACCGTGTTAATTGGAGGAATGCGTGTACTGAATACCAATTTCGACAATTCAAAGCATGGTGTATTTACAAGCAGGCCTGAGGTTCTAACCAATGATTTCTTTGTTAACCTGCTCGACATATCTACTGTATGGATGCCAGCTTCTGATGACAAAGAAGTCTTTACAGGCCGCGACCGCAAAACGGGTGATGAAAAATGGACTGCTACCCGTGCTGATCTTATCTTTGGATCAAACTCGGAACTCAGGGCACTTGCTGAAGTATACGGAAGTGCTGATGCTGGTGAGAAATTCGTACAGGACTTTATTTCAGCATGGAATAAAATTATGAACCTCGATCGTTTTGATTTAAAATAAGGGTTATTAAGTTTTATGGTGCAAGGGATGGATAAGGCATTGATATCCATCCCTTTTATTTGCATCAACAAAGTTAACGGTCCGGGTATCAGATTCCCGAAGCTCATCGATATGCGCTTTCAGTTGTTCAATATTAAAAGGTAATATTGCAATATGGATTCTGTTAATCTGCCCGCAATAATTGCCGGCAAAAGCGATAGCAAATATGAAAATAACAAAGCTGTATAAGGAATTTTTTGCCAGTGAAAGAGCTGGTGGCCTGATTTTGGTATTTGTTACCATCCTTTCACTGGTTTTGGCGAACAGTCCATGGCAAACCAATTATGTTAATTTCTGGAGCACAGGTGTGGGTGGCCATTCCCTGGTACATTGGATAAATGATGGACTCATGGCGATTTTCTTTTTACTAATTGGACTTGAATTGGAACGTGAGATATACCATGGTGAACTTTCTGATATTAAAAATGCCTCGCTTCCAATTTTTGCGGCCATTGGCGGTATGATAATACCGGCGGGATTTTACTTGCTGTTCAATTATGGTTCCGATACCCAATCGGGAATGGGCATTTCAATGGCTACTGATATCGCCTTTGCTATAGGAATCCTGTCACTGCTGGGTAAATATGTCCCTACATCCCTTAAAATATTCCTGACTGCCCTGGCGGTTATCGATGATCTGGGCGCCATCATAGTTATTGCCATATTCTATACGAAAACGCTCATTTTTCTGAATTTATTCATTGCGCTGGGGATATTCGGATTTCTGATTTTACTGAACAGGTTGAAAGTGCACAATTTAATTCCTTATATCATCGGCGGTATTGCCATGTGGTATTTCATGCATAATTCGGGTGTTCATGCAACGCTTACCGGTGTTCTGCTGGCATTTGCCATACCCTTCAGGAAAGTAGGGGAAAAATCCCCCTCTTATATACTGCAGCATGTGCTTCATAAACCAGTGGCGTTCTTTATCCTTCCGTTATTTGCGATGGCCAATACCGGTATACCAATCGGCGACAGCTGGCAAAGCGGGCTAATGCAAAATAGCAGCATCGGCATTATGGCTGGTCTAATCATTGGTAAACCTTTAGGAATCCTGCTTTTTTCATTTCTGGGTGTCAGCCTGGGTTTATGTTCTTTGCAACCCGGTATACGATGGATGAGCATAATCGGTGTCGGCTTTTTGGCTGGCATTGGCTTTACCATGTCCATTTTTATCACCCTGCTCGCCTTTACCGAGCCCGATGTAATAAATAATTCAAAGATAGCCATTATTCTAGGCTCTATAATTGCAGGCACTATAGGATATGTATGGCTTAAAACCCTTCTGAAATCGGAAGTTGAAGAAGATGATCAATAAATACCGTATATTTACATTGTCACAACATTTTTATCCCATGGCCAATTCATCTCATTTCAAAACCTTTGCATTTCGGGTACTTTTTCTTATTGGCATAGTATTGCTGCCGTCGGTGGTACGAGCCGACTGGTTAACTGATTTTGTACGGTTGGATATTGCTCAGGCTTACCTAAAAAAATACCCCTATTTAATTCAGGTTACAGGTACAGAATCTAAACATTCAGTTTTATTCAAAGTTGAAAAGGTATATATGGATGGTAACAGCATGATGGTATCAGGCCCGGTTATATTAAAATGGACATACTATTCGAGCTATAGCTATACTGTGCCGGAGGAAAATGAAATGATGACAACCGAGATGGAAGGTATGTATCTGTATGGGTATTATCCGCCCATGCGTGTTGCCTTTCCGTTGGTAAGCTTATTTATGGTTACTGGTGACAATGTGGCTGGGTCAGAAAAGTTCCCTGACCCTGAAGTCATACCCAATGTTGAAAAGGGATATGCCGCATGGATGGAGCAATTGCCTGAAGTATTAAGGGAATATTGTATGTGGTGGTATGAAAAAGCAAGCGTTGGGCCACCGGTATTCCATAGTTTAATCGACAGCGTGCTGTCTGCTCCTGAAGGTGGTTGTAAACCCCCACCTGATGAGTATGTTGATCTTAACTTTTGTCCGGGTGAAGGTTGCACTTACGGAGAGTGGAAAACAAGTGAAGCTATCATTGTGGTTGATAAACCAAAGGGCACCAGGAAAGTTGCTGCCATTTCAGCCGGGGAAACCTTTGCTGCCATTACCGGCAATGTGTATGTAAGGCCGAAAGAGATGATAGCCACAGAAACATTCGAGGCATATGATTCAGAGGGGTCAATAATACTCGAACCGGGACGGAAATATTACATATTATCAAATTTGGGAGAAGGCCATGCCCACATATGGGTAAATGGCAGAATTATGATATCGGAAGAGCCTTACAATGACGCCCAGCAATGGTGGGTTGAAGTAAAAACCCGTCAGGGCAAAAAAGGCTGGATTTTATTTCCGGATACCGGTTGTATATCGGGTGCCGATTTTCTTGAATAATTACCGTCAAACTACCTGGTATTTATTGAGCAAGGTTCCCCTGTTGTTGATTTTTACAGAACTGATCAGTTGCAAAGGTATGTCGAGCTTTGCATCCATGGCAAAATTTCCTCCCGATCCGAATACCCTGGGTTCAATAGTAAGCCAGATTTCATCGATAAGGTTGTCTTTCAGGAAGGATGTGGCAACTTTTGGCCCGCCAAGGATCACCATTTTATTGTATCCCTTTTCCCTGTAAAAATCTACCAATTCACCAGGACTATTCCTTAGAAATATTCGTTGTCCTGAGATTTCCTGGTCGCGGTATAATTCAGGTTTATGTGTCATTACCACAAGCAGCCGTCCATTCCTGGGCGGGATAATATCTGCTTTATAGGTATTGCTTCCCATAATAACAAGCGCCGATTCATTCATTAAGACAGAAAAGTACTCTTTGTCTTCTTTTGAAGACCATGATTTTACCAGTGGATTACCCCATTTGGTTATTTTTCCATCAGCTGTAGTTACAAAAACCAGGATTGTTTTCACGAGGTTGTGAGATTGGTTTTCAATGGTTTTATATAAATTATCCTGCACAAGGAATTCCCCTGTACTTTATTTCCCAGTAACAATTATTCCCTGGCAAAGTTTGAGCGAGCGTTTCCCTGCCATTAAAAATCTCCCTGTTTTTATTATATTGCAGCCTTTTAATCCCAAAATTTCCCTGATGAAAGCTTTTAATATTGCGCTGATAGGTTGTGGAACCGTAGGTGGCGGCGTTGTTAAAATAATCAATGAAATGAACTCAACCTTGTCTGACCGTTCGGGCAGGGAAATCATCATAAAAAAAGTAATTGACATTAATCCTCCGGCCGCCATTGAAAGGTTCGGACTTAATAGCGACATCTTCTGCGGAGGCGGTAAAGTGCTGTCAAAAAGTGAGTCAGAACACTATATCGAACAAGTCTTAAAAGACCCTGACATTGATTTGGTTATTGAAACGGTAGGGGGTACCAGTGATTTTGTATTAAACCTTTGTGTGAACTCATGCAAATCGAAAAAGCATCTGGTAACTGCAAACAAAGCGCTATTGGCTGAACGGGGAAAAGTCATTTTTAATGCTGCCCGCGAAAACAATGTTTCGGTGGGCTTTGAAGCCGCAGTTTGCGGGGCCATTCCAATCATTAAAACAATTAAGGAAAGCTTTACTGGTGATGAAATAATTTCCATATCAGGAATACTTAATGGTACGAGCAATTACATTCTTTCACGGATGGCCGACGAGAACCTTAGTTTTGAGCAGGCATTAAAACAGGCACAGATTGCCGGATATGCCGAAGCAGATCCAACGCTCGATATAAGTGGCGGAGATGCGGCCCATAAACTGATAATCCTGATAAAGCTGGTTTTTGGAATCGACGTGTCGATGGAGCAGTTAAATTATCAGGGGATAGAGCAAATCTCCCAAACCGATATGGATCATGCCCGGGAAATTGATGCACGGTTTAAGCTCATTTGTTTTGCAAAGCACGAGAACGGCCATCTTTATGGCGGGGTATGCCCTATGATGGTAAAAAATGAAAATCTGCTCTCGGGAGTCAATGGTGCCACAAATGCGGTAAGAACCATAAACAAGTACGCGGGTAAGCATATCCTGATAGGTGCAGGAGCAGGCTCTTCAGAAACAGCAAGTTCAATTGTTGCTGACGTACTTTTTATAGCGCGTTACAACGATAAAATGAAAAAATCATTGCCGCAAGGAAGCCTGACCTTTGAAGGCTTGCGACAATATAAGTTACCCTATGCCATAACATTTGAAACCGAGGATCGTCCAGGCATTACAGGTTTGGTTACGACAGAAATCGGCAAGCAGAATGTAAATATTTACACGGTGACCCACAATCGCCATGTTTCGGATAAGGCGTTGTTCTCCGTCGAAACTCAATTATGTACCCGGGAACAGATAGATGCGGCCATTGACGCTATTAAGTCAAAGGGCGTGCTTAAAAATGATCCTAAGGTTTATCCGATTCTTTTTTAGGGTAGTGAGGCCAATCACTTGATGGGGTTGGTATCCAACTTGATCAATTTACCATCGGCAAGAAAATCCATTTTTGTCTTATTGATTTCATCAATAAGCTCTATCCTGTAGTAGGAATTGCCTTCATCATCAACCACCTGTTTTATTTCATCAATACCGGCTTTGTTTTTCCGCTGGTTCACTGCTTGTTGCACCGGAGCGGGTAATTCTTCAAAGGCAATATGGGTGGAGGTTTTTTCCCAGGTTCCATCGGGATCAATTTCAACCGTGGTCTTTTTACCTTTGTAAGTAAATTTTATTTTATAGTCGCCTTTCTCAACATTCCACTTTACATCGGTTACTCCCGGAAATTTCTTCTCAAACGTTTTGGCAACCCTGCCTGGTAAATCGCTCTTTTGGGAAAATGCACCCAGGGATATAAGGCAAAATAAACATAGAACAATATACTTCATGTCGGGTAAATTTTTGTGAAGGCAAAAATACACATTCCTGTCGATATTTGGGAACGTTTGTAGATATTTGAACTATTTAATATTCTGTGTGTTACTATTTAATGAAATAAAAACACGATTATGAATACCAGAAAAATAGGAATAATACTGATCATTGTCGGCATTGTTTTAACCGTAATAACCGGGTTCAAATTCTTTACCAAAGAAAAAGTTGTTGACCTGGGCCCGCTTGAAATTGCAAAAGAAACACCACACAAGGTTAATTGGTCACCGTATGTAGGTGTTGGAATTATTGTATTAGGAGGAATTATGGTACTTGCGGGGCCAAGAAAGGTATAACATTTTTGCTATGCGAACGCTACAATTCCCCGAGTTCCTTAAATTTATGACGCTCGGCCGCAATCCAAACAATGTCTCCGGGCTGAAAAGCAGTTTGAGAAACGGGATTTAAAATCCGTTCGCCATTTCTTTCAATACCAATAACCAGTCCACTGGTTTTTTCGCGGATGCCTGATTCACTTATGGTTTTGCCACTGAGCATATTCGATGGTGTAATCTCCAGGGTTCTTACGATAATATCCACATCATCATTACCATTTTCGGGTGGCTCATTCATGCTTAATGCAGGCTGAAACAAATTTAACTGTTCATCTGAGCCAATGATTCCAACCCTGTCGGTTGGAAAAAGCCGGGTGTCGCGTGTGGGAAAGCATTTAAGTTCGTTGCCCCGCTTTATATAGGCTATGTTTATCCCGTACTTTTCCCTCCATGCCAATTGTTCCAGGGTTTGGCCAACGCATTTGGCCTGGTGGTCAATTTCAAGCTCAATAAGCTGCGCTTCCCACGATGAAAGGTTCAATTGTGGTATTGGGTTCGACGGTATCAGCGATGCAGTTTTTTCGGGCTGGTTTGAACCAATATTGGCTACAAGACGGCTCTCCAGCCGATGGTAGAATGCCTTTGTGCGATTTGAAAATATATACAGCACTACGACAATTAAAGGCACAATAACAATAACGGATATAAGGGTTGTAAACAATTCGTTTACCAGAAACCCAATGATGATTAATCCGATTACAACCCTCACAAGCTCAATTGCAATTAAGGGCCCCCTGTTGTATTTGTTATTTACCCAAAGTTCCCTGTAAGCAATATCATGGGATCTTTTCCCCATAAGGCCCCATAAAAACGGTGCAATTAGAATGAGGGTTACGGATAGTGCAAGAAAGTCGGCCACCGGTTCGTTTGTGGCTATTTTTTGTGTTAGCGGCACCAGGTAGTTCAAAGAAACCACAATCAGGGCAATAATGACAATGCTGTTTGTAATAATCCTGACCATGTATGACTTTACGGTAGTTTTCCAGGTTTTCTCCGTCCGGGTGATTCTCATGTTTTTTGAATAGGTTGAGAGAAAAGTCATCCACCTTTTCGGAAGTTTTGGTTCAAAAATGTCGTAAATTTTATCGGCATATTTAATCATGTAGGGTGTGGTAAATGTGGTAATAGCTGATGCCCCTACCGCAACCGGGAAAAGAAAATCGCTGATTACGCCCAGTGACAATCCTAATGATGCAACAATAAATGCAAACTCACCGATTTGCGCCATGCTCATACCTATCTGAAAAGATTGCCGGGGTGACTGACCCGACAGGAGTGCGCCCAGAGAGGTACTGAAAAGTTTTCCGAAGATGGTAAGTAACGTTACTATGGCTACAACACCTCCATACTTTATGAGTATTGAAGGGTCGATCATCATTCCGATAGAAACAAAGAAAACTGCAGCAAACAGGTCTTTAACCGGTTTGGTAATATGCTCCACTTTTTCAGCAACGGAGGTTTCAGCCAGTATAAAGCCCATGATAAATGCACCCAGCTCTGCAGAAAAACCTGCACGGGTTGCCAGTACAACCATGCCCAGGCATAATCCAACCGACAGGATAAGTAGTGTTTCTTCATTAAGGAACCTTCGGGCTTTTTTAACAAAGGACGGAAGTATGTATAAGCCCATGATCACCATCAGTGTCAGGAAAAAGAACAACTTTCCAATGGTTAACAAAAGCGCTGTACCTTCGAATTGCTGTGTAATGGCAATGGTTGGTAACAATACAAGAAGCAGTATTACAACAATGTCTTCTACAATCAGCACGCCAAAAACAACCCGTGCAAACGGACGTGCTTTTATGCCCAGGTCATCAAAAGCCTTGATGATGATAGTAGTAGATGAGCTGGCCAGCATGGCGCCAATGAATATACTGTCCATAACCGACCAGTTGAGCAGCTGACCTGTTATGTAACCGGCAATGGTAATGAAAACAATTTCAATCAGAGCGGTGATTGACGCGGAGCCGCCAATATGAAGCAGCTTTTTTATGTTAAATTCAAGGCCCAGGGAAAACAGCAGAAATATGATTCCGATTTCGGCCAGTGTTTGCACATTCTCAGAATCAGTAACGGTAGGAACAATGCTCAGGTAAGGACCCACGAGCATTCCTGCAATTATGTAACCAAGTACAAGTGGCTGTTTTATGCTTTTAAACAGCAGCGTAACAATGGCGCCGGTAACAAGAATCAGCGCCAGATCTTCAATGAGGTGGGGGAGATGATCCATTAAAACCGGCAAATTTAATAACAGTCAAAGTTACAAATTCATCAGTTGAATTTTTCTCTCCTTAACGAATTAAAACAGCAAAAAAATAAGCTTTTTTAACGGCACGGGGGTATTGTTCCGTTAAAAACACAATGCCTGATCAGGTATTAATTATATGCAGTGATCGTTATTCGCTTTTGGCTATAATCCATTGTAAGGCATCTTCAACGTCCTTAAAATAGGCATTTACCACCAGCTGTGATTTGTCGAGTTTTTTAACGAAATTTTCAACTGAGAATTTTGAGAATACATCCTCCGGCACTATAATAGCATGAAGCATTTGGCCATGTTCCTTAGCATGCAATGTACAACGCTTAACGCCATGCTCTTGTCCCTGTGGACTTAATCCACGGTGCAACCTTGTATCAAGTATAAGGTTTTTGGCTCCTTTCTTAACCATGAGCTTAAGTACCTCTTCGAGTAATGATGCAAAGAGTTCAAAACTGGTAAATCCTTCCCAGGTTTCCAGTATTGCACTGGCTTCGGGATAATAGGTAAGTGTTAGTCTTTCGTGTGTGAAAATAACTTCTGATTTCATTTTTAAAGCGTTTGGTTGATTTGTTTAATTAACGGAAACCAGCAGTTAAACGTTACACATTTTTTGTTCATTTTGAATCACCCTATTCATTGGATGGTTACACAAAGTATAATGACCATCAATCATTTACGTCCCGATTCAATAAGCGCATGCAGGAGTTGCACCAGTATCAGGGAAGTGTAAAGAGAATGTGGTTTTCTGATATGGAGGTGAATGTTTTACCTGATTCTGTGTGGGAAAAATGTCGCCGGATAAAAATGTCTTTGCCAGTATCCGACGTGAATTTCAAAGAAATTATGGTGTTTTCACCATTCTGCATTATCACTGCCACGTAATCCTTCAAATCACTAAACAAAAAGGCTAGGTCAGGTGCACCATTCATAATACCGAGTTCTCCTTTAACGAGTAAGGCATCACGATTGATGGCTTCAGATGATTTGCCGGGAACAAAAAGTCCGATGTTGGCCGGCGCTTCAGTTATCTTTGCTGCTATTGCTTTCCCTATTTCAAGTGAGGCAAGGCTGTCGCTCTTGTTACCGGAATTGTTGATTATATTCACATAATAAGGTCCTTTGCAAAACTGAAGCTGGTATGAGGTCAAACAGGTATAGGGTGACAATGGAGGAGAAGACAGGCACTGAAAGCGGGATACCGAATAAATTCCGAAGGCTTCCTCAGGGCTGTTCATTTTGTACAACTCAATTTTGAATTCGCTGCCGTTGAATTGCAATTCACTAATCCAGGCAGCTGAACAGCCATATTCGAGAAAAAGTTCAGCACCGCCGTTCATATAACCAAAAAGTGACGATCCGCTATATCCTTTCCCTTTTAAAAAATGGGCACCTGGTAAATCATCATCATTGATCCGGGGAAATGAAGCAGCCTCCTGGCAATATCCCTTCGCTGCAAGCAGTGCACCCAACAACATAAAATACCACACCAATTTCATTGTATGCAGTTTTATCCAAGGTCAATTATGCTCAGTTTGATATCACGGACATCAGCAATACCCAGTCCAAGTGAAGATGCCTGATCAAGAAACTTCAATACCTCCGGAGTCGGTGCTTTCTGTATGCCTTCAAAAATGCGTTTTTCAGCAACAATGTCATAGCTTATCCTGTCAAGTGCCACCGGGTCAGACGCAACAAGTATGGTATTGAAGTTGCATATAAACTGAGGGTTGGCGCCTGGTCCTCCGTTAAAGCATCCTTTAAGTGCGTCACATATATTAAGCACAACCTTATCGCGCAAAGGAGCAAAGGCACAAACTTCAGCACAGGTTTCATTCCACAATTGTGCATGCAGCCTTCCGGTATTGGAAATAGAGCCATATGCAAGGTTTTTCATTGCATTGGTAATGGAGGCGCCTGCATTTTTCAGAATGGGAATATTGATAATCTTATCCACTTCTTGTGTTACAATTTTTGAGAAGTAGGAGTATTTACCCCCGTTTACCATATAGGGCATGGTTTCACTGTCGTATTCACCCTCCACATCGGCCCAGTAATACCAATCCTTATCAATATTCGATTCACCGTATAGTTTTCCATTGGAATCATAAAATGATCCATTGTCATCCTGGCATTCTGTACCACGAATGGCAATACCCGGGTAATTTTCGGGTGTGAACCCAACATCTTTTAATTCCATATCCCGCCTGTCCCATATCATGATATGCTTTCGTTCGATTCCGCTGGCTTCCAACTGCTTAATTACCGATTGGGTAATGGCATGGCTGGTTGAAAGCAGCTTTCCGGCAACAGGGTTTACCTTAAGTCCGATGCGTTCTCCGGGGCTTACAAAAGTTCTCCATGCCTGGGCCAAGTTGCTCTTACCGGTTAATTCAACCATTGCTTTTTCAAGCATACGAAAAGCTTCCTGTTCAACAGGCTCATTGTTCATAACAGATTGTAAGCTTTTTACCTCCACAACCTTTCCCGGAAATATCCCGGGCATCGACCAGTCATTTCGTGCAACTTTGGCTGCATCAGCAATATTGGTGGCCGGTTTGCCCTTTATAGCAGGTATCGGGGAACCGAATACCGATAACGGTTTGGCAGCCAAAACTGCACCTCCTGCACCCAGGAGGGCAACAAATTTTCGGCGGTTGAGCGAATTGTCTTTCATAGGGAGAATTGATGAAAAATAATAAACAGTTATTAATCGTTTTCAAACAGTTTAAGGTTGATTGACTCACCCATTAATACATAACCTGCTTCATTGGGGTGGAGATAATCACCGGTATGTGCTTCGGGCTTTATAGTCATGGGATCGGCAGGATTTTGCAATGTATGGTCGAAATCAATTACCGCATCAAAGCGACCACTCTCACGAATCCAGGTATTTACTGTTTTTCGTGCTGCCTCACGGAAATCCTTGTAATAAAATGATTGCGCAAATGGTGCAATAGTTGCTCCATAAACCTTTAAGCCACGGGCATGTGCTTTATCAATCATTGTTTCATAAGCTGCAATAAGCTCCCTGGCCACCTGTGCAGCGGTTTCTTCAGTTTGGGTGCCGCCTATATCGTTAATGGCTTCAAAGATGATAACCCAGCGAACGCCGCTTTGGTTGAGTATATCACGGTCGAACCGGTCAAGTGCCGAAGGGCCCAAACAGGCTTTTAATACACAATTGCCGCCAACACCCATATTGAGAACACCTACATTTTGTGTAGCAGGGTTTTTTAAAAGACGTTCAGAGAGGATATCCGGCCATCGGTTTTGCTTATTGGTGCCGGAACCTCTTCCATCGGTAATTGAATTTCCAATGATGGCTATAGTACCTGCATTTACAGGTGTTTTAACATCAATTCCGTTGATAACATACCAGTGATCAGTTGGCACTGCCCCGGAAAACCTTGCCGACGAAGACATGTCACCGCTGAGCAGGTATGAGGTTGTACGGGAACCGGGATGTCCGGTAACATCGGGTGATGTTTCACCAAAACAAATGGTTATGGCCACATCCATGCGGGGCTTCAAATTAAAAGTAAAGGGATCGCTTATAATGGCACTTCCCGGCGCCATGGTTACCATTGACTTACCATTAAATTGTATTTCAGTTATTGTGCTGCTGTCGATATTGCTCCCTCCGGTTGAAGCAGCAACCATTACTTTTTGCATGGTAACGGGACTTTTACTGAATTCGTTTGAAAATTTCAAACGCAGGTTGGTTCCTCCAATGGATACCCGTACAATCTGCCTAATTGTGTTATTGCTTAAGCCAGGCTCAGGAGGCATATTATGTGGTTCAACAAGCTGGGGAGAACATGCCCAGGTTCCTGTCCACCGCATTGGTGTCTGAATGGTGTTTTGATGCTGTACTTTTCCGGCAGTACAGGAAATTGGCAATACAACAGACAAAACAATGAGCCCTAAAACTATAAAACGGTTAGTGTATAAGTGGTTTGAACACATTAAATGCTTCATGATCGTGATATTTTTGTAAGGTATAAATATACTTCATTTGGGCTCATATTAAACAGCAACAAAATTTTAATTGCAAACGGAGAAGACTGCTATAATCTCAAAAACGGCACAATCATCGGTACTTCCTTTTTATATCGGAGATATGCCTCACCGAATTCCAGAACCAGTTTTCTTTCTTCCAGTAGTGTGCCAATAAAAATATATGCAGTAAGTACCGTATTGATTACAATATCGGATAACCGGCAGGTATTACTCCATATGATCAATAAAACGCCCAGGTACAACGGGTGTCTTACCAATCCAAGTAAACCGGTATTTTTTAAACCAGGTGGCGTTTGTCTGACAGGCCGCCTGAATTGCAATATTTGCCTTATTCCTGCGAATGTCAAAAAATCATAGTCGAATAAAAAGGCCTTGATAAAAATTAAAGCACCGGTTGCCATCAAACCATACCGGATAACCGTAATCACGGTACCGTATTCAAAAATTACCGGACTCGCCCAAAGTCGTGTATAATAGAGCACGGGCACCAACAATATAAATGAAAGAATTACATATACGATGCGGTAAAAGGCATAGTAGTCCTTTAACCGGGTTTTCATGCTGGCAGTGAATCCAATGCTGATAAGGTAGCTATGCAACGCACAATATGCAGCCCAAATGAATCCTATATACATTAGTTTCACCACCATCCGTAAAATTTTATCATCTGCTGTATGAATGTAGTTAAAAATTTCATCGGGAATTTGACAGATCGGATTTTTTGTTTTCTTTGTAATAATATGAAAAGCTATTGAATATTAACCCCAAAAACCATCAACGTGAAAACAAAACAAACAACCGCATGGATTATTACCATGGCTGCCTTGGGTATCAATTTATTGCTTGGATTACTATATGCCTGGAGCGTATTTAAAAAGGCCTTGGTAACCGAGTGGGGCTGGAACGATGTTACTGCTTCCCTGCCTTTTACGGTTTCAGCAGCCATTTTTGCGTTTATGATGATTTTTGCAGGCCGGGCTCAGGATCAGTATGGTCCCAGGAAGATAGCACTTTTGGGCGGGATATTGTTTGGCGTGGGTTTGCTGGCATCCGGGTTTGCAAAAACACCAACTGCAATGATTCTAACATTTGGAGTAATGGGAGGGCTTGGCATTGGCCTTGCCTATTCCGCCACCACACCTTGTGCCATTAAATGGTTTCATTCTTCAAAGAAAGGAGTGATCTCCGGTATTGTGGTTTCGGGAGTTGGACTGGCGCCGGTATACATTGCTCCGTTGACAGCATATTTTATTAAATTATATGGAATCCAGCATACTTTTTTTATCCTGGGAGGGATCGCATTAATTGCCATTATTGGTTTCTCAATGATCCTGATAAATCCTCCTGCTGATTATAATCCGGCTCAGGCATCTGATAAAACAACAAATACTCCTTCCATAAAAGCTGTTCCCTGGTCAGATGCCATTAAAACCAAAGAGTTTGTTTTCCTTTGGCTTACCTTTCTGCTATCGGCAACAGCCGGGTTAATGCTCATAGCTCATATGGCAAGCATTGCCGACACACAGGCAGGGTGGAAAGCAGGCTTTATGCTCGTTGTTATTCTTTCCATTTTTAATGCGCTTGGCAGGGTGCTTATTGGCTTCTTATCCGATGTTATGGGGCGCAAATCATCCCTCATACTGGTTTTTTTGATACAGGCAGTTAATATGTTCATTTTTAGTCAGTATCAATCTATTCCTGCCTTGATCATTGGTGCCTCTATCGCCGGTCTGGCCTATGGTTCGCTGTTTTCGCTCATGCCATCGATAACCGCCGATTTTTTCGGATTAAAAACCCTGGGTGTAAATTACGGGCTTGTATTTTCGGGTTGGGGCATCGCTGCTATTATCGGACCCGTATTGGGCGGATATGCCGTGATGAGTACCGGAACCTATACAACTTCTTATGTTACCGCAGGTATCCTTTTACTGGTAGGTACTGTGCTTGTAATGTTCATGAAATCGCCTTCATCGGGCAAATAATCAAATATCGTATTCTATGCATTTCCATCAGTCTATGAAAAATACCGTATTATTTTTGCTTGCCGCAGGAATTTCACTTACTGCGGTGTCACAGGAAGTAAAGCCTGAAAAGCCGGTTGACGTTAAGATTTCGGGCTTCATTATGAACAATTTTATGTTTGACACAAGAAAAAATGTAGATGCACTGGATGGCATGGTTTTGTTGTATCCGTTGCCGGAATTGCCCGATGCGGAGGGAAATGATTTAAACAAATCACCCAATATGAACCTGTTGTCCTTTGCGTCACGGTTAAAATTCGGCATAACCGGTCCGGATGCATTTGGAGCGCGCACATCAGGAATGATGGAAATGGATTTCACTGCAAGGGCCAACTGTGCATCATTACGTTTCAGGCAGGCATGGTTAAAACTGAACTGGGAAAACAGTGAACTTCTCATTGGGCGTGCCTGGCATCCCCTGGCATCCATGGATGTATTACCAGGAGTGGTTGCGCTAAGCATGGGTGCCCCATTTCAGCCATTTAACAGGAGTGACCAGGTAAGTTTGACCCGGAGCTTTAACAAACTGAGCCTGCTGCTATCGGCATCATATCAAAACGATTATACCAATAACGGCCCATCAGGTAAAACGTATGCTTATCAGAACAACGCACTGCTTCCAAACCTCCATATACAGGTAAAATATAAATGTACAAACGCTGTTTTGGGCCTGGGAATCGACTACAAACGCCTGAAGCCACGAACTTATGTTGAAGCGCCACAAACAAGAGCCCGGACAAAAACCAGTGAAGCGGTTAATTGCGGCGCGGTGGTAGCATTCGGACAGGTGAAAAATGAAAAGATTACCATAGGTACAAAGGCGGTATTGGCTTCCAATACAAGTGAAAGCCTAATGATGGGCGGATATGGAATAGCTTCTTATGATACCATTACCGGATATGAAACGTACTCCAATTTTCGTCACTTTTTCTGGTGGGGAAATGCATCCTATGGAGGCAAATTAAAGGGAAATATTTTCTTCGGATATCTAAAAAACCTGGGTACCGGAAAGAACCTTGTTACGCCTTTCAGCGCTACACCAAATACATTTGGACTGGGTGAAAACATCGACCAGTTTATTCGCATTACGCCAACCGTGTCTTATACATCCGGAAAGGCCATGCTTGCGCTGGAACTCGAACAAAACATTGCCTGGATGGGAACAATTGATTATGCCGACAAGGGAAATATCATTAATTCCAGCAGGATAGGCGGCACACGATTGTTGCTTTCGCTGATGTATAATTTTTAACCACAGGGTAAAGCCATTTTAAGTAAATTGCAATCCTTTAAAGCAGGTTTTGTTTAAATAAGTATACGACATGAAAGGCTTAAAATCTTGGTTATTGATGGCAGTGCTTTGCTTATCACTACCCTTATTGTCTCAAAGCATTCCAAACGACTATAAAAAACTATACCTCGACGTACGAAAGGCCATATTATATCCGGCAGCATACAATGATGAAAAGTACCTTGAATTTTTCGAACAGTGGATGGCTATTGACCGGAGCGATTCCTATAACAACCTGCTTAAGCAAACTGCAAATCCTGACGTTGCACTTCGCAAGGCACTGGATAGCCTGAAAACCGCATTTGAGGCTTTGGTTCAAATTCATCCTTACCATGAGGTTGCCCTGGATATATGGAAGGGGCATGACATTCCTATTCCCGGAGGAATTGAAGATAATTCGCTTGACAGTGCCGATGCATGGTTGGCTGATGATCCGGAATTCCGGCCGTTTCTGATGGATTATCGGTTGAAGGAACCTTCAAACGCAAAAGGAACCATTATAACCATTCCTTCCATACGTGGAGCATATGATGAACTAACCCTGGTGGCAAGAGTATTCAATGAATTGGGATTTAATGTTTTCGCACTGCAGGGCCGGATGAACACAGTAGACGGGTATTATTACGGGCTGGTCTTTGATGCCCAGCGCGCTATAAGATACATCCGTTTTCATGCTGAAGAACTGGGAATTGATCCTGCAAAAATAGCATCTATCGGTGGCAGCAAAGGAAATTTTACGCATATTATGAGTTATGAGTATTTCGATAAAACACCGGCGTATATGGCAAATGAAGTGTTTAATAAACCACTCAAAGATTATGTATGCGACAGGATAGACAGTGTTCCATCCAATGTTTCGGCATTGATTTTCTCCTATGGATCATTTTTGCTTGGCAATGGCTTTAGCGAACAGGCCATCCTGAACAGTCATATTTACAGCAAAGAAATGTTTGAAGCCGGTTTTCGTTTTCCGCATATTATGGTTTTGGCAGGTAACTACGATCACATGGACGCACCTCACTTACCCGGGGTAATCAATGCACTGTACAGGTATAACCGTTTACCGGATAAATTGTATGAAATCGGCTATGAAATTCATTTGTCCGATAAAGTCGAACATGGATTCGGGTCAGGGTATAAATACCCTAACATGTTCAGAATATGGGATGCAGTGGGTACCTTTCTGGAAATGAACCTCGGGCGCTGACAGGTTTGCTAAATAAAAAGGTTAAGGTTTGCGCCTTCTGTTCTTTCCAGGTATGATGCAACTCCTCCGATCTGAACGCCATCGATCAATTCAAGGGCATTAATTCCCATCAGGTCCATTGACATCTGGCAGGCAACCAGTTCGATGCCATTATCCAGGGCAGTCTGTATCATGTTTTCGAGCGAATCCACGTTTTTGTTTTTCATGATATTCCTGATCATGTTTCGACCGATACCAGCCATATTCATTTTTGATAAGCCCAGTTTCTTGCTTGATGAGGGCATCATGAAACCAAACATGCTGCTGATGACATCTTTTTTAACAGCGGGCTTTTCCTGCCTTTTAAGGATGTTCAAACCCCAAAAAGTAAAGAAAATGGTTACCTTTTTGCCTGATGCTATTGCACCGTTGGCAATGATAAATGTAGCGATTGCTTTATCCAGGTCATCGCTGAAGCAAATCAATGTGGCACCTGAATTATTCCGCATGCCGGATGCAGCAGCATGTGGCTCATTTTTACGGACGATGGCAGTTATATCAGCTCCATTCTGACTGCGTTCGATGAGTTCATGACCGGTGACCCTGGTCCATGCTTCCACATCCTTGTAAAAACCGGGGTCTGTAGCCTTAATCTTTATGGCCTCACCTATATCCAACCGGTCAATTGATTGTTTAAGCCTCAAAATTGGGCCGGGGCATTGCAGTCCGGTGGCATCAATTTCCTTTATGCCTGTTAATTCTACCGGCCTGAAAACAGGCGGTTTTGTTCCCTGGTATATGTTGTCGTCAAGGCCGATATATCCGTCACCGAATATATCTTCATTGCTTTGTTTTTGTGTAGCAGTATTGTATGTTTTTATTCCTCCGGAAAGATTGTAAACCCCTTTAAAACCGTGCTGTTTCAAAATTCTGCATGCAACATGTGCCCTGAGTCCCACGCCACAAAAAACGATGATTTTTTTATCCACCGGCAACGCTTCCAAATGCGAACGCAATTCATCAAGCGGAATGTTAACCGCATTTTCGATTGTACCGAGAGCATATTCATCGCGCGTTCTGATATCAAGCAGAAAATGGTCCTCGTCCCTGTTCTCAAAAACCGTTCGCCATGATATAACATCGGTGATTCCCGCAAGGATATTTTCAGCAACCATTCCGGCAATATTTACAGGATCTTTGGCCGATGAATAGGGTGGGGCGTAAGCATGCTCAATTTCTGCAAGATCATAAATGGTCCCTTTGCGGCGGATGGTTTCAGACAAGAGGTCGATTCTCTTATCAATACCATCATAACCAACAATCTGTGCACCGAGCAATTGTCCATCCTTGGGAGAGAAGGAGATTTTAACCGACATGGGCATGGCTCCCGGATAGTAACCGGCATGGGAAGAAGAGTGCGTGATTGAGTCGGTATGAGGAATTTGCAGTTTGCCAAGGAGTTTTCCTGAAACGCCGGTTGATGCAACGGTTAAGTCGAAAACCTTTGCTATGGCAGTATTGATGGAGCCTTTATATTTACGCTTGTTGCCGTTTACAAGGTTGTCGGCGACCAGTCGTCCCTGCTTATTAGCCGGTCCGGCAAGGTAGGTAATCATCTTTACACCGGTAACCGGGTTCTCATACTCAATGACATCTCCAACAGCGTAGATATCATTATCGGAAGTTTGTAAATACTCATTTACCCATATACCTCCCGTTTCACCAATTTTAAGTCCGGCTTCTTTCGCAAGACGGCTGTCGGGTTTAACACCGATAGACAAAACAACCATATCAGTTTCAATGGTTCTGGAAGAGCTGAGCGTAATTAATATGCGGCCTGATCTTTCGGAAAATGCGCAAACCGATGTATTCAGATAAAACTCAACATTTTTTGTTTTCAGGTGCTGGTGAACCAAAGCGGCCATGGAGTAATCAAGCGGTGTCATCACCTGGTCGGCCATTTCAACAATGGTGATTCGTATTCCGCTTTGATGAAGGTTTTCAGCCATTTCAAGACCAATGAAGCCTGCACCAACAACCACGGCATGCCTGGGTTTTTTCGTTTCGATATAAGTTTTTATCCTGTCGGTATCCGGAACATTGCGCAGGGTAAAAATTCCCTCCATGTTGATTCCCGGGAGTGAAGGACGCACCGGTTCAGCCCCGGGAGAGAGAATGAGTTTATCATAATTTTCCTCATATGTTTTCCCGGTGCGTACTTCCTTCACCGTTACCAGTTTTTTCCCTTTGTCAATGGCAATGACTTCGCTAAAGGTGCGGATATCCACATTAAATCGCTTTCCGAACGATTCGGGGGTTTGAACAAATAGGTTGCTTCTTTGCGGGATAGCTCCGCCTATGTAATAAGGCAATCCACAATTGGCATAAGAAATATATTCGCCCCTTTCAAAGATGATGATGGTGCAATGCTCATTCATTCGCCTGAGCCGTGCAGCTGTTGTAGCTCCACCGGCCACTCCGCCGACAATAAGGTATTTCATAGGTGAAATCAATTTTTATATTCACAATTCTAAATATACATAAATGTAAATATGTTATATTTTATTGGAATTTGAAAATAAGTAAAAGAAAATTTTTGTTTAATGAATTATGACAGCAATTAGCAGAGGAGAGTATAAATGAATTCTGGATAGATTCCGGCCGGGATAACTTTCCTGGATACTGGGTTTCTCGCTGCGTTCATCCCGATCCCATTTCCCGTACATCCAACATTCGTGATCGGGATTACTCGCTGCGCTTGTGATCTTGAAGGGATTACTCGCTGCGCTCGTGATCTTGAAGGGATTACTCGCTGCGCTCGTGATCTTGAAGGGATTACTCGCTG